>JACPPB010000006.1 GCA_016191205.1 Gammaproteobacteria bacterium | reverse complement strand
TTGCCGATCGTGTTGAATATCCGCGCGATGCGGCCGGTCGCCGCACTGCGCTCGCACCACAGCCGCAGTTGGCTTTCGTTGGAGAGCTTGGACAGGGCGTAATTGTCCATCGCCTGCGTTGGTGACGTCTCTTCCTGGAGCGGGCCGTCCGCCCATCGGTAGACCGCGCCGCTGGACGCCAGAACGACGCGTGCGACGCGGGCCTCGGACGCAGCCAGGAGCACGGTCTCCGTTCCCAGCACATTGACGTCGAGACACCGCCGGCGGTCGATCTCGCAGGTCGGAATATGATGGAGCGCCGCCAGATGCATGATCGCATCCGGCCGAAAATCAGCCATCAACGCCAGCATCTCGCGCTCCTCGCGGATGTCGCAGCGGTGCGCGATCTCTGCGTCCGCCGGCATCGGCAGCCCGCTGCTGAGGTCGTCGACGACCGCGACGATATCGCCTTGGCCGGTGAGACGGGACACGAGGCGCCGTCCGATCATGCCGGCGCCGCCCGTCACGCACACCCTCATGATTGCGCCTCCCCTGTGATCCCGGCCACGCGGCGATCGGCACCGGGCTCGCCAGCCGGAGCACAAAAGACCAGCGCCGCCGCCACCGAGAGATGTAGCGCGAACCCGTAGAACGGCAGATAGAAATCAAACAGCCCGAGACCAAACAGGACGACGAGCCAATTCAGCGCCCATCGGCGGCCCGTGTGGCCGGTCCTGCCGGAAAGAGCGGGCAAGCCAAGCGTCATGAGGAGTCCGGTCATGGCGATGAGCCCCATCATTCCGGTTTCCGAGAGAATTCCAAGGACGAGATTGTGCGCATGCAGCTCGCCACGCAGGAACCGCCCTCCGGTAAAATCCGGCGTCAGGAACTGAAACACGCCGGGGCCCAGCCCCCACCAGGGCCGCTCCTTCCAGGCATCGAAGGCGCCTTGCCAGATATAGGTCCGGCCAAGCGAGAACATGGTGGCAAAACTTTCGCGAGATGCGCTCGTCAGCTCCTCATAGCGAAGCCAGATCGTCGCCGCGATCAGCCCGGCCAACAGCGCCAGCGCGGAAAGGGCGAGCCAGCGCTGGCGGCCTCCTCTCGTGATGGCGAACGCCGCCGCCAGCATAAGAAGCGGCACCATCGGATTGCGGGCCTCGGTCAGGATCAATGCAGCCGCCGCGCCGGCAATCGCCGCAGCCAGATCCAGCTTGCCGATCGCGCCTTCCGCGCGCAGCTGGCAAGCCATGACCGCCACGACCACCGCGATGGCGCCGAAGGTTGCCGGATGCTCGTAAAGTCCGATGATTCGCGGCATGTATTTGAGTGCATCGGAGCCGTGAAACAGGACGCTCAGCCGCGCGATCCAGTCGATGCCATATCGATCGCCCAGCCCGGCGGCGAGCCCGACCCAGAGCGCAATGATCAGCGCGCGGCCGATGGCGCCCCGCAGATGCGGATAGAGCAGAAGGACATTGAGGATGCACCAGAGCATCAAGAGCTGGGTCGCGTAACGAACGGCAAATTTCGCCGCGATCGGGCGATGATCGGAGAGCGCCGTCGAGATAGCGAGGACGCAGAGGCAGGCAACAATGGCGAAGAACGGCGCCCGCAGCCGGCTTGCGATGCCGCGCTCCCTGACGAAGAAGAACACCGCCGAACAGAGCGCGACGAGACGAAGCGCCGTTGACCCCAGCGACAGCCCCTGCCCCTCCTCGAATGCCGTTCCGATCACGACGTGCTGCAGACAGAACAGCAGGTACAGCAGCGCAAGAGCAATGGTCGCGGCGGTCTGCGACACCATCACGGATGCGACCTTGGCTCTCGGATCCGGGGCCTTGTTCGAGAAAGCCATGTCAGCGCTGCCTGGTCTTGCGCGCTGCAATTCGCTTTTCCAACCATGCGCGGGCCAGCAACGACGCATAGATCGCATTGGTGCGGAGATAGCGCAGTGCCAGCCGTCGCGGCTCCAGGCACAGCCTGAACAGCCATGCCATTCCGATCTTCTGCACCGCGCGTGGCGCGCGCGGGAGCCGGCCCGATACGCCGTCGAACGCGCCGCCGCCACCCATCGCAACGGGCACGGCGAGGCGCTGCCAATTGTCCCGCAGGAATATCTCCTTCTTCGGCGAGCTGATGCCAATGAAAAGGAATGCCGCGCCCGAGGCGTTGATCGCATCGACCACGCCGGCCTCTTCGTGCGCCTCGAAATAGCCGTCGCGCAAACCCGCGATCAAAAGCGAGGGCCAGCGCTGGCGCAGCCGCTGCGCCGCCGCAGTAACGACCTCCGGTCGCGCGCCAAGGAGATAGATCGACAGACCGAGCTTGGATGCCTGCGCACAAAGGTCCAGCATCAGATCAATCCCGGCATAACGCTCGCCTTTGACGCCGAGAGCGGCGAGACCAAGTTCGATCCCCTTGCCATCGACGTGGACGAGTTCCGCATCCCGGAGCGCCTGAGACAGATCCGCATTGCGCCGCGCGTCCACGA
>JACPPB010000009.1 GCA_016191205.1 Gammaproteobacteria bacterium | reverse complement strand
ACGGCATCCACGGACAGACCCACGACATGCTCGTCGACTTCCACCACAATAATGCGCGCAGCCTCGTCCACGGGCCTGGCGGCCATCCGGAAACTTTTGCGCGCATCCACCACCGTCACCACGCTGCCGCGCAAATTGATGACACCCAGAACCTTGTCGGGCGCACCCGGAACCGGTGCGATGTCGGTCATGCGCAGCACCTCTCGCACCTGCAGCACGTTGATGCCGTAGGTTTCATCGTCGAGACAAAAGGTTACGCACTTGAACTTTTGGTCTTTATCCGCAGGTTGCGCTTGCATTTCGTTTTTCATCTCAACTCCTCTGTCAGTGTCGACACTTTGGCGGCAGTCGCCAAAGTGTATCGACAGATTACGGCCATATCTGATGCGCGAGCCGCCAAAACCTTCGCTGAACCCGCCCGTGACAGGTTGCCGTTAACGCGGCGTCGAACCGCGCTGGAAGCCCGCCAACCTTCCGTGCATTTTTGGGGCAACCTCCCCGTCACGCTACTGGCGGCGCAACCGCCATTACGCCGGATGTGGACCCAGGGTTACCAGGCCGGCAGCCATCAGCTCATCCATCGCCCGCCCTGCCTCTTTCGCAATCGCTTCCAACACCTTCGGTGTGCGCAGTAAGGATGGGAATCCGCGACTGCGCCATGATTCCACGTACGGTGCCGCCCACCACAATGATGAGCACCGTCAACTGCATCAGCGATCTGGTATGTCCACCTTCAAGCAAATTGCCGCCGATAGGCGAGGCGGCTGTTCCAGGCAGCGTCGTGGTATCCATGGTTCAGAGCAGCTCTGCCAGACGCACGCCGATTTCGCTCAGCGGCAGTATCTCGTCGGCAAGACCCGCTTGCGCAATAGCCATCGGCATCCCGTAGATCACGCTGGTCACCTCGTCCTGGGCCCAGACAAGCGCGCCGCCCTGCTTAAGCAACCGCGCACCGTCACGACCGTCGACCCCCATGCCGGTGAGCACCACCGCGAGCACGCGCCCCGGGCAGGCGCGAGCCAGCGATCCGAAGGTTACATCCACCGACGGCCGATAATTCTGCCGCGGCATACTCTCCCGCACAGCGACGCGCAACCGGGGACCCTGCGCCTCGACCAGCATTTGTTGGCCGCCCGGAGCGAGCAGAGCCGTGCCCGGCTCCAGCACATCGCCATTCACCGCTTCGCGAATGTTCAGCGGGAAACGCTGGTTGAGCCGTTGCGCAAAGGTGGTTGTGAAGGATGCCGGCATGTGTTGAATCAACAAGATCGGGATCGGGTAATTGGCCGGCAGCGCGGACAGCACCTGCTGCAGCGCCACCGGGCCACCGGTGGAAGTGCCAATGGCGACGACCCGCACACCGCTGAGTTCGCGTTGCTTCAGGGCGCTCGGAAGCCGCACCGGCGATGCGCACTCATGCGTGGCGACCACGCGCGATTTGGGCAACCCCCGAACCCCGAGAGACCACACGCGGGAGCGCAATACCCGGGCAACTTCGTCGCGATTGCGGGAAATTTCCGCGAAGCTCTTGGGCAAAAAATCCAGGGCTCCCGCTTCGAGCGCTTCGAACGTTGCCTTGGCGCCTTCCTGAGTGAGTGACGAAAACATCAATACCGGCTTGGGTGTCGCCGCCATGATGGCACGTACAGCGTTGATGCCATCCATCACCGGCATTTCGATATCCATGGTGATGACATCGGGATTCAGCTCGCGAGCCTTGTTGATGGCATCACGGCCATCGACAGCGAACCCCACGACCTTCAGTCGCGGGTCGCCATCGAGCATCTCGGTAACCCGGCGGCGAAAAAATGCCGAATCGTCGACCACCAGCACTCGCACAGCCATTTCAAAAGATCCCCGGACGAAACCGGTGCACCGGTTGACCGGCGCGCGCGGACGCCGGCGCCTGCACAGACCCGGCCGCGGCGGGACAAATCGTTGTGCTGAACTGCCGCGCCTGCCCTCCAGTCACGACATTGCGACCAGCGCGTCCTGCCTTGCCCGGTCGGGCGGCAGGCCGGCCAAGGCAGCCAGGCTCTCCATGCTGCCGCGTCCCGTCCGGGACTTGACCAGGCTCGGAACATCGAGAATCAGCGCAACACTACCGTCCCCGGTGATGGTGGCGCCGGCAAAGCCCGGCAACCCGCGCAGCAGGGTGCCGAGAGGCTTGATCACTACCTCTTCCTGACCCAGTACACGATTGGTGATCAAGCCAATCCGCTGCGCCCCCAAATGTGCAATCACCACCTGCTCATTGCCTTCACAGTCGCTCAGATGATCGCCAACGTTGCGCACCAGCCAATGCCGCAGATCGAACAGCGGTATAACTTTCTCACGCACCACCACGCAGGGTTTGTTGTCCACCACAGTCGTCTTGCAGTCGGCGAATTGAAAAATCTCGCTGACCGAAGACAATGGCAAGGCGAAAATGTGTTTACCGACTCCGACCATCAGCGTCGGAAGAATCGCCAGTGTCAATGGCAACTTGACACGGAGGCGAGTCCCGACACCTTTGACCGATTCGATCTCGACGGAACCGTTCAATTGATCGATGCGGGTCTTGACCACATCCATGCCGACTCCGCGACCGGAGATATCGGAAATCGCCGCTTTGGTGGAAAAGCCCGGCTTGAAGATCAGATTGAATGCCTCCGCTTCCGTCATGCGAGCAGCGGCATCCGCATCAAGCAGACCTTTTTCAACAGCTTTTTTCCGCAGCACGTCAGCGTCCATGCCTGCGCCGTCGTCGCTGATGGTCAACAGAATATGATCGCCTTCCTGCTTCGCGGAAAGCACCACCTTACCTACCGGCGGCTTGCCTGCGCGCTCCCGCTCAGCAGGTATCTCGATGCCGTGGTCCACCGAATTGCGCACCAGGTGTACCAAGGGATCGGCCAACGCCTCAACGAGATTTTTATCGAGGTCGGTATCCTCGCCATGCAGCTCCAGATCGACCTCCTTGTTCAGACTGCGCGCGAGATCCCGCACCACGCGCGGGAAGCGACCAAACACCTTCTTGATCGGTTGCATGCGGGTTTTCATCACCGCGGCCTGAAGGTCGGACGTCACCAGCTCGAGGGTCGCAATGGCAGCGGAGACGTCTTCGTCCGCGATACCTGGCTTCAGGGTAGCCAGACGGTTGCGCACCAACACCAGCTCGCCGACCATATTCATGATCTTGTCGAGTCGGCCGGTATCCACGCGCACCGTCGTCTCGGCGTTGTTGCGCGCGGCTTGCAGCGAAGCATCCGCAAGCGGCGTATCCGCGGCGGACGCCGGACCTCCGGGATCCTTCGCAATCGCGGGCGTGCTGCTTTTCCCTTGCCCGTGCAGATCGTCGAGTAGCTGCTCAAGGTCCTCTTGCGACATCTCGTCGCCGTCGTTGGCGTCCCCGGTGCTGTCGAAACGGGATCCGGTCGCGACAGCGTCCGCCACACCCACCGGGCTGCCGATCTCCACCGGCTCGGCAAACTCGGCGTCAGTGACACCCGGGAATTCGCCATTGCCGTACTGCTGCGAATCATCAGACCTTTGCACCTCCACAACGGTGGCGACTGCCACATCGTAGGCCAGCGCCATGTTCGGCGCAGTGGACTCCTCCGGGGTGGCGTAGCGGTCGAGCAAATCCAGCAATTCATCGTCTGCAGCCGTCAGGTCTACGCCGTCCTCAAGCTGCTGAAATTGCTCCTTGACGACGTCAAGCGCCCGAAACACGGCGTCCATCAACTCGGCGTCGACACTGCGCTCGCCCTGGCGCAGCACATTGAAAACTTCCTCCGCGTGATGACATATGGCAACCATCGCGTCGAGGCTGAGAAATCCGGCGCCGCCCTTGATGGTGTGAAACCCGCGAAACACCGTGTTCAGAAGATCGGTATCCCGGGGCCTCTGTTCCAGCTCAACAAGCATCCCCCCCAGGGTGTCGAGGATTTCGCCAGCCTCCGTCAGGAAGTCCTGGAGAAGTTCATCATCTGCTTCAGTGCTCACAATATCCTCCACACACTCGTCGCTGACGTGCCGGCAGTGACCCATCGATCGCCGGGATACAAATGTTCAAACGCCATTAATTCCGGGTTCATATTGCTCAAAATCCAGGACTGGCCAGCGGCACTACCTTTCTTCGTGATAGCCGCACGCACCTTGCGGTGAACCGAGCGTGGCCTTCGTCTTCATCGCATCTTGCGCTGGGACCTACCGATCACCGTTGGCACTTTGTGGCTGTGCTTCCGCAATCGGTATACCGCCCGTAAATGCAAGACCTACAGACGTTAAGCGCAACAGGTTACAAAAAATAAAGCCGCCGGCAGCGACGAATCGTCAGTTGCCCGGAGACTCAAACACGGAACGATTTCAACCGCGCAACCAGTTCCAACATGATTTCAGAGACGCCAGCCGTGTGCTGGCTGGCGTCGGTGGTCTCCGCCGCCATGGTGCTGATGTTGTTGACGTTGCGGTTGATCTCCTCGGCCACCGCGCTTTGCTCTTCGGCGGCACTGGCGATCTGGGCATTGATATCGGTGATCTCCCGAATCGCGCCGGCGATGGTGCCGAACGCCGCCACCGCCTGCTGTACCTGGTCCATGGCCTCGCGCGCCTGGCCGCGCCCCGCCTCCATAACCTTCACGGCGTCCCGGGAACCGCTCTGCAAGCGCTCGACCATCTCCTGGATATCCGCCGTCGATTTGCGGGTGCGGCCCGCCAGGGTACGCACTTCGTCCGCCACTACCGCAAATCCGCGCCCATGTTCACCCGCGCGGGCGGCCTCGATGGCGGCGTTCAGCGCCAGCAGATTGGTCTGATCAGTGATCTCGCGAATCATGTTGACGATGGTGCCGACTTGTTCGCTGTCAGCCTCCAGCGTCCCGACTACGGTGGCGGTACGCTCAACCTCCCGCACCAGCGACTGCATGCGTACACCCGCGCCTGCGACGATCTCGGCACCGCGTGCCGCCTGCTCGTCGGCAGATGCGGCGACATTCGCCGCCTGCCCGGCATTGCGCGCCACCTCCTGTACGGTTGCGGCCATCTCGTTCATCGCGGTCGCTACCTGCTCGGTTTCACTCTGCTGCTGCTGGACCGCCCGACTGGTCTGCGCCACCGCCACCGCCGTCTCCCGACTCGCGTCACCGAGTCCTTCGGCGGCTTCCCGCACCCGTGTCAGCACCGTTCGCAGACTGCCGCGAAGCGCGCGATTGGCCAGCACCAGTGCACCGAGTTCATCGTTGCGGCCAGTGTAGACCGCCTGCATCAGCGGATCGTCGACCTGAGCCCGCGCTTCCACTGCTGCCTTGCGCAGGGGCCTTGCCAACAGCCAGCCGGCAGCGGCCGAGAGCACCGCGCCGAGCACCAGACCGATACCGCTTTGAATCCAGGTCAGCGTACCAGCCAGTTTCGCCACCGCCACCAGCGTCAGCACGACGCCAAAGATCACTGCGCTGTAGCGCACCCGGCTCCCCAGCGTCCTGGTGAGCTTGCGCAGGCTTTGTCCCCTGCCCAGCTTTTCGTACAGCGCCAGCGCCCGTTGACGGACCGCTGGTTCCGCCATCCGCTGCACCGCCTGATAGCCAATCACTTTGCCCTGATCGTAAATTGGTGTGGCGAAGGCATCGACGATGTAGAAGTCGCCATTTTTCGTCCGGTTTTTGACCACCCCCATCCAGGATTTGTTGGCCTTGAGGGCGGCCCAGAGATCACCGAACGCCTGCGGCGGCATGTCGGGATGGCGCAGAATGTGGTGATCGTTGCCTTTCAGTTCCTCCCACGTGAAGCCGCTGAACCGGACGAATGCCGCGTTGCTCTGATTGATGCGGCCTTTCAGGTCAGTGGTGGAGATAATCCGGGTGCTGGCGTCCAGGGAGACTTCGTGATCGGTTACCGGCAAATTCAGCTTCATTTTTCAACCCTCTTGTTATAGTCAAGCTACCGATACCGAGGGCACAAGGCGCTGCTGTCACAGTATCAAGGAAATCTTCGTCGGCGCGATACTGTTCGCTCCTCGGACAAAATAATCCACCCGGCCGACGCCCCGCAAGTACAGTATCCGGCGCTGCCCTTCGCTTTCTGTATCTACCGCGCCGGCCAGTTCCCGAGGGCCTGTTGCGCCCGACCCGAAACGCTCCTGCCCCGGCGTTCAGGAATTCCCGCAACCCGCGGAATGGTGCGAGACATTGACATCCCGGAGGCTGAGACCGCCGTCGGCGAGCGTTTCGCGCAACCGCAACAGAGCGCTTTCGATCCCACCCCGCACACAGGCGCGGTTGGCGAGAAAACTGTCGCTGGCGCTTTGATCCCGCTGCAATTGCCGGCCTTGGCAGATGGTCAGTCGCGCCGACGATAGACGACACCACCGCCATGGCGCACCCGTTCCAGAACTTCGCTCGCCGCAGTCAGGGACTCGGTACCGCCCAGCACCAGGTAGCCCCCGGGGCTCAGGCTGGCCGCCATGCGGGAAAGGATTGCGTTCTTGTCCTCAAGGGCAAAGTAAATCAAAACATTGCGGCAAAAAATCACGTCGAAACGACCCAGATGGGCGTAGCTGTGCAACAGATTGAGCTGCCTGAACTGGACACGGTTGCGCAATTCCTTGACCAGTTTGTGGCCGATATCCCGAGGACGGAAATAGCGCTTTTTGTACTCATCCGTCAGCCCGCGGCTCATGGCAAATTGGTCGTAATACCCGGCTTTGGCGAGGTCGAGCATCGACACCGAAATGTCGGTCCCCAGAATCTCGGCGTCCTCCTGCAAGGCTCCGGGATTAGCGCGCCGGTATTCCTGCTGGACAATAGCAATCGAGTACGGCTCCTGGCCCGAGGCACAGGCCGCCGACCAGATACGCAGCCGGCAGCGCCGGCTTTTGGCAAGCTCCGGAAATATCAACTCCCTGAGTACCGCGAACGGGTGTTCGTCGCGAAACCACGATGTCTCATTGGTGGTCATCGCCTCCACGATGCGGCTGCCGAGCGCTTGCGAGCCGCTGGAGCGAAGCGCGGTCAGCAGATCGCCAAAGTGCATGAAGCCAAATTCGCCCATGAGGCGACTCAGGCGACTGGTCACCAGATACTGTTTGTTGTCACCCAGCACAATACCGCTCGCGCGCTCCAGAAAATCGCAGAACTCTCTATACGCCTCGGGCGCGATGGCGGTGTCGGTCGCGCTGGATCGCGACATCAGACTCCCCACATCGCCGGCAGCGCGGCCGCGCAGGAGCGCCGCCCTGGCCTCATCGCTCACGGGATGACAGTGGCATGGAGAATTGCTTGTGTGGGGTGCGTCCGGGACATCTCTCGCCGTCCAGGTCCATGACGATTGCTCCAGGGCCTGTCAATACCATCCGTGACCATCCGTGCTGTTGCGATGGAGGCGCTTTTGTTGCGGGGCCATTCGTTGAAAACCCGGGCGCGCCGTGCGTGCGGAAACGAGGCACAACACCGGATCGCGGCAACAACACCCCGCCCCTTCGGTTTGCGCCCAAAAATCCGCCATGCGGTGTTGCTCGTGGTGCATTTTTACGGACAAAACTTCGCTCCTCGCGCCTTGCCTGGCGGATTTTGGGGCAGCAACGCTGTCGTGACGACAGCGTGACGAAAGTGTCAACGGACCCCGGGCCGTGCGCTCGCCCGCTTCACCCGGGTCGCGGGGTTGGTCCGCCAGAGTACAACACTCAGGTCGCAATTCACCCCGGCAGGGCACCGTCGGCACCGCATATTCCGCACCCGGCATCCGTCAACGATCCGCTGACCCAGCACACCATCAGCCAGCGCGTTTTCCGACATACTCATTTCGAATCCATTACGCCGACATGCGGAGGGCGACCTGTTCGCCGCGCCGCCCCTGCCTGGGGGAGGCCACCCGATTCACCTGCAAAACCCGTCCGGCCGAGAGGGACTGTTTGGCCATCTTACCGACCGCGGCCTCCCGTGCGTCGAAGCAGCCGCAGGAGAGCCCCCTCGGCGCCGTCACCACCTTGGCCGGCGTAGCTGGCGCGGCCACCAGACCGCGGGGTTCGCGGGACGATTGCAATTAAATCGCGGCATCGGCAAAGTACGTCAACTTTTCCACAGACCGACGCGTCTCGGCAAGACATGCGCCAACCACAAGACGCAGCGGCTTGACGGCCTGTTGAAAAACGTCGCGCAGCGACCGAGACATATCCAGCAGATGGCGAGGGAGCGAGCACCGCGCAACGAAGCAGACGGCTGGCGCAGGAGTTTTTCAACAAACCGTCAAGGGATCGTCCGCCGTTGCCGCCAGGCACTTTGCCTTAAACTGCAATCAGGTCAAGGTGTCCGGGAGTCAAATCATGGCGAATCTTTTGGAAAGCGTTAATCAGCGCACGCAACTGGCCGGACAAAATCGCGTCGAATTGCTGCTGTTCCGCCTCAACGGCGATCAGCTGTTTGGCATCAATGTCTTCAAGGTCACCGAGGTCACCCTGTGTCCGCCGCTGACCCGGGTGCCAAACTCCCACGAGGTGGTGCGCGGCATTGCGCAACTGCGCGGAAAAATCATCCCGATGCTGGATCTCGCGCATGCCGTCGGGGACGCTCCGGTCGCGGATATCTCCGTTTGCTACGCCATCATCACGGAATACAACCGTCATACCCAGGGTTTCCTGGTCTCGGGCGTGGACCGCATCGTTAACGTCCCCTGGGAAGAGATGTCGCCACCGCCTGCGGGATCGGCGCTAAACAGCTACCTCACGGCGGTGACGCACATCGGCAGCCAGCTCGTGCAGATTATCGATGTCGAAAAGGTCATGGCGGAGGTGCACGATCAAAATCTGAATATCTCCGACAAGGTCCGCGCGGAAAGCCAGGGCCTGGACACGCGACCGATCCTGGTCGTGGACGACTCCAGCGTCGCACGTAACCAGATCCAGCGCACCCTGGAGCAAATCGGGTTGCGCAGCGTACAGACCAACAATGGCAAAGAGGCGCTTGGATTGCTCGAAAAGTGGGCCGCAGAAGGTCCGCTCGCCGAGCGGATCAGCATGGTCATCTCCGATATCGAAATGCCGGAAATGGACGGTTATACCCTGACCACCGAAATCCGGAACAATCCTGCCCTGGCGGAGCTTTATGTGCTCCTGCACACCTCGCTATCCGGAATCTTCAACAACGCCCTGGTGGCAAAAGTCGGAGCGAACCACTTCCTCGCCAAATTCGACCCCGACGATCTGGCGGTGGCTGTTGGCGAGGCCCTCAAACAGGTTGGCGCAAACCCGGCGCTTTCCGCCGAGGACCAAGTCTGACAGCTTGTTGAAAAGCTGCTGATCCACGCCAAACGCAAAAAACACCCTGCAACGCCTAACAGCGTCATTTGAGAACCGGCAGCGCCTCCGCCAACCAGCGCGCAATGCGCTCCGCCCAGGCGACTTGCCCGGTGGTGTCCCTAATCAGATCCTGGCGAATCTCCAGCTCGACATGGGCGATGCCGCGCTGTTCGCCGTGCACCGGGATGCCGTAGTCGGTGACATCGGACACCGCATAGGGCTCGTTGTCGCCGACCACCAGACCGCCTTCGCGCCGGGCGCTGGCCAGCAGCAGATGCCCGAGGCGGGCATCGCGCTGATAGAGGATCCCGCAGTGCCAGGGCCGGGACACGCCCAGAAACACCGGCGTGAAGCTGTGCAGCGCCACCAGCAGCGTCCGTCGCCCCGTGGCCGCGCGCGCATCCAGCTCGGCGCGGATGCGATTGTGGTAAGGGTGGAAAATGCCATCGGCGCGGGCCTGCGCCTCCGCGGCGGAAATCCCGGCATTGCCCGGGATGGGTGTGCGCTCACTTTCGGCAACAATGGACTGCGGCGTACCCGGCGCGCGGTTGCAGTCGATGACGAGCCGCGAGTACGTCTGCGCAATGGCAAAGGCATCGAGCCGCTCGGCGAGCTGTTCGGCGAGCCCCGCAATGCCGATATCCCAGGCGATATGCCGGTCGAGGTCGGCGGCACTCATGCCCAGCGAATCAAGCGCACGCGGGATCGCGCGACCACCGTGGTCGGCGGTGAACACATAAGGCGCGGCGCCCGCGGGTCTGCACACGCGGTAAACCGCTGGATCGGCCGCGCCGAGCAGCGGGACAGGATTGGTCACGGTTATGGCGCGGATCAGCGCTTCGGAACCGGCGGCGCGGTAGTATCGCCCGCGTACAGTCTGGCGTATTCCTGGCGCAGCAGATGCTTCTTCACCTTGCCGGTGGCGGTCATGGGCAGTTCGTCCAGCACCACCACTTTTTTCGGTACCTCGAAGCCACCCAGCTCCTGCTTGCAGTGCTCGATCACGGTCTGTTCATCGACCTGGGCGCCGGGCTTGACCGCGACCACGGCGGTAACCGCTTCGCCCCAGTAATCGTGAGGCAGACCGATGACGCCGACGTTGGCGACGCCCTCGCAGGCAAGCACGGTGCGTTCCACCTTCACCGAGGAGACGTTTTCGCCGCCGGATTTGACGATGTCCTTTTTGCGATCGACGAAGCAGAACTGGTTGTCCGCATCGCGATAACCGATGTCGCCGGAATGATGCCAGCCGTGGGCGCGCGCCTCGTCAGTGGCCTCCTCGTTGCGGAAGTAACCCTGCATCACCTGCGGACTGCGCCACACGATCTCGCCGATCTCGCCCGGCGGCAGCAGATTGCCCTGGTCGTCCATCACCGCCTGGTCGGTGAGCAGCGAGCCATCGCCCCAGATGTTGCCTTCCTTGACTTCCGCCCAGCCGGCATCGACAACAAACCGTTCTGCAACACCGTCTTGCCGCCCATGTGGGTGGCCGTCAGGGAGAACATTTCCGCCGTGATGTGAAACAGCGGCAGGACGGCCGCATGGCTGGTGCTGTCCTTGTTGGAGCCGATGCTGAGCACCGCGTTCAGGCTCGCCAGAAACAGGTTCTTGTGGGACAGCATCACACCCTTGGGGCGCGCCGTGGTGCCGCTGGTGTACATGATCTGGGCGAGGTCGTCGTCCTGGATGATGATGTCGGCCACCTCGGTCGCCGGCTGGCCGGCCAGAAACTCCGTGAACGCCGGATGCTGCGCCGTGCCGGCGCCGGCGAGCGTACCCAGCACCAGATCGCCGAGACCCGCGGTGACGCCGTCCACCAACGCATGGAGACGGGCATCGGCGAACACCGCGCGGGCGCCGGAGTGCTGGATGTTGTAGGCGACATCGTCCGGGTTCTGCAGGAAGTTGACCGGCACCGCGACGAAGCCGCCCTTGAAGCATCCCCACAGACCGATGAGAAACTCGCTGGTGTTGCCGCCCAGCAGGGCGATCCGGTCGCCCTGCCGGATACCCCGCGCGCGCAGCCCGTGGACCAGGCGATTCACACGATCATTGAACTCGCGAAAGCTGAGCGCCACGCGCCGGCCCGCGACGAATTCGACCACTGCCTCGCGGCTGCCACGATCCGTGGCGCGACGACGCAGGCAGTCGCCCATGGCGATGCGGCGGATCAGGTTGAGTTCGAGCTCGGTTGCCATCGGTAATTCCCCCGTACGTCTTTTTAATTGTGAGTAGTGGACGGTGAGCGATGCCTAATCCGGCGCGCCACCGTGCTCCAGCCAGTGCGCGCACTCCGGCGTCAGCGTACGGGCAATGGCGGCGTCGCACTCCTTCAGCTCGGCGGCGCTGAGCACGTCGCGCCAGCGGCCGTTGGTACCTTTGTGGATGAACGACTTGGCGCCACCGGCAAATATCTGGTTGATGCCCGGCAGCAGTTCCTCGGCGTTGGCCTTCATGGTCTCGAAACTCGCCTGCTCGACCAGGCGCGGCCACAGGGCTTCGGGTACGCTGATATCAAGATAGGCGGCGACCTTGCGCATCTCGCCTTCCAGATCCTGGCTCAGGTCATTGAAGTGGACCAGATAGATATTCGGCAGGTGCCGGTAATCCCACCAGCTCTGGATGAAATGCAGGTGCGACCAGAACGGATAGCCGTCGCTCTCCCAGGGGAAGTTGCCCTTGTTGATCCAGTCGTGCCACAGCGCGTGAAGATCGGGATACAGCGGCGGAAAGGGCTCGCCGACGCGCCCGGGCGTGTTGTTGAGCGCATCGATGAACGGCTGGGTGTAGTTCGAGGTGTGATTCCACAGCGACATGAAGACATCGCGGACATCGCGGCCGACCACGATGTATTTCATCCGCGGATGATAGGTCAGGCCATCGAGGGCGGTATGGGTCTTCATGAAGCGCCGGTGGGTCTGCGCCTCCAGGTCGGCGGCGACCTTTTCCAGCGGCATGATGCGCATGTCCACCCAGGCGGAGATGTCGTGAAAGGACCGCTCGGGCGGATGGTCCTGAAAGATCAGCAGGGCGACGATGCGCTGCATCCAGGTGGTGCCGCTTTTCATCGAGGTGCAGACGAGGATGTCGTCGTCGCGAATCCTGATGCTGTCCCAGCGGGTGCTGTCGAAGTGATGGAACTGATAGGTGTGCGTGCGCTGGGGCAATGCCGTGGTCATGGTCTCCCGCCTGTAGCAGATGGTTATCGTCGGATGAATGTTGTCAGTGAATGGTCGTCGTCCGGGCAAGCCAGGGCAAGCGGTTGACAGGATTAGACCAGCATTGCCGGCGCCGGACAAATGCCCGCCGCGCGCGGAAACCGCTCCCCGCCAAAACCAGCGGGTGAAGATCCGGCGCCGATCTGTTAGAGTGGGCGCGGTTCAGACGCACTTCGGTCGGCGTTGTCCTCGCGGTACCCCTTCTGGTTATCCTCGACTTCATATTTACGAGACTGTCTCGCGACCGACACCGGGCACCAGGCCCGGGACGCACAGTTTCCGGAACTCTACATGTCATTTGATTCTCTCGGCCTGTCGGCCGAATTGCTCCGTGCCGTGGCCGAACAGGGCTACAGCGATCCTACCCCGGTTCAGCGCCAGGCCATTCCGGTCATTCTCGAAGGCCGCGACATTCTCGCCGGCGCCCAGACCGGTACCGGCAAGACCGCCGGCTTTACCCTGCCGCTGCTGCAACGCCTGAGCGCGGAAAAGCCCGCGGGCGCTGGCCGCCCGGTGCGCGCCCTGATTCTCACCCCCACGCGCGAACTGGCGGCCCAGGTCGGCGCCAGCGTGAAAGACTATGGCCGCCACCTGCCGCTGCGCTCGACGGTCATCTTCGGCGGCGTCGGCATCAACCCGCAGATTTCCGAGCTGCGTCGCGGTGTGGATATTCTCATCGCCACGCCGGGCCGGCTGCTGGATCACATGAACCAGCGCACCGTCGATCTGTCGCGGGTGGAAATCCTGGTGCTGGACGAAGCCGATCGCATGCTCGACATGGGCTTTATCCACGATATCCGCAAGGTGCTGGCGGTGCTGCCGGCCAAGCGCCAGACGCTGCTGTTTTCCGCGACCTTCTCGGATGAAATCCGGGCCCTGGCCGACAAACTGCTGAATTCGCCGGTACCGATTGACGTCGCGCGCCGCAATACGGCGGTCGAGTCGGTGACGCAGATGGTCTACCCGGTGGATCGGGTACGCAAACGCGAGCTGCTGTCGCACCTGATCAAGATCGAGGAATGGAGCCAGGTGCTGGTGTTCACCCGCACCAAGCACGGCGCCAATCGTCTGGCGCAACAACTGGAAGACGACGGCATCCAGTCCGCCGCGATTCACGGCAACAAAAGCCAGAGCGCGCGCACCAAGGCGCTCGCCGATTTCAAACAGGGCAAGGTGCGGGTGCTGGTGGCGACCGACATCGCCGCGCGCGGCATCGACATCGACCAGTTGCCCCATGTGGTCAATTACGAGCTGCCCAATGTGGCGGAGGACTATGTGCACCGCATCGGCCGCACCGGCCGCGCGGGCAACAGCGGTGAAGCCGTATCCCTGGTGTGCGTCGACGAGACCGGCCTGTTGCAGGGCATCGAACGTCTGCTCAAGCGCAGGCTGCCGACCCTGGTCATCCCGGAGTTCACGCCCGATCCCCGCATCGCGGCGGAGCCGATCATCAACGGGCGCAACTCGAATGGCCGCAGCCAGCGGCCACCCAGCCAGGCGCGTCCCAATCCGGGAGCACCGCGTCAGGAAGGGCGCCGCAAACCCGGCGCGCGCACCCAGAGCAGCGGCCGCGCGCAGGGGTCTCACGGCAACCGCTAGGGTTGGCTCGGACAGGCAGTGAAACGCGTTCCCGCCGGTGAGCCGGCGGGAACGCGTTCAAGACTCGATAAAAATATTCAGCGTTGGATGCCAGCGCTCAACGTTCGACAGTCAACGCTCGACATTCAACGCTCGACAAAGGCGCGCTCGATCACATAGTGGCCGAGATCGCCTGCGTGATACTCGCGAAAACCCCGGCTGTCCAGCAGATCGCACAGATCCGTCAGCATGGCCGGACTGCCGCACAGCATGAAGCGATCGTTGTCCACGCTCAGCGCCGGCAGTCCCAGGTCGGCGGACAGTTTGCCGCTGCCCAGCAACTCGGTGATCCGCCCCTGATTCCTGAACGGCTCCCGGGTCACGCAGGGGTAGTAGAGCAGCTTGTCGCGCGTCACCTCGCCGAAAAATTCGTGTTTCGGCAATTCTTCGGTAATCAGTTCGCGATAGGCCAGATCCGCCGCGTGGCGGCAGCCGTGGACCAGAATCACTTTCTCGAAATTGTCGTAGATTTCCAGATCCCGGATGATGCTGAGGAAGGGCGCGAGCCCGGTGCCCGTCGCCAGCAGATACAGATTGCGCCCCGGCAACAGATGATCGAGCACCAGCGTCCCGGTCGGCTTGCGCCCCACCAGTACTTCATCCCCCACCTGGATATTCTGCAAGCGCGAGGTCAGGGGGCCATCCGGTACCTTGATGCTGAAAAACTCCAGCGCTTCCTCGTAGTTGGCGCTCGCCATGCTGTAGGCGCGCAGCAGTGGTTTCTGCTCCACTTCCAGCCCGATCATGGTGAAGTAGCCGTTCTTGAAGCGGAAACTTGAATCCCGGGTGGTGCGAAAACTGAACAGACGATCGGTCCAGTGGTGGACGCTCAGCACGGTTTCCCGATTCAAATTCGACATGACCTGACTCCGGGCCGGATGAATGGACAAGCAGCAGCCAGACTCTGCTTGCCGGCACCATAACGCTGGCGCATGCTATCGGTAAAATGGATTATTCGCATATGGTTAATCGGTTAAGGCAATAATGCGCTACACCCTGCGCCAACTCGAAGTCTTTCTCGCCACCGCCCGCTTTGAAAACATCAGCCGCGCGGCCGAGAGTCTCGCCATGTCCCAGTCCGCCGCCAGCGGCGCGCTCCAGGATCTGGAGCGGCAGTTCGACATTCGCCTCTTCGATCGCGCGGGCAAGCGCCTGCAACTCAACGATCTGGGGCGGGCGCTGCAACCCCAGGCGCTGGCCCTGCTGGACCAGGCACGGGGGCTGGAAGCCGGCTTCGCCGGTCGCGCCGATACCGGCACGCTCAAAATCGGCGCCACCCTGACCATCGGCAATTATCTGGCGGTCGGGTTGATGGCGCGCTTCATGAACGAACAGCCCGGCAACCGCGTGGCGCTGACGGTGGACAACACAGCCCACATCGCCGCCGGCGTTGCCGGCTTCAATCTCGACCTGGGCCTGGTCGAGGGCGAGCTGAGTCATCCGGAGCTGGTCATCACTCCGTGGCGGGAAGACGAACTGATCGCCTTTTGCGCGCCCGATCATGTGCTCGCCAAACGCTACCGCCTCAACGACGACGACCTGCTCGCGGCGACCTGGATTCTGCGCGAGCCCGGCTCGGGCACCCGCCAGACCTTCGACCGCGCCCTGCACGGACTCTTGCCCCGCCTCAACATCCTGCTGGAACTTCAACACACCGAGGCCATCAAACGCGCGGTGGAAGCGGGACTCGGCATCGGCTGCCTGTCGCGCATCACGCTGCGCGACGCTTTCCAGCGCGGCAGTCTGGTGGCGCTCGACATACCGCACCGCGACCTGCGCCGGCATTTCCATTTCGTGCTGCACCGGCGCAAATTCATCAGCCCGGGCATCGAACGCTGGCTGGAACTGTGTCGCGCCTCGGCAACCGACGCGCCGACCTGACGCCGGCATCAAAACCGGCACGGCAAGCCACTCCCGCTCGCCAGCGTCCGGGCAATGGTGGAAACTACGCGCCAACCCATCCCCTGCGCGGCGCGCGGGGATTCATCACTGCCGACTGCAACGAGGGCATTTCCTTGTCCAATCTGTACATCGTGGTGGACAGCCCCGAGATCTGGGCGCCCTATCACAGCGCCGAAGAAGTGGTGCCCAGCAAGGACTATCTGAGCCGCCCGGAATATCGCGCGCCCGGGGTACAGGTCTACAATTTTTGCGGGGATTGCAGCTACCGCAGCCAGGGTTACTACTGCTCCCTGCTCGCCGAAGCGCGCGGCCAGAAAGTGCTGCCCTCGGTGCGTACGCTGAACGAATTATCCGCCGGCGCAACCATCAAGTTGAGCAATGAGCTGCTGCGTCGCACCCGGCAGTTTCTCGCCGCCAACGTGGCCGCGAGCGAAGCCAATTTCCGGCTCCGCATCTACTTCGGCCACACCCCCGTCGCGGCGCTGGAAAAGCTCGCCAAGAAAATCTTCGAGCTGTACCCCGCGCCGCTGCTCGAAGTCGAGTTCGAGCGCGGCACCGAATGGGCCATCGCCAGTCTGCGCCTGATGGCGCTCGGCGAACTGGACGACGCCGGCCAAGACGAGTTCGGCGCCACGCTCGAAGGATTCAGCAAAAAAATCTGGCGCCAGCCGCGCCGCGAGCGCGCGGCGCGCTACGACCTCGCCATCCTGGTCGACCCGCAGGAACGCTTTCCGCCCAGCAACAAGGGCGCGCTGCAGATGTTCATCAAGCACGCCCGCCTGCTGGGCATCGACGCCGATCTGATCACCATCGACGACGAAGCGCGGCTGCTCGAATACGACGCGCTGTTCATCCGCCAGACCACTTCCATCAGCCATCCCACGCTGCGCTTCGCGCAGCGGGCCGCGCGCGCCAACATGCCGGTGATCGACGATCCCGACTCCATCATCCGCTGCACCAACAAGGTATTCCTGCACGAACTGCTGACCGCCAACAAGGTCCGCGTGCCGGCCGCCCGCATGCTGTTCGGCGACGAAATGCCGGCGTTCGCCGAACTGCGCGAACAACTGGGTACGCCGCTGGTACTGAAAATCCCGGACGGTTCGTTTTCGGTCGGCGTCGAGAAAGCGGAGACCGACGAGCAATATCAGGCCGCGGCCGCGCGCCTGCTTGAGCAGTCCGCCGTGGTGATCGTGCAGGAATTCATCGCAACCGACTTCGACTGGCGGGTGGGCGTGCTCGCCGGCCGCGCCATCTTTGCCTGCAAATACTTCATGGCCAAGGGCCACTGGCAGATCTACAACCACGACTCCGCGGGCACCCGCGCCGGAGCCTTCGAAACCATCGCGGTCCACCGCGTGCCGGCGCCGGTGATTCGCGCCGCGCTGCGCGCCACGGCCCTGATCGGCAACGGCCTCTACGGCGTCGACATCAAGGAGACCGCCATGGGCCCGGTGGTGATCGAAGTCAACGACAACCCCAACATCGACCGCGGCGTCGAGGACACCCTGCTCGGCGAAGAGCTTTACCGCACAGTGATGGCCGAATTCGAGCGCCGCCTGGAGGCCCGCGCCCAGCAGCGCGCCGCCTCGTGACCTGGGCGATCCGGCCGGCCGCGCCGGCCGATGTTCCGGGCATCGCAGCGCTGGAACAGCGCGCTTTCGCCACCGACCGCTTCAATGCCCGCCAGTTGCGCTACCTGTTCACGCGCGCACGCGCCACCGCCCTGATCGCCGGCGACGCGACCGCACCCCTGGGCTACGCGGTCGCGCTGTATCGGCGCGGAGCGGCCAGCGCCCGCCTCTACACCATCGCGGTGGCGGCGGCGGCGCGTGGCAAGGGCGTGGCGACCGCACTGGTCGACGCCATCGCCACCGCCGCCCGCGCGCGGGGCTGCGCGGCGCTCACGCTGGAAGTGCGTGCCGACAACAGCGCCGCGCATCAGCTCTACCGCAAACTCGGGTTTGTCGAATCCGGCCACCTGCCCGGCTATTACGAGGACGGCGCCGAGGCGCTGCGGATGCGCCTCGAACTCGCCGGCATATCCGCGGCGCGCTCAACCCACCTGGCGCCAAATCTCCGCTAGCGGACGGCGCGGCGACGGCCGCTCCATGGCGCGCGCCGGTTCCGGCAGCGTCTCGGGCGCATCCAGCACGCCGATGGCAAAGCCTGCGCACAGCGCGTATTGCTCCGGGTCCATCCCGAGCGCGGCATGGGCCCGATCCCAGGCGATGCCCGCCATGCCGTGGGTGTAGAGGCCCAGCTTGCGCGCCTGCAGGGTCATCGCCATCCAGGCGGCGCCGCTATCGAATACCGCCAGCGCATTGTCGCTGCCATTGCGGGCAAACTTTTTGTCGGAAAACACGAAGCCGAGTACCGCCGCATTGCGCGCCCAGCCCTGGTTGGCCTCCACCAGCAGATCGAGAAAGGTGGCGAAAGACGCCGGCGTCGACGTCACGAAGCGCCAGGGCTGCTCGTTGTAGCAGGACGGCGACCAGCGTGCGGCATCGAAGATCGTGCGCAGATCGGCGGCGGGAATTTCCACCTTGCGCAGGGCGCGCGGAGACCAGCGCTCGACGAACAGCGCATCGACGCCGGGCGCCGGGTCACGCTGACCAAAATCCGCCGCGTAGGAGATCGGATAGTTCATGACAGCACTCCAGGGAACCGGTCGCCCACCCTGCGGCCACCGCCCGGCCCCGTCAAGCCTCGTGCGAAGCACGCATCTTTAGCAGTTTTTCAGCAACCTGTTAGGTCGGCCAGATCGAGAGTGTCCCCAAACGCCGGTTGGAAAACCACGCGGGCCTCGCCCGCCAGGCGAGCGGCAAACGCGCTGATGGAATGTTCCTCGCCATGTACCAGCGCCACCGGCGGGCGGCCCCTGAACTGACCATACCAGTGATGCAGCCCGCTCTGATCGGCGTGGGCCGAAAGACCACCCACGGTATGAATGGTGGCGGCCACCTTGATGCGCTCGCCCCACAGGCGGATTTCCCGCGCGCCGCTGATCAGCGCATGGCCGAGGCTGCCTTCCGCCTGATAACCCACCATCACCACCTGGCAATTGCGCCGCCAGATGTTGTGCTTGAAGTGATGCAGGATGCGCCCGCCGGTGCACATGCCGCTGCCGGCGATGATCAGCGCACCGCTGTCGATACGGTTCAGCCGCATCGATTGCTGGGGCGTCTGGCTCAGCAACAGCCCCGGCGGGCTGAAGTCGGCCTCGGTCAGGGCCTCGCCTTCCGGCATCAGCAGCGCGGCGTAACGCGCATAGAGCTTCGTGGTGGCAATCGCCATCGGGCTGTCGAGCGCCAGCAGCCAGCGCTCCAGATGCCAGGCCTGATATTTCTGCGCCAGTACATAGAGGAGCTGCTGGGTGCGACCCACCGCAAACGCGGGAATCAGGATGTTGCCGCGCAGTTGGCTGCCGATGGTGAAAATCTCCTCCAGTTCCGCCCAGGTCGACTCCCAGGAGCGGTGATCGCGATCCCCGTAAGTCGCTTCCATCCCCCCCAGATCGGCATCCGGCACCGCAGTCGGGTCGGGAGAAATCAGCGAACCCCGGTGGCCGAGATCACCGCTGAACACCAGCTTGCGTTCGAGCTCCCCTTCGCGGAGCCACAGTTCGAGAATGCTCGCCCCCAGGATGTGCCCGGCATCCTGAAGCCGCAGGCGCACACCCGGCAGAATCTCCCGCTCCTGCGCGTAGGGCAGACCGTGCATCTGCTTCAGGGTTTGTTCGACATCGGCGAGCACATACAAGGGTTCCACGGGCGGCAGATGCCGGCGGGCGCGCTTGCGGTTTTGCAGCTCGGCATCCTTGATGGCCAGAAAAGCCGCGTCCTTGAGCAGAATCCGCGCCAGCTCCTTGCCCGCGCTGTGGGTATAAATGGGTCCGCGAAACCCTCGCTGCACCAGTTGCGGCAACCGCCCGCCATGGTCGATATGGGCGTGGGTCAGCACCACGGCGTCGATCTCCCCGGGCGCGAACGGAAACGGCTCGGCATTGCGCGCCTCACCCTTGCGGCCGCCCTGATACATGCCGCAATCCACCAGCAGGCGCCGGCCGCCGACCTCGATGAGAAAGCACGAACCCGTCACTTCGCGGGTGGCTCCCAGAAACTGCAACTGCATGGCGACTCCCGGCATTGTTGAAGGTTGGCAGGGCATTATGACCCGACAGCGCCGGGTGGGTCGCCGCGCCGGACCGTGATAATCTCCCCGCGGCTCGATTCCCACGCCCGAGCCGTCAAAGACGGACCCCTTGACCATGGCCCTGCACCCGGACTTTCCGCGCTCGCCCTAGGCCATCCTGCCGCCCGCATCGCGCTGGTTCCCGGCCGCGGAAGAGCTGCGCGCCACCGCCTACGAAAAGCTGCTGCCGCCGCTGGTGGCGCGGATTCGCGAGGCGATCGCGGCCTGGCGCGCAGGTGGTTATGCGGGTGCATCCGCCACGTCCCGCGCACTGCTCGACTGGTGGTTCGCGACCGAGCATCTGGTGGAACAGGTGGACGGCGCGCAATCACCGTTTCGCTACTACTTCGCCCAGCGCGAAGCGGTGGAAACCGTCATCTGGCTGTTCGATGCGCGCGGCGCCCGCGACAAGTTCGACCTGCTGCGCTTCGATGCCTCCGGCGCGGTATCCAGCAACATGTTCGACGAGGACTGGCCGCGCTACGTGGTCAAGATGGCCACCGGCGCCGGCAAGACCAAGGTGCTGGCGCTGCTGATCGCCTGGAGCTACTTCCACAAGCTCTACGAGGCGGATTCGCCGCTCGCGCGCAACTTCCTGCTGATCGCGCCCAACATCATCGTGCTCGACCGCCTGCGCGCCGATTTCGACGGCCTGCGCATCTTCTTCAACGATCCGGTACTGCCCGACAACGGCCACGCCGGGCGCAACTGGCGCGACGATTTCCAGCTCGCGCTGCACATTCAGGACGACGTGCGCATCGTGCGCCCGACCGGCAACCTGTTCCTCACCAACATTCACCGCGTCTATCTGGGCGAGGTGCCGGAACCTTCGCTGGACGATGACGATCTGCGCGATTACTTCCTCGCGCCGTTCGGCGCCAAACCGGTGGGCAAGACCAACGACAGCCGCACCGATCTGGGCGAGATCGTGCGCGAGATCGACGAGCTGGCCGTGTTCAACGACGAGGCCCACCACATCCACGACCCGCGCATGGCCTGGTTCAAGTCGATCCAGGACATCCACCACCGCCTGCTGCAAAAGGATTTGCGGCTGGCGCTCCAGATCGATGTCACCGCCACGCCGCGCCACAACAGCGGCGCCATTTTCGCCCAGACCGTGAGCGACTATCCGCTGGTCGATCACGTCATCCAGCTCGACGGCACGGGACCGGCGGACTGGCGCTCCGTGGTCGCCTTCTTCGCCCGCCAGCTTTTGAACGACCTGCGTCTGGTCGGTGGCTACGATCTGCTCTATCCCAAGGTGCGCGATTTTTTGCGCGCGCATTTGTTCGATCATCCCGTCGATCTGGACGATCTGGACGATCCGGTCATCCTGGCCAAAAAATCCGTGTTCAACCGCATCGTCGGCGAAGCCCACGCCGACCGCCTCGAACTGGATTTCGCGGCCTTTCTCGACAGCGCGCCCGATGTGCAGGCCTTCGGCAAGAACTACCTCGCGGTCGGCTTCAAGCTCGACTATGTGAAAGCCGACGGTGAGCTGTCCACCTACACGCCCGACTTCATCGTGCGCACCCTCGATGGCGCGGTCTGGCTGGTCGAGACCAAGGGCCGCGAGGAACTCGATCTGCCGCAGAAAATGGCGCGGCTCGGACTGTGGTGCGCGGATGCGACCGCGGCCAGCAAGGAAGAGAACGGCACGCGCTATGGCTTCGTCTATGTGGATCAGGAAGGCTTCACAGCGCACCGGCCCAGGGATTTCGGCGGGCTGATCGCGGCGTTCCGCGCCTATCAGAATTGACCTAGAATACCCATAAACCCAGCTTTATGGAAAACCAGCCATGAAAACCACGCTTGAACTTCCTGACCCTTTGCTGCGCAGAGTGAAGGTGCGCGCTGCCCAGACCGACCGCAAGCTCAAGGACGTGGTCGCGGAATTGATTGAAACGGGCCTCGACGCCGTCACCGCTGCGGGCGGACCTGTCCCTGAGTCTCCCGCACCACGCAGATCGCCGTCGGCACTCAAACGCCAGACAGGCCGCATGCAGTCGGTCGAAGACATCGATGCCGCCATTGCCGACAACCGTTTCGCGCATTTCGGCTCACTCGACGAGCTGAACCGCTACATGGACGAACTGCGGGCCGACCGCGACGACGCATCGGCATGAACGCGCTGGACGAGTTGAAAGGGGCACGGCTGTACCTCGACAGCAACGTTTTTATCTATGCGTTCGAGGCGCAGCCCGGCCCGCTGCGTCAGTCCATCGGGCAGTTGTTGCGCTGGATCTATGGCGGTGGGAGCAGTGCCGGCACCAGCCTGATCGCGCGCGCCGAAGTGCTGGTGCGCCCCCTGCGCCTGCGCCAGGCCGAACTGGCGGATCGCTACCGAGGCCTGCTCTCGGGTGACGCGCCCATCGCCATCTTCGCGCTGGACCGACCGATCATGGACGGCGCCGCCGAGCTGCGCGCGGACTATCCGGCGCTAAAACTGCCGGATGCCCTGCACATGGCCTCGGCCCTGCGGGCAGACTGTGATTTCTTCGTTACGGGCGATCAGCGTTTGAGCATGCTCGCGGCGCGCATTCCGGTGCTGACCCTGGACCAGCTCCCAACCGGCGTGGCGTGATATGAGCAAACCACCCAAACCCGCCTACGAACTCACCGATGCCGAGCAGCGCGACCTGATCGCGCTGCTCCAGCAGGGCCGGCCGCTGCCGGAGCGCTACCGCTTCATCCTGTTCGAGGACAAACGCGAGGTCGAGCTGGTGTGGAATGGCAAGACCCGCGACGTCTGCACCACCGTGCTGCCGTTCCAGACGCTGGAGCACATCGACGAGCCGCGCACCGAAACCAGGATGCAGGAAGACCTGTTCGACAGCCATCGACGCAGCCATCATTGCTGCGGACAACGATAAATTGTTGCCCGGCGCGCTGCCCTCAAATGTGATCCCCCTGTTTGGGAGTTTCGGAAAATCACTCCAAGCTGACGAGATTTTATTTACCCGTTCGCGCCATGGTTCCACCGAGGCGGCCTATACCGCCAAAGCCCGCAGGCGCTTGGCCGACTGGGTTGGCCCGACCTATGAGGATGTGGTGGACGTTGTTGGCGAAGTTCGCATGGCTAACGTGGGACCAGGGAAATTTTCACTACAGCTTGATGATACGGAAACCCTGGTCAGCGGGTACTTCAGCCCTGCGCAGGAATCGGCAGTACTCGATGCGCATCGACGAGATCGTCTATCCACGCGGTTCGGCGCCAAAATGAAGGTTGTTTTTGCGGATACCGGCGATTGGGTCGCGGTATTGGATCCCCAGGACAAGTTGCACGAGAAGGCGCGAACCATTTCAAACAGTCTCGGCAAACCGCGAATCCTGACAACAGAGATGATGCTGGACGAACTGCTCGCGGCCCTTTCCGGCTTGCCCGAAAGGGCTTTCGCAATATGCGGAGTGGATGCCATCCGCACCAACCCCAATGTCGAAGTAGTGCCGCAAACATCCATCCAGTTCCGGGAGGCTTTCGATTTGTACAAAAAAATGACTGACAAGGAATGGAGTCTCACCGATTGCGCGTCATTCGAAATTATGAAGGTGCGAGGAATTTCCGAGGCACTGGCACATGACCATCACTTCGAGCAGGCGGGATTCAAAGCATTGCTGCGTGATTGAGCGCCAAAAATGAGGTAGGACAGCCTTCAAATAAAGCACCGCTCGGCCCAGTGGTCGCGGACCGGTAGCTGTGTTGGGATGATTTGCGCCGCTATATGCTACCCGCTATTACGCCAAGCCGTCGTGCCCGAGCGCTGATCCGCTACGGGCCAGCGTCGCCCACATTGTCAGCAGCAAACTGACCAGCAAAGCGCGGACGACCATCCCCCAACCCGTGTGCGCGCTGCCCTGCACCTGAAACCGGGCGACGAGTTGGTGTACGAGATCGTCGATAACCGGGTGATCCTCACCAAGGCCAGGACGAGCGGCAGGACCGACGATTCATTTCGCATCTTTCACGAATGGCGCACCGAGGCAGCCGCGAAGGCTTATGCCGAGCTTCAGGCGGGGCGACGTCATCAACGTACCGACGCGGCAAACTCGTCGCAGTGGCCCCCGCGCTTTTCCGGCGGGCTGCCAAATGTTCGGCACCTGAGCTGAGTCTGGACACCACCCCCTGAATTTTCCGGTCGGACTCGACTGGCGCGAGATTTCAAACCAGGTTGCGGGGTAACGCTGTTTTTCGCGTCAGGCGCGCCCAGCGCGGCCGATCCGCCAATCAAGACCGATCCAGCGCCGCCAACAACGCCGTGTCACGCCGATAGAGGTCGGGGCGGAAGGACAGCGCGCCATCGGCGTCGGTCTGCACGGTCCAGTAGTACAGGATCAGCGGCACCCGCCGGGCCAGATCGACTTCGCGGGTGCTGCCCTCGGCGACCACGGCCGCGATGGCGTCGGCATTCCATCGGGTCTCGTCATCGAGCAACAGGCGGACGAATTCCAGTGCGTGTTCGACCCGGACGCAGCCGGAGCTGAGGGCACGCTGATCGCGCTCGAACAGTTCCTGCGCCGGGGTGTCGTGCAGATAGACCGTATGGGTGTTGGGGAAGCGGATCGCCACCCGGCCCAGCGCATTGTGAGGTCCGGCATCCTGCCGCAGGATCAGGTTGCCGGGCCGCGACCAATCGATCCCGCGCGGGTCGAGGCGGGCTCCGGATGCGTCGAGCACCGCGATATTTTCCTGCGCCAGATAACCCGCATCCTTGCGCACCTTGGGTAGCACATCCTCGCGCAATATGGTGGGCGGGACCGTCCAGGTGGGATTGAAGGTGAGGTGGGTGATCGCCGAGCGCAGCGTCGGCGTCGGCCGCGTCGGGCGCCCCACCACGATGCGCGCGCGCCAGATGTCGCCGCCGGGGCGGAAATAGCTGAGCTGGTAGCCGGGGACATCCACCAGCACGAAGGACTCGGGCAGGCCGGGGAGCAGCCAGCGGGCGCGCTCCAGATTGATCCGGATCTGGTTGATGCGCGCCGCCACCGGCACATTCAGCGCCGCGCGGGTGTTGGCGCCGACGACGCCATCCGCCTTCAGCAGGTGGTGGCGCTGGAAGCGGCGCACCGCGGCGGCAAGCCCCTCGTCATAACAGTCCGGAGCGGGCATCGGTGTCGCGGCAGCCGGGTCAGCGCAGGTATCCGGGGATGGCTCGGCGAGGTCCTCCACCAGCGCCACGCGCGCGCGCAGCAGCGGCACGTCGGCATGCCGATCGCCGGGATGCAGCGTGGCACCCTGCCGGGACAACGCCGGCCAGCCGCCGCGCCGTTCAAGATCGCGATAGCGGGCGAGGCCCGCGCGCAAGCCGGCGTAGAGCGCATGTGTTGGCCGCGCGACCGCGAAGGCCGTCTCGAATTGCCGCCCATCGACCGCCTGCGACACGGCTGCGAAATCCAGTGGCGGCGCGGCGCGCGGCAGCTCCCAGTCCGGATCGATGGCCGCCGGATCGACCTTGCCGAACGCCAGGTGGTGCAGCACCGTAATCAATAACCGGCTGAGCTGAACATCGAACTGCGCCAGCGCCTCCGCGCGGGGCGTTGCCGCATGGGCGTTGCGGTAGGCGCCGAGCAGCGTCCGCGGACGATAGTCCCCCGGCACCAGGCCATCGCCGTCGAGGGTCGCGATGGCCGCCACCAACGCATCCACCGTCCGGTCGTCACCCCAGGCCGGACGCATGCCGCGCGCGGCATAGAAAGCCTGCACGTCGGCGTCGCGAGCGCTCACCGCCCGGGCGATCAGGGCCGCGATGGCGGCGTCACCATCGGCTGCGACCGGCCCGCTCCCGGCGGCATGCGCTGCCCAGGGCAACCACAGTGACAGGGCGATCAGGACGCTCGCCCGGGCATGAACAGACATCGTGGTGCTCGCTCGGTGGAGAATCCAGGCTGAAAATCAACGTTTGGTCATCCCGGCCGGGATGTTCATAATGGCGTGCAGCCTGGGGCCGCTCCGCCACCGGGTGTCACGATTGCCAGGGCCGGCACAAAAAAAGGCCAGTCCACAGCTTGCTGAAAAGCTGCTGGGCTGGCTCCCCGGACACCGGCATTGCACGATGACAACCACAGGTCGCCGATGATACTCCACCAACTGCCCCGGTCATTTTCTTCGCGCGCGGCGCGCGCGGCATTTTCACTCGCGGCACTGACCGCCAGTTTGCTGCTTGCCGTTCTCCCGGCGCAGGCCATGACCGGCTCGCTGCGCGGGCAACCCCTCGACCGCACCCTGACGCGGCTGGCCCCGAATGCGGACCCAGCCGTCCTGCGCCTGGCCGCCCATGCGCTGGCCTGCGCGAGCGCGAATGCCCGCCGCCTGGCGGTGATCGACTACTCGCTGCCCTCCACCGAGCGGCGCCTGTGGGTGTTCGATCTGGCCCGGCCGCGCCTGCTGTTCGAAGAGCTGGTCTCCCACGGCCGCGGCTCCGGCGATGCCCGGGCCCGCGCTTTTTCCAACCAACCGGAAAGCCATCAGTCCAGCCTGGGACTGTTCCGTACCCTCGACAGCTACCAGGGCCACAACGGCTACTCGCTGCGCCTGGAAGGTCTGGAACCCGGCATCAACGACCTGGCCTACCAGCGCGCCATCGTGATCCACGGCGCCGACTACGTCAGCGAATCGTTCATCGAGCGCACCGGCCGCTTGGGACGCAGTCAGGGCTGTCCCGCCGTGCGCAAGGAAGTGACCCGCCCGCTGATCGACAGCATCAAGGGCGACCAGTACCTGTTTGCCTATTACCCCGATCAAAAATGGCTGACCAAGTCGGCCTTGCTGAGCTGTCAGGGCAGCCCCCGGCTGGCGCTGCGCTGACCCGCCCCGCGCGGCTCTCCTGACGCGGGCGGCGTTGCGCCCACTCGTATAATCGCCGTCGTTCCCGCCGCCCGGAGTCGCCTTGGATACCCTCCTGATACTCCAAGCCATCATCCTGGGCCGGGTGGAAGGCTTCACCGAATTCCGGCCCGTCTCGTCCACGGGTCACCTCACCCTGGCCAGCGAACTGCTGCACTTCAATGACGACCGCGGCAAGCTGTTCGAGATCGTGATCCAGTCCGGCGCCATTCTCGCGGTGTGCTGGGAGTATCGCGCCCGCATCGCCGCCGTGGCGTGCGGCTTGCCCCGGGAGCGGGCGGCGCAGCGTTTCACCCTCAATCTGGTGATTGCGTTCCTGCCGCTGGCGGTGCTCGGCCTGTTGTTCGGCAGCGCCATCAAGGCGCAGTTGTTCAACGCCACCACGGTGGCGGTGGCGTTTATCGTCGGCGGGATCGTGATTCTGTGGGCCGAGCGGCGCGAGCATCGCATCCGGGTGGAAACGGTCGACGAACTCGGTCCGCTGGATGCGCTCAAGCTCGGCGTCGCCCAGGCGTTCGCACTGATTCCGGGCACTTCCCGCTCCGGCGCCACCATCATCGGCGGCTTGTTGTTCGGGCTCTCGCGGCGCGCGGCCACCGAATTTTCGTTCTTTCTCGCCATTCCCACGCTGATACTGGCGACGCTCTACCAGCTCTACAAGGAACGGGAATTGCTTTCCTTCAACGACTGGGGCATGTGGGCGGCGGGCTTCGCCGCCGCGTTCGTGTCGGCGTTTCTGTGCGTGCGCTGGCTGCTGCGCTACATCGCCAGCCACGACTTCACCCTGTTTGCCTGGTATCGGATCGGCTTTGGAATACTGGTGCTGGCGACCGCCCGGTTCGGCTGGGTGGACTGGAGCGCAGCGCACTGAAGCGCGCGCAATGAACAGGTTTTGAACCCCCGCGCGGGGTATGCGGAATCCGCTCGCGCGGGAAATTTTCGCTGCCAGTGCTTGCAGTTGCCGGCGGGATTAGGAAAAATCCCCCCCCCGGGTTTGGGGCGGGTCCCCAAGTCGGCCCCATCAGCGTGCGAATTCGAGCGAATTGATGAAGAAAATCGAGAAAGTGGTGCGGAATGGCTCGCATGTTCTCACGCGACCCCCGGGCGGACAAGGTCTTTACGACCCCGCATTCGAGCATGACGCCTGCGGCGTAGGCTTTCTGGCCAATATCAAGGGCCGGAAATCCCACGCCATCGTCAAGAGCGGGCTGGAGATTCTCGTCAATCTCGATCATCGCGGCGCCACCGGCGCCGAGGCCAACACCGGCGATGGCGCCGGCATCCTGCTGCAAGTCCCGCACAAATTCCTGCAGCTCGTCACCCCGGACGCCGGCATTGCGCTGCCCGACGCGGGCGAGTACGGCGTCGGCATGTTCTATCTGCCGCAGGACGCCGCCGAGCGCCGCGCCTGCGAGCAGCTCGTGGAGCAACTCGTGGCAGAGGAAGGCCAGACCGTGCTCGGCTGGCGCGACCTGCCCACCGACAACGCATCGCTGGGCGAAACCGCGCGCGCCAGCGAGCCGTTCATGCGCCAGCTGTTTGTGGGCCGCAATCCGCGGCTCGCCGACGACATGGCGTTCGAACGCAAACTCTACGTGATCCGCAAGCGCGCCGAGAACGCCATTCGCTACTCGGGCAAGTTCGCCAGCGGGCATTTCTTCTATGTGAGCTCGCTGTCCTGCAAGACCTGCATCTACAAAGGCATGCTGATGCCGGCGCAGGTCGATCAGTATTTTCTGGATCTCGCCCATCCGGCGATGGAAACCGCGCTGGCGCTGGTGCACTCGCGGTTCTCCACCAACACTTTTCCGAGCTGGGATCGTTCCCATCCGTATCGGTATCTGGCCCACAACGGCGAGATCAATACGCTGCGCGGCAACATGAACTGGATGCGCGCGCGCCAGTCGATGATGGCCAGCGACCTGTTCGGCGACGATGTCAAAAAGATTTTCCCCATCATCAATACCGACGGTTCCGACTCGGCGATGTTCGACAACTGCCTGGAACTGCTGGTGTTGTCCGGGCGCTCGCTGCCCCACGCCATGATGATGATGGTCCCCGAGCCCTGGACCGCTCACGAATCCATGAGCGATGCCAAAAAGGCCTTCTATGAGTTCCACTCCTGCCTGATGGAACCCTGGGACGGCCCGGCCTCGATGGTGTTCACCGACGGCACCCGCATCGGCGCGTCACTGGACCGCAACGGCCTGCGACCGTCGCGCTACTACGTGACCTCGGACGATCTCGTCGTCATGGCCAGCGAAGCCGGCGTGCTCGATATCCCGCCGGAAAAAGTAATCCAGAAAGGCCGCCTGCAGCCGGGTCGCATGTTCATCATCGACACCGAGGAAGGCCGCATCGTCGCGGACGAGGAAATCAAGAACCGCATCGCCGGCGAACAGCCGTATCGGCAGTGGCTCGACCAGCACCTGATCCGCACGGCGGAGCTGCCCGAGCCGCCGCACCTTCCCGAACCGGACCACGCAACCGTCCTGCAGCGCCAGCAGGCGTTCGGCTACAGCTTCGAGGATCTGCGCCTGCTGATGGTGCCGATGGCGCGCGACGGCGTCGAAGCCACCGGTTCCATGGGCACCGACACCCCGTTGGCGATACTCTCGGACAAGCCGCAGTCGCTGTTCAATTATTTCAAGCAACTGTTCGCCCAGGTCACCAACCCGCCCATCGACTGTATCCGCGAGGAGATCGTCACCTCGACGGAGACCACGATCGGATCGGAAAAGAACCTGCTCCAGGCGCAGCCGGAAAGCTGCCACCTGATCGAGTTGAAATCGCCGATCCTGACCAACGAGGAGATGGCCAAACTGCGCCATCTCGACCAGCCCGGCTACAAATCCATCACCCTGCCGATCCTGTATCCGGTCGCCGCTGGCGCCGCGGGACTGGAGCGGGCGCTGGATGCGCTGTTCGCCGCCGCCGATCGGGCGATCGACGACGGCATCAACATCCTGATCCTGTCCGACCGCGGTATCGACCATGATCAGGCCGCCATCCCGGCCCTGCTCGCGGTCAGCGGGCTGCACCACCACCTGATCCGCCAAGGCACCCGCACCCGCATCGGGCTGGTGCTGGAATCCGGCGAGCCACGCGAGGTACACCACTTCGCGCTGCTGATCGGCTACGGCGTGGGCGCGGTCAACCCCTACCTCGCGTTTGAAACCCTCGACGACATGATTCGCGAAGGGATGCTGGTCGACATCGATCACAAGACCGCCTGTAAAAACTTCGCCAGGGCGGCGATCAAGGGTGTGGTCAAGGTCATCTCCAAGATGGGCATCAGCACCATCCAGAGCTATCGCGGCGCGCAGATTTTCGAAGCCGTGGGGCTCGATCCACGTCTGGTCGAAAAATACTTCACCTGGACCCCGAGCCGCATCGGCGGCGCGGACATGGCGACCCTGGCGCGGGAAACCGAGCTGCGCCACCGCCACGGCTTCCCCGACCGTCCGGTGGACGGCCACACGCTGACCGTGGGCGGTCAGTACCAGTGGCGCGCCGACGGCGAGCTGCACCTGTTCAGCCCGCAGACCGTACACAAGCTCCAGCGCGCCGTGCGCGACGGCAACTACGCCGTGTTCAAGGAATACTCGGCGCTGGTCAACAACCAGCTCAAGCAGCATTACACGCTGCGCGGTCTGCTCGACTTCAAGGCCGCCACGGCCATTCCCATCGACGAGGTCGAATCGGTCGAAAGCATCCTGACGCGCTTCAAATCCGGCGCCATGAGCTACGGCTCCATCAGCAAGGAAGCCCACGAAGCCCTGGCCATCGCCATGAACCGCATCGGCGGCAAGAGCAACACCGGCGAAGGCGGGGAAGACCCCGAGCGCTATGTGCTGGAAGCCAACGGCGATTCCAAGAACTCGGCGATCAAGCAGGTCGCCAGCGGCCGCTTCGGCGTCACCAGTCATTACCTGGTCAATGCCCGCGAGCTGCAGATCAAGATGGCCCAGGGCGCCAAACCCGGCGAGGGCGGCCAGTTGCCGGGCGCCAAGGTGTATCCCTGGATCGCCAAGACCCGCCATTCGACGCCCGGCGTGGGACTGATCTCGCCGCCGCCGCACCACGACATCTACTCGATCGAGGATCTGGCGGAGCTGATCCACGATCTCAAGAACGCCAACCACCATGCCCGCATCAGCGTCAAGCTGGTGTCGGAAGTGGGCGTCGGCACCATCGCGGCGGGCGTCGCCAAGGCCCATGCCGACGTGGTGCTGATCTCCGGCTACGACGGCGGCACCGGCGCCTCGCCCCAGACTTCGATCAAGCACGCCGGCATTCCCTGGGAACTGGGCCTGGCCGAGACGCACCAGACGCTGGTGCTGAACAACCTCCGCTCGCGCATCGCGGTCGAGGCGGACGGCCAGCTCAAGACCGGCCGCGACGTGGTCATCGCCGCGCTGCTCGGCGCCGAGGAATTCGGCTTCGCCACCGCGCCCCTGGTGTCGCTCGGCTGCATCATGATGCGCGTGTGCCACCTCAATACCTGCCCGGTCGGCGTCGCCACCCAGGATCCACAACTGCGCGCCCGCTTCACCGGCGATCCCGCCCATGTGGTCAACTTCATGCGCTTCATCGCGGCGGAAGTCCGCGAAATCATGGCGGAACTGGGCTTTCGCTCCATTCCCGAGATGGTCGGTCGCACCGAACGTCTGGAGGCGCGCACCGCGGTCGAGCACTGGAAAGCCAAGGGTCTCGACTTCAGCAGGATCCTGTATCAGCCCGATGCCGGACCCGAGATCGGCCGCTACTGCCAGATGACGCAGGATCACGGCCTCGACAAGGCGCTCGACAACACCGTGCTGCTCGACCTCTGCAAGCCGGCCCTGGAGCGGGGCGAGCCGGTGTGCGCGACGCTGCCGATCCGCAACGTCAACCGTGTGGTGGGCACCATCCTCGGCAGCGAGGTCACGCGCCGCTACGGTCCCGCGGGGCTGCCCGAAGACACCATCCAGATCCAGTTCCAGGGCAGCGCCGGCCAGAGCTTCGGCGCCTTCATGCCGAGTGGGCTGACCTGGCGTATCGAAGGTGACGTCAACGACTACCTGGGCAAGGGCCTCAGCGGCGGCAAGATCATCGTCTATCCGCCGGCCGGCTCGCCCTTCAACGCCGCGGAAAACATCATCGCCGGCAACGTGGCCCTGTACGGCGCGACCGCCGGCGAGGTCTACATCTGCGGCATGGCCGGCGAGCGCTTCGGGGTGCGCAACTCCGGCGTGCAGGCGGTCGTCGAGGCAGTGGGCGACCACGGCTGCGAATACATGACCGGCGGCACCGTGGTCATTCTCGGCCCCACCGGACGCAATTTCGCGGCGGGGATGAGCGGCGGCGTGGCCTACGTCCTCGACGAAGCCGGCGACTTCGCGACCCGCTGCAACCCGCAGATGGTCGATCTGGACGCCTTTGACGACGCAGCGGAAGCCGCCCGGGTCCGCGCGCTGGTCGAGCGCCACGCCGAACTCACCGGCAGCCAGCGCGCGCGCGCCATCCTGGCGAACTGGAAAACGCACGTCGGCCAGTTCGTGAAGGTGATGCCGAAGGACTACAAGCGCGTGCTGCTGTCCCTTGAGAAAGCCCGCCAGCAGGGCCTCAGCGGGGAGGCGGCCATCAACGCCGCGTTCGAGGAAAACGCCCGCGATCTGGCGCGCGTTGGCGGCGGCTGAGTCCGCCGCGCAGCGCCGCCCTAGCCACCAACTCTTCAGCGTCTGGGAACTCCATGGGAAAGCCGACCGGTTTCATCGATTATGTACGCGTACTGCCGGCTGACCGCAGTCCGACCGAGCGCGTCAAGGACTGGCGGGAATTCCACGACCACCTGCCGGAAGCCAGGCTGCGCGAACAGGGCGCCCGCTGCATGGATTGCGGGGTGCCCTTCTGCCACACCGGCACCCTGCTGTCCGGCATGGCCAGCGGCTGCCCGATCAACAACCTGATTCCCGAGTGGAACGATCTGGTCTACCGCGGTCTGTGGAAAGACGCCCTGACGCGGTTGCACAAGACCAACAATTTCCCAGAGTTCACCGGCCGCGTCTGCCCGGCGCCCTGCGAAGGCTCCTGTGTACTGGGCATCAATAACCCGCCGGTGACCATCAAGAACATCGAGTGCGAAATCATCGACCACGCCTGGGAGCACGGCTGGGTGGTGCCGGAGCCGCCCACCAGCCGCACCGGCAAGAAAGTCGCCGTGATCGGCTCCGGCCCGTCCGGACTGAGCGCTGCCGCGCAGCTCAACAAGGTCGGCCACAGCGTCACCGTGTTCGAGCGCGCCGACCGCGCCGGCGGCCTGCTGATGTACGGCATCCCCAACATGAAGCTCGACAAGGAAGAAGTCGTGCTGCGCCGGCTGCGTGTGCTGGAACAGGAAGGCATCGTCTTCCGATGCAACACCGAAGTCGGCAAGGACATTTCCGCACAGCAACTGCTGAACGATTTCGACGCCGTCGTGGTGTGCGCCGGCGCCACCGTGCCGCGCGACCTGCCCCTCGAAGGCCGCAACCTCAAGGGCGTTCACTTCGCGATGGATTTCCTGCGCGCCAACACCCAGGCGCTGCTCGACAAAGACCCGGGGCCGAATTTCATCTCGGCGGCCGGCAAGGATGTGGTCGTGATCGGCGGCGGCGACACCGGCACCGACTGCGTCGGCACCTCGCTGCGCCACGGCTGCAACAGCCTGGTCCAGGTCGAAATCATGCCGCGCGCGCCCGACACCCGCGCCGCCGACAACCCCTGGCCGGAGTGGCCCAAGATCTACCGGGTCGATTACGGCCAGGAAGAAGCCGCCGCCCGCTTCGGCAACGATCCGCGCGTGTACCTGACCACCGCCACCAAACTCGAAGGCGATGCGGACGGCCAGCTCAAGGCCGTGCATCTGGTGGATGTCGAGTGGACCAGAACCGAACAAGGCCAGATGATTCCCAAGCCGGTGCCCGGCACCGAGCGCGTCGTGCCGGCGCAACTGGTGCTGCTCGCCATGGGTTTTCTGGGCCCGGAACAGCCGTTGCTCGAAGCCCTCGGCGTCGAGCGCGACCCGCGCTCCAACGTCAAGGCCGAGCACGGCAGCTTCCAGACCAGCATTCCCAAGGTGTTCGCCGCCGGCGACTGCCGCCGCGGCCAGAGCCTGGTGGTGTGGGCCTTCAATGAAGGGCGCGGCGCGGCGCGGGAATGCGACCGCTTTTTGATGGGCGCTACCGACCTGCCCTGAGCTGCGAAAGCGCGGGAACGCCGGGTGTGCCCGGCACCCGGGGTCACCGAGCAGTATTCCGCACCTGGCGCGCTGTGTCGGCCTGCCGCCGGAGGTGGTGTGCATGGTGGCCGCCCATCAAACCGCACAACCCCCAGCCGGGCGCCAATCACCGGTCAGCGACGGAAGTCCATCCCGAGGGCGCTTGAGCGTTTGTGGCGGACAGCTTCATCGACCTCGCCGAGCAGATCCGATGCAGCTGAGCTCCTCGCCCGCCGACGGGGGTTGTCGATCGGCTACGACACCACCTTGGCGCCCCGCTCTGAGAGTAGCTCGCGCAGCACCGACCTGTGGCAGCGCGCCTCGTCTTCGCAGTAGCAACCGACCGAGAAATCGGCATGCCGGGACAGCGCGGCCAGCAGTTCGACGGTGCGCGCCGCATCCGGAGCCGCCATTTCGGCGCGGTACTTTTTCCGGAATGCCTGCCACTGCTGCGGCGTTTCGGCTTGCTGCCCCAACTTGACCGTCTCGGGACTCGGCGCCAGCAGGGGATACCAGACGTCGTACCAGTTTCCCGCGGCAAATTCCGCCCTGGGTACGCCGCGCGGGGGTCTGCGCACGGTGCCGATGCGCGTGCCCTCGCCCGGCGCCCGAGGGCTTCCCAGCCGCACAACACGAACTGCCATGGTGTCTCTCCGGTCTGATCTACGTTTGCCGCTCCGGCCCGAATCACGCGGCGCGTTCAGAGCTTCAGATCCCGGGCAATGATGTTGCGCTGGATTTCGCTGGTACCCTCGCCGATCACATAGACCAGGGCATCGCGGTGGAAGCGTCCCACCGGGTACTCGCGCATGATGCCGGCGCCACCCAGGATGCGGATCGCCTGCTCGCTGACGCGCAGCGCGGTTTCGCTGGCGACCAGCTTCACCTTGGCGGCGGTGGCCGCGTCGAGCGTGCCCTGATCCACCCGCCAGGCGCCGTAATAGACCAGCCAGTGCGCGGCCTCGATGTCCGCCGCCATGTCGGCGAGCTTGTGGGCGATGGCCTGGTACTTGCCGATGGTGCGGTCGCCCACCACCCGCTCGCGGGCATAGGTCAGCGCGACTTCCATGGCGCCGCGCGCCATGCCCAGGCAGTTGGCCGCGACGCCGACGCGGTTCTCCGACAGACATTCCAGGATGATCGGATAGGTGCCCTCGCGGCCGCCCAGCAGACAGGCATCGGACACGAACAGGTCTTCGATATGGATCAGCCCGGTTTCGGACGCGCGGATGCCTTCCTTGTCGAGTCGGCTGATCTGCACCGCCGGGTTGGGCAGCTCCACCAGAAAGAGGCTGATGGCATCCGGCGTGGCCTCGGGCCGTGTGCGCGCCGCGAGCGTGATGAAATCCGCGATCGGCGCATTGGTGATGTAGAGCTTGCTGCCCTGGATGCGGTAGCCGCCCGCGACCTTGGTCGCCCGCGTCTTGAGCGCACGGATGTTGGAGCCCACGTCGGGCTCGCTGAGGCCGAAGGCGGCGATGCGCTCACCGGCCAGCGCCGGCGCAAAAAAGCGCTGCTTCTGTTCCGCCGTGCCGGCGCGCCAGATCGGCCAGATGGCGAGATGGGAGTGCGCCGACCAAGCCGAGGCGAAGGCCTGGCTGACGCGGCTCATCTCCTCGCGCACGATACAGTCGGAGACCTTGTCGAAGCCCGAGCCGCCGTCGGCCTCCGGATAGCGCACGCCGATCAGGCCCAGCTCGCCCCATTGGCGGAACAGCTCGCGCGGAAAAGTCTCGCTGTCGTCGGCGGCCCGCGCCCGCGGCGCGATCTCGGCGGCGCAGAATTTGCGCACGGTGTCCCGCAGGGCGTTCTGTTCGGTGCTGAAGGTGAAATCCATGGCGGCTCCGGGTAGCGGCCGCACCGGCACGGCGGCGAGCGGAAATTATAAGCGACCTCGAAAATCCCGCCGCGCGCCTCGATTGCAGCCCCGCGTCGCCGGCGCGCGGACGGAGGTCCAGTCGAGCAGGAGCACAGGCTCCCCGCCGCCGCGGGAACGGCAGATGATTCCAGGTGCCCTTCGGGCTACCCGCTGGTAACATCCACCCGCCAATTTTCAACCGACTTTCAACCTTGACCTGAGGAAAACCCCATGACGATTCGATACGACAACCGCGTTGCGGTGGTGACCGGCGCCGGCAACGGCCTGGGCCGCAGCCACGCCCTGCTGCTCGCCGCGCGCGGCGCCAAAGTGGTGGTGAACGATCTGGGCGGCTCGGTGGAAGGCCGCGGCAGCTCCCATTCCGCTGCCGATGCGGTGGTGGCGGAGATCAAGGCCGCCGGCGGCCAGGCGGTCGCCAACTACGATTCGGTGACCACCCCCGAGGGTGGCAAGGCCATCATCCAGACCGGCTACGACGCCTTCGGGCGCGTGGACATCCTGATCAACAACGCCGGCAACAACATCCAGAACAGCTTTCGCAAGATGACGGTGGAGGAGTTCGTCGCCGTGGTGGACGTGCATCTGATGGGCGCCGTGTACTGCACCCGCGCCGCCTGGCAGGGCATGCTCGACCAGCAATACGGCCGCGTGGTGATGACCACCTCCGCCGCCGGTCTGTTCGGCGGCCACGGCCTCGGCAACTACGCCGCCGCCAAGATCGCCCTGGTGGGGCTGATGAACACCCTGAAGCTCGAAGGCCGCAACCGCAACATCACGGTGAACTGCATCGCGCCCATGGCGACCACGCGCATGTCGACGGAAGCCATGGACGACAAGACCGGGCCGCTGTTGCAACCGGAATTCGTGTCCGCCGTGGTCGGCCTGTTGTGCGCCGAGGAACACACCGGCACCGGCGACATCATCAGCGCCGGCGCGGGCTATTACTCCAAAATCGGCATTATCGAAGGTGCCGGCGTCTGTTTCGGCGCCGACCAGGCGCCCGCGCCGGAAGCCATCGCCGGGCGCTGGGCCGAGATCTGCGATCTCAGCCAGGCGCAGCCCTTCGACGACGCCTTCGGTTCGGTCGCTCACAGCATGCGCAAGGTGTTGCGCGGCCTGAAAGACGCCAAGGGCTGATTGCCGGCGCCGTGGACGCCCCCGCGCCGGCGCGGGGGCGTCCGTGCGCGCGGGGCCTGTCCTTTCGCGAGGCACCAAAGCCCAGTAGAATTGCCGACCTTTCCCAAGGTCCCCGGCGTACATCCCTTGATGAAACCCACCGTCAAACCGGCGCACGCGAACTTTTCCTCCGGGCCTTGCAGCAAGCGGCCCGGTTACGCTCTGGCGCAGCTCGATGTCAGCACCCTCGGCCGCTCGCACCGCTCGGCACTGGGCAAGGCCGCCCTGGGGCGCGCCTGTAGCGCCACCGCCGAACTGCTGGGTCTGCCCGACGGCTACCGGGTGGGCGTGGTGCCCGCATCCGACACCGGCGCCATGGAAATGGCGCTGTGGTCCCTGCTCGGACCTCGCCCGGTGGACGCCTTCGCCTGGGAATCCTTCGGCGAAGGCTGGATCACCGACATCGTCAAGCAGCTCAAGCTCGATGCCGTGAATACCTATACCGCGCCCTACGGCCAGTTGCCGGATCTGGGCCGCGCCAATCCCCAACACGACGTCGTCTTCACCTGGAACGGCACCACCTCGGGCGTCAAGGTGCCCGCTGGCGACTGGATCCGTGACGACCGCGAAGGGCTCACCATCTGCGACGCCACCTCGGCGGTGTTCGCCATGGACCTGCCCTGGTCCAAACTGGATGTCACCACCTTCAGCTGGCAAAAAGTGCTGGGCGGCGAAGGCGCCCACGGCATGCTGGTGCTGAGTCCGCGCGCGGTGGAGCGGCTGGAGAACTATCGACCGCCGTGGCCGCTGCCCAAAATCTTCCGCCTCACCTCGGGCGGCAAACTGCTCGACGGCGTGTTCAGGGGCGAGACCATCAACACGCCATCCATGCTGTGCGTGGCCGATTACCTGGATGCCCTCGACTGGGTGCGCGGCCTGGGCGGCGTCGCCGAAACCATCGCCCGCTCCAACCGCAATCTGGCGGTGATCGAGCGCTTCGTCGCCGCCAACGACTGGATCCGGTTTCTGGCCGCGACACCGGAGATCCGCTCCAACACCAGCGTCTGTCTGGTGCTGGATCTGCCCGAAGCCGGCGTCAAGGCGATGGCCAAATTGCTCGAAGCCGAGGGCGTGGCCCATGACATCGGCGCCTACCGCGACGCCCCGGCCGGGCTGCGCATCTGGTGCGGCGCCACCATCGAGGCCGCCGACCTCGAAGCCCTGATGCCCTGGCTGACCTGGGCCTATCACGCCAGCAAGGGTTAACCCAACCCGACACCGGTCCTGCGGCCCCCGGCGCGCGGGACATCACCACCGGGATCCAACCTCCGGAACCAAGGGGACACCGATGCTCAGCATTCGCACCTACCACCAGATTTCCAGCAAGGGCCTCGACCGCTTCCCGCGCGACCGCTACCGCATCGGCGGCGATGTTGAAGGGCCGCAGGGCTACATCCTGCGCAGCCACAAGCTGCACGGCGAAGCCATCCCGGATTCGCTGCTCGCGGTGGCGCGCGCCGGCGCCGGCGTCAACAACATTCCGGTGCCGGAATACAGCGCGCGCGGCGTGGTGGTGTTCAACACCCCGGGCGCCAATGCCAACGCGGTCAAGGAGCTGGTGATCACCGGCATGCTGCTGGCTTCGCGCGACATTTTCGCGGGGATGAATTACGTCCAGGGGCTCACGCAGATCCAGGACGACGCCGCCATGGCAACGCTGCTGGAAAAGGAAAAGAGCCGCTTCGCGGGCTCCGAGATCCTGGGCAAGACCCTGGGCGTGGTCGGGCTCGGCGCCATCGGCGCGGTGGTCGCCAACATGGCGCTCGAACTCGGCATGCGGGTGGTGGGCTACGACCCCGCGCTGTCGGTGGAAGCGGCCTGGCGGCTGTCGAGCAGCGTCGAGAAGATGGACAGCCTGCAAAGTCTGCTGGCCCGCGCCGATTACGTCACCCTGCATGTCCCCGCCATGAGCGCCACCCGCCACATGATCAACAGCGAGACGCTGCGCTCGCTCAAGCCCGGCGCGGTCCTGCTGAATTTCGCCCGCGAGGAAATTGTCGAACCCGGCGCCATCATCGGCGCGCTGGACAGCGGCCAGGTGCGCCGCTTCGTCACCGACTTCCCGGTGCCGGCACTGCTCGGCCGCGACAATGTCATCGCCATGCCGCACATCGGCGCCAGCACCGCCGAAGCCGAGGAAAACTGCGCCATCATGGCGGCCGATCAGCTGATGGAGTTTCTCGAACACGGCAACATCCGCAACTCGGTCAACTTCCCCACCACCCGCATGGCCCGCAACGGCGGCTATCGGCTGACCTTCTGCAACGCCAATGTCCCCAAGGTGCTGGGCAAGGTGCTGGCGGTGATCGCCGACTGCAACAACAATGTGATGGATCTGGTGAACCAGAGTCGCGACGACATCGCCTACAACATCATCGATGTGGAACAGGCGCCGAACCCGTCCACGCTGGACCAGATCGCCGCCATCGAAGGCGTGATCCGGGTGCGTCAACTGTAAATCGCACGCAAAAAAAAGCGGCATCGGGTGATGCCGCTCAAAGGTTGGACCGGGAGAGCCTAGAGGGGGAGGATCCCGGTCGCTCGCAACACAACACAACAAGAGGGATTGACTTGCACGGGATGAGACCCGGGCAGGCCCGGAAAAGTTCACACCCACGCCAGAATTTTTTCCGGCCTGACCACGCAGACGTCCCCTCGCCCAACCACCGGGCCGCCCACTGGCCAAGTGGCGCGGATCGACAGTGGACCGACAGTCCGTTATCGAATTTCGATCGCGATTTGTGCCGAGGGCAGCGACGCACAGATTTGCCTGGAACCCGCACGGCAACTCAGCCCCACTTGTCGCCGGTCAATATCAGTTAAGGCATTTAGCGGGTCCGTGTCACATCCTTGATCCAATTCACCTCCAAAGCCCGGGCACTGGTGTAGCGTTGTCGATGGAAGGGTTCGCTCGGATCGGCCCTGACCATCGCGTTTAAACGAGGCTACCCCATGAAACGGCTCCATTCTGTCCCTCTGCTACTCACCCTGATGATGCTGGGTGTTCACCACGCTGGCGCCAGCACCGTGTACGGCGACCTGAACAACTTCGACGCCGTGAATGACACCGGTCGGGATTGTCATGGTTTCGAGATCGAAATCGACGATGTCCACAGCACGGACATTACCTATACCTACGACTGGAACCATTACGGTCCGCCGAAGATTCGCGAAGACAACACCGATCCGGCGCATTCGAAAGTATTTGTCCGCTACGCAAGCACGAAAAATCCCGACGGCACCTGGGTTGCGGGCACCTTCACCCTGATACCCACCGCGGTGCTCACGCCCACCGACGGCCATTTCTGTACCGATACCAGCAATTACAGCTACGGCTGCGAGCATTTCGGCGTCGGCTTTTACGGCAGCCCCACCGCGGTGAAATACAACTGGCTGCTCGATGACGGCACCGGCACCCTGGTTCAGGGTCCGGCGGTGAATGTGGGCACGCCCAGCTTCGTCTATTACCCGCCGGCGGTTGCAGTACCGGCGCAGGTGGTCGCCGCGATTCCGGCCCCGGTCGTGCCAATTCCTGTCGGCCAGCAGTTCGGTGAACCGTCCTGGGTCAAAGTGATCAAGACGATTTCGCACAACATCAACCCGGTCGCCCTGGGGGATCTTGTTTCGGCGGATACCGATGGCGACGGCAAGGCCGACTGGCAAAACGGCGAACCCGACGAAGTCGAATCCGAATGGAAGCTGCTGCAAATCAACAGCGCCGGAAACCTGGCCAAAGCCGAAGAGGAGGGCCTGCCAGACGACGCCGGTGACGGCAACGAAGTCGTGACTCGGCGCTACGAGTTCTACAAATATGCCGCCGCCGCCGACACCCGTGACGGCGAAACCGGTGAAGCCATGTGCGATACGGTAGATCCCACCGCCGACCCCACCGACCCGCTTTATCTGCACGGCGTTGATTCCACCGCCGATGGCACGGAAGTGACCGACGCAAACGGCAATCCCTATTTCGTCCGCTGTGCGGACCAGGCCATCGTCGGCGACTACATCGGCGCCCAGATGGCCGGCTTCGATGCGGCGGCGCCGCTCGGGCTGGTGGACAATCTTCAGGACGGCGAACTGGGTACGCCGTACACACCGCGTACCGTCGTGGTGGGTGGCAATTCGCCCTACACAATCACCATCGCCCCGGGCAGCCTGCCGCCGGGCCTGAGTATCGCCGGCGCCGACGGCGTACTGTCCGGCACACCGACCAGCGGCGGCAACTTCAGCTTCACGGTCGGCGCGACGGACGCGGACAGCGCCACCGTGAGCAAGGCGTACACACTGCAAATTGACGGGGGTGCCGTGCCGCAATACCAGCTTTCCGCAGGCAAGACCGGCTCCGGCTCGGGCACCGTGAGCGGCAACGGCCTCGACTGCGGAACCACCTGCGCGGTCATGCTTGACGACGGCACCACCGCCACGCTGACCGCAACGCCCGACGCCGGCAGCGTGTTCAGCGGCTGGAGCGGCGCCTGCACGGGCAGCGGAAATTGCGTCGTGACCGTGAAAGCGGACACTGTGGTCAGCGCCAACTTCACCCGGCAGTACGCGCTCACCGTCAGCAAGGCTGGCAGCGGCACCGGCGGCGTGACCGGTAACGGCATCGACTGCGGCGTTACCTGTTCCGTCAATCTGGATTCAGGCACTGCGGTGACGCTCACCGCCACTGCGAACAGCGGCAGCGTATTCACCGGCTGGAGCGGTGATTGCAGCGGTACGGCCGCATGCAACACGACCATGAATGCGGCCCACAGCGTGACTGCAACCTTTGTCCCCTCGACCCAGCTCTACACGCTGACGGTCACCAAAACCGGCTCGGGAGCCGTAACCAGCAGCCCGAAGGGTATCAAATGCGGCAAAACCTGTTCCAAGACCTACACCGTCGGCACCAGCGTCACGCTGACCGCGAAACCGGCCAGGAAGCATGTGTTTCTCGGATGGTCGGGGGCTTGCAGTGGGACTGCAACGAGTTGCGCCGTGCCGATGCTCGGCGATCAAAGCGCGCATGCCACCTTCAACTGAAGCGCGGGCAGGGCAGCGGTGATCCGGTCGCCTCGTACCAAACCGGATCGCCGCCGTCGAAGCCGTGATCAGGAATGCCCTGCGGCGTGCGACCCCAAACGTCCGCACACGCAAAAAAAAGCGGCATCGGGTGATGCCGCTTAAAGGTTTGACCGGGGTAACCAAGAGGGGGTGGCCCCCGGCTTCTTTCCCAACACAACAAGAGGATTGACGTGCACGGGATGAGACCCGGGCAGGATCGATAAAGTTCACACCCCCGCCAAAAATTCTCAAGCAGCGCCGGTGGCGGTTACCAGAAGCGCCTGGTCCGTTCCCGGAAGCAAATTGCAGGCAATGGCCCGGGATGATTCAATGCACCATACCGGGCAGGCGCCACCGGCCCCGGTTTTCGCAACTCGGCGACCACCACAACAATAAACCCGGTTGTGCTTCAGCAGACGCAATATCCAACCACCCCGATGCGAGGAGTACGTCATGACCAGTTCAAACGCATTAACGCTCGATCCCGCGACCAATGACGCTACCGGTGAATGGATGCACTTTGGCGCGGATCCCCGTTTCGATTACCCCATCGATTATTCGATCCGGATTCTGGGCGCGTCCGCCGCCACCGGCACCGTCGATTTCCTGGGCAAGTGGGCGCCCAACTCCTACTGCCATTTCCACAAGCACCTGGGCAACACGACCTCGCTGGTTATCGAAGGCGAGCACCACACGGTCGAAACCGTCGCCGGCGAATCGATCCACAAGGTGCGTCAGGCTGGCGACTACGTGCAAAAACCCGGTGGCGATGTCCATATGGAATTCGCCGGCCCCCAGGGCTCGGTGGTGTTCTTCAGCATGCAGGCGGTGGATGGCAAATTGTTCGAAGTGCTGGGCAGGGGAGAGCGCGTACTGAATGTCACGACCCTTGACGATTTTCTCGCCGGGAATTTGCCGCGCTGACGGGCGGCTGAGAAGCCGCCACCGCGCTTTTTCAGCTACCGGCTAAGCCCTGCGAAACAGCGGCAGGGCAAAATCCTCGCCCAGGTTTTCAAAGACAACCTGCACCGGCAAGTCGATGGCCAGATCCTCGTTGGCAATGCCGAGCGGCCGGCTGACAAAGCGCACGCCTTCCTCCATCTCCACCACCAGCGCGGCGTAGGGTGTTTCCTCGCGAAATTTGGGGTGCATCGCCTGGTGGGTGATGATCCAGGAAAAAATCCGGCCTTTGCCGGACGATTCCTGCCATTCCCAGCGATCCGAGCCGCACGCCGCGCACATGTAGCGGGGCATGTGTCGCCAGGTGTCGCAATCGAGACAGCGTTGGAAACACAGTTTGCCTGCCGTGCAATGCGCCCAGAACTGGCCGTTCAGGTGATCGTCCGATCGGGGGATGGGACGCGCTTGCGGCAACCGACTTGTCATGAAGAATGCTCCCGGTTCGTAACACGATTACCCGTATCATCGCAGGGCGATTATTGGCTGAGGCGCGCGGCGATCAGTGATTGCGGCGCGCGCCGACGATCAGTTGTGCAGAATGGCGATGCTGCCGTCGCCGAGATCGCCCCAGCCGGTGACGAGCCCCAGCTTCGCGTCCTTGACCTGGCGTGCGCCGCACTCGCCGCGCAGTTGGCGGGTGGCTTCCACGATGTGATTCGCGCCCCAGACGTGACCTTCGCTCAAGAGGCCGCCGTGGGTGTTGATGGGGCAGGCGCCGCCCAGTTCGATTCTGCCGTCTTTCACATAATCACCAATGCCGCCACGCTCAAAAAGCCCCATGGCTTCCATTTGCAGCATCACCACATAGGTAAAGCAGTCGTAGATTTCCATGAAATCCATGTCGTGAACCTTGACGCCGGCCATATCGAAGGCCTTCTGGGCCGCGAAGGACAGACCGATCTGGAACGGGTCGGGCCGCGCCGCTATATCGTCCGCCGGATAAGGGTGGCCTTCGGCGGCGCCGGCAATATAAATCGGCCGTTTGGCGAGATCCCGGGCGCGTTCGGGACTGGACACGATCACCGCGCAGGCGCCATCGGTTTCCAGGCAGCAGTCGTAAAGACGGAACGGCTCTGATATCCAGCGCGCATTGAGGTACTGCTCCATGGTCAGCTCCTGGCCCTTCATCATCGCCTTGTCATTGAGCTGGGCGTGTTTGCGGGCGGCCAACGCGATGGCGCCGGTATCCTCGGGGCGGGTTTTGTAGAGCTGCCGGTGGCGGGTTGCCAGCCAGCCATAGAGCTGGACGGGAGCGGCGACTCCGTAGGGAAAATAAAAGTCCCGGGTGGCGAGCGACATCGCGGTTTCGCGCAGCGAGCGGTTGGGTTTGTGGCCGGGCTTCGGGCGCAGCGCCGAGTAGCCGTTCCAGCCCACCACCACGCAGACATGGTTCGCAAGGCCGTTGGCCACGGCCATGGCGGCGTCCTGCAAGCCGGTCACGGCGCTGGCACCACCGGTGTGGACGGTCACCGAATAGCGCATGTCGGCAATACCCAGGTTCGCCGCCAGTTCTTCCGCGTAGGTGTCCATCATCGGCGGAATGATGCCGTCGAGATCCCTCGGATTCAGCCCGGCATCGGCGGCTGCGTTGCGGATGGCCTCCAGCATGAGCTGCACCGAGGTTTTGTCACCGCCACGGGTATAGGGCGTTTCACCCACGCCCGTGATGACGGCTTTGTCGCTGAAGTTCATTTCTTCCCCTGATTGTTCTTGTGGGTGAGGAACTTGGTTCGGCCAGGAATTCTCCCTGCTGCCAGTATAGTTTGTCAGCGCCGCTTTCAAACAGTGTATGCAAACAGGGCATGAGCGAGCGACGCGTTGACCGGGTTGGCATTGCTGTCAAACCTGACCTACAGTTGCGGCGACCATACACACAACAATAAATTTCAGGGTGGACGGTATGACGGAACTGCGACAAATCGCATCGGGATTGATGTTTCCGGAAGGGCCGGTGGCCATGCCGGACGGCAGCGTGCTGGTGGTCGAAATTGCCGGCGGGCGCCTCTCCAGGGTGGCGCCGGATGGCACTGTCAGCGTGGTCGCCAGACTGGGTGGCGGGCCCAATGGCGCGGCGATCGGGCCGGACGACAAGTGTTACGTCTGCAACAACGGCGGCTTTGAATTCAGCGAACGCAATGGCCGCATCTCCCCGGGATTGACCGCGAAGGATTACACCAGCGGCCGTATCGAGAAAGTCGATATCCATACCGGCGAGTTCGAGGTGCTCTACAAAGCCTGTAACGGCGAACCGCTGAAAGGCCCCAACGATATCGTTTTCGATGCCGCCGGTGGCTTCTGGTTTACCGACCATGGCAAGCATTACGCACGTTCGCGCGATGTCACCGGCGTGTTTTATGCGCTGCCGGACGGCTCGGAAATTCGCGAAATGATCTTTCCGATGGAAGGCCCCAACGGCATCGGCCTGTCGCCCGACGAACGTATCCTGTACGTGGCGGAGACCCCCACCGGCCGGCTGTGGTCCTACGATCTGGCGGGGCCGGGACGGTTTGCCCAGGTGCGCGCCAACGGCCAGCCGCGGCGCAATCTGGTGGTCGGCGTGCCCGGGCACCAGTTGTTTGACTCCCTGGCGGTGGATTCGGCAGGAAACATCTGTGTGGCGACGCTGGTCAACGGCGGGATTACCGTGATCTCGCCGGATGGCAAAAACGTCGAACATGTGCCGATGCCCGACCACGGCACCACCAATATCTGTTTTGGCGGACCGGACTTGAAAACCGCTTACATCACGCTCGGCACCACCGGTCGCCTGGTGGCCATCGACTGGCCGCGACCCGGGTTGCCACTGAATTTTCTCAACAAATAAACCGCGCGTTCCGACCGACAATCATAACGAAGGAAGCAGCAACATGACCGTGAAGCGGATATTGGCAAACTGCAAAGTGCTCGATTTCACCCATGCGCTGGCCGGACCCACCACCACGCGTCTGATGGCGGAAATGGGCGCTGACATCATCAAGGTGGAACTGGCGCCGCGTGGCGACATGACGCGCACCATGGCCTATAACAAAAACGGCCGCAGCGGCTATTTCATTCAACAGAATCGCGGCAAAAAAAGCCTGTGCCTGGATATGCGCAAATCCGCGTCGGTGGAAATCATCAAGAAGCTGATCACCGACACCGACGTACTGATCGAAAATTATTCGCCCGGCGTGATCGCGGACATGGGCCTGGGTTGGGATGTGGCGAAGGACATCAACCCCCAACTGATTTATTGCTCGATCTCGGCATTTGGTCAAACCGGACCGCTGTCCCATCTGCCCGGTTTCGATTACATGGGGCAGGCCTATGCGGGCGTGACCAGCCTGATGGGCTATCCCCAGGAAGCCCCGATCATGCCGGCGATTTCCATCGGCGATATCAACACCGGCGTGCACGCCCTGGCCGCGATCAACGGCGCGCTGTTTTATCGCTCCCAGGGTGGCGGCGGTCAATATATCGACTGTTCGCTGCTGGACAGCTACTTTCACTGCCACGACCTGAGCGTCCAGCTCTACAGCAATTCCAACGGCAAGATGCAGCCCACGCGCAATGGCCGGCACCATCCGGCGGTGGCGCCCGACGGCATTTATCGCGGCAGGGATTCCTGCATGTTCGTGATCGCGGTGACCGCCAAACAGTGGAAGGCGCTGTGCCAGGTGATGGATCGTGCCGACATGCTGACCGATCCCCGCTTCAGAACCAACGCCGACCGCGTCGCCAATCTCGCCGCACTGATCGAAATCATCGAGGGCTGGATCCAGTCCATGCCCAGCGACACTGCCGCGCGCGAAGCGCTGGAAGCAGTGCGCGTGCCGGTGGCACCGGTGCTGACGCCGGGCGAGGCGATGCAGCACCCGCATCTGATCGAGCGCGGCACCGTGCGCACCATCAGCGATCGCGGCATGGGCGAGTTTCAGATACCGGGCATGCCGTTACGCTTCTCCGAGTGCCCGGAACTCCTCACACTGGAAGCGCCCTATCTGGGCGAGCACAACGAAAGCATATTGCGCGAGCGCCTGGCGATGAGCGAGGCGGAAATCCGGCAACTGGTGGCGAGCGAAGTGCTGCACGGGGAGGCGGTTCCCGGTTGATGGCAAACAACACATATTGTGGGCGCAAATGCCCGCAGCTGTTTCGGGATAAGGACTTGCTGTTCTTCGTAAAAACGGATGCGGGATTGCAAGATCCCTGATTTTCCGGCGTTATATTGGCGGAATGTTACAATGAGAGACTTGACCCCGTTGATTCCCTTGATTCCTTTGAGCTCAGGCCGCGGGCCGTCGCGCCTGCGGCGAAGGGTTAGAGTTGGCCTTCATTTATGCGCTGGTGCCGCATGCAGCTCAACACCTAGAGCGCGGATCAACTTCAAGACAGTGTCATACCGTGGCTTTGCACCAGGAGCCAACGCCTTGTAGAGGCTTTCACGACCCAACCCCGTATCTTTGGCAAGTTGTGCCATTCCTCTCGCCTTCGCAACGTCGCTAATTGCGACAAGAAAGACATCGGGGTTTTCGTCTTCAAGGGCCGCGTTCAGGTACTCCGCGATGACCTCTTCATTGTCGAGGTATTCGGCAGCATCAAACCGAGCAAGTTTCTTCTTCATGACTCAACCCTCAAGACTCTTGAGCAGCGCCTTGGCCTGCTTGATGTCACGCTTCTGCGTGGACTTGTCTCCGCCGCATAACAGCAGATACACAACGTCACCCTTGCGGGAGTAGTAAACCCTGTAACCCGGCCCGCAGTGAATTCTCATTTCCGAGACTCCCTCGCCTACCAGCTCACAGTCTCCAAAGTTACCGGCTTCGGCTGAACGAATACGCGCGATTATTCGGGCTTTTCCGACAGGATCACGCAAGGCCTTAAGCCAAGCGTCAAATTCAGGCGTGCGCTGGAATGAATTCATGTGACGCACGGTATCCGATCGGATATATAAAGACAAGTCACCGGAAATGCCTGCCGCCAGCTCTAACGTTTGAGCTCAGGCCGCGGCCCTTCAGGGCCGTCGCGCCTGCAGCGAATGGTTAGCGGTCACACCCGTTATTTGCTGATGCTATCTATGAGTTGATCCGTCATCGACATGCCGACAAACAAGACCGTTTTCGTGAGGAGCATGGAAAGTTGAATTAGATTTGTCAGGCAGTAATGGTCTTCATAAAGATTTTCATAATCTGATTTCGACAAGACAACATTTCCAACCGCATACTCGTCTTCAGAATCAAATCTGCCAAGATATCCATGGGGATGAAAAATCGTTACGTGATCATTGTTTAGGTTGAACCGCTCTCCACTTAGAACCACGGAGTGCTTTATGCATTCTGATTGGTATATTTCCTCAAGAACGTCGTCAAAGTTGAAACAGACAATACTCCGCACACCTGAATTTGCTATTGCAAGTGCGCTTTTGCTTATGGAGAGTCCTTCCCGATACAAGCAATCGGCAACCACTGCGTTGAATTTCGATCCAAATACTCTGCGTGCAATATTTGCGGCGTCATCGTTGGGAGGTACGACCACGCCTTGAGACTCAACCTCAAGCTTGAGCTTGTTCTTTAGCGCATCCCAGTCTGGCAGTCCGCAGCTCGCCGAGATTCCGGCCCCCACGAAAATTGATAACTGATCCCGTCGATTAAATTCCTCAAGCCAAGGAATTTGACGTTCTATGGAAAATGGCTGGAGTCTTTTCGTCTTCTGCTTTTTCTTCTTCATAGAGGCGACTTCGCCTGACCGCTAACTATAATTAGACACCCCAAAAGGTGTCTTGTATTGCACCTCGTGGGGCCTAATATTTCCTGGATCGAGATTACACAAGGGCTTGCCGCCATGTCAAAGGGAATAGGGGTCAAAAGGGAATAGGGGTCAAGTCTCTCATTGTAACATCCCAACCAATTGGTATACGCGCGATCACGCAACGCCATAAGGGTCACAACGCCATAAGGGTCAGGTCTTTCAACATCGCATCTTCGTTGAATTTTCATGCCCGCTCGCCATTCTACTCACCGTCGTATAGGGGGCATAGGGGTCAAGTCTCTCATTGTAACATCCCAACCAATTGGTATGCGTGCCATCAGCCATCAGCCATCAGGGACAGGTCTTTCAACATCGCATCTTCGTTGAATTTTCATGCCCGCGCACCATTCTGCTCACCGTCGTATAGTGGACGCCGAGCCAGGTTGGCCTCGGGCGTTTCAATCAGCAGGTGGTAATGATTGCTGATCTGACGCCAAGCATGACACACCCGGTTGAAACGCTGGCAGACTTGGGCGAACACCGCCGGCCAGACCGCCCGATCGTTATCCGAAAGGTAGATGTCTTCCCGTCCGTCAACCCGCGAGGTGACGTGGTAAAGACTTCCGGCGAGTTCAAGTCGTGAACCCTATCCTTGCTAAGCCGCGCCGCTTTTTGGCGTCGGCTTGAGCGCATAGTCAGGGCGTAACTTTTGGTAAAGGAATTCCGGCGCGAACTCCGCGCCGCCCGGCCAGACGACTGTCCCAAGCTCTCCGTCGAGCGCGAATTCCGCAAATCTGGCCTTGTCCTTGAGAGGTTCGAATACGTCACCCCAAAGTTCGTTTTCGCGCGAAAGCGCCAATGCGCGATCCTTGATTTCGTTCCAGCTCAACGGCATGCGTGGTTTCCTTCGGCGTCAATGTGCCTCATCCCAGTTGGCGCCCACGCCGATATCCGCGACCAGCGGCACTGCCAGCGCCGTGCTGGGTGTCTTGCGGCTGGCCATCCTCGCGACGTTTTCAGCAACCTGTTAGGCGATGCTCTGCAGGCGGTTGGCAAGATCATGGCCCGAGGTGGCGGGCGGCAACGGCTTGTTGTCCTTCCGATAAAGCGCTATGGCTTCTTCGACGATTTGACAAAGTTCCTCGAACACCTGCTTTTCGTCGTCTCCGTGGCAACCGCCAACAACCAACCCCGGTGCGCTGCCGACGTAGCACTGGTCTTCTTCAGACCATTCAACAATCTTTGCGTATTTCGCGCTGTCTTTCATTTCTTCAATTCCTCCAGCGCCAAGTGTACTGCCCGGACCTGATAGTGTTTTGCATCATCTCCCGATTTACCTGAAATCGTCACGGGTTTTCGGGCTCTCGGATGGGTGAAATTTCGATGGCTGCCCTTGCCGCCACGATTCACGAACCCGGCCTTTTCCAGTGCAGCGATCAACTCCCTGATTTTTGGCGGCATCCTCCGATCCCTGTTTTATGGATTGCATGACTGCACCACCTTCCGGCATCCAGATCAATGTGCCTCCTCCCAGTTGGCACCCACGCCCACGTCCACCAGCAGCGGCACCGCCAAGTCGGCGGCGCCCTGCATGAGCGCGACGATGGCGGTGCGCACGGCTTCCAGTTCGCCGGTGGGTACTTCGAGCACCAGTTCGTCGTGAACCTGCATGATCAGCTTGGTGGCGCGGCGTTCGCTGGTCAGCCAGCCGTCCACCGCAATCATCGCGCGCTTGATGATGTCGGCGGCGGTGCCCTGCAGGGGCGCGTTGATGGCGGCGCGCTCGGCGGCCTGGCGGCGCTGGTTGTTGCGGTCGCGGATCTCGGGCACATAGAGCCGCCGCCCGTAGAGGGTCTCCACATAGCCGGTGTCGGCGGCGCGCTGGCGGGTGGATTCCATGTAGGCGCGCACCCCAGGGTAGCGCTCGAAGTAGCGGTCGATGTATTGCTGCGCCTGATTGCGGCCCAGGTTGAGCTGGCGGCCCAGTCCGAACGCGGACATGCCGTAGATGAGCCCGAAGTTGATCGCCTTGGCGCTGCGCCGCTGTTCGGGCGTGACCGCCGCCAGCGCCACGCCGAATACTTCGGCCGCGGTGGCGCTGTGGATGTCGAGCCCGGCGGCGAAGGCGCGCCGCAGGCCGGCATCCTCCGACAGGTGCGCCATGATGCGCAGCTCGATCTGGGAGTAGTCGGCGGCGAGGATGCAGCAACCCGGCGGGGCCACGAAGGCCTGGCGGATGCGGCGGCCCTCGGCGGTGCGCACCGGGATGTTTTGCAGGTTGGGATCGGACGACGACAGCCGCCCGGTGGCGGTGACCGCCTGGTGGTAAGAGGTGTGGATGCGCCCGGTATCCGGGTCGATCATCTCCGGCAGGCGGTCGGTGTAGGTGGATTTGAGCTTGCTGAGGCCCCGGTATTCGATCAGCACCTTGGGCAGCGGGTAGTCGAGGGCCAGCTCCTGGAGCACATCTTCGGCGGTGGAGGGCGCGCCGGTGGGGGTTTTCCGCGTCACCGGCAGGCCCAGTTTGCCGTAGAGAATCTCGCCCAACTGCTTGGGGGAGCCCAGGTTGAAACTCTGCCCGGCGAGGTCATGTGCGCGCCGCTCCAGCTCGACCAGGCTCGCACCCAGCTCCAGGCTCTGTTCGGCCAGCAGTCGGCCATCGACCAGGGCGCCGTTGCGCTCGATGCGCGACAGCACCGGCACCAGGGGGATTTCGATTTCGCGGAACACCGCCTCGGGACCGGGCTGCGCATGCAGGCGCGGCCACAGGGTTTGATGCAGGCGCAGGGTGACGTCGGCGTCCTCGGCCGCGTAGGGCCCCGCCTGCTCCAGTTCGATCTGGTTGAAGGTGAGTTGCTTGGCGCCCTTGCCGGCGATGTCCTCGAAGTGGATGGTCGTCTCGCCCAGGTACTTGAGCGCGAGCGTGTCCATGTCGTGGCGCGAGCCGGTGGGGTCGAGGACGTAGGATTCCAGCATGGTGTCGTAGGCGATGCCGCGCAGCTCGATGCCGTAACGGGCCAGCACGCTCATGTCGTATTTGAGGTTCTGTCCCACCTTGGGCCGCGCGGGGTCTTCGAGCAGGGGCTTGAGGGCGGCGAGCACCTGCCCTCGATCGAGTTGCGGCGGCACCCCCAGGTAGTCGTGGGCGAGGGGCACGTAGGCGGCCGCGCCCGCTTCGACGGCAAAGGACACCCCCACCAGCTCGGCCTGCATGTAGTCGAGGCTGGTGGTCTCGGTGTCGAAGGCGAACAGGTCGCAGGTCCTGAGGCGCGCGAGCCAGGTTTCGAACACCGGCCAGTGCAGAATGGTTTCGTAGTGGCGGGGAGCGCCGGTCGGTTCAGGCGCGGCAGCCGCGCCGGCAGCGGTGCCGGGGCCCGCATCGGCGAGCAGTTCCTCGACCCAGCTCTTGAACTCGAACTCGCGAAACAGCGCGAGCAGCGCGTCCCGGTCGGGCGTGCTGTTGCGCAGTCCCTCGGGGCCGAATTCGAGCGGTACGTCGCAGCGGATGGTGGCGAGCTGGCGCGAGAGATAGGCGGCCTCGCGGTGCTCGGCGAGTTTCTCGGGCATCTGTTTCGCCCCGCGCACGGGCAGTGCGCGCACTTTTTCCAGATCGCCGTAAATCGCATCGAGATCGCCCAGCGCCATGAGCAGGCCGGGCGCGGTCTTTTCGCCGATGCCCGGCACGCCGGGAATGTTGTCGGACTTGTCGCCCACCAGCGCCAGGTAGTCGATGATGAGCCGGGGCGGCACGCCGAATTTGTCCTCGACGCCGGCCGCGTCCAGCACGGTGTTGGTCATGGTGTTGACCAGCGTGACGTGGCCATCCACCAGTTGCGCCATGTCCTTGTCACCGGTGGAAATGACCACCGGCTGCCCATTGCGGCCGGCGGCGCTGGCGAGCGTGCCGATCACGTCGTCGGCCTCCACGCCGTCCACCACCAGCAGCGGCAGCGCCATGGCGCGCACGATGTCGTGGATGGGCTGGATCTGCGCCCGCAGCTCGTCGGGCATCGGCGGCCGGTGCGCCTTGTAGCGCTCGAACAGTTCATCGCGAAAGGTCTTGCCCTTGGCATCGAACACCACCACCACGGGGCTGTTGGGATAATCCTTCAGCAGCCGGCGCAGCATCGAAACCACTCCCTTGGTGGCGCCAGTGGGCAGGCCCTTGGAGCTGTTCAGGGGCGGCAAAGCGTGGAATGCGCGGTAGAGGTACGAGGAGCCATCGACCAGCACGAGGGGAGCAGAGACCTGATTCATGATGCGATTCCGGAGGGCAGCGGCAAGGATACCCAAAAGCGTGTGTGTGGTTTACGGAGCCGGTCGTCGTGACAGATGCACCGTCCTTGGCTGGTCGCCCCTTCGACAAGCTCGGGGCGAACGGAAGTGGCCGTGCGTGGCAGACGTCATTGCCGAGTACGGCGGATTGCCCGGTACAACCGCTTGCCGAGCACAGCGTGGCGCTCCCGCAACTCCTCGCGACGGTGTTTCGCGGTACCCTTGGCGAAGTGGCCGTCGCCGCGGCATGCATCCGGTGCGTCTTATGGCCGTCTACACCACTCCGGACCCCGAAGAACTGGCGGCACTCTGCCGCCGCCTGGGCCTGGGCGCGCCCAACGCTGTCGTGCCGGTCGCCGCCGGCGTCGAGAACTCCACCTGGTTCCTGACCCTGCCGGCGACCCCGAGCGCCGGCCGGTGGGTGCTCACTATCGTGGAAAACCGCGAATTTTCAGAGCTTCTGTATCCAGCGGCGCTGTGCGCGGCACTGCACGATGCGGGGCTGCCGGTGCCGCCACCGCGTGCCGATAGCGCCGGCCATCTCGTCCATCGCCTCGCCGGCAAGCCCGCGCTGCTGGTGCCGCTGGCGCCGGGCGAGCACCTCCCGACTCCGTTGCCCGAGCACTGCGCCGCGATCGGCGACTTTCTGGGCCGGATGCACGGGCTGCGCTTGGCGCTGCCGGCGCCGCGCCCCAATCCTTTCGGGCGCGCCTGGCTGGAGCGCACCGCCGCCGCGCTGGAACCGGACTTCGGTGCCGTGAACAACGCCTTGCTGGCGCGGCAGCTCGACCGCTATCGGCGGCTGGAAGCGGCGGACGCGCAGCCCCAGGGGCCCATCCACGCCGATCTGTTCCGCGACAACGCCCTGTTCAGCGCCGGTCGCCTCAGCGCGGTGATCGACTTTCACAGTGCCTGTCACGACTGGCTGCTGCTGGATGTGGCGATCGCGCTGCACGACTGGGCCGGTATAGCGGGCGACGCACTCGATACACCACGCGCGAACGCCTTGCTCCACGCCTACGCCCGGCAACGCCCATTCACCGGGGACGAACGGCGCGCCTGGCCGGATGTTCTCTGTCTGGCGGCGGCGCGCTTCTGGGCATCGCGGGCGCTGGCGCTGCTCGCCCCAGCGGACGAGGTGACCGGACGAGCCCCGAAAGACCCGGAAGAATACCGCGCACGCTTGCTGGCGTGCGAGGGAGTGCGGTCTAACCACCTGCTACCGGTTGCGCACGGCGGCACACCTTGATTTCCCCCAAACAAACGCGACACGGCGAAGCCACCCGACCACCGCCCCGGCCTGAAGCAATGGTGGCCCGTCACTGCAGACCACCTTGCCGGGTTGCACCGCCAAGTACAATCAAAACTGGAAGATTACGCTGAGCTCAGTTTCGTTGCGGCGATCGCCCGCACGGCCCCAAATGTCTCCGAGCTGCCAGGGCCCAAGGTCGTTGCCACTTGCTCGCCAATAAAAATGCTGTGCAATCTGAAAATTCAGGTGTTTTGAAAACAGGTATTCCATAGAAAGCTTGTTGTATGCACCTGTCGAGCGCGGATCATACGCGAATACAAACTGAGGCTTCCAAAGCCCGGCGGCGCCATAACTTGTGGAAGCAGAAAAAGTCAAAACGAACTCGTCTTGATCCAACTTGTCGGTCTTCGTACTGACAAATCTTCCGGGTATCACGTCTCCGCCGATGGTTGCCGGCAATACCGACGAAATTCCCCGGTAAAAATTGCTGTAATCCAGGTAGCGGCGCCAGAAAATCTGACCCGAGAGGAAAAACGTGCGCAGGTTATTCAACTCCCGGATCCAGGTCGGGCGGTCGACGCCCACCATCACGACCGATTGACGCACCGTATCAAACTGATCCTGATCGTGATCGACACCACGAGGTGCGCCCGCCGCGATGGAGACCGGCACCCCGGTTGTAAAGGTGCTCTCCATGCGCAGTACCGACTGGGTATATCGCTCCTCCGAATAGCTGGCGGTAACGCCAAACACCTGGGTGCGCGGATAGACCAGATCAATCGCTGCGTTATAGGTATCGCCGCTGAGTGTTGCCAGGTCGGAGCGAATTTTGACGCCAGTGGCGGCGGAAAACCCGTAGAAATAATTAAAACTGAAATCGATGTCGTTCCAGATACCTTTGTATCTAAAACCCGCCTGGCTGTTGCTCAGATCCCTGCCCGGCCGTCGGTCCCGCACGGTACTGTTCAGGTCGAACAGTTGATCGCCAATGACAACAGCGTTGGGAACCGCGGGCAAGCCGCCCCCGAAAAAGGCCCAGGGATAACGCGGATCCGTTTCAACCTTGTTCGGTCGAAAATCCGAGGGTATCCAGATAACTTCGAAAAACGATTCCTCGAATGACCCGAGCTTGCCGATATCGTAAATGCCTCGGGCCATCCACAATGGAATGCGAATGTCCTCCCAGGACTCCCTGGACCAGTGCCAACTCAGATCGAGCGGATTAATCACGTCGAGTGCCCGAAAATTATCGGTCTCGCCCCACACGACCTGTTGCCGGCCAAGCCGCAGCGTAAACGGAGGCATCACAAAATCGGCAAACGCCTCGCGGAGCGACGGTTCCAGCGAGCCGCCGTGCAGATCGCTGTAGGCATCCCTGATGTCATAGATCGAATCGTAGACACCACGGCCGATGAATGTGAAGGTCACTTCCTCCAGTGGTCCGGTGTCAAACTGGCCAAGGGTCTGACCTTCCTTCAGAAAATAGTATTTCCCTTCGATTTGACCGGTGTTGCGCTGCATGATGAAATCGGTATCACTCGGACTCGATGCACGCATAATATTCTGCGCTTTAACATAGCCCTCAAGCTCCAGGTTATCGGTCACATTGACAATCCCCCGCGAAACCGATGGCAGGAGGAAAATAAATACCAGAGCGGCTTGAATTCGGTATTTGATCATTTTCGCTTTAACCTCTCGATATCGTCTTCAACGAATGTCCGTGCGCGAAAGCATGACGATGATTCTCATCGACAAAGAAATTCGTGCGACAAGGTGCTGTTTTCAGCTCACATACGCATCGCGGATTTATCAGCCGCACGACGGCAGCAGCCCTGAATAAGGGGCTGCGCGATGTCAATTCATTGAGTGAGTCGGTGACCCACGCGGATGTGGCCGGCGTTAACGCCGGCCACCGACCATGTTGCGCACGGAAAAAAACTGCTTGGCGCGCGCCTCCGAAAACTCTCTTTTATTGGTGAAACAATGGGTGATCGTGGCATGAGGCTTCTTGGCATTGATATCGGTTTCACCCAAGTGCAAGAACACTCGATGACCCAGGGTTTTTGAAAAATCCTGTTTTAAATAGGGCGCCTGCTGGGGCATTTCGTCGCCATAACCCTCGGAGTATTTGAGAAAATGCTGATTCATCCGCAAGAGCTGATTGTCCTTGCGGTCGAAAGCAAACATCCAGAGTGTCCAATGGGTTTCCGTATCGATAAACACAATCCGTGCGCTGTAAGGGTGGTTCTCGGCCTTGGGTTCGATAAGCACCACATCGGCTTCACGAACCTCCCAGCGTGCCTTGTGCGGAACCCAGAGGTGAGGGCCGCCAAGCTCTGGATTGTCCTTCACATTGATGGTGGCGAGCACCCGTTTTTTACCAAGGTAAGTCCATTTGTTTTCATAGACCTTTCCCGCAAAGCCGTTTCCGTCCTCACTAATCATATCCATGCCCATCAGCTCACCCGTGCGCTCAGAGGCCAGGACGCGCCGGGGCTTGCGCTGCGCGGGCATGTATAGCCAGCCCGCATCCTCCTTGTGGTGATCGACGTAGGAGATGGTCATTTGTTTCGCGCCCGCCATGTCCCGCGGGGAGCGAAACTCCATTATTTGCTTGCTCCGGACATCTTCATAGCCAGGCACCAGCGTATGATCGTGTCCCCGCGCGTATTGCGCGTTCACAGACATATATTCCATTTGGCGGTCGAGCTTGCCGCCTTCACTGCGCAGCCAGGTCACCATCGGCATGTCATAGTTGTTTGCCCCCGGTCTCCACAGCATGTTCCAAATCACTTTTTGGCCCGCTTGCGGATCGTCCGCGCCGATTTCAGGGAACGGGGAGCCGCCGCCGGTAAAGCCTATCAGGGTACCTTGACTGTCCAGTTGATAACCGGGTGCGACGTCCTTGCCCCAGTCCGCGGGAGGTGGATAATGCCCAGTGGCTGCGATTTCCATATCCATATCGTCGAAAAAATAGTACTTCCAGGCCGTCTGCGGGATCAGCGCCTCCAGCACACTTTGTCTGTCTTTGAGCGTGAGGTGCTGACCTGGGGTGATCGACTTGGCAGCGGGATGATCACAGCACATTGGATGATCGTTTTTGATCCATTGTCGCAGTGCTTCGTAGCTTTGATCTTCGGCCGCGTAAGACCGGCTGGTAAGCGATAACAGCCCCGTTGCGCAAGTCATCATCATGACAACTGACATCAGAAAACGCGCACGGCAACTAAAACGCGAGCTGACTCGCTCCTTGATATTCATGACTCCACCCCCGATTAAAATAATGTTGGCGCGATCTGGTCCGCGGTCGGATGCCGCAAATGGTCTTATAGGTCTGCAAGCAACCCGGGCGCTTCCCGGAGCCCAGAGTCGAAACCGTGAATCCTATATTAGGAATTCACCTTATACTGGAAATAGGCGTGACTCGCCCAGCACAAATTGTCAGAGGAGCACATACCGACAGGCTAGATCCGCACCGGGAGAAAAAGGGAAGGGCCCGATCGATGTCGGCTAGCTGGTCTCCGCATCACCGAGGCAAACCGCAAAACCGTCCGCCACCGTTTGCAACAGATGCGCGTAGCCGCCTCCGGCCGCGGGCGCCGGTGCGATGCTCATGCCCAGGGCATCGACCACCGCGAACCGCGCGCCCAGCTCCGCCGCCACCCGTTGCAGGCGTTCCGGGCGCGAATCGGGTTCGGCCACCAGACAGCGCACATCGGTACGACCCATGAGCGCGGCGACCGAGCGCGCCCCCGCCGCGTGGCCGGACACATCGCGGAGATAACCTGCGGAGCGCAGGCCGAAGCGATTCGCAAAATGGCCGAAGCCATCGTGATCGCTCGCAAAGAACGTCCCGCGCAAGGGAGCCAGACGGGTCTGAATGGTCGCTTCGACAACATCCAGTTCCGCTTCGAAACGGCGCAGCCGCTCGCTCAACGCGGCCGCGGTGTCTGGACTGCGCTTCGCGAGCGCCTGCGCCAAGGCTCGGGCGATGATCCGTGCATTGCGCGGGTCGAGCCAGAGGTGCTCGTCGCGCACCTGCTCGACGCCGGCTTTAGCGCTGTCGCCGCCACGCTCGGGCCAGACGATACCCGGCAGATCGGCCGCCGTGAGCGCTCGTCCGGGCGCCATTCCCGCCACCGCGCCGTTCAGATAGGGTTCGAGCACCGGCCCCACCCAGAGCACGATATCGGCTCTGTCCAGCAGGCGCCGGTCGGACACGCGCAGGGCGTACTCGTGGGGCGAGGCGCCGTCGGGCAACAGTTGCCGCACTTCGGCGAGATCGCCGGCCACGTCCCGCGCGATCAGCGTCAGGGGTTTGATGGTGGCGAGGAGCAGCGGCCGCTCGCTGTGGGATGCGCCCGAATCGGACACGGCCAATCCAACAGGAACCCACAGCAGGGCACCCATCAAGGCGGCACGTTGAAAGCGCCGGAGCCAACCAAAAATGTAATGCAATAACATCTGCTATTTGCTCTCCAAGGAACTTGCGGCGAACCCTGTCGTCGCCGACCACCACAGGTCGATTCCCGCTGCCGCGCAAGTGTAATACCATCACACTCATTCGTCCGGGATCAGCCCTGTGATCAGCAACAGCCGCGCCGCCCATCGCGACCACGACCATGAGCGCTGCCAGAACGCTGCTCTGGCGCAGGCGCGCGCGCTGTGCCAGCACCGCAGCGCGCGCCTGACACCGGCGCGGGAGGCGGTGCTGCACCTCATCTGGCACAGCCATCGGCCGGTCGGCGCCTACACCCTGATCGAGCAGTTGAGCGCCGAACAGGGCCACCGGGTGCTGCCGCCCACGGTGTATCGGGCGCTGGATTTTCTGCTCGCCCAGGGACTGATCCACCGCATCCCGTCCCGCAACGCTTTTATCGGCTGTCCGTTTCCCGAAGTGCGCCACCGCAATCTGTTCCTGCTCTGCCGCCAGTGCGGAGCGGTGGCCGAGTGCAGCGCCGATACCCTGGATCAGGCGATTGCGACCACGGCAGCGCGCGCCGGTTTTGCGGTGGACGGCCACAATCTCGAAATCGACGGCCTGTGCCAGCAATGTCAGTAACGGTGCCCCTGATCGCGCTGCGCGGAGTGAGCAAACACTTCGAGCGTCACCCTGTGCTGGACCGGGTGGATCTGGAAATTCCGGCGGGCCGCATCCTCACCCTGATCGGCCCCAGCGGCTGCGGCAAAACCACGCTGGTGCGCATCGCACTCGGGCTGCTGCAGCCGGATACCGGCACCGTGAGCCGCGCCGCCGGCCTGCGCATCGGCTACATGCCGCAGAAACTCGTCATCGACCCGACGCTGCCCCTGTCGGTGGGACGTTTTCTGCAGCTGGCGGAGCGCGACCCGGCCACGTGCCGGGCGGCGCTGGCCGAGACCGGAATTCCCGATCTCTGGGGACGCCCGGTGAGCGCGCTGTCCGGCGGCGAGACCCAGCGCATGCTGCTGGCGCGCGCCCTGTTGCGCCGTCCCGATCTGCTGGTGCTGGACGAGCCGGTGCAGGGGGTGGACGTCACCGGCCAGGAGGCGCTCTACGCGCTGATCGGCGACCTGCGCCAGCGCCTCGGCTGCGCGATCCTGATGGTGTCCCACGATCTGCACCTGGTGATGGCCGCGACCGATGAGGTGATCTGTCTCAACGGCCACATCTGCTGCCACGGTACGCCGCGTCAGGTCTCCCTGGATCCCGCGTTCGTGGCCCTGTTCGGACAGCGCCAGGCGCTTTACGCCCACCACCATGACCACAACCATGACGATCACCACAGTCATGACCACGGCTGAACTGCGGCCGATCCTGTGACGAGCGCGCGCCCATGAGCCTGGATTTTCTCTACTGGGCCGCCGCCGGCGGTCTGGGTCTGGCCGTGCTCGCCGGCCCGCTCGGCAGCCTGATGGTGTGGCAGCGCCTGGCCTATTTCGGCGACACGCTCGCGCACGGCGCGCTGCTCGGGGTGGCGCTCGGCCTGTGGCTGCGGATCGGCGGCGGCACCGCGGTGCTGTTCACCTGCCTGGGGCTTGCGATCGTGCTGCTCATCCTGGAACGCTCGCGCATCCTGGCGGCCGATACGCTGCTCGGCATCCTGTCGCACTCGGCGCTGGCGCTGGGTCTGGTGGCGCTCGCGCTGATTCCGGGGGCGCGCGTCAACATGGAAGCCCTGTTGTTTGGCGATCTGCTGACCATCACGCCAAGGGAAGTTGCCGCGATCTGGGTGCTCACCACCGTTGCGCTCGCGGTGCTGGGCGGGCTCTGGACCGCGCTGATCTCGATCACCGTGCAGGAGGATCTGGCGCGCGTGGAAGGCGTCCGGGTCGGCGCGATCAAGGCGGTCTACAAGCTGCTGCTGGCCGCCGTGGTCGCCACCGGGATGAAAGCCGTGGGCGTGCTGTTGATCACCGCGCTGCTGATCATCCCCGCCGCCTCGGCGCGGCGTCTGGCGCGCACGCCGGAGGGCATGGCCGCGGTCGCGAGCGCGCTGGCGGCGCTCGCGGTGCTGTCCGGGCTGGCGGCATCCTGGTGGCTGGATACCCCGGTGGGACCTTCGATCGTGGTGGTCGCGGCCGGATTGTTCGCGCTCTCGCTGGCGGTGCGTCCGGCCTAGCGGCTTGATCCGCGCGGCCTGTGGAACACAGGATCATGTCCCCAGTTGCGCCAGTTCGCGCTGCAACAGCTCGGGATCTCCGGCATTGAGTTCGATCAGGCGGCGTAGATGCGTAATGCTGTCCATGTCGATGTGCTGACACAGTACGCCGATGCGGGTGTCTTCGCGGTGCGCCACGCAGCCTTGCATGCGAATGACAGCGCCGGCGTCGAGCAGGATTTCGATAACGATAGTCTGATTGATCGCGCCAGACCAGTGTTCCGGTCGCGCCAACAACACACCCTTGAGCGAGATGTCGATGAGCTCGGCGGGAATTTCGCCATTGATGCGTGCCACGCCGGCAAATTGAATACGGGTAAAACGACGTCGTTCCTGATTCATGGTGGCGCGCTCCTCGGCACTGCCCTGGTTGCGACGGGGCGATCCCTTGTTTATCGGCACCGCGCGTCCTTGCCCGAGCTGCGGCACCCGGTTTTTGGGCGCGCCGCCGCCGTCACATCAGTAGGTCGCGCGCAGCGAGCGCCAGACCACCCGCAAGGCGCCGTGCTCGAACGGCGGCACCAGCAGGGCGTGGAGCTCACCACGAGGATTGATCAGCACCAGGTTGCCGCTGTGTTCGACCTGATAATCCGTGCCGCCGGCAGTGGGTGGCGCGAAGCCCGTTTGCCATTCCAGCGCGACCTTGAGCAGACGCGCCGGCGCGCCGGTGACGCCTGCGAAATCGGGATGGAACCGCGCCACATAGGTGGACAGGACCGGCGGGGTATCACGCTCCGGATCCACACTGACGAAGATCACCTGCAAATCTTTTTGCTCGCCGGGTTTCAGCTCCGCGTACATCTTGGCCAGCGTCGCCATGGTCGTCGGGCAGACGTCGTTGCAGTGGGTGAAGCCGAAAAACACCAGTGTCCAATGTCCCTGCAGCCGCGCCTCGGTGAACGGTTGCCCGGCCTGATCGATCAGGCTCAGTCCCGCCACCGGGCGCGGCGGGTCGATCAGGTAGGCGTGCTGATTGCGCAATTCGTAGGGATTGAGAATCCGCGGCTGCGACAGCCGGTAGGTCAGCCCGCCGATCACCAGCACCACAAATGCCAGCAACAGCGCGACGGTGAGCCGGATGTTGCGCCGCGTGACGGGATCCAGGTCGCTCATGTGTGCCTCGCGCCAATCAGGGCGGGCTCCACCAGATAGTGGTCCGCCAGCATGATGGCGAACAGCGCCAGCAAATACACGATGGAGTATTTGAAGGTGGTCATGCCCAACGTCGAATCGGTGCCTGCATAGAGTCGCAGCGCCCAGTACAGAAAACCGCCACCGAGAACCAGGGCACCGAGCAGATACAGCCAGCCGCTCATCCCGGTCAGATAAGGCAGCACCGTCACCAGAATCATGAGGATGGTGTAGAGCAGGATATGGAGCTTGGTGTAGCGCTCGCCGTGGGTGACCGGCAGCATCGGGACATTCGCGCGCGCGTATTCGTCCTTGCGGTGCAGCGCCAGGGCCCAGAAATGCGGTGGCGTCCACGCAAAGATGATGAGCACCAGTAGCAGTCCATGGCCGTGGATCTCGCCGGTGACGGCAGTCCAGCCCAGCAGCGGCGGCGCAGCGCCGGCGAGGCCGCCGATGACAATATTCTGGGGCGTGGCGCGTTTCAGGTAGAGGGTATAGACGACCGCGTAGCCGAGCAGTGAGGCCAAGGTCAGCCATGCCGTAAGGGCGTTGATCCAGACCAGCAGGATCGCCATGCCGGCGACGCCGAGCACGACGGCGAACAGCAGCACCTGGGAGGGCTCGATACGCCCCTGGGCCACCGGGCGATTCAGGGTACGCGCCATCTTGAGGTCGATATGACGGTCCACCAGATGATTGACGGCGGCGGCCGCTGCTGCGCACAGGGCAATCCCCAGATTACCGAGCACGAGGATGCGCACGGGGACCATTCCGGGGACTGCCATGAACATGCCGATCACGCTGGTGACGATCATCACCAGTACGACATTGGGCTTGCACAGCTCCAGGTAGTCGCGCCAGGTGGCTGGGATATCGGTTAGCTCAGTGGTCATGGGCATCGCGCAGGGTCCAGATCTTGGTGGCCAAGGTTACCAGTGTCAGCAACAAAAATGCGGCGCCCAGATTGTGGGCCACCGCAACCGGCAGCGGCAGCGCGAAGTGCACATTGGCGATGCCGAGCGACACCTGCGCCGTCAACGCCAAAGCGATGGCGCCCGCCAGGCGCCGCGCGCCGGTCCAGGGAATCGCCAGCAGTGCGGCGCAGAGCCCCAGCATTACCAGAGTGGTCACCAAAGCGCCGATGCGGTGACCGATGTGAATGGCGGTGCGCGCTTCGCTCTCCAGCAGACCGCCCAGGTAATTCGGCCCCACTCCCTGCGTGATGTCGAAGCCCTGCGCGAAATTCATCGTCGGCCACCACTGGCCGTGGCAGGTGGGGAAGTCGCCGCAGGCGAGCGCCGCATAGTTCGACGTGATCCAGCCGCCAAGCGCGATCTGGCAGAACACCGTCGCGAGACCCAGCAGGATCCAGGGTTTGAGGGCCAGAAGCCGACGTGCGATGGCGCCCTCGACGCGCCAGGGCCGATCGCGCAGGCGCAGCGCCAGCAACCAGAGCAGCGCCAGCACGCTGATGCCGCCCAGCAAGTGCAGCGTCACCACTTGCGGCCACAGCTTCAACGTGACCGTCCACATGCCAAACAGAGCCTGCCAGATCACCAGCAACAGCAGCAGCAACGGCAGGCGAAACGGGTAGTCGCGGTCCCCGCGCCGGCGCCAGGCCAGCGCCGCAAGCGCCAGGATGCAGAGCGCCAGACTGCCGGCAAAATAGCGATGCACCATTTCCGGCCAGGGCTTGCCGGCGATCACCGGGGCATCCGGAAAACGGGCGTCGGCGCTGGCGATTTCATGGTCGGCGCGGGGCCACAATAGATGACCGTAGCAACCCGGCCAATCCGGACAACCCAGGCCGGCGTCGGACAGGCGGGTAAAGGCCCCCAACCCCACCACCACCACGGCAAGGCAGGCGGCAATCAGGGCCAGGCGCGCGCCGGGCTTGCCGGCTTGGGTGGTAGCGGATAACACCATGGTCAGTTTTCCGGTGAGTATTTCAGCAGGTGACGCAGATCCGCGAGCATGTCCGCGCCGCTGTGTTCGGGAGTGAAATAAAGCATCGCCATGCCGGCCCGATCCACCACGAACACGGGGCTCGCGTTCGGTGTCCAGGCCGCCGCGGCGGCCGCCGGCCAGCGCGCAAAGCCATCGGCGTCTCCGCGCAGCAGGGTCAGGTGTGGGTGCTCGTGCTCCAGCCATGCCACCGTCTCCTGGTCCAGAGGCTCACCCAGCACCAGCAGAACCCGTTCCACTCGCGCCGCATCCTTTTCGAGTCGCACATGGACCTGGCGGGTAAGGTACAGCGCCGCACGACAGGTTTCGGCGCAGGGCGACACTACGGGAATCAGCAGGCGCCATTTCGGCGCCAGGGTCGCCCACTCCAGCGGCGCCCCGTCCGGCGCATGCAGATCGAGCCCCGCGACAGGGACCATGGGGCGCAGTAGCACACCGCGGTTGCTGGTGCCCAGCAGGGCAAGCAGCCGGGCCTTGCTCTGCTCATCGCGGGGCAGGGCGATGAAGCCGCCGGCGATCACGGCGACCACGATGCCCAGGATAAGCCAGGGCTGCAGTGGCCGCTTACGGGGTGTCTCATTCACGCGCTGAAGCTCCGGTGCGCCGCAGCCATTCGACGATATTGCTGTTGCTGATGAAGGTAAGAATTGCGAGGGCCGCCGCCAGCGCGAACCACTGCACCGCGTAGCCCAGATGTTGTTCGGGGGTGAGATTCACCATGGTCCAGCCGGTGTCCAGTCCGGGGCTGCTTTCAAGTCGCACGACATCGGGGAACAGTGGGTGATTCAGACGTCGCTCCAGCTGGGCCTGATCGATCTGCTGGACGACCTGCGGCCAACCGGCGGGCTCCTCGCGTCCCAGCACCAGGGGTTTGCCCGGCACCCGGTACAGATAGCCGACCCAGCGCACTTGCGCCGGCGCGGGTGGAATATCCGGCAACTGGGCACGGGTCGCGCCGGCGGCGAGCCAGCCCCGATTGACCAGTACCCAACCGCCGCTGGCGAGCGCCACCGGGGTCAGCACTTCGAAGCCGGGGCGGCCGCCACGCATCCGGTTGTCGAGGAGAAACTGGTGCTGCGTATCGGGAACACCTTCCAACAGGACCCTGACATACAGGTGGTCGGATCCCGGCGCCACGGCCGCCATGGGGAGCGGGCTGGCCTGCCGGCGGCTGTCGTAGAGTGCGATAAGGTCGCGCTTCTGATCCGCCCGCTGCAACTGCCAGAAGCCGAGCCCCAGCGTGACTGGCAGCAACGGCAGACAGAACAACAGAAGCTTGCCGTTCAGGCGCCACTGAAAACGTGGTTTCCGGGGGCGCTGGGGGTGGGAGGGCATATGTGGTTAAATTCGGCCTTACGCTAGCGGGAGGAAATGTGCCTTGTGGCTGAAAGCGCTAATCGTCGTTCTGTTTGTCGGCCTGTTGGTCAGCCTCACCACCGGCATGGTGTTTCTGTTCAAGGATGTCGGCAATAACCGCCGTCGCACGCTGCATGCCCTGGGCGTCCGGGTGACCCTCGCCTCGGCGCTGTTGCTGGCCATCGGCTGGGGTTTCTGGTCCGGTCGGCTCAACAGCACCGCGCCCTGGGACCGACAGTTGCACCCCCTGCAAGTGGCGCCGGCCCCCGCCAGACCCTGATGCCTCGACGTCAGGCGGCGCTCACCATTGCCAGTCTGTCAATCGCCCCGCAGAGACGGCAACGGCCAGGAAACCTGGCCGTTGCTGCTTCGTGCGTGGATGTCTTCAGCCGAGCACGTACACAAAAATGAACAGACCGAGCCAGACCACATCGACAAAATGCCAGTACCAGGACGACGCTTCAAAGCCGAACTGATCGTCCGGCTTGAAATGGCCCTTGAGGCCTCGCAGCAACTGGATAGACAGCATGAAGGCACCCAGGCAAACGTGAAAACCGTGGAATCCCGTCAGCATGAAAAATGTCGTGCCGTAAATCCCTGACTTCAGGGTGAGGCCCATCGTCGTATAGGCTTCGTGGTATTCACGGTACTGAACCGCGACGAACGCAAGCCCAAGCGCCACGGTGATGGCGAGGAACACGTTGAAGCGCGTGCGATTACCATGCTTCATCGCGTGGTGGGCGATATGCACCGTCCAGCTCGATGTCAGCAGCAAGATCGTGTTCCACAGCGGCAGCCACTCCAACACCTTCCCCCAACCGGGAAACCCCATGTTTTCGTGCGGACCCACGAACTTGGTGCCACCCAGCACTTGGTCGGGGGTTTGCATGACTGGCCACTGGGCGCTGAATCCCTGCCACAGCAGGCTGTTGGTCATTGCCTTTTCGCCTTCGCCGCCCAACCAGGGCACCGCCAGCACCCGCACATAGAACAGCGCGCCGAAGAACGCGGCAAAAAACATCACCTCCGAGAAGATAAACCAGCCCATCGCCATCGTGAATGACCGCTTCACCTGCGCGTTGGTCATGCCCCGCATGTTTTCGCCAATGACCGTGCTGAACCAGGTAAACAGGACGCAGGCCAGCAAAGTCACGCCGGCCAGCAGGATCAGTGGGGTTTTGCCCTGTACGAAGAGCCCCGCCCCCAGTGCCATGCTGCCCAGGGATGTCGCGGTCAACACTGGTATCCAGCTGTTTTCAGGGACGTAGTAACTGCTCTCGGATGCCATGTGTTTCTCCTTAAAAAGGCCGCACCACTCGCGGCCGGCTGATCAATTGCGCGCGGTCACTTCGGCGGATTGCCGATCCGTGACGTCGAACAGGGTGTAGGACAGGGTTACGGTATTGATACTGGGCGGCAATGCGGGATCGATAAAAAAGACCACCGGCATATTGGCCTCGGCGCCCGCCTTCAGCGGCTGCTGGTCAAAGCAGAAACACTGGGTTTTGTGCAGATGCTTGGCAGCATTTTCCGGCGCTATGCTGGGAATGGCCTGGGCGATCATGTCCCGCGCAGTGTCGTTGCGGGCATAGAATTCCACCCTGTGCGATTCACCGGGGTGCACCCGGACAGAATCCGTCAGGGGTCGGAATTCCCATGGCATGGCGCTGTTGTTGGTAGTGACAAACTGCACTTTCACCACTCGCTCCAGGTCGACCACGGGCTGCTCGGCCACATAACGCCCGCCGGGCTTGCCACCGAGGCCGGTAACCTCACAAAACACGTTGTACAACGGCGGCATCACGAACATCGCGAACCCGAACATGGCGACGCCGGCCAGCAGCGACCACAGGATCGTCTTTCTGACCGGATTCTTCGCCGCCATGATCTCCGCTTACTTGAATGCGGGCGGGGTTGAGAAGGTGTGGTAGGGCGCCGGCGTCGGCACCGTCCACTCCAAACCTTCCGCGCCTTCCCATACCTTTGGATCGCTGATCTTGCGGCCAGCCACGATGGTCGCGATCACGTTGTAGAGAAACAGCAGTTGCGACGCGCCGTAAGCGAAGGCACCGATGCTGGAAACCATGTTCCAGTCGGCGAACTGCAGCGAGTAATCCGCATAGCGCCGCGGCATGCCGGCCAGACCGAGGAAATGCTGGGGGAAAAAGGTGACATTGAAGGCTACGAAAGATACCCAGAAATGCACTTTACCCATGGCTTCGTTGTACATCCGGCCAGTCCACTTCGGAATCCAGTAATAGACCGCCGCCGTGCTGGAGAACAGCGCGCCCGCCACCATCACGTAGTGGAAATGCGCCACCACAAAGTAGCTGTCCTGGTACTGGATGTCGGCGGGAGCAATCGCCAGCATCAACCCGGTGAAACCACCAATCGTAAACAGGATCACGAAAGCGATCGCAAACAACATCGGGGTTTCGTAGGTGATGGCACCGCGGAACATGGTGGTGATCCAGTTGAACACCTTCACCCCGGTGGGGACCGCAATCAACATGGTGGCGTACATGAAGTACAACTCACCGGCGAGCGGCATGCCCACGGTAAACATGTGGTGCGCCCACACGATGAACGACAGGAAAGCGATCGCCGCCGTCGCGTACACCATCGACGAATAGCCAAACAGCGGCTTGCGACTGAAGGTCGGGATGATGGCGGAAATTACCCCGAACGCCGGAATGATGATGATATAAACCTCGGGGTGCCCGAAGAACCAGAACACATGCTGGAATAACACCGGGTCACCACCACCCGCGGCATTGAAGAAGCTGGTGCCGAAATTGATGTCCATCAGCATCATGGTCACCGCGCCGGCCAGCACCGGCATCACCGCGATGAGCAGAAATGCAGTAATCAGCCAGGTCCAAACAAACAGCGGCATCTTCATCAGGGTCATCCCGGGCGCCCGCAGGTTGAGGATGGTCGCGATGATGTTGATCGAACCCATGATCGAGGAAGCACCGATGATGTGAATTCCGAAAATGAAGAAATTCACGGTCGGCGGCGCATAGGTAGTGGACAAGGGCGCGTAAAAGGTCCAGCCGAAGTTCGGACCGCCACCCGGCATGAACAGGGTGGACGCGAGCAGACTGAAACCGAACGGCAAAATCCAGAAGCTCAGGTTGTTCAGCCTCGGCAACGCCATGTCGGGCGCACCGATCATCATGGGAATCATCCAGTTCGCCAGGCCGACAAACACCGGCATGATGGCGCCGAACACCATGATCAGGCCGTGCATGGTGGTCATCTGGTTGAAGAACTCGGGCTTGACGATCTGCATGCCGGGCTCGAACAGCTCGGCGCGAATCACCATCGCGAAAAATCCACCCAGCAAAAACATGGTGAAACTGAACCACAGGTACATCGTGCCGATGTCCTTGTGGTTGGTGGCGCGCAGCCAGCGACCAATACCTTTAGCGGGACCGTGAGCCATGACGAATATCTCCCCTTATTGGCCTTTCTTGACTTTGAATACGTCCACGGGCTGGACGATGTTGTCTTCGGATTTGTTGCCCCAGGCGTTGCGCTCGTAGGTGATGACCGCCGCCAGATCGACTTCGGACAATTGCGCGCCAAACGCCTGCATCGCGGTACCGGACTTGCCGTTCACGACGATGTTCAGGTGACCCGCAACCGGCCCGAGCGCGATCTTGCTGCCCTTGAGCGCCGGAAAGACGCCCGGTATGCCTTCGCCGGTGGCGCCGTGACAGCCTGCACAGGTGTGCGCAAAGACCGCCTCCCCTTTGGTCATCAGCTCATCGCGCGTGAAGGTTTTTTCGGTCAGTGCTCGCAGCGCAACCGCTTCGGACTGTTTCTTGGCCAGCCAGGTGTTGAATTCCGCCTCGGGAACCGCATTGACCACGATGGGCATGAACGCATGATCCTTGCCGCACAACTCGGCGCAGCGACCGCGATAAATTCCGGGTTTGTCGACGCGGGCCCAGGTTTCGTTGACAAAGCCGGGAATGGCATCGCGCTTGACCGCCAGATCTGGCACCCACCACGAGTGGATCACGTCGGTGGCCGTCATCAGCAGCCGCACCTTCTTGCCGACCGGAATCACCAGCGGCTCCGTGACTTCTTCAAGATAGAATTCGGTTTTCGGCGCCGTGCCGTAAATCGACGCCTGCGAGGTAGCCAGCTGGCTCATGAAACCGACGTCCTTGCCAAGATAATCGTACCGCCACTTCCACTGGGAGCCGGTGATCTTGATGTCGAGATCCGCTTCGCTGGTATCGTAAAGGTGCTTCAGGCTCTTGGTGGCCGGAAATGCCATGACGATGAGAATCAGCGCCGGGATGATGGTCCAGGCCAGCTCGACCTTGGTGCTCTCATGGAAATTGGCGGGCTGATGACCGCGGGATTTGCGGTGGGCGAACATGCTGTAGAACATGACCCCGAACACCGCGACGCCAATCCACACACAGATCCAGATCACGACCATATGGATGTCGTAGACGTTCTGGCTCACGCTCGTCACGCCCTTGGGCATGTTGAGCAGGTTCCAGCCCTCGGGCTGTGCCGCCGGCTCGGCCGCTATCGCATGGATCAGCGGTAGCAGTGCCAGCGCGCCAATACCTCCCGTGACAAGTCGCTTTGCTTTAGAAACCATCGCCCTCATCGTCTCCGTTTTTGATTGAACCACTGCCGGGCTCTGAAGGGGCGGCCAGTTGCGACCGCAGGCACCGGGGAAAGTTCGGCGGGCGATTGTACCAGAGGCCCCGAGGGTAAAAACAATGTCGCTGCCGGTTTTTTTTCACTTCATTTAACGCGCGACCAGAAAAAAATTGACCTGGATCAGGCCGGGCGCAGGTCAGTCGGCGGATGCGGCCGGATCGATCAGCCGCACCGGCTCCGGCCGCGCCCGCTCCTGCCTCACCGCTCGCTCCGGCCGAGTGGTGGGCGGCGTGGGCACCAGCGCGCCAGAACCGGTCTCGCTGAAACCGCAAGCAACGCACTCGCGGTGATCCTGGCCATCGCGATGAAAGACGACCGTGCGGTCCACCATCTTGCAGTGCGGACAAGTCGCCCCGGCAACAAAGCGCCGCTTTTCGCTAAACATGCGGTCTCCGACTCGACATCAGAACATGTCCGCGTAGGGATTTTCGACATCGAGGGAGATCGGTAGTCCAAATCCCGGCACTCTGATTGCGGCGCTGGTGATCTGTACATCGTCATCCTCTATCGTCCCTTCGCCAAAGCGATAGATCGGCGCAAACAGGCCACGATCCACGCGCTGCCGATAAGCGTCCGCCACCGCCCGGGAGCGTTCGCGCCGCCCGCGATACGCGCTCCAGCCCCCGGCGTAACGACGTTCGAGCATGGCTTCCACCACTCGCGCCGAGAGCACCAGTCCGCTGGCGTTGTTGCCGCCGAAGCCCTTGGCATTGACGATGGCGGCGTCGAGCCCCAGCTCCCGCGCATCGTAGTCGGCGAGCGGGATGCGCAGCCGTCCCGCGTGGACATCCGCTGCAACTTCGGTAACGGTCTTGATCCCGGGAACAAAACCGTGACGGAGGGTGCCGATGGCCGCCATCACCTGATCGCCGCTGGCGGCGGCGAGCGAATGGCCGACATAGGCCTTGACCGCGCAGATAGGCCAGTCGGCGATGCCGAAGGCCTCCGCGATGCGATCAAAGATGAGGGATTCGGTGACCCGATTCTGAGGCGTGCTGGAGCCGTGCGCGAAGACGACGCTGCGCCGGCGCAACCCCTGCTCGCCCAGCAACGCGCGCGCCGCCGCCACCGCCTTACCAAGGCAAAGATAGTTTCCCGGACCCGGTCCCGAGATCGACTTCTTGACGCCGTCGGCATCGATGCTGACTTCAGGCACGGCACCGTGAATATCGAGCCCGAGCTCGATCGCCAGTGCGTCATCCATCAGGAAGAGATACTGAGACGCTTCGGCCACCACGAAACCCGCGTTGTAACCGAAGGGCCGGCTGTAGCGACGCGGGTCCGGGTCGCCCAGGCGCGTCATGGCGTCCTCGTTCGCCAGCGCATTCATGTTGGCGAAGCCTTCGATGATCTCAGGGGTGACCGCCGCCTCGCTGCCGCCCACCAGGGCGACCCGGCGCACGCCGCGGCGGATATCGCGCACGGCCGCATGGAGGTTGTAAAGGAAGCTGGCGCAGGCGCCGGTGATGGCCTCGGTGTGCCCCAGGCTGCCCAGCACATAGGCATTGACGAAGTCCGCCGGCATGCTGTTGAGGCCCAGGGGCAACTGTTTGGCGGTAGCGCGGCCACCGAGCAGGCTGGCGCGCAACATGCCGCCCAACCCTTCATCGCTCAACTGGCCCATGGCGCAGGAGGCGTAGGTGCCGATCTCATCGGGGCGCACCGCGGCGCAGATGTCCTGCCAGGAGACGCCGAGGGAATGAATCGCGTCGCTGGCACCCATCACCGCCATCTGCAATCCCCGGGGCTGGAAGCGCGAGTTGTAGCCGGCGCCCGGATCGAACCCGCGCGGCAACTGACCGGCGGCCTTCACGCCCATCGCCTGGGACGCGGGCAAACGCCATTCCTGCGTCCCGCGCACCCGTACCTCAAAGGAATCGCCATGGTCCGTTACCACCTCCCAACCCGGCGGTAACGGCGCCGGCAACTGGCGGCGTATCACCTTGAAGCGCATCCCCTCGCCATCGCAGAGTTCGGCGGTCAGATTGCGGTGGCAGAACACTGCGTCCGGATCGAAATGGTTGGCCTCGATGCGGCGGATCAGCGTGCCGTCCACCACGGCACCGGCATGGCGCGCGGCCACGGCGGCTCGGTCGAGGGGCGCGCCCGTCATGTCCCGGTAACCCGAACCATCCCAGCGCGCCAGACCCATCATGCAGGCCAGCCCGGCCAGCGTCGTCTCGCGTTCCGCGCTGGTCAGGCTTTCGAGGATCATGCGTTTATAGGATTGATCGAACGAGCTGCGCCCGGCGGCATTGCAGCCACCGTAGCCGACGATAACGGGCAGGATTGCCATGGTGCGGAAATAGCCCCGGATTAGACTGGATTCGCATTCTAGGGTCGCCGTCTTCGTTGCGTTATGGACGATCTGGCCATATTCTCGGCGAATTCGGCCAATCCGGAACCACGCCAATGAGCCAGGATCAGGAACCCTACCGGGTCGCGGTGATTCTCTGTGAAGAGACGCTCGCCACCAGTGCGACCCTGCCGGTGGAGATCTTCCGCAATGCCGAAGCCTTTGCTGTGCGCGGCGATCGCCACTGCCGCGCCATAGCAGTCGATACCCTGACCACCGATGGCGCGCCGATCCAGTCGGCATCCGGGTTTGCGCTGACCCCCAGTGGAACCATCGCGCCATTCCGTCCTTACGACCTGGTACATGTGCCCAGCCTGTGGCGCAGCCCGCGCCGTGCCCTGCGCCGCCATCCCGACTATTTACCCTGGCTGCGCGAACAGCATGCGGCGGGAGCCACTTTGACGGCCGTAGGCACCGGCACCTGTCTGCTCGCCGCCGCCGGCCTGCTCGACGGCAAACCCGCCACTACCCACTGGCACTATTTCGATCAGTTTCAACACGACTATCCCCGGGTGCAGTTGCAGCGTCAGTATTTCACCACCCGTGCCGGCACCATTTATTGCACCGCCGGGGTCAACGCGCTCGCCGAGCTACTCGCCCACATCGTTTACCGCATTTACGGCCGCGCCGTGGCGCGCCATGTGGAGCGTGTGTTTTTCCACGAGATCCGCAACGCGTTCGAAGGCAGCCGCTATCTGGACGATGCCGCGCCACGGCATTCCGACGAAGACGTGGTGCAGGCACAGATCTGGCTCCAGGACAACTTCGACAAGCCGGTGTCGATCGCGGAGCTGGCCGGGCGTTTCGACCTCAGCCTGCGCACCTTCAACCGGCGCTTTCGCGATGCGGTGGGCGAGCCGCCGTCGGCCTACCTCCAGGAACTGCGCCTGGACACCGCCCGCCAGCTCTTGCAGAGCACCAACCTGACCATCGCCGAAATCGCCCAGCGCTGCGGCTACCAGGACACCGCCTGGTTCGCGCGCCTGTTCCGCCGCCTCTACGACGTCACGCCCCGCGAGTATCGCCACACGGTGCGCGCGAAGCTGTTCAGCCCCGGCTGATCGCAGTCACAAATCGCACTCAACCCGTCAACCCCGGCAGCTATATAAAGTGATCCATCACCCAACCGGAGAAAACCACCATGGCCATCAGCGAAGTTCATCATGTCGCGCTCACCGTGAGCGACCTCGACACATCCGTCGCCTTCTATGAGGAGGTCCTGGGCTTCACCAAGACGCTCGACATGCCGCTGGCGGGAACCATCACCGAAAAGCTGCTCAAACTGAAGCCGGGCACCCGGGGCCGCTCGGTGATCCTCCAGCAGGGTGGCAAGCTGACTGGCGAGGTGGAGCTGATCCAGTTCGACCCGCCCGCCGAACGCCGCACCGGACCCAAGCAGCCCGGCGATCCCGGCATTTTTCTGCTGTCGTTTGAAGTGACCGGCGAGACCCTGCAGGCGGTGTATGAACGCCTCAAGGTACGCGGCATCCAGTTTTACGCGGAACCCATGGACCTGGAACTCAAAGGCTACGGTTTCATCAAGGCGGTGATCTTCGAAGACCCGGACGGCACCATGATCGAGCTGATCCAGCTTCCCGCCCGCGCCGACGTCCAGGCCTACCGCGCCCGGCAGGGCGCCTGAGCCGCCTCTCTTTCGACCCGAGGCCTGCCACGCGGAAATTCAATGGCTGGGGGCCGCGTCTCCGAGCGCGCGGCCCAACAACACCGCTATCTGCTCCCGCTGCCAGGACTCCGGCGCATTGGTCCAGCATTCCAGGGGCGCATACCAGCGCATCCCCATGCGCTGCAACATCAACTCGGTACCGGCCGACAGGGGCGTGGTGCTGCGGTAGACGGCATAGGGAATCCGGCCACCGGGCAGGGAAACGACGTTCGAATTGGTGCGTGCCGCCATGGCAGTGTTCTCGCTATGCCCGTACGTCACGCTCAACATACCGCGCCCGCTCCGCCGCGTCGATGGGAAAGCCTGCCGGTGATCCCGGCAGTGACGCGATGGTTGCAGCCTGCCGAACTGCCGAACAAGGTGTTCGGCGCGCCATGGGAACGCCGTTGACAGCCTTCAACTATTGCTCGGACTCGAGAACGCTTTTAACGTGTTTTTCCGCGCCGGACGCCTTGAACCAGACGCGCTCCGAAAGCAGGTAGGCGATGCCCCCCAGCGACGCCAGCAACGCGGTCATGAAAATGGCAAGCAAGGCCCACAATCGCGTGCGGGGATCTTCGGTAGCCAGAAGAACGATGATCACACTACTGCCAAAAAAACCGACAACCAACGCCTGAAGAAAAAACAGGGCCAAGAGGTAAAGCGCTGACCCCTTCCGCATGGCTCGCAGGAATCTGATATAAGCGAGTACTGTCTCGTGCTTACACTGCGCCCACGCTGCCCTGAGCATCAAAACCTGCAACAGCCGGCTCAGCGTGCGTGCAACTCCGCGTAACTTCATTTACGCCCGCTTCCGAACAGCACACCGAGAACAAATCCGGTCAATCCGACAATACCCATCGCCGCCCAGGGACGTTCCTCAACGGAATGTTCAATTTGTTGCTGCACCTGTTTGACGTCCTTGTTGAGGCCGGATTTCAGCCCGGCCACATAGGGCTGCAATTCCGCCAGCGCCTGCTTGATGTCGTGTAAATCTCTTTCGACAAACGCCTTCACTTCTTTTGCGGCTACACTGCCTTCCTTCTCCAATTGCTCTATGGCTTCCGCCAACGATGCTGGTTTGGTCATGATGATCTCCCGGTTAGTAACAATCCGGCGACGGGAACTGTCGCATTGTCACTCAGTGGTTTGTCGATGGGCAGAAGCGCCCCGCATTTTTCAAGCCATTGCCTCGCTGATAATCGTCAGTCGGAAATTGACCAGACCTGGCGAATGCTCCCTCGACTTGCCATTGAACAGCTGGTTGGCGACGGGTGAGTTGATATGCGCCGGGTCATTGCCGATTAAACACCAAATCTTCCACCTCCATCGAATCCGATATCAAGCGCGGCCACGGGTGCGGCTCCGCTTCGGGTTATAGGGCCTGCGGCTCCGCAGGCCGGGATCAACTCACATCTGCAACGACTTGGTCTGCAAGTATTCATCCAGCGCATAGGGCCCATGCTCGCGCCCGTGGCCGGACTGCTTGTAGCCGCCGAAAGGCGCCAGCATGTTGAAGCTGCCACCGTTGATGACGACCTGGCCGGCGCGGATGCGCCGCGCCACGCGGCGGGCGTGATTTGCATCCGACGACCAGACCCCGCTGGAGAGGCCGTAGACCGTGCCGTTGGCAATTGCCACGGCTTCGTCTTCGGTGTCGTAGGGGATGATGCTGAGCACCGGGCCGAAGATCTCTTCCTGGGCGATGGTCATGTCGGGGGACACATTGCCGAATACCGTCGGCTTCACGAAAAAACCCTTGGGCAGATTGTCCGGTTGTTCCGCGCCGCCAGTCAGCAGTTCGGCGCCTTCCTCGATGCCCTTGCGGATGTAGCCGCGCACCCGCTCCTGCTGGGTCCTGGAGATCAGCGGCCCGAGCTTGGCTCTGGGATCGGCCGACTGGCCCAGGGTGAAGGACTCGGCCACTTCCCGGGCTTTCTTCGCGGCGCGCGCGTAGGCGGCGCGAGGGACCAGCATGCGGGTGTGGGCGGAGCAGGTCTGGCCGCTGTTGAAGTAGCAGTCGTTGACGGTGCCGCGCACCGCGTCTTCGATGTCGGCGTCTTCCAGAATGATGGAAGCCGACTTGCCGCCCAGTTCCAGCGCCACGCGCTTGACGGTTTGCGACGCCAGCTCGGCGACGCGCTTGCCGGCGCGGGTGGAGCCGGTGAAGGACACCATGTCCACCTTGGGATGGCGCGCCAGCGCCTCGCCCGCCACCGGGCCGACGCCGGTGATCAGGTTGAACACCCCGGGCGGGAAGCCCGCGCGATGCACCTCTTCGGCCAGCACAAAGGCGGCGAGAGGGGCGACTTCGCTGGGCTTGACGATCACGGTGCAGCCGGCGGCGAGCGCCGGGCAGACCTTGGCCATGACCTGGTGCAGGGGGTAGTTCCAAGGCGTGATGGCGGCGACCACGCCGACGGGCTCCTTCACCACCAGCGAGTTTTCGATGCGCTCCTCGAACGGGTAGTCGGCCAGGATTTTGACGAAATTGTCGATGCTGACCAGCGGCAGGCCGGCCTGGATGTTCTTGCTCATGGCGAGCGGCATGCCCACTTCGCCGGCCATGATTTCACCCAGCTCATCGACGCGGGCAGCGAGGCCTGCGCGCAGTTTCATCAGCAGGGCGCGGCGTTCCGGGGCGCTGGTCTGGCCCCAGGTCTCGAAGGCGCGGGCGGCGGCCTCGACCGCGCGGTTGGCATCGGCTTCGACCCCGTCCGGGACGCGGCCCATCACCGCTTCGGTGGAGGCGTCGATGACTTCCAAAGTGCCGGTGCCCACGGGCATTACCCAGGCACCGTCAATGTAGAACTTGTCGCGAATTATCATTGTTGGTCTCCGTCAAGGTCCGCAAGCTGGTTCCGATGCTAGACCCTGGCGGGGATGACGGCAAACGCTAGCGCGTGGCGCCAGCCTCGCGCCAGCGCGCAATGCCGGCGGCATCGAGCCCGAGCCATCCCGCCAGCACCTGGTCGGTGTGTTGCCCGAGCGTCGGCGCGGGATCGAAGGTGGCGGGATCGCTGCGCGAGAGCTTGATCGGGTTGCCCGGCGCCCGGGTGCGCCCGCCGTCGGGGTGGCCGACCTCGACCACCATGTCGCGGTGGCGCACCTGGGGATCGGCGAGCGCCTGGCTGAAGGTGTTCATGGGCGCACAGGGAATGCGCACGGCTTCCAGGCGTTCGAGCCAGTAAGCGTTGGTGTTGGTCGCGAAGATCTCGCCCACCCGACCTTCGATAAAGACTTTGTTGGCGAGCCGACCGGGCTGATGGTCGAACTCGGGCTTGCGCAGATCCTCGGCGCCGAGCACTTCCAGCAGACTCTGCCAGAACTCGTCGAAGATCACCGCGATCACGATGAAGCCGTCCCGGGTGCGAAAGCTGTTGTAGGGCACATGGACGAAATGGGAGTTGCCGATCGGCTCCGGGTCTTCACCCGAGAGAAAGTACATGGTGGCCATGTAACTCATCATGGCGATCTGGCCGTCCAGCATGGAGATGTCGAGATGCTGGCCGCGGCCGCTGCGCTCGCGCTCGTAAAGGGCGGTGAGGATGCCCACCAGCCCGAACAGGCTGCCGCCGAGATCGGCGATGGGCAGCCCCGAGCGCAGCGGATGCCCGGCATCGTTGCCGGTGATGGACATGTTGCCGCCATAGGCCTGCACGACCTGGTCGAAGGCGGTGCGGTTGCGCCCGGGGCCGGTCTCGCCAAAACCCGTGACCGAACAGGTGATGATGCGCGGGTTGATGGCGGCGAGGCGATCGTGGTCGATGCCGAGCTTGGCGGTGACGCCGACGCTGAAGTTGTCGCACACGAGGTCGGCGTGGGCAACCAGCTCATAAAAAAGTTCGCGCCCGGCAGCGGTCTTGAGATCGATCACCAGGCTTTTCTTGTTGCGCGACAGGCACAGAAAATAAGCACCCATGCCGGCAATGGAATGTTTGGGGTCGTTGGCCAGCAGGCGTCGGGTACGCTCGCCTTCCGGCGGTTCCACCTTGACCACTTCGGCGCCGAGATCGGCGAGCGTCATGGTGGCGAAGGGGCCGGAGAGGATGTGGGTCAGATCGAGGACGCGGACGCCCGCGAGGGGTTTGGACATGGCGCCGGCCCGTGCGTGATTGAGGCCGGCATTGTGGCATCAAGTCGGTACCGGCAAAACCCGGCGCCAGTTTGCGGCGCCGGAGGCGGAGCCCGGTCTCAGCCCTGGAGCAGTTCCTCGGGGGGCTGTTCGCAGTCGAGGGTTTTGCCGAGCAGCACGCCGATGGGTTCGAGCAGAAAGGCATCGTCCTCGCAGGCGAAACTGATCGAGGTGCCGGTCTTGCCGGCGCGCCCGGTGCGCCCGATGCGATGGACATAGTCCTCGGGCTCTTCCGGCAAGGTGTAGTTGATGACGTGGCTGATGCCGTCGACATGGAGGCCGCGCCCGGCCACGTCGGTGGCGACCAGCACTTTCAATTTGCCGCTTTTGAAAGCGTCGAGGGTACGCACACGCTGGTTCTGGGCGACTTCGCCGGACAGCAATCCCACCTCGATTCCCGCAGCGCGCAGACGCTCCTGGAGCTTGCGGCACTGATCGCGGCGATTGGCGAACACGATGGCGCTCTCCACATCAGGATCGCGGAGCAGATTGCGCAGCAACGCGAATTTCTTGCGCGCCTCGGTGATGAACACCCGCTGGTTCACCGATTCGGCTGCCACCCGCTCGGGCTCGATCTCGACGAACACGGGGCGCTCGGTCCATTGCTCCGCCAAGCGGTGGACGTCGTCGGTGAAGGTGGCGGAGAACATCAGGGTCTGGCGGTGTTCGGCCTTGTTGGGGGTCAGGCGGACGATGCGGCGCACCTGGGGAATGAAGCCCATGTCCAGCATGCGGTCCGCCTCGTCGATCACCAGAATCTCGGCCTGATCGAGGTAGACATCGCGGCTGTTGCAGAAATCGAGCAGGCGGCCGGGCGTCGCCACCAGGATGTCGCAGTGGCGCTGGTGCAGGTGCTGGCGCTGCTTGTCGTAATCCATGCCGCCGACGAGGGTGTGAACCTCCAGATCGGTGTACTTGCACAGGTCCTTCGCGTCTTCGGCGATCTGCATCACCAGCTCCCGCGTCGGAGCAATCACCAGCGAGCGCGCTTCACCGGCGAAACGCTCGCCCTCGACCGGGTTATCCAGCAGATCGGTGATGATGGTGATCAGGAAAGCGGCGGTTTTCCCGGTGCCGGTCTGGGCCTTGCCCACCACGTCATGGCCGCGCAGCGCAAACGGCAGCGCGCGCGCCTGGATCGGCGAACAGTAGCGAAATCCGAGATCGGCGATGGCATGCAGCAAATCCGGCGCGAGATCGAGGTCCTGAAACCGTACCATGCCCGCCTGGGGCTCAACCGGGAATTGGTCGGGACTCCAGTCCGCCGGCGCGGCGGGGACGACCGTGTCGGCGCGATTGCCGCGCCCACGGGGGCGGCGGCCCGATCCGGTGGCCTTCGGGCTTGGCTGCTGGGCATCATTCATGCTGGAAATTATTGACGACTCCGGTTGCGGCCGCCCCGAGGACTGCGAAAAGAGCGGCGGGATTGAAAAGCGGTGTGATTGTAGCACGGGGGTAGCGCCGGACCGGCACGTTCAGTCGCTTCAGGCGATCCGCGCCACGCCCCAATAGTTGTAGCCGAACAGGCGCGGCGTGGAAGGCAGGTACATCTTGTCGAGCTGTTCGAGCGTGAAGCCGCTCTCCTGGAGCAGTTCCGGAATCGGCCGGTTCAGATTGCAGCCGCCGGCGAATTTCTTCCACACCGGGTTGATGCGGTCCTGCCATTTGCGCACTCCGGCGTCGGGCGCGCGCCCGTGTTCGGTGAACACCAGCTTGCCGCCCGGCTTGAGCACCCGCCGCATCTGGCGCAACGCGCCGTGCCAGTCCGGGATCGTGCACAGGGTGTAGGTGAGCAGCACCGTATCCACGCTGTTGTCGTCGAGGGGAATCTGTTCGCCGGGCAGGTCGATCAGCTTCACTTCGATGGGCGACTTCTCGAGGTTGGCTCGCGCCTTGGCGCGCATCGCCGCCGAGGGCTCCAGGCCCCACACGAACTCCACCCTGGATTGATCGTAGAGCGCCAGATTGAGCGCCGATCCCATGCCCACCTCCAGCACCCGGCCGGAGCACAGGGGCACCACCTTTTTGCGCTGGTACATGATCGGCTTGGTGCCGCAGGCGCAGTTGATGAACGGCGCCAGAAACATTTTTTCGTAGAGGCTCACGGAGCTGCTCCAAAGGGGGTGGTCAAAAGTGGATCGCCAGGGCTGATCTTATCCCCCAGCGCTGGAGTCGCTGTCAAGCGAACATCCTGCGCGATAGCGGCAGAGGGCGAATGCGTTGGCGTAGTTTCGGCACGGAGCATCATTCGCCTCCGGAGTCGCCCGTGGCCACAGTCGGGCGAGAGAAACAGGGAACGTCGTCTGGCACGCCGCTATCAACCGCAGTGCGTTCAATTTCGACCCGGCAGGCCGCACTCCACCTGCGAGCACCACGGCTACCCTACAGTCTGGCGCGCTGAAGCTGGGACACTGTCAGGCGCGCCGGATGATCCGACATTTTTTCCCCACACCCCGCCGCTTCACTTTCTTCATGCCGAAAAATGCCTGCGGGAGGGTTTGCTCGTTACCCCCGCATGATCCGGATCTGCTCGCTCAGGACGTCCTCCGGCAAACCGCTTTCCAGGGTCAACCGATCCACCAGATGACCGTAACGCGCCTTGATCTGTTGGGCGACCTGGCGCGGCTCTCCCACCACGGCAAAGGTTTCCAGGATCTCGTCGCTGATCAGATCCGGCATCCGGTCCCAGCCGTTGTTTTTCGACAGTTGATTGAGCTTGGGTTGCAGACCCTCCCAGCCGTGGCATTCGAGCACCGGACGGTAAGCCGGCGTCGAACCGTAGAAGGCGATCCGGTACTTGACGCGCTGTTTGGCGGCCTCGAATTCCTCCTCGGTGCGGCCAGTGACCACGAAGGGCGGGAACGACACCTCGAAATCCTCGCGCCGACGGCCGCGCTCCGCGAGCGTGGCATCGATGCGCGGCAGGATTTCCTCTTCCAGATACTTCGGCGTGCAAAAAGTATGAATGAGAATGCCGTCGGCTTCGCGCGCGGCGGCGTTGATCATCAGCGGACCCACGGCCGCCATCACCACTCGGGGGCGCCCGTACCGGGTATTGAGCGGGGTGAAATCCGGCGTCATCAGCGTGTGGCGGTAACACTCGCCACGAAAATTGAGCGGTTTGCCGTCGTACCAGCAATCCCAGATGGCGTGCAGCGCGCGAATGAATTCCGCCATCTGCTGCGCCGGCCCGTGCCAGGGCATGCCGAAGCGTTTGGTGATATGCGCCTGGATCTGCGAGCCGAGTCCGAGCGTAAAACGGCCACGCGAGTAGACATTGAGATCGTGCGCGGTATAGGCGGTCGTCATCGGACTGCGCGCAAAGGCCACGGCGATCCCGGTGCGCAGTTCGATCCGCTGCGTGACCGCCGCGCCCATGCCCACCACCAGAAACGGATCGTTGCGGATTTCGGCAGTGACCACGCCGTCGAAACCCAGACGTTCGCGCGCCTGAAATTCGGCCTGGATCGCGGCGATGTCATCGAGCCGGTCGCCGAAACTGAAACTGCTGTCGATTTTCATGGTGCCCCCGTCGTCATGATGATTTTCAGGTGGCGAATGTTAAGCCATGCGCCCGCCGGTGACCCGCTCGCAGCCCGCCAGATCGTGCCAGGTCCGCACCTCCTGCAACGCCGCGACACAGCATTCGCGCACCGCCGCGCCCTGGCTGCTGCCGTGCTCCAGCAGCAGCCAGCCCCCGGGGCGGAGGTGCGCGGGCGCCCCGGCGATGATCGCGCGCAGCGCGGCCATGCCCGCGTCGGCGGCGACCAGCGCCGCTCGCGGCTCGAAGCGCACGTCACCGCGCGCGAGATGCGGATCGGCCGCGTCGATATAGGGGGGGTTGGCGGCAATCAGGTGATAACGGTCGGTCTCTCCACCCAACCAGTCGCCGTGCCGAAATCGGACATTGGCGAGCCCGAGCGCCACCCGGTTGGCCTCGGCGACGGCCAGTGCCGCAGCGGCGTTGTCGATCCCGGTGACTTGCCAGGCGGGTCGTTCCCGCGCCAGGGCGAGCGCGATGGCGCCGCTGCCGGTGCCCAGATCCAGCACCCGCGCGGCGGACTCCACGACCAGCGCGAGGGCCAGCTCCACCAATAGTTCGGTTTCCGGGCGCGGGATCAGCGTCGCCGGGGATACCTTCAGGCGCAGCGTCCAGAACTCCCGTTCGCCCAGGATATAGGCCATCGGCTCACCGCCCTTGCGGCGCGCGAACAGGTGGTCGAATTGCCGCGCCTGCGCGTCGGTCAATGCGGTTTCCGGACGCGCATAAAGAAACGCGCGCTCCCGCGCCAGCACCTTGCACAGCAGCAGTTCGGTATCGAGGCGATGGCTCGCCGCGACCTCCCGCAGCTCGCCGGCGCGCGCCAGCAGTTCCGCGACGGTGGCCATCGTCAGTCGGCGAGGGCCGCGAGCTGTTCGGTGCGGTATTCGTTGATCAGCGGCTCGATCACCGCATCGAGCGCGCCGTCGAGCACGCTGTCGAGCTGGTAAATGGTGAGGTTGATGCGGTGGTCGGTGACCCGGCCCTGGGGATAGTTGTAGGTGCGAATGCGCTCGGAGCGATCGCCGCTGCCCACCAGGCCGCGCCGCAGTTCGGCCTGCTCGCGCGCCTGCCGGTCCTGCATCCCGGCGAGGATGCGCGCCTGCAACAGTGCCATCGCCTTGGCGCGGTTCTTGTGCTGGGAACGCTCGTCCTGGCATTCCACCACGGTCCCGGTGGGCAGGTGGGTGATGCGCACGGCGGAATCCGTGACGTTGACGTGCTGGCCGCCCGCTCCCGAGGAGCGGAAAGTATCGATGCGCAGATCGGCGGGGTTGATCACCACGCCGTCGATTTCGGCCACTTCGGGCATGACCGCGAGGGTGCAGGCGGAGGTGTGGATGCGGCCCTGGGATTCGGTCGCCGGGACACGCTGCACGCGGTGCGCGCCGGACTCGAATTTGAGGCGCGAGTAGGCGCCGGCGCCGACGATGCGGCTGATGATCTCCTTGTAGCCGCCGTGCTCGCCAGGACGCTGGCTGATGACCTCCATGCGCCAGCCGCGGGATTCGGCGTAGCGGAAGTACATGCGGAACAGGTCGCCGGCAAAGATCGCGGCCTCGTCGCCGCCGGTGCCGGCGCGGATTTCGAGAAACACGTTGGCATCGTCGCTGGGATCCCTGGGCAGCAGGAGCAGTTGCAACTCTGCTTCCAGCTCGCCGCGCTCGGTTTCCGCCGCCACCAGATCGTCCTGGGCGAGCGCGCGCAACTCGGGGTCGGCATCGCGCAGCAGCTCGGTGGACGCCGCGCTGTCGGCCATCACCTTGCGGTAGCGCCGATAAGCGACGGCGATGGCTTCGAGCTCGGCGTATTCCCGGGACAGCGCGCGAAAGCGATCCTGGTCCGCGATCACGTCGGCGGAGCCGAGCAGATGCCCGACCTCTTCGTGGCGCTCGACGAGCTGGTCCAGCTTGGCGAGCAGTGAGGCTTTCATTGGAACTCCAGGGTAACGGCCGCTTTTCTTCGGGGGCTAAGTTCCGCCGGGAGTTAAGTCGCGCCGGGGGTTGAGTCATCGTGGTCGAACAACTTCCGGAGCCAGCGCAGCGGTTCCTCGCGGCCTTCCTCCCCGACCCGCTTCAGTTGTTCGGTGGGGCGGTGCAGCAGTTTGTTGGTGAGGCCGTGCGCCAGTTGCCGCACCACGACTTCGGCGGGCTGTCCGGCCTCCAGGGCACGCAGCGCCTTGTCGAGCTCGGCATCCCGGAGTGTCGCGGCGCTGTCGCGGAAGGCGCGGATGGTACCCACCGCGTCGCGCTCCAGTTGCCGGCGCTGCCAGCGCGACACTTCGGCATCGACAATCCCGGTGGCGGTAACGGCGGCATCCTCGCGGGCGCGCCGACCCTCGTCGATCACATCACGCAGATCGTCCACTGTATACAGATAGACATCGTCGAGCTGGCCGACCTCGGGCTCGATGTCGCGGGGCACGGCGATGTCCACCATCAGCATCGGCCGGTGACGACGCCGCTTGAGCGCCGATTCCACCGCGCCCTTGCCCAGCACCGGCAACTGGCTGGCGGTGGATGAGATCACCACGTCGGCCTGATGCAGGTGCTCGGGCAGATCGGCGAGCAGGATGGCGTTGGCGCCGTAACGCGCCGCGAGTTCCGCCGCCCGCTCCAGGGTCCGGTTCGCGCAGGTGATTCCCGCGACTCCGGCGTCGTGCAAATGCCGGGCAACGAGTTCAATGGTGTCGCCGGCGCCGATCAAAAGGGCGCGCACGCCGTCCAGCCGGCCGAAGATCTGCCGCGCGAGCCCGACGGCCGCATAGGCGACCGAGACCGGATTGGCGCCGATGGCGGTCTCGGCGCGCACCCGCTTGGCGGCTGCGAACACCGCCTGAAACACCGGCTCCAGCAGGGTGGACACCGAGCCCCTGCTCTGCGCTACCCCATAGGCCGACTTGAGTTGACCGAGAATCTGCGGCTCGCCCAGCACCAGCGAATCCAGGCCGCTCGCCACCCGCATCATGTGCCGCACCGCATCCGCGTCGCGATGGACGTAACAACCGCCGGCGAGTTCTTCCCGCGCCACGCCATGAACGGTCGCGAGCCAGCCGCACAGTGCGTCGAAACCGGCGGCGCCGGCCGCATAGATTTCGGTGCGATTGCAGGTGGAGAGAATGGCCACTTCGTCGAGCCCCAGTTCGCGCCGCACCTGGTGGAGATGATCCGCGACGGCCTCGGGCGCAAATGCCACACGCTCGCGCAACGCCACCGGGGCGGTGTCGTGGCTGAGGCCGAACGCCAGGATCGTCATGCCCACCCGCTGGGCGTCGGCAACACCAGCCGGAGCGGGATGGCGCAGGCGTGCGGATCACGGGCGGCACGTCGGTGCGCCGCGCCGTGAAACCATTGCCACCGGAAATTTGTCATAGGGGTTATTGCTACAATAGCGATCGTTTGTGAGGACTTCCATCCACCGTGATTCGCGCGATTAGCCTGCTGGTCGGTCTTTGTGTCGTCCTGGTGTCAGGGTGCGCCGGAAGCCCGAACTCGCCATCCGCAACGGCTGCGGGCGATGACCCGGGCGTCGCCCAGGAATCTCCCGCTGGCGACGAGGAACGGGATTATCCCGTTCAGGCCTTCCCGACACAAACTTTGTACACCTTGCTCGCCGCCGAAACCGCGGGGCTGCGCGGCGATCTCGATTTCGCGTTGCGCAATTATCTGGAACAAGCGCGAATTACCGGCGACCCCGGTGTGATTGCACGCGCCGTCCAGATTGCCCAGTACGCCGGCGACGAAGCCGCGCTCGGCGAACTGGGCCCGCTGTGGGCGGACCGCGAGCCAGACAACGTCCAGGCTCGGCAACTCGCCCTGTTCGCCCTGCTGCGCCAGGGCAAAGCCCAGGACGCCCTGGTGCATGCCACCTTTTTGCTGGAAAACGGGGACGGGCAGCCGCTGCGGCAACTGGCGGCCCAGGCGTCGGCCCTGCCCGCCGACCAACACGACCTCCTGCTCGCTGCCTACGCGGATCTGGAGCGGGTTCATCCGGATAACGTGGACCTGCTGTTTGGGCGGGCGCTGCTGCTGTGGCAGGCCGGGCAACTGCCCGCGGCGCTGGCGTTGAGCCAGCGGGTAATCCAGTTGCAGCCCGACGAGCCGGCCAGCCAACTGCTCCACACGCAACTGCTGGACGAGACCGGCAGCAAAGAGAAGGCGCTCGCGCAACTGGAGCAGGCAGTGCGCGACCATCCTGAAAATTCCGGCCTGAGCCGCGCCTATGTGCGGATGCTGTTCAGTCGTCGCGATACGGCGTTCGCCATTGAAAAGCTGGAGCAGCTCTCGGGCATCAATCCCGACGACAACAGTCTGCACTTTGGTCTGGCGCTGGCGTATCGGGATGCGGGTCTGGCGGACAAGGCCCACGCTGAACTGGAGTTGCTGGTTCAGGATCCCGAACTGCGCAATGACGCGCATTTTTATCTGGGTCAATTGGCCGAGGCAGCCGGCGACACCACGCGCGCGATCCAGCACTACCGACAGACGCAAGGCTCCGCCTTGCTGCCGGCGACCGCCCGCCTTGCCAACCTGATGGTACAGAACGGCAAGCTCACCGCCGCGCGGCTGTATCTTCAGGAATTGCGCGCCCAGCATCGGGAACAAGCCCCCGTTTTATTCCAGCTCGAGTCGGAGCTGCTGATGCGCGAGCGCTACTACAGCTCGGCCCATGATCTGTTGACCGAAAGCCTGAGTGCGTTTCCCGGCGACATCAATCTGCTCTATGCCCGCTCGCTGGCCAGCGAAAAAATGGGCGACATCGCCGCGGTCGAACGGGATCTGCGCGCGATCCTGGACCAGGACAGCGATAATGCCGCCGCCCTGAACGCCCTGGGCTATTCGCTCGCGAACCACAGTACGCGTTACGAGGAAGCCCAGGGTTTCATCGAACGCGCGCTGGCACTGCAACCCAACGACGGTTCCATCATGGACAGTCTGGGCTGGGTGCTCTACCGCCGCGGCCAGCCCGTCGAGGCGCTGGCACAGTTGCGCCGCGCCGCCGCCCTGCTCACCGATCCGGAAGTGGCCGCCCACCTCGGCGAAGTCCTGTGGAGCACGGGCGACCCGGAACAGGCGCGGGCAGTCTGGCGCGAAGCCTTGCAACAACATCCCGACGACCCGCTCATCAAGGAAACGCTCGAACGCTTGCACGCGGGTCCGTTGTGAGGGCCGGCCGTGTCGCGCTGGCGCTCAGTCTGACGCTGACGCTGCTGGCGGGCTGCGCTTCCGCCCCACCCCGCGAACCCCAGGCCTGGAGCGCCCATCGGGATGCGATGGCCGCCATCGACTCCTGGCGCCTGGATGGCAAGCTGGGCTACCGCGGCCGGGGCGACAGCGGCTCCGCCACCCTCGCCTGGGTACAACGAGGCGATTCACTCCAGGTGACACTGAGCGGTCCGTTCGGCGCCGGCACCGCCCATATCGACGCCGGACCCGACGCTGCGGTGCTCCGTCAGCCCGGGACACCGGAACAGCGCGCCGCGTCGACCGAAGAGCTCAGCCAGCAGTTGTTCGGCTGGGCCTTGCCCGCCGCGCGCCTGCGCGACTGGGTGCGCGGCATTCCCTATCGCGGCACGCCCGTGCAGCGCCTCGACGTCGACACCCGCGGGCTGCTGCGCGGACTCGAGCAGGACGGCTGGACACTGGCTTTCGACGATTACGGCGACACCGCGGCGGGCCTGCTGCCGAGGCGGATCGACGCCGACAGCCGGGGTTTGCATATCCGGCTGGTGATCAAACAATGGCGCTTCGCGGCACTGTGAGCGCGGCACGCACCGCGGGCTCGCTGATCCTGCCGGCACCCGCCAAGCTCAACCTGTTCCTGCATATCCTGGGGCGGCGACCGGACGGCTACCACCGTCTGCAAACCCTGTTTCAGCTGCTGGATTACGGCGACGAGCTGGAGCTGAGCACCACGACCGACGGCGCGATCGAGGTAGTGGTCGAACCGATCCTGCGGGACGTACCCATGACCGCCAACCTCGCGTACCGCGCGGCGCTTGCCCTGCGCGAGCACCGTCCCGGTCCCGAGGGGGCGCACATCCTGATCCACAAGCGACTCCCGCTGGGCGGCGGACTGGGTGGCGGCAGCAGCGACGCCGCCACCGTCCTGGTGGGCCTCAACCGTCTGTGGGGGCTCAACCTCGGCGTGGAGGAATTGTGCGGACTCGGCCTGCGCCTGGGCGCCGACGTGCCGGTATTCATCATGGGACGCAGTGCCTGGGGCGAAGGCATCGGCGAACAGCTGACGCCGCTCGACCTGCCCCCGGCCTGGTATCTGGTGCTCAAGCCGGACTGCGACGTCGCTACCGCCGCGGTGTTCGCCCATCCGCAATTGACAAGGCATACCCGCGCGATGAAAATACGCGCCTTTTCCGGGGAGGGTGCGACCAACGACTGTCAGTCGGTGGTCGAGACCATGTACCCGCAGGTGCGCGAGGCACGGCTCTGGTTGGCGCGCTACGCGCAACCGCGCCTGACGGGCACCGGCGCTTGCCTGTTCGCCCGTTTCGGGGATCGGGAAAGTGCCCGGGCAACGCTGGCGGAAATTCCCGCGGTCTGGTCAGGGTTCGTTGCGCAGGGGGTCAACGTTTCTCCCCTGCGGCAGACCTGACCACCGGTTACAGAGCAAACGACACAGGTCTTTGGGGCGTCGCCAAGCGGCCAAGGCAGCGGGTTTTGATCCCGCCATTCGGAGGTTCGAGTCCTCCCGCCCCAGCCACAACCTGTCACCCCGGCGTCCGGTGACGCCGCTTCCAGGACACGTCCATGGCAAACCTGATGGTATTTTCCGGGAATGGCAACCCGGAACTCGCGCGGGAAATTTCCCGCTACCTCGGTCTGCCGCTCGGCAATGCCCTGGTAGCGCAGTTTTCCGACGGCGAGATCAACATCGAGATCCGCGAGAATGTCCGCGGCCGCGACGTCTTCATCATTCAGCCCACTTGCGCGCCCACCCATCGCAACCTGATGGAGCTGGTGTTCATGGTGGATGCCCTGCGCCGCGCGTCAGCCAGCCGGGTCACCGCGGTGCTGCCGTACTTCGGCTATGCCCGCCAGGACCGCCGGGTGCGCTCGGCGCGGGTTCCGATCAGCGCCCGCGTGGTCGCCGACATGATCAACAACGCCGGCGTCAGCCGGGTGCTGACGGTGGACCTCCACGCCGAACAGATCCAGGGCTTTTTCGAATGCCCGGTGGACAACGTCTATGGCGCACCGGTGCTGGTCGCCGATATCGAGCGCCAGAATTACGCCAACCTGCTGGTGGTGTCTCCCGATATCGGCGGCGTGGTGCGCGCCAGTGCCATCGCCAAACAACTGAACACCGAACTGGCCATCATCGACAAGCGGCGTCCGGAAGCCAATCAGACCCAGGTGATGAACGTGATCGGCGAGGTCGAAGGCCGCACCTGCCTCTTGGTCGACGACATCGTGGATACCGCAGGGACCCTGTGCACAGCGGCCGATGCCCTCAAAAAACACGGTGCGATCAAGGTGGTCGCCTATTGCACCCACCCGGTATTGTCGGGGCCGGCGATCGACAACCTCAATGCTTCCGTTCTCGATGAGCTGGTGGTCACCAACAGCATCCCCTTGGCTGAACGGGCGCGCAGTTGCGCCCGGATCCGGCAGCTTTCCATCAGCGCCACGCTGGGAGAAGCCATCCGCCGGGTCAGCAATGAAGAATCCATCAGCGCGATGTTCGACTGAACACGCCGGATAACCGCCCGCAGGGGCATCGTAACCCAACCCGCCGATCGCCTCGGTCGCAACAGGCCACGGCGGGATTAACTGACTGGAGCAAAGGCAATGACTGATTTCGTTCTCAATGCTCGTGCGCGAACCGACAAGGGGAAAGGTGCGAGCCGCCGCCTGCGTCGTCTCGCGGAAGAAGTGCCTGCCATCGTCTACGGCGACGGCGGCGAACCCGAAGCCATCGTGCTGACCCATCGCGAACTGGCCCGGGCGCTGGAAAGCGAGGCGTTTTATTCGCACATCATTTCGCTGCGGATCGACGAGAAACCCCAGGACGTCATCCTGAAGGATGTGCAGCGCCATCCGGCGCGACCCGTCATCCTCCACGCGGATTTTCTGCGGGTCAGCAAGACCCACAAGCTCACCACGCGCGTACCGCTGCATTTCATCAACGAAGACCATTGCGAGGCAGTGAAGCAACAGGGAGGCGTCGTGCAGCACAACCTGGTTGACCTGGAAATCCAGTGCCTGCCCGGCGATCTGCCCGAATACATCGCGGTGGACATGTCCACCGTGGCGATGGGCCAGATTCTGCACATTTCCGATCTGGTGCTGCCCGCGGGTGTGGACAGCGTGGCCCTGGCCCATGGCGCCGATCACGATCTCCCGGTGGTGGCGATCCATCGACCCAAGGTCAAGGGTGGCGACAGCGAGACCCCCGCCGAGGAGTGATCCCGGCCGGCATCCGTGACCACCGGCATCCGTCTGATCGTCGGGCTGGGCAACCCGGGCGCCGCCTACGACCGCACCCGCCACAACGCCGGTGCCGATCTGGTACAGGCGCTGGCGCAGGGGTTCGGCGTGACGCTGCGCCACGAAGCGCGCTTTCACGGCAACGTGGCGCGCGTCCCGCCCGAGTTGCGCCTGCTGGTTCCCGGCACCTTCATGAACCGCAGCGGGCAGGCGGTGGTGGCGCTGTTGCAGTTCTACCAGCTCACGCCCGACAGCATGCTGGTGGTCCACGACGACCTGGATCTCGCGCCGGGAACGGTACGGCTTAAACTCGGCGGCGGTCACGGTGGCCACAACGGACTGCGCGACATCATGAGCGCGCTCGGCGAGCGCCGCGATTTTGCGCGCCTGCGCATCTGCATCGGCCATCCCGGACCGGGTGCAGATGTAGTGGGCTATGTCCTGCGCAAACCGCCGCCCGCCGAGCGGGAACTGATCGACAGCACCTTCGCGCGCGCGGCCGACGTAATCCCTGATCTGATGGACGGGGACTTCGATCGCGCCATGCGGCGCCTGCACACAACCAACTGATTTTCAACTTGCGGCGGAGACCGGTTCGTGGGCTTTAAATGCGGCATTGTCGGTCTTCCGAACGTGGGTAAATCCACGCTGTTCAACGCGCTCACCAAGGCCGGGATCGGCGCCGAGAATTTTCCGTTCTGCACCATCGAACCCAACACCGGCATCGTGCCGGTGCCGGATCTGCGCCTCGATGCGCTGGCGGCCATCGTCAAACCCCAGCGGGTGATCCCGACCACCATGGAGTTTGTCGATATCGCGGGGCTGGTGGCCGGCGCCTCCAAGGGCGAGGGCCTCGGCAACCAGTTTCTCGCCACGATCCGGGAAACCGATGCGATTGCCCATGTCGTGCGGTGCTTCGAAGACAGCAACGTCATTCACGTGGCCAACAAGGTCGATCCGGCGGCGGACATCGAAGTCATCAATACCGAACTGGCGCTCGCGGATCTCGAAACCGTCGACCGGGCGCTGCAACGCGCGGCCAAGGCCGCCCGCAGCGGCGACAGAAACGCCAGCGCCCGCAAAGAGTTGCTGGAACGCCTGATTTCCCATCTCGATGGCGCGCAGCCGGTCCGCAGCCTGGGGCTCGACGCCGAAGCTTTGCTGGAATTGAGCGACCTCGCACTGCTCACGGCCAAGCCCACGCTCTATGTGGCCAACGTCAGCGAGGACGGCTTTCACGACAACCCGTATTTGCAGCAGGTGGAAGCCATCGCCGCCGCCGAGGGCGCGGGCGTGGTGGCGGTGTGCAATCAGATTGAAGCCGAGATCGCCGAGCTGGACGACGCGGACAAGCTGGCTTTTCTGGCCGACATCGGCCTTGAAGAACCGGGATTGAACCGGGTGATACGCGGCGGTTACCAACTGCTGCATCTGCACACCTACTTTACCGCCGGCGTCAAAGAGGTGCGGGCCTGGACCATTCCGGTGGGCGCCACGGCACCCCAGGCGGCCGGCAAGATCCACAGCGATTTCGAGCGCGGCTTCATTCGCGCCGAAGTGGTGGGTTACGCGGACTTTATCGCATACGGGGGCGAAGCCGGTGCCCGCGACGCGGGCAAGTGGCGGCTGGAAGGCAAGGACTATGTCGTCCAGGACGGCGACATAGTCCATTTTCGCTTCAACGTATAAGCTCTTGCCCGCCGGGCAGTCCGGCTGCACACCCTGGGTTTAGCCGCGCAACTTCCGATAACGGCGCAGGCTGTACCGCTCGACGCCGCTTGTATTCGACCCGGATTACCGACACATTATGGCACCCATCTTCACGACAAAGCAGGCAGCTCCATTATGAACAAAGGCATGCTCACGGGTCTCGTGGCCGGGGCCGTACTGGCCACAGCGGCCGGCGCCATCGGCGGCTATCGTGCGCTCCATCCCGAGCCCAAGTTCGCCGAAGTCATCGAGGTCACCGAAGTAACCCGCGATTCGCAAGTGCCGAAGGAAGTCTGCGCCGACGTGGCAGTGACACGGCGGCGACCGGTGCAGGACCAGAACCAGATTCTGGGCACCGTGGCGGGGGCAGTTATCGGGGGCGTCGTCGGCCACCAGATCGGCGGTGGCTCCGGGAAGAAAATTGCCACCGCAGCCGGCGCGGTAGCCGGCGGCTACGCCGGCAACAAGACCCAGGAGCGGATGCAGGCGAACGATACCTACACCACCACCGAGCGCCGCTGCCACACCGAGCATGAAACCAAAACCGAGGTGATCGGCTACGATGTCCGCTACCGGCTGCGCGGCGAAGAGCACCGCGTCCAAATGGATCATCGTCCGGGGGAGCGAATTCCCGTGGTGGATGGCCAGCTGGTACTGAATCCGGAGCCGCCCAAACCCTGACCCGGGGCCGACAGCCCGCCCCGCACGGACAGCCCGAGGGGCAACCATGGAAAACTGCGCGTGAGCGACCCGGATTCGCAGCCCCGGCCGGGCGCACTGTTGCGACTGCTGCAAAGGATTGAAAGGCTCGGCAACCGGTTGCCGGATCCCGTGCTGCTGTTCCTGCTGCTGCTGATCGCGGTCTGGCTGCTGTCGGCGCTGTTGGCGCCAGTCGATTTTGCCGCGCAACACCCGCAGACCGGCGCCGCGATCAGAATCGTCAATCTGCTGACCGGGGCGGAGCTCACCCGCTTCCTCACCGACATGGTCCCGGTATTCACTGCCTTCGCCCCGCTCGGGATCGTGCTGGTCGCCCTGCTCGGGGTCGGCGTCGCGGAGCACTCCGGACTCATCGCCGCCGGACTGCGCAAGCTGCTGAGCCTGACCACCGCCCACTGGCTCACGCCCATCGTGATGCTGGTGGCGATCATCAGCCACACCGCCGCGGACGCGGGCTACGTGGTGGTCATCCCGCTCGCGGCGGTGATCTTTCATGCCGCCGGCCGTCACCCCCTGGCGGGCATCGCCGCGGCCTTCGCCGGCGTGTCAGGCGGGTTTTCCGCCAACTTCATTCCCTCGGCGCTAGACCCGCTGCTCCAGGGCATCACCCAGGCGGCGGGCCGGGTGCTCGATCCGGGTCTCCTGGTCAATCCGCTGTGCAACTGGTTTTTCATGAGCACGTCGAGCCTGCTGGTGATCGGGCTCGGCTGGTGGCTCACCGACAAGATCGTTGAACCCTGGCTGACAAGGACCAACCCGGTGACCGATGACCCGGCGGACGGCACCGGGTTGACGCCGCTGGCTCCCGGGGAACAACGCGGGCTGTGGTGGGCGGCGGTCAGCCTGGTGCTGTCGCTGGCGCTGCTGCTCGCGGCCATCCTGCCCGCCGGCTCGCCCCTGCGCGATCCGGCGACCGGAGCGATGGCCTCGTTCGGCGCCCCCCTGATGCACGCCATCGTGCCCCTCATCTTCGTCCTGTTCCTCATCCCCGGCATCACTTATGGCGTGGTAGCCGGATCCATGCGCGGACACCGCGATGTGATCGCCGGCATGTCCCGCGCCATGGAAAGCATGGGCTACTACATCGTGATGGCGTTTTTCGCGGCCCAGTTCATCGCGGCCTTCGGCCACTCCAACCTGGGGGTTCTGCTCGCCGTCGCGGGCGCGGACGGGCTGAGCGCGCTGCATCTGTCGCCGCAGTTCACCATTGTCGGCATCATCCTGTTGTCGGCTTTCATCGATCTGTTCGTGGGCTCGGCGTCGGCAAAGTGGCTGCTGATCGCGCCCATTTTCGTACCCATGCTGATGCGGCTCGGCATCGCGCCCGAACTGACCCAGGCGGCGTACCGGATCGGCGACTCCTCCGCCAACATCGTGACCCCCCTGATGCCCTACTTCCCGCTGGTGGTGGTGTTCTGCCGGCGCTATGTGAGCAGCACGGGCATCGGCACCCTGATCGCGATGATGCTGCCCTACGCGCTGGCGCTCCTGCTGGGCTGGACCCTGCTCCTGCTCGGCTACTGGGCGCTGGGACTGCCGCTCGGCCTCCAGGCCGGTTATGTGTACCCGAGTCCGGGATAACGGAATTCGCGACCGCGCGGTGCCGCGCGGCAATCGATCTTGACTCCCTCCGGGGCTTGCGCAAGACTTCCTGTTACCGACTGGTAACACCACGTGCCGGCACCACCTCCCGGGATGTCGACGCGCGCTCCTTGGCAGCTTCGCGGGGAAAACAGGTCTACGACCCATGGGCATCAGCGAAAGCGGCAAAATTCTGGAGACCCTGGCGGCGGGCAAACGCAAGCCGCGCGTGATCGTGGTCGGCGCCGGGCTGTCGGGGATCTGCATGGGAATGCGGCTGATGGCCGCCGGCTACGACGACCTGATCGTGCTGGAAAAAGCCGATCGCTGCGGCGGCACTTGGCACTACAACCAGTACCCGGGGCTGCGCTGCGACGTACCCTCGCATTACTACCAGTACAGCTTCGAACCCAGCTCGCGCTGGAGCCACCGGTTTTGCGGTGGCGAAGAAATCCGCCGGTACTTCGAGCGCATGGCGCGCAAGTACCAGGTCTTCGAGCGCATCCGCTTCAACACCGAGACCCGGCACGCGGAATGGACCGGCGGCGGCTGGAAACTGGATGTCGCCACGGCCAACGGCGCCAGCGGGCAGCTCGAGTGCGACATCCTGATCGCCGCCTGCGGCATCCTGGTGCGGCCCAAGTATCCGGATATTCCGGGCCTGGACTCCTTCGCCGGGCAGGTGGTGCATTCCGCCCGCTGGGATCACACCCTGGAACTGGCCGGCGAGCGGGTGGGCGTCATCGGCAACGGTTCCACCGGCATCCAAATGATCAAGCCGCTCACCGACGTGTGCAGCAAGGTGATTTCCTTCCAACGCACCCCGCAGTGGGTGCTGCCGATCCCGAACCGGAAATATTCCGGCTTCGGCCATTGGCTGACGGGGAAACTGCCCATCCTTTCCAAACTGTATTACAACGGCTACCGGTTTCTCATGGAGCAGGTGCTGGGTCGCGGCATCATCAAGGACAACGCCTCCCGGCGCATGGTCGCCAAACTGTGCCGCTGGAACCTCGACAGCGTGAAGGACGCCGATCTGCGCGCCAAACTGACCCCCGATTACACGCCGATGTGCAAACGGCTGGTGATGTCCTCGGAGTTTTATCCCGCCATTCAGCGCCCCAACGCCGCGCTCGTGCGTGCGGGCATCGACCACGTCGAGCCCAGGGGCATCGTCACCACGGATGGCAAACTTCATGAACTGGACATCATCGCGCTGGCCACCGGCTTTCACGCCAACGAATACATGTTGCCGATGACCATGACCGGCGCGCACGGCGTCACCCTGGACGCTGCCTGGCAGGACGGTCCGCGCGGCTATCGCACCGTGGCCATGCCCAACTTCCCCAACTTCTTCATGGTGATGGGTCCGCACAGCCCGGTGGGTAATTTTTCGCTGGCTTCCATCGCCGAGACCCAGAGCGAATACATCATGAAGTTCGTCAACCTGTGGGCGGAGCGCAAGTTCGAGCAGGTTTATCCCCGTGAAGATGCGACCCTGCGCTTCAATGCCGAGATGCTGGCGAACATGAAGGACACGGTGTGGGCCACCGGTTGCAAGAGCTGGTACCTGGACGAGAAAGGGGTGCCAGGCTCCTGGCCCTGGACCGCGACCAGGTTCCGCGCCGACTTGCGGGACCCGAAGTTGCAGGAATATGTGATAGCCTGAATCGCAAGGCTTGCCCGCGGTCCTGACGGGATTGGGCAGGCTCCGATAACAACGAAAACAGCCAATCAATGATGTCGCCGCCGGAGCCCAGCGCGCCGGCTCCCGAACCAGGAGGTGTGGTTTGTCCGGTATTTTGCGGTACGGTTCCTATATTCCTTACTTTCGACTCGACCGCCAGGCGGCCGGCATCGGTCGCGGCGAACGCGCCATCGCCAGTTATGACGAAGACTCGGTCTCCATGGCGGTGGAGGCCGGCCGTCAGGCCCTCGGCGGCGCCGCAGTGGACACCCTGATGTTTGCCACCACCAGTCCGCCCTACGCGGAAAAACTCAATGCCGCGGCGATTTCCGCAGCGCTCGACCTGCCGGCGCAGACCCGCTCTCTCGAGCTGGGCGGCAACAGCCGCATGGGACTCGCGGGTCTGTTGCTGGCGAGCGAACTGGGCCACGCCGGGCGCACCACGCTGGTGTGCGCCAGCGACGTGGTGGTCGGCGCGCCGGGTGGCGCCCGCGAGCGGGAGAGCGGCGATGCCGCGGTCGCTTTTGTCACCGGCGCCGGGGATGAGGCCATCGCCCGCCTGCTGGGCAGCGCCTCGACCACCGCGGAAGTGCTGGACGTGTGGCGCCTGCCGGGCGATCCCTTCGCCCGGCAGTGGGAGGAGCGTTTCGGGATCGAAATCCTGGGGCCGGTGAGTGTCGACACCGCCAAGCGCGCACTGAGCAACGCCGGCGTCGAGCCCGCGTCCCTCGCCAAGGTGGTGCTGGACGCCACCAACCGCCGCGACGTGGCCGACATTCCCCGCGCGCTCGGTCTCAAGTCCGAACAGCTGGCCGATCCGCTGGTCGATAACCTCGGACGCACCGGCGCCGCCCACGCCGGCTTGCTGCTCGCCCAGGTTCTGGATACCGCCAAGCCGGGCGACCGCATCCTGGTACTGTCCACGGCCGACGGTTGCGACGCCCTGGTGTTTGAAGTCACCGATCGCATCGCGTCCGGACGCCCCGCGCGCAGCGTCGCTCACTGGCTCGCCTCCAAGCGCACCGATCTGCCCTACAACAATTACCTCAAATGGCGCGGCATTCTGCCTTTCGAGCCGCCGCGGCGGCCGGACCCCAGCCGACCTGCGGCACCGGTGATGAAACGGCACGAGCGCTGGAAATACGCGTTCCACGGCTCCCGGTGCGTGCAGTGCAACCAGGGTTATCTGCCGCCGCAGCGGGTGTGCGTGAAATGCGGCGCGGTGGACAACATGAAAGAAGAGCCCTTTGCCCACCAGCCTTGCAGCATCACCACCTTCACCCTCGACCATCTCGCCTACAGCCTGCAACCGCCGGTGATTTCCACCGTGGTGGATTTCGGCTGCGGCGGCCGCATGGCCTGCGAACTGGCCGATGCCGATCCCAAGGAGGTCGGCATTGGCGACCAGCTCGAAATGACCTTCCGCCGGTTCTATACCGGCGAAGGCGTCCACAACTATTTCTGGAAAGCGCGCCCGGTGCGCTAGGGGTATGTGCCATGGCAAGTAACGGTATCAAGGATCAAGTCGCCATCGTCGGCATGGCGTGTACACAGTTCGGCGAACACTGGGATCGGGACGCCTCCGACATGCTGATCGAGGCGGCCACCGATGCGTACAAGTCGGCGGGCGTCGAGCCCAACGACGTCGATGCCTATTGGCTCGGCACCTTTGCGAGCGGCGTCTCCGGCCTGGTGTTCTCCGAAGCCCTGAAAACGCCCTACAAACCGGTGACGCGCCTGGAAAACATGTGCGCGACCGGCAGCGAGGCCATTCGCAACGCCGCCTACGCAGTGGCCAGCGGGGCCTACGACCTGGTCATGGCGGTGGGCGTGGAAAAACTCAAGGACGGCGGTTACTCCGGTCTGGTAGTGCCGTCGCCCGCGGGCGACGGCACCGAGTCCAGCATGACCGCGCCCGCCATGTTTTCCCTGCTGGCACCGGCCTACTGCAAGAAGTACGGCGTCGATGAAGGCCAGCTCAAGGACGTGCTGTCCCGTATCGCCTGGAAGAATCATGTCGCCGGCGCCAAGAATCCCAAGGCACAATTCCGCAAGGAAGTGTCCATGGACACCATTTGCAAGTCGCCGCGCGTAGCGGGCATGTTTGGCGTATTCGACTGTTCCGGCGTGGCCGATGGCGCCGCCGCCGCCATCCTGTGCCGGGCGGAGGACGCCCACAAATACACCGACCGGCCGATCTACCTCAAGGCCTTCTCGATCGCCGCCGGCCCCAACGAAGGGTTCATCAGCGGCGACTACGATTTCACCACTTTCCAGGAAGTGGTCGTGTCCGCCCAGGACGCCTACAAGCAGGCGGGCATCACCAATCCGCGCGAACAGATCAGCATGGCCGAAGTCCACGACTGCTTCACCGCCACCGAGCTGGTGCTGATGGAAGACATGGGGTTTTCCGAGCGCGGCGAAGGCTGGCGCGATGTGCTGGAAGGCCGCTTCGACGGCGATGGCGCGCAGCCGATCAATCCCGACGGTGGGCTCAAGAGTTTCGGCCACCCCATCGGCGCCAGCGGGCTGCGGATGATGTACGAAATGTGGCTGCAACTGCGCGGCGAGGCGGGTCCGCGCCAGATCGCCAATCCGAAACTGGGCCTCACGCACAATCTCGGCGGCCAGCCCGGCCGCTGCGTCAGCTTCGTGTCGATTGTCGGCAACGAGATTGGTTGACGTTTTTATTTTCCGCCATCAGGACGAAAAAAAACCCGGCAGTGCCGGGTTTTTTTTTCAGCAGCGCTATTTTCGCCGCATGGCGTCAAAGAACTCGTTGTTGCTCTTGAAGCCCTTGAGCTTGTCCACCAGGAATTCGGTCGCCGACAGATCTTCCATGTCGTGCAGCAATTTCCGCAAAATCCACACGCGCTGCAGCTCGCCTTCGCTCATCAGCAACTCCTCGCGGCGTGTGCCGGAACGGCGCACATTGATTGCGGGATAGATGCGCTTTTCGGCAATCTTGCGATCGAGATGAAGCTCCATGTTGCCGGTGCCCTTGAATTCCTCGTAGATCACCTCGTCCATTTTCGAACCGGTGTCCACCAGGGCGGTGGCGATGATGGTCAGGCTGCCGCCGTGCTCGATATTGCGCGCCGCGCCAAAAAACCGCTTGGGTTTTTCGAGCGCATGGGCATCGACACCGCCGGTCAGTACTTTGCCGGATGACGGGATCACTGTGTTGTACGCGCGCGCCAGCCGGGTAACCGAATCCAGCAGAATGACGACGTCCTTCTTGTGCTCGACCAGTCGCTTGGCTTTGTCGATCACCATCTCGGCGACCTGCACATGGCGGGTCGGCGGTTCGTCGAAGGTGGACGCAACCACTTCGCCGCGCACGGTGCGCTGCATTTCGGTCACTTCCTCGGGGCGCTCGTCGATCAGCAGTACGATCAGCACGGCCTCGGGATTGTTGCGTGATATCGCCTGCGCGATATGCTGCATCATGATGGTCTTGCCCGCCTTGGGCGGTGCCACGATCAAACCGCGCTGACCCTTGCCGATGGGGGCAATCAGATCGATGATGCGGCCGGTGAGGTCCTCGGAACTGCCGTTGCCGGCCTCCAGCATCAGGCGCTTGTCCGGAAACAGCGGCGTCAGGTTTTCAAACAGAATCTTGTTGCGCGCATTCTCCGGTTTTTCGAAATTGATGTCGTCCACTTTGAGAAGCGCGAAATAGCGCTCGCCTTCCTTGGGTGGGCGGATCTTGCCGGTGATGCTGTCGCCGGTACGGAGATTGAAGCGACGAATCTGGCTCGGCGACACATAAATATCGTCGGGGCCGGCGAGATAGGATGAATCCGCCGAACGCAGAAAGCCGAAACCATCGGGCAGAATCTCCAGGACCCCGTCGCCGGAAATATCCTCGCCGCTTTTGGCGTGGCGCTTCAGGATGGTGAAAATGATGTCCTGCTTGCGCGAGCGGCCGAGATTTTCGAGGCCGGTCTCGGCGCCGATTTGCAGCAATTCATCGATGGGCTTTGCTTTCAGGTCGGTAAGATTCATGGAGTTGGTGTTGTCGGTGTGGCTGCGAAAGCCGGGGTGGCTGGGCGGGCTGGGATGGTTGGTACGAGCTGGTACAAGTGGGGCGCGAATCGCGCGGGGCGTAGTCAACCGGGAAGTAGTCAATCGGGAATTCGTAGCGCGATTCGGGCCGGCCTACAGACTTGGCGAAGATCCGTTATTCGCCGCAGTATACCCGGCCCCGCGCCATTAGCAAACTTCATTATTTGGGTCGCTGCGCCGGCGTACGCAGGAGCTGTTCAAACCGCGCCGGCAACAAATGCCGTCAATTGTGCCTTGGACAGGGCGCCCACCCGGGTATCGCTGAGATTGCCGCTTTTGAACAGCATCAACGTCGGGATGCCACGGACACTGTATTTGGCGGCTATTTCGCGATTGGCATCGACATCGACCTTGCAGACCTTGAGCCGCCCGGCGAAATCATCGGCGATCTCGTCGAGAATGGGGGCAATCATTTTGCATGGGCCGCACCAGCTGGCCCAGAAATCCACGAGTACCGGGAGATTCGCTTGCAGGACATCGACATCAAAACTGGCATCGCTCACATGGACGACTTTGGCGCTCATCGGGGGGCTCCGCAAAGGGCAGGGACTGGGTGATCGGCAGGTTCGAACCTTACAATAATGCGATCATAGCATCCACTGTCAGAGGCAACGACCACGCGTGCGACGGCGATGACCGCGAACACCACCGAAAGCGCCAGCGTCACGGCTGCCACGCCCTTGCTGGCGGCCATCGATTTGGGGTCAAACAGTTTTCACCTGCTGGTGGCCGCGGTCAGCCACGGGGAAATGCGTCCCCTGGAGGTACGGGGTGAAAAAGTACAGTTGGCCGCGGGCCTCCGCAAGGGCTTGCTGGATGGCGCCGCCATTGCTCGCGGGCTCGAAACCCTGGCGCGGTTTCGCCAGGTCCTCGACACCCTCACTCCGGATACCGTCAGGGTGGTCGGCACCAACACGCTGCGCGCGGCAAAAAATGCGCGCGCGTTCATCGGTCCGGCACAGGCCATCCTCGGTCATCCCATCGAAGTCGTGTCGGGGCGCGAGGAAGCTCGCCTGGTGTATCTGGGCGTGGCTCACAGCGAGGCGGATGACGATCATGCCCGGCTGGTGGTGGATATCGGCGGGGGCAGCACCGAGCTTATCATCGGCGAGCGCTTCGAGACACGCGTGCTTGAAAGCCTGCATATGGGATGTGTCGGCTATCAGCAGCGGTTTTTCCCCACCGGCGCCATTACGGCAGCGCGGTTTGATGGCGCGTATCAGGCCGCCTACCTGGAGGTTCTCGCCATCCGCGAAGATTTTCGCGCGCGCGGCTGGGGTGACTGCGTCGGCTCTTCCGGAACCCATATCGCCATCGCTGAAACCCTGCGCGCCCAGGGCTGGAGCCGGGGAGAGATAACGCGCGGCGGGCTTCAACAATTGCGCCGCGCCCTGATCGACTGCGGCCATGTCGATGCACTGGGCGCCATCGCCGGTCTCAAGCCCGCGCGTTACAGCGTATTCGCCGCCGGCGTCGCCATCGCCTGCGCGGTGTTCGAAGCTCTCGACATTGCCACGATGCACGCCTCGTCCGGTGCGCTGCGCGAGGGCGTCATCTACGACCTGATCGGGCGCCTGCAACACGAGGATGTGCGTGAGCGCACCGTCAATGCGCTGTTCAACCGGAGTGGGCTGCCCGAACTGCACGCGCGCCGGGTGCAGGAAGTGGCCGACAACCTGTTCAACCGGCTCTGCGATGACTGGAAACTAACGCCCGAGCACCGCGAACTGTTGCGCTGGGCCGCGCAACTGCATGAAATCGGTCTGACCATTTCCCATTCGCAATTCCACAAACACGGTCAATACATCATTCAGAACGCCGATCTGCCGGGTTTTTCCCGCGATCAGCAAACCGTGCTGGCGACCCTGGTGCGGGCGCATCGCCGCAAGTTTCCCGGCAATCTGCTGGCGTCTTTCAGCAGCGCTGATCGCCTCACGCTGACGCGCTTGTGTCTGCTGCTGCGTCTTGCCGTGGCCTTCAAGTATGTGGCGCCCCTGGATGGCCTTCCAAACCTCGACATCCATGCCACGGAACGCGGCTATCGGCTGGATTTCCCGGCCGGCTGGCTGCAGGAGCACCCCCTGACCCAGGCCGAGCTCTGCGAGGAACGGGCCTATCTCGCGCAGGCCGGATTCAACATCGAGGTAGCCTGAAGTCGGCCGTGGCCGCTGACCGGCGCGCGATCAAAGGCTAATCCGCCAGGCGTGCCAGCAAACTCGATTGTGCGCGATACTCGGCGTCCGGAGGTTGCGGCCGCCGAAGCACATAAGATCCATCGTCGTGCAGCTCCCAGCTCTGACAATTATCCGTGAGCAGGGTCTCCAGTTCCCCGATCACGCGCTGAGCCAGCGCCGGATCAAGCAGCGGAAAGGCGATTTCGAGGCGGTTGCGCAGGTTGCGCTCCATGAGATCGGCGCTCGCGCAGTAAACCGCGGGCTTGCCGTTGCGGAAGTAATACACGCGCGAATGCTCGAGAAAGCGGCCAATGACGGAAATCACGCGGATGTTTTCCGATATGCCCGGCAGACCCGGACGCAGACAGCACATGCCGCGAATGATCAGCTCGACCTTGACCCCCGCAGCGCTTGCCCGGTAGAGCGCCTGGATCAGGCTCGCGTCCGTGAGTCCGTTGGCCTTGAATACGATGCGCGCCTCCCCGCCGTCGCGCGCCACCTGGATTTCCTGGTCGATCAGCGCCAGCAGTTTGGTTTGCAGCGTAAAGGGTGCGGTGAACAGCTTTTTGACATGCTCCGCGCGCCCCATGCCCGTCAACTGCTGGAAAAAAGTGTGCAGGTCGCTGCCGAGATCGGCGTTTGCGCTGAGCAGGCTGTAGTCGGTGTAGAGCCGGGCATTGCCGGCGTGGTAGTTGCCGGTGCCCAGATGGACGTAACGCTTCAGTTCTCGACCCTCGCGCCGCACGATGAGCATCGCCTTGGCGTGCGTCTTGTAACCCACGACACCATAGGTCACCACCGCACCGGCTTCCTGCAACTGGCTCGCGAGCTGGAGATTTTCCGCCTCGTCGAACCGCGCCCGCAATTCAATGACCACGGTGACTTCCTTGCCGGCCCGCGCGGCCTCCGCGAGCAAGTCGACGATCTCGGAGCGCGGGCCGCTGCGGTACAGCGTCATCTTGATCGCCAGTACCAGCGGATCGCGCCCCGCCTGGCGCAACAGATCGATCACCGGGGTAAAGGACTGGTACGGGTGATGCAACAACATGTCGCATTCTGTCAGCACCTGGAAATAATTGGGGTCCTCGCGCAGCGGCGCGGGCAGACTGGGGGTAAACGGCGGAAACACCAGATCGGGCCGATTGACCATGCCGCGCAGCTGCATCATGCGGCCCAGATTCACCGGACCTTCCACGTGGTAGAGGTCGGCGTGCTCCAGATTGAACTGATCGAGCAGAAACTCGACCAGTTCCTGCGGACACTCGGCGGCCACTTCCAGTCGCACCGCGCTGCCAAAGCGGCGCGTGTGCAGCTCGCCCCGCAACGCGCGTGCAATGTCTTCGACTTCCGCCGCGTTCAGGTCCAGATCCGCATCGCGGGTGATCCGGAATTGATAACAACCCGTCGCGCGCATGCCCGGAAACAGAAAATCGACGTGCGAATGAATCACCGACGACAGAAACACGAAATTGTCTCCGCCCTGACACAGCTGGTCCGGAACCCGGATGATGCGCGGCAGCGAGCGCGGCGCCGGCACAATGGCGAGGCCGCTCTCGCGGCCAAAGGCATCGCGGCCTTCCAGGCTGACAATGAAGTTGAGGCTTTTGTTGACCAGGCGCGGGAAGGGATGGGCCGGATCCAGACCAATGGGACTGATGACCGGTAACACCTGTTCGCGCAGGTACTCCTGCGCCCAGCGATCGATTTCCGGAGTCCAGGTATCCCGCGCCAGAAACCGGATACCTTCGCGTTCCAGCGCCGGCAGCAGGGTTTCATTCAGAATCCGGTACTGGCGCTGAATGGCACCATGGCAGATGGCGCAGAGTTCCTTCAGCACATCCTGGGGCTGGAGCCCGTCGGTAGCGACAACCTCGCGCGCAAAGCTGATCTGACGCTTGAGCCAGGCGACCCGGATTTCATAGAACTCGTCGAGGTTGGCGCTGAAAATGAGCAGAAACTGCAATCGCTCCAGCAGCGGGTAGGACTCCGTCAGCGCCTGCTCCAGTACCCGAAGGTTGAACTGCATCAGACTGAGATGGCGGTTGATGTAGTACGCCGGTTGCTGGTAATCGACGCCATCGTCCCGGGTAGCGGACGGATCATCCCGATAAGACGGCGGATTTTTTTGCAGCGGCAGATCGCTCATTTCCCGATACGACACCATGGGCCACCGTCCATCGTAACCACTATCCATGTCAAAACCATGTCACCGGCGTTGCTGCCGATTCAAAACGCGGCCAGCACCGTATCCAGGAAGCGGTGCCCGGTGGGCGTCGTCGCCAGCCGGTCGGTGAGCGGTGCGGCCAGACCCTGCCGGACGAGATCACTCCAGGGTCCCGCTATGACCGTCAGCGGTTGGCCGGTGCGCTCGGCAAAGTAGCGCGCCGGCACGCCGATGTTCAACCGCAGGGCGTTCAGAAAAAACTCCAGGGGCAGGTCGACTGCCGCCAGCGTCAGCTGTTCGGCGCAGCGGTCGTCGTCCCGCGCGAGATACTCCCGGGGATGACGCACCTTGCGCCGCCGCCGGATGCAGCCTGCGTCCGGATCGGTGAGCTTGCCGTGGGCGCCGGCACCGATCCCGATATAATCGCCGAATTCCCAATAATTGACGTTGTGACGGCTGTGTCGCCCGTCGCGCGCATGGGCCGACACCTCGTACTGCCGGTAACCGGCGAAGTCGAGCAACGTCGCGCCGGCGGTGTTGATGGCTTCGAGCACAGCCTCGTCGGGCAGACGCGGCGGTTTGCGATAGAACAGGGTGTTGGGCTCGATGGTGAGCTGATACCAGGACAGATGCTCTGGGGCGAGGGCAATGGCCTGCTCCAGATCGGCGACCGCCTGGGCCGGCGTCTGTCCCGGCAGACAGTGCATGAGATCGAGATTGATGTTCTCGAAGCCGGCCGCGCGGGCCAGATCAAACGCGCGCAGCGCCTCGCCACCCGAGTGAATACGGCCGAGCGCCGCAAGCTGCGGATCGGAGAACGATTGCACGCCAATGGACAGCCGGTTGACCCCGGCGGCGCGATAGCCGCGAAAGTTGTCCGCATCGGCGGTACCGGGATTCGCCTCCAGGGTGATCTCGGCATCCGGGGTGAAGCCGATGCGCCGGTCCGCCGCGTCCAGCACCGCGGCGATGGCGGGCGCCGAAAACAGGCTGGGTGTGCCGCCACCGATAAAAACACTGCCGAAACGGCGGCCCTGTGCGCGCTCCCGCTCGCAGTCCAGATCGGCGATCAGGGCCTGGACGTACTCGGCCTCGGGCAGTACGCCCACGGCCTGGTGCGAATTGAAATCGCAGTAGGGGCATTTGCGTACGCACCAAGGAACGTGCACATAAAGCGCCAGCGGTGGCAGCTTCAACACTTGGCGGCAACCCGCGCGCGCAGCTTCGGGAGCAGTTCCCGCAACGCATGGCCGCGGTGACTCCGGACGTTCTTCTCGGCCGCCGCCAGTTCCGCCGCCGCGCAACCGAGCTCGGGGATCAGAAACAGGGGATCGTAACCAAAGCCGCCACCGCCGCACGGCTGCGCCAGGATGCGGCCCTCCCACACGCCTTCACCAATCAGCGGCGCCGGATCGGTGGCCGAATCGACGTAGACCAGGACGCAGCGAAACCGTGCGCTCCGCTGAGCGGCCGGCACGTCGCGGAGCAGCTCCAGGAGTTTCCGATTGTTGCGCGCATCGTCGGCGCCTTCCCCGGCAAAGCGTGCCGAATGCACTCCCGGTGCGCCCTGCAACCAGTCGACTTCCAGGCCGGAATCATCGGCGAGCGCGGCGCGGCCGCTTTCCCGCGCCGCGTGACGCGCCTTGAGCAGGGCGTTGTCGACAAACGTGCTGCCGGTCTCCGCGACCGCGCTCACCCCAAGTTCGCCCTGGGATATCAGATCGAGGCCCAGTTCGGCCAGCAGGCCGCGCAACTCGCGGAGCTTGCCTGCATTGTTGCTGGCCAGGATGACCTCGGTGTTCATGGCTTAGCGATCACGATAAAACGTGTGTTGAAACGACAGCGTGTAGGAGGGCATGTCCGGATTCGGTTTCACCGTGATGTTGAACGTCAGCGAATCCTCGTTTTCAAAGTTGAACGGCGCGAGGTAGTAAACCGCATCGCCCTCGCGAACCTCGAGAAACTTCAACTCTTGGCTCTGGGCGAAAATGTTGGCAACCTTTCCTTTTACTACAGCAGGCCGGCCGCCGATCGTCCCGGCGGGCATGACGGCGATATTGACCAGACCGCGATCACGGCCCCGCACGATGTCATAAGCAGCGGCGACCTCCGGACTCACGAAGCTGCTGTTGAAGGCGCTGTAATAAACGCGGTAATCGCCGAATTCGCGGAACGGCCGGTCGTCCGCCGACAGACTGCCCGCGAAAATCAGCAGGGGAACGATCAACAGGCGGGACAGCGGAGACAATTGCATTATTTTCATAGGTCGCGTCCTCAGGTAGTCATTGGAGACGGGTTATTTCGCCAAATGGTAGATCGCGGTGGCACTGAACAGATTGGACCATACTCCTTTGAGCAGCCGATCGGGGAATTGTTCGGCCACAAATTCGCGGTGCAGCACCCGGATCGATCGTTCCCGGCACAGAGCCTCGAAATCCTGCACCGTGCAAAAGTGGATATTGGGTGTGTCGTACCACTGGTAGGGCAACTGCCGGGTGACCGGCATGCGACCCCAGGCCGCGAGGAACAGGCGGGTGCGGATATTGCCGAAATTGGGGAAGGTGACGATACATTCCTCGCCTACGCGCAGCATCTCGGCGATGGCGTGATCGGGGCGGCGCAGCACCTGCATGGAATTGGCCATCAGCACGGTGTCGAAACTCTTGTCCGGGAAATCGGTCAGCCCCTGATCGACATCGGCTTCGATCACATTGACGCCGCGGGCGACACAGTGGGTGATTTTCTCCGGGTCGATTTCGATGCCGTAGCCTTCCACACCACGGCTGTCCATCAGCACCCGCAGCAGCTCGCCATCGCCGCAGCCGAGATCCAGAACCCGGCTGCCGGGCGCAATCCAGCGCCGCACAATATCCAGATCGACGCGCAGCATCAGCAGGTCTCCGCAACCCGGGCCATGTAGGTCCGCAACAGTTTTTCGTAGCGGGCATTGGGCAGCAGAAAGGCGTCGTGCCCCATGTCGGAGTCGATGCACGCATAGGCCACGTCGCGGTTGGCAGCGACCAGGGCCTGGACGATTTCCTGCGAACGCTGCGGCGCAAAGCGCCAGTCGCTGGTGAAGGAGACCACCAGGAACCGCGCGCGCGCGGTCCGGAACGCCGCCACCGGATCGTCGCCGTATTCCCGCGCCAGATCAAAATAGTCGAGCATCTTGGTGATCAGGAGGTAGGTGTTGGCATCAAAACTCTCGGCAAACTTGTCGCCCTGATAATGCAGGTAACTTTCCACCTTGAACTCGACCGGCACCTCCAGGCCGCGCGCAAAAGAGCCGGAACGCAGTTCGCGGCCGAAGCGCTGTCCCATCAGGGCATGGGAAAGGTAAGTGACATGGCCCACCATCCGCGCGAGCGCGAGGCCGTTGCGCGGCACGACACCGTGTTCGGCAAAGTCCCCGTCGCGGAAATCCGGGTCGGAGCGGATCGCGCGCCGGGCGATTTCGTTGAAGGCTATATTCTGCGCGGTCAGCTTCAGGGCCGAGGCAATCACCACGCAGTGGCGGACGCGCGCGGGATATTCGAGCGCCCAGCGCATCGCGTTCATGCCGCCCAGGCTGCCGCCGATCACCGCCGCCCACTGCTCGATGCCCAGGCGGTCGGCGAGCCGGGCCTGACTCAGCACCCAGTCGCGCACCCGTAGCGGCGGAAAATGCTTGCCCCAACGCAGGCCGGTTTCGGGATTGATCGTGCGCGGACCGGTGCTGCCATGACAACCGCCGAGATTGTTCAGGCAGACCACGTAGAAATATCGCGTATCGATCGGTTTGCCGGGACCGATGTAATCGTCCCACCACCCGGGTTTGGCATCGTCCACGCGGTGGAACCCGGCCGCGTGATGGTTACCGCTCAGGGCGTGGCAGATCAATACGGCGTTGCTGCGCGCGGCGTTGAGCTCGCCGTAGGTTTCGACCACGAGCTCATAGGATGCCAGCCGCCGGCCGCAGCTCAGTTCGAGCGGCTCGGCAAAGTGGTGGACCTCTGGCACGGCCAGACCAACGGAATCAGGGGGAAAGCTGTCCGGCATGGGGTACGACTCTCGGAACCCGGGAAGTCTAAAGACGGGGTCGGACGCAGGCAAGCGCGGCCGGGGTGAGCAGGTCCGCGTCAGGGCGGGGAACCCGCCACCAGCGCCTCCGCTGGCAACCGGGTCGGCGCGGCGATGGCGAACACCTTGTCGTGACTGCGGCTGCCGCGCACCAGCGTCACCCGCGATTTGGGCACCCCGAACGCGGCGGCCAGAAATTCGATCGCGCGGGCATTCGCCTTGCCGTCCACCGGCGGCGCCGCCAGCCCCAGCTTGAGGCGTTCGCCATGGCCGCCGAGGAAGGCGTCGCGGCGGGCATTGGTTTGCACCCGGCAGCGCAGAACCAGGGTGTCATCGCGCCACTGGCCGAAGGGCCCGGCGGTCGTCACCGGTCAAAATCCCGGCACCAGCCCCGCGATCATGCCGCTGCCCACGGCCAGATTACGGAGCAGCAGGCGCAGGGCGCCCAGCGCGAACAGCACCAGCATGGGCGACAGATCCAGGCAGCCCAGCGGCGGAATGACGCGACGTGCCGGGCCAAGTACGGGCTCCAGTAACTGCATCAGCAACAGGGCAGCGGGGTGATGGGTCTGGGGCGCCACCCAGCTCAGCACGACCATCGCGAAAATTCCGTAGAAATACAGATTGACCAGCAGCGACACTAGCCCCAGCACACCCCACCACATCGGCAGAATGATTCCGGGCAAGCCGGCGCCCACGACCAGCAGCGTGAAAACTATGGCGAGCCATTCCATCGCCAGGGCGAGCGCCAGACTGGCCAGGTTGAAACGACCCACCGCCGGCAACAGGCGCGTCAGGCCATCCACCGGGATCCGGCTGGCCCGATACACGAACTGCGAGATCGGGTTGTAAAAACTGGCACGCGCCAATTGCAGCAGAAACCGTAACAGAAACAACGCGGCCAGCAGTGCGCCCGCGTACTGAATGGTGTAGACCAACAACCCGATCACGGTATTCATGACCGCGGGTACTCCGGGAGCATGGCGGCACCCATCTCCCGTCCGCGCGCATCGGCGGCGGCGAGCGCGCGACCAAAGAGCGCGGTCAGTCCACCGGCATCGAGCACCGCGAGCGCCGCTGCGGTAGTGCCGCCCGGCGAGGTGACGCGCCGGCGCAGTTCCGCCACGTCCACATCGCTGTCGAGCGCCATGCGGGCGGCCCCGAGAGCGGTCTGGAGCGTCAACTGACCCGCCACCGCGGGCGTCAGACCGAGCGTGATACCTGCCGCCATCATGGCTTCCATCACGAGAAAAAAGTAGGCGGGGCCGCTGCCGGAGACCGCCGTGACCGCGTCGATTTCGCGCTCGCTCGCCACCCACACCGTGGTACCCACGGCGCCCAGAATCTCCGCGGCGATGCGGCGTTGGTCGGCGCTGACGCCGGCGCCGGCGTAGAGTCCGGTAGCACCGGCGCCCACCAGCGCCGGGGTGTTGGGCATGCAGCGCACGATGGCGACGTCCGCGCCCAGCAGTCCGGCGAGCGCCGCGACGGGCACTCCAGCGGCGATGGAAATCACCAGCGCCCCGCGCCCGAGCGCGGGGGCGAGCTCTGCAACGACGGATGCCATCACCTGGGGTTTGACCGCCAGCACCACGACCTCGGCCACCCCGACCGCGGCGCGGTTGTCATCCGTGGTGGCGACCCCGAATTGCGTCGCCAGGCGCGTGCGCGCCTCGGCGACGGGATCGCAGACGGTGATGCAGGCCGCCGGATAGCCCTGCGCGATCAAGCCACCGACCAGGCTGGCGGCCATGTTGCCGCCGCCGATAAACACCAGTTTGCTGTGCTGCACGCAACCAATCTCTAGGAGTGGGGTTGAGGGTCCGGGCGCGGGCCGAAAATGGCGCGACCGATGCGGACCACGGTGGCGCCTTCGGCGATGGCGGCGTCGAGGTCCGCCGACATGCCCATGGACAGTGTATCCAAACCCGCGAACCGGGGCGACGTGGCGCGCAACCGCGCCAGCAGGGACGCCAGCTCCCGGAACGGCTGACGCTGCGCCATCCCCGCGCGCGGTCGCGGAATGACCATCAGGCCCCGCAGCCGGAGATTGGGCAGCGCCACCACGGCCCGCGCCAGGACTTCGAGCTGGTCCGGGTCGACACCGGCCTTGGTCGCTTCGCGGTCGATATTCACTTGCAGACAAACGTCCAGCGGCGCCATCCCGGGCGGGCGCTGGCGCGCGAGACGCTCGGCGATGGACAACCGGTCCAGGCTGTGGAGCCAGTCGAAATGCTCCGCAATGGCGCGGGTCTTGTTGGACTGTACCGGACCGATGAAATGCCAGCGCAGGCGCTCCTGGCTGAGCGCTGCCATTTTTTTCAGCGCTTCCTGGACCTGATTTTCACCAAAGTCGCGAACACCGGCGGCAACGGCGGCGGCGATGGCTTCCACCGGCTGGCCCTTGCTCACGGCAAGCAACATGACAGTGTTGGCATTTCGGCCCGCGGCCTGCGCCGCCCGGTGGATTTCCGCGCGCACTGCGCTTATGTTTTTCGCCAGATTGAACATATACTTGAGACGGCCAGCCGGTGCAGCGCGCTCGCGTCGGGGCAGCGATCTACCAGGAATCAACAGGACTGAACATGGACATTACCGAACTGCTCGCATTCAGCGTCAAGCAGGGTGCCTCGGATTTACACCTGTCCGCCGGACTACCGCCCATGATCCGCATTGACGGCGACGTGCGCCGCATCAACCTGCCCCCCATGGAACACAAGCAGGTGCATGGGCTGATCTACGAAATTATGAACGACAAACAGCGACGCGACTATGAAGAGTTCCTGGAAACGGATTTCTCCTTCGAAGTCCCCGGGGTGGCGCGCTTCCGGGTCAACGCATTCAATCAGAACCGCGGTGCCGGCGGTGTGTTCCGCACCATCCCGTCGCGGGTGCTCACGCTGGACGATCTGGGCTTCGGGCAGATTTTCCGCGACATCTCCATGTTGCCGCGGGGGCTGGTCCTGGTGACCGGACCCACGGGCTCCGGCAAGAGCACCACGCTGGCGGCCATGGTCGACTTCGTCAACGAAAACCGCTACCAGCACATCCTTACCATCGAAGACCCGATCGAATTCGTCCACGAAAGCAAAAAGTGTCTGGTCAACCAGCGCGAAGTCCACAAGGACACCCATGGCTTCAGCGAAGCGCTGCGCTCGGCACTGCGCGAGGACCCCGACATCATCCTGGTGGGTGAAATGCGCGATCTGGAAACCATTCGCCTCGCACTGACGGCGGCCGAAACCGGACACCTTGTGTTTGCCACGCTGCACACCACCTCGGCGGCCAAAACCATCGACCGGATTGTCGACGTATTTCCCGGTGGGGAGAAATCCATGGTGCGCTCGATGCTTTCCGAATCGTTGCAGGCCGTTATCTCGCAGTCCCTGATGAAGAAAATCGGTGGCGGCCGCGTTGCCGCCAACGAAATCATGATCGGCACCCCCGCGATTCGCAACCTGATTCGCGAAGACAAGGTCGCCCAGATGTATTCGTCGATCCAGACCGGCGCCAGCCATGGCATGCAAACCATGGATCAGTGCCTGCGTCGTCTCGTGCAACAGAGAGTCGTAACCAAAGAGTCCGCACGCGAAAAAGCAAAAATCCCCGAGGATTTCACTTGATTCACAGCGCTACTCACCAGTGGCGCGAGCGACGCAGAGGGTTGGACAATGGAATTCGATAGCCTGCTGAAGCTGATGCTGGAAAAAAGAGCATCGGATCTGTTTATTACCCGCGGCGTGCCGCCGAGCCTGAAAATCAACGGCAAGATCATCCCGGTGGGAAAAGTCGCCCTATCCGGACGCCAGGCCAGCGAGCTGGTGGAATCCGTGATGGACGACAAGCAGCGCGCGGAGTTTCACGCCCACCACGAACTCAACTTCGCGATCACTTCCGAGCACGTCGAGCACGCCCGCTTTCGCGTGAGTGCGTTCTATCAGCGCAACGATGTCGGCATGGTGTTGCGCCTGATTGAAACCCAGATTCCGACCGTCGACGAATTACAGATACCACCCATCCTCAATGATCTGGTGATGACCAAGCGCGGCATCATCTTTCTGGTCGGCGCCACCGGCACCGGGAAGTCCACCACGCTGGCAGCGATGGTGGGCCACCGCAACCGCAACAGTCGCGGGCATATTATCTCGATCGAGGATCCCATCGAGTTCATCCACCAGCACGCCGGCTGCATCGTTACCCAGCGCGAGGTGGGTATCGACACCGAATCCTACGAAGTGGCTCTGAAAAACACCTTGCGGCAGGCGCCGGATGTGATTCTGATCGGCGAGATCCGCACCCGGGAAACCATGGAGCTCGCCATCACCTTCGCGGAAACCGGGCACCTGGTGCTGACCACCCTGCACGCCAACAACGCCAACCAGGCGCTCGACCGCATCCAGCACTTTTTCCCGGCCGAACGCCACCCGCAATTGTGGATGGATTTGTCGCTCAATCTGCGCGCGATGATCGCACAGCAGTTGGTCCCAACCGCCGACGGCAAGGGCCGACGCGCCGCCGTCGAAATCCTCATCAACACGCCACTGGTGTCCGACCTGATTCGCAAGGGGGAAGTACACAAACTGAAAGAACTCATGGTTCGCTCCAACGAACTGGGCATGCAGACCTTCGACCAGGCACTGTTCCAGCTCTATAACGACGGTGTCATCAATTACGAAGATGCACTCGCAGCAGCGGATTCGAAGAACGACCTGCGCCTGATGATCAAACTACTGTCGGAGACCGACCCAAGCTATCTCGCGAACGCGGCGGACGACCTCATACTCAAGGCAGACGAAAGCGAGGAGCGCTCTCGTCTGTTCCAACGCTGACTCCTTGTTGCAAAACGGCGCGCAGCGACCAAGACCTGTCAAACACATAAGCCAGGGAGCGAGCACCGCGCGACGAAGCAGATGGCGGCCACACAGCGGTCATGTGGCGTTGTCAAAGATCACGGCCTGCGGCGGGCTCGTTTAACCAGGTGCCCAGAATCAGCGCCGCGGCCAAACCATCCACCGGGTGGCGACGATAATCGCGGCCGCCGACACTGTCGAGTTTCGCCTCGACCGTCGACAGGCGTTCATCCACCAGGGTCACGGGCTTGCCCGTCCGTGCGTGCAGGCGGCCGGCGAAGCGGCGCGCACGGGTGCAAAATTCACTCTCCGTGCCATCCATGTTGAGCGGCAACCCGACCAGCAACCGCTGCGGCTGCCATTCGGCGACCAGCCGCATCACCTGTTCCCACTGGGGTTGACCGTCGCGCGCGCGCAACACTGCGACCGGTTGCGCGGTGCCGGAGAAAGTCTGTCCATAGGCAACGCCGATCTGGCGGGTGCCAAAATCGAAGCACAGCAGGGTCACGTGCGCTTCAGGCGTGACCGACACTGGCGCTCAATTTGGCGAGATCGACACCGATGCGGGCAGCCACCGTCCGGGTCCGGTGTTCGGGTGGTTCATCAAACAGCAGGGCCGGCTCACCGGGCACGGTGAGCCAGGCGTTGGCGCGCAGTTCCTGCTCCAGTTGGCCCGCGCCCCAGCCGGCGTAGCCCAGTGCAACCAGACTTTGCTCGGGCGCCTCGGTACCGGTTGCCAGCGCCTCGATGATGTCGCGCGACGCGGTCAGCGCGACGCCGTCGGCGATATCCAGGGTGGATTGCCATTTGCGCTGCGTTTGGGGGTGCAGGACAAACCCCCACTCGCTGCGCACCGGTCCTCCGGCCAGCAGCAGGCGGTCGGCCAACGCGCCGTTGCAAGGCAAATGCAGCTGCAGGAAGAGCTCCCGCAGCGTCACGTCCAGGGAATGATCGACACGCAAACCCATGGCGCCGTCGGGCGTGTGCTTGCAGATATAGACCAGGGAACGGGCAAATGCCGGGTCCAGTAACCCGGGCATGGCGATCAAAAAATGGTGGTCCAGGCTGACAAACTGTCCGCTGGTCGCAGGTTTTTCCATGCCTGGCAGTATTGGGTCGAGGTCCGCACAAAACAAGCTCCGCCCGGCGACGCGGCGACCGGCTGTCAGTCCACGCCGCTGGTCCGCATGCGGTTGCCGGGCATGAACTGCCAGGTGCGGATGATTTCCATCCGGTCCCATTGGCGGAGTTCGGCCGGAAAGGGTTTGAACGGCGCTGCCATCCGGATGGTGCGGATGGCCGCGAGATCGAGAATGCGCTGGCCCGAGCTCACCAGGATGTCCACCTTCTCGACCGTACCGTCAGGCCGCAGACGCACTGCGAGCCGCAAGTCGCCGAAGATGCGGTCCCTGCGCGCCTCCTCGGGATAGTGCTCGTTGCCGACGGTCTCCACGACCGTTTCCCATTCGTCGAGGTAAGCCGCCGCCTGGTCGGCGCGGGTGCTGACGGCGGTGATGCGCAATACATTGGGCAGATGGCTATAGGCGTTGCGCAGCTTGTCCAGCTTGGCGCGCAGGCTGGCGATTTCCTCGCTGGCCTGGGGCGGCGGTTGCGGCTCGGCGGCATCGGTCACGGCGGTATCCGAGGGAATGGGTGCCGCAGCGGCGGGGCTCGGCGCCAGGGTGGTTATCGGAGCAGATCCATCGCCACTTTCCGGCGCCGGCGGGACGGGCGATTCCACCACCGGCTGCGCCTCCTGCACCCGAGTTTCAGTGAAATCTGCCGCCTGCACCTGACTCAACTCACTGGGGTCCGGTTGGTCCCCGCCGCCCAACTGGTTGCTTTGCGCCAGGAAATCGACCTTTTCCGGAGGTCGCTCCGCGGCGGTTACTGCCAGAGTGACCTCCAGCGACGGGGCCGCCTGCTTGGGTTTATCGATCGCAAAACCCACACCGAACAGGACAATCACATGAAGCGCGAGCGCCAGCAGCAGCGCAAAGCCCAAGCGGTCCTGGTCGTGATTGTTGAACGTCTGCGGAAATCGGGGAACGCTCGAACTCAAGGCAGTCGCCGCTCGATTGCGGCCAGCAGACGGCCGCCGATATCGGTGTCCTTTGCGTAGTCGATTTCACGCGCGCAGGTCGGGCTGGTGACGTTGATCTCGGTCAGATAATCGCCGATGACATCGAGTCCCACGAACAACAGCCCGAGGTCGCGCAGCGTCGGCGCGACCTGTGCGACGATCCAGCGGTCCCGTTCCGACAGCGGCTGCACGATTCCGCTGCCGCCCGCCGCCAGGTTGCCGCGCACCTCCCCCACCGCCGGCACCCGCGCCAGACAGTAGGGCACGGCCTCGCCGTCCACCACCAGGATGCGCTTGTCGCCCTCGGTAATTTCCGGGATGTAGCGTTGCGCCATGATCGTGGTACGACCATGCTGGGTCAGGGTTTCGATGATGACGCTGAGATTGGGCTCGTCGGTGCGCGCCCGGAAAATCCCGATCCCTCCCATGCCATCCAGGGGTTTGTAAATCACGTCGCCGTGGCGGCCATGGAAGGCACGCAGCCGCGCCGGATCCCGACTCACCAGCAGCGGCGGGGTACATTGCGGAAACCGGGTGGCGAAAATCTTTTCGTTGCAGTCGCGCAGACTACCCGGACGGTTGACCACCAGCACCCCGAGCCGCTCCACCGCCTCCAGCAGGTAGGTGCTGTAGACGTATTCGCTGTCGAACGGTGGGTCCTTGCGCATCAGCACACAGTCGAGCGCATTGAGCGGCCGTTCTTCGGGCTCGCCCAAATCGAACCAGTTGGTAAGTGAATCGCGCACCCACAGCGGCCTCTGCCGGGCAACAGGCACACAGTCTTCCAGCGCCAGATCCGCCTGCTCCATGTACCATAGCGACCAGCCACGCGCCTGCGCGGCCAGCAGCAGAGCCAGCGTCGTATCTTTTTTCGGGTTGATGGACGCGATCGGATCCATGATCACCCCAAGGTTGCGGGACATCGCGGTTAACTCCTGACAAGGCGGGCACAAAGTCGCTAAAGCGCGGTTCATTTGGCGATCAAGGCCGCCAAATATAGATAATAACCCGATGTTGTGTTACATAAGAAACTCGTTATGGCGCGTGGTTTGTGGTCCCAGTCCGGGCGCCGCACCGCGTTGCGCGCGGGGGACCAGTGAGCTCGAACACCTTGAAAATCATGGTAATCGATGACAGCAACACCATCCGCAAAACGGCGGAAACGTTGCTGGTGCGCGCCGGTTGCGAAGTGGTCACCGCCGTAGACGGGTTCGACTCGCTGGCCAAGATCGCCGACGCGCCGCCGGACCTCATTTTCGTCGACATCATGATGCCGCGCCTGGATGGTTACCAGACTTGCGCCCTGATCAAGAACAACCGCCGCTTTCGCCACATCCCCGTGGTAATGCTGTCGAGCAAGGACGGTCTGTTCGACAAGGCCCGCGGGCGCATCGTGGGCGCGGATGCCTACCTCACCAAACCGTTCAGCCGCCAGGAATTGATGGATGTGGTCGAGCGCATGGCCGGTGGCGCCCGGCCCGATACGGCGGAGCCGACCACGGCGGAATCTTCCCAGGACGGGCCGTAGCGTGGAATACCTTTTCAGCACTGGGGACGGCGACTGATGCCGAAGGTCTTGATCATCGATGACTCACCCGTGGATACCTTGGGCCTGACCGGAATCCTCAACCGTAACGGCTACGCCGTGATCTCCGCCGCCGGCGCCGAGATCGGCGTGCAGGTGGCGCGCGACCAGCGGCCGGACGTCGTCCTGATGGATATCGTCATGCCGGGCCTGAACGGTTTTCAAGCCACGCGCCTGCTGACGCAGAGCGCGGAAACGCGGCACATTCCCATCATTATGGTTTCCAACAAGGACCAGCAGGCGGATCGCGTCTGGGGCGCGCGGCAGGGCGCGCGGGGCTATGTGACCAAGCCGGTTCGCGAGCGCGAGTTGATCGCCATGATCGAGAGCCTGATTCCGTGATGGCCGCATGAACGCTGTAGCACCGCCCGATCCGTTTACCCTGCTGCAGGATTTAGCCCGAACCTTCACCAAGGCGGCGAGTCGGCTGCCGGCGCAGGCCGAGTACTCCCCGGTGGCGACCATGGTCGCATTCCAGCTCGCGGGCTGCGATGCGCTGGTCGATCTCGAATGCCTTTCGGAAATTCTTCCGGTACGCCACCTGACGCGCCTGCCGCAGGTGCAGCCGTGGATGCGCGGTATCGCCAATGTGCGCGGCAAGCTCCTGCCAGTGGTCGACGGTGCCGAATTTCTGGGGCAGGGCTTGACGTCCCCATCCAAACACCAGCGCATACTGGTCATGGTCTCGGACGATTTTTCCGCGGGCGTTATCGTGGATCGGGTCGACGGATTGCGGCATTTTGCCCATGACATGTTCCGCGAACGGCAAGAACTCCAGGCCGGACCTTTTCATCGATTTGTGGCGGGTGGGCTGATCGACGCCAACCAGCGTATCTTGCCGCTGTTCGATCCCGCCCTGCTCTTCCAGGATCCCACGTTTCGCGACGCCTCGCTACGCAGACCCGCTGCGCAGACAAATTAACCCAACACCAGCAGCTGGAGCCGTCTTATCCCCATGGAAACGAAAGCAGCGAGAGGACGCGCGCTCACCGGTCTACCGGTGCTCGTCCTGGTGGCGGGGCTGATCGCGCTGACGATCGTCCTTGGCTACATTTTTTTCACGCTATACCGAAATTCCGAGTACGACCGGGCCAGCGTGCAGATGGCTGCGGATGTGCGAGTGCTGGTCGAGCAGCTGTCGCAAACCGCCACTGCCGCGTCGCTTGGCGATGACGAAGCTGGTCGTACCATGCTTCGTTTACGCGCCCGCATGGACGCCATCTGGCTCGACGTCGAAAAAAATCTCGCGGACCAGCTGCCCGCGGGACAGATTGCGGCCTTTGGTCTGGAATGGAAGCGGATCCAAACCCAGGTCGAGGCCATTGAAGCCCACGGTGCAGAAGCAACGAGCTTTCGGCAGGCCGTGGCCGCCGCCCGGGACGCGACCCCCAGACTACGCGAGACCACCGGCGTGCTCGGCAAAACCCTGGTTGCCGCCCAGGCATCCACGGCAGAGGTGGACGCCGCCTACTCCCTGGCCGCCGCCGCCGAGAAGATTTCTGCTGCGATTACCGCGCTCTCCCAGCCAGGTCGGAACGTCGCCGAAATCCTGCCCGGCCTGCGGGAACAAAAAGAACATTTTGCGTCGGTACTATCGGGGCTGCGCAGTGGCGATGAAGCCCAGAACTTCTCGCCCGCCCGCAATCAGGCGGCGCGCCTGCAACTCGCCGTGGCAGCCGACAGTTTCCGGCCACTGGCGGCGGCGCTGGATGCCATCGAGGGATTTGCTCCCGGCGTGGTGGCCAGCCAGGCAGCGACGGCGGCGATCATAGCCAGCCGCAACAATCTGGTCGTACAGGGTGATGGTCTGTCCCAAGGCATCCGCGGGTTGGGGGGCGCCGATGGGGAAATACTGCCCGGATTCAATATCACCGCCGTGGCGATTGCCGGTGTCGGGCTGCTGGTGGCCGGACTCGCTGTACTGGCCTTCATCCTGGTCGCGGACACGCGCCGCCGGCTGCGTGAAACCGCGGAGGCCAACCAGTCCAACCAGGATGCCATCCTGCGCTTGCTCAACGAAATCCAGGACCTGGGTCAAGGCGATCTGACCGTGGAAGCGACCGTAACCGAGGACTTCACCGGCGCCATCGCCGACGCCATCAACTACTCCATTCAGCAATTGCGCGAGTTGGTGGCGCGCATCGTCAATACCGCGGCCGATGTATCGGCGGCATCGGATGACACGCGCGCCACCGCCCTGCAACTGTCGCATGCCGCCGAAAATCAATCACACGAAATTACCGACGCTTCCGCCGCGATCAATCAGATGGCGATCACCATCGATCAGGTGTCCGCCAACGCCACCGAATCCGCCGCCGTCGCCGAGCGCTCGGTATCAATTGCCTCCCGTGGCGCGGCAGTCGTGCGCAACACCATCACCGGGATGGACCGGATCCGCGACCAGATCCAGGAAACGTCGAAACGGATCAAGCGCCTGGGTGAAGGCTCCCAGGAAATCGGCGATATCGTCTCACTGATCGGCGACATCGCCGATCAAACCAATATTCTGGCACTCAACGCCGCGATTCAAGCCTCCATGGCGGGCGATGCCGGACGCGGCTTTGCGGTGGTGGCCGATGAAGTGCAACGCCTGGCCGAACGCTCGGCCAGTGCCACCAAGCAGATTGCCGCACTCGTCGCGGCGATCCAGTCGGACACCACCGAGGCCGTGGCCTCCATGGAACAGACCACCGCCGAAGTGGTCGCGGGGGCCGCCCTCAGTCTGGACGCAGGCGTGGCATTGGGCGAAATCGAAACGGTCTCCACCAACCTGGCGGAGTTGATCCAGGATATTTCCACCGCGGCACGTCACCAGTCGACCACCGCAGGCCACATCTCGAACACCATGAACGTGATCCAGGAGATCACGTCGCGCACACTGGAGCACGCCAACCAGACCGCCACATCCATCGGTGAACTCGCCGAAATGGCGGTCGATCTGCGCGAATCGGTGTCCGGCTTCCGACTGCCGGAAGTCTCGCCGCGGCCGCCGGCCAGAGCGAAGCCGACATCCACTGTACCCGCCTCCCCACAACCGGACGTGACGCAGACCTCGCGCCAGGCCAGCGCCACCGCGCCCGCCATGCGGCACCCACAACCACACATCACCTCCGTCCTAGCCGAAAGCAAGGCGGCGATGGATGAAATCGATCGCCTGCACCCGAACCAGACACCGGCGCACCACCCAGGGCTGTCCCACGCCACCGTCCTCGCCGATAAAAAGCCGGCAATGGATGGAGCGGGCCTCCAGCGGCCGCGCGCAACCCCGGCACGGGAACGGCCCGTGTCACATGCCACCGCTGCACACCATGCGGCGCTGGAGGACATCGAGCTCGCGGATCTGCAAGCAGCCCCGTCGCCCGCGCGACACTCCGAGAGTGCTGCGCCAACCACCGAGATCGATCTCAGCGGCGCCCTCCATCAGGAGCTTGCGGAAATCAACCTCGACGAATTCGATCTCGATCCGAACCCTGATTACTCGCGCCGATGACCACCACCCAGAGGGTCAGCCACCCCGGCGCAGCGGACGCTACCGGGAGTGGTCGCAACCAACGGCAGGCCGCCTGCGGTCCTGATGACGGTGTCCTCCAGCCGGAGGTTCGCGCGCTGGAGGATGGTCACTACCAGCTGTGGGCCGACTGTTTCGAACGGGAAACCGGGGTTGTGGTGGACCAGCGCCGCGAGCCCTTTGTCCGTCGCCAACTCGAGCAACGACTACTGGAATTGGGCTTGACGGATCCGGATGAATATTTTGAACGCATGCTGCAGACCGCCGCCGGCGAGGGTGAAAGGCGTCTGTTGATGGACCGCCTGCTGATCAAGGAAACCCGGTTTTTCCGGCATCGGGAATCCCACGCGTTCGTCCGCCACAGCGTGCAGCGTCACGCCGCCAGCGGCGGCAGCAGCCTCAATTTATGGAGCGTCGGCTGCTCCACCGGGCAAGAAGCTTATTCCCTCGCGCTGGATGCCATCGAGGGATTCAGCACCGCCCGACGTAGCGGTGACTTTGCCGTGATCGGGACCGACCTGAGCCGGTCGGCGCTGCAGGAAGCCCGCACTGGCACCTACCCCGCTCACGCCCTGCTCGACCTTCCCAAGGAGTATGCGACGCGTTTTCTGGAACCGGTCGGTGCCGGACGCTTCCGATTTCGCATTGAAGTGCGCAGTCGGCTGGCTTTTGTCGTGGACAACCTGCTGCTGCGGCAGCGGGGATTTTTCCCCGAAGGAGCGGATATCATTTTCTGCCAGAACCTGCTGATTTATTTCCGTCGCTGGCGCCGCCACGACACGCTTAATTTTCTCGCCCAGCGCCTCAAGCCCGGCGGCCATCTGATTCTGGGTCCGGGTGAATCCCACGACTGGTGTCCGGCCGGCCTGACCCGCGTCGAGCACCCCGGGGTCGCGGCCTACCGCCGCCCGGCCGACGACGAGGCGTCCCATGGGAGCTGATTCCGGTCCCTGGGGCCTCCAGTGGCTGATCGACGAAGTCGGCGCTACGCTGGAGGCTGCCGGCGTAGCGCTGGAAAACTACTTGCGCGACCCCAGCGACCAGCAGCAACTCCAGTTCTGCAGGGCGTATCTGCACCAGGTGGCGGGATCGATGGAGATGGCCGATTGCCATGGCGGCGCGCAACTGCTGACGGAGATGGTGGTCCTGGTGGACGCCCTGCTCAGTGACCAAGTGAGCGACCGGGTGGCGGCGGGCGAGGCGCTGGCAGCCGCTGCCGTCGCCATGCCCGGCTATCTCAGCCTCGCCATTGCAGAGCACAGCGATCAACCGGCCGTCTTGCTGTCGCCCCGCAACGACTTGCGTGCACTACAGGGACAACCGCTGGCAACCGAAAGCGGCGTGTTCAATCCCGATCTCACACCCTTCGACCAACGTAGCCAATCCCCGCCCGCCGCCATCGATCACCTGGAGCTGGCGACGCTGTGCCGGAAATTGCGCCAGATTTACCAGGTCGGGCTGCTGAGCCTGCTGAAGGGGGAACCCCTGATCGGCCTCCCGCTGCAGCGCATGAGCAAGGTCGCGGAGCGCATGCAGGAGCTTTTTGCCGGCCACCAGCGGGAATTGCTGTGGCGCGCCGGATATTCCGTCCTCGCGGGCTTGAGCGCCGCAGCACCGGCAGGTCCGGCACTGCGGCAACTGTTGCAGGAGCTCGACCGCGACCTGCGCGCTTGTTGCGATCCCGGAGCCTTTGCCTCCTCCGCACCGCCGGTGGCACGTAATCTGGTGAAAAATCTACTTTATTACGTTGCCATAGCCGGGGAGGAGCAACCCGGGACAGCACAGCTGCGCCGCCTGTTTCACCTCGACGAGGCCCTGCCCCGGCATCCGCTGGCGCAAGCCGAACGTTCCGTCGCGTATCGCCCGAACGCCGCGCTACACGACGAACTGGAGATCGAATTACGCCAGCTTCAGGACCTGAGCGATCAGTTGGTCGATGCCGGCATCGACCTTGGACAGGCAGCCGCGACGCTGTCACCCCCGCTGCTGCGCGTGCGCGATACGCTGGTAGCTACCGACCATCCGGCAGCGGCAAGGGCAGCGGCGGCGTACCGCGAGCTAACCGAGCTTCCGCTCCAGGTTTCCTGGTCGCAATGGGCAGACCAGATCAGCGCCCTGGAAGCACTGGTGTGCGATGAAGCGCCCCCGGAGATGGAGGAGGATCAGCGCCATATTGCCTGGGTCGACGACGCCGCCGCCGCCGTCGTTGCCACCGCCCGCGGACTGCTCGACGAAATCAAGGACGCCGTGGTGAGCTATATCTCGGCGCGCAACAACCCGCTGCATCTGGAAGGATTACCCGCGCGCGCCACGCAAATTGCCCGCGCGCTGGAATTCATCGAACAGGACCGCCTGGGTTTGGTGGTGGCCGCGTGCGGAGAGCACGTCGCCCGGCAATTGATGCATCCCGGCGCAAGGGCGTCCTGGTCGCAGCTTGACGCGCTCGCGGACGCGCTCATCGCGTGCGAGTACTACCTGGAGTCCCTGGTTCAGGCCGATGCCGCTGCCTGTGAACACTTCCTGCAGCACGCCGAGACCAAGACCCGCGAACTCGCCGCCTTCGAGGTCGAACCGCCGCCAGCCACAAGCGGAAGCGCAACCGCCGCGGTGGTACCGCCGCCTACGGCGACAGTTGCGCCTCCGGCAGGTGACGTGACGCCGGCTGTCGGCCCGGCGCCGACGGCGATCGGCACCCCCGCATCGGAGGCCGGAGCGGACCCGGAAATTCGCGAGATTTTCGTCGAGGAGGCCCGCGAGGTTCTCGAATCCATACGCGAGCTCGAGACGCGCTCGCCCGGAACCGACACAGAGGTGCTGGCCGATCTCCGACGCGGCTTCCACACCCTCAAAGGCAGCGGCCGCATGGTGGACGCGAAAGCCATCGCCGAATTGGCGTGGGCGGTGGAAAGCCTGCTGAACAAGGTTCGCGACGGCTACATCCCCTGGTCGGTGCCCGTGGCGGAGGTGGTCAGCGGCGCCATCATCAAGCTGCCGAAACTGATCGAAGCCTTTGCTGCCGGCACCGCGGGAGAACTCGACGCCGCCGGTGTGCAGCTGCGCCTGTCAGCGGAGAGCCTTGCCAGCGGCACCACCCCCGCACCCATAGCGCCGGAACCGATCCCGGTGGGAGTGGTGCCTGCACCCGATATCCGGCCGTTCGCCGTCGCATCCGGCAGCGAAGCCGCCACACAGCTGGAAACGATAGCCGCCTATGTGACAGCCCAGCGCCGCGAATCCCCGAGCCCGCCTTCCGCGGCGGTGTCGCGGGCTCTGCACATGCTGGTGGGATGCTGCGAGCGCATGGGCGACCCGCATCTGCCCCGCATGATCCGGGCGCTGGAAGCGCTCGCAAACCTGTACAGCGAGCGCGACCAGGCGCCGGACGCGGCAAGCCTGGATTTGTTCGATCAGGCCCTGAGCGCCAGCCGCGCCCTGCTCACCGGCGATGCAGCCACCGCCATCGACTTGGCGCAGCTCGGCGATCAGATCGAAGCCGTTCGGGTCGATCTGACCCAGCCGGCAGCCCATGAAGGGCGCGAGCACCTGCGCCGACTGATGGCCGAAGGGCTGGTGCAGCTGCTGGCGGCACCGGAACAATTCGCGACGCGCGGAACCGACCACGCGGAGTCGAACTTCCGGTTGCCAGAGCTTGCGACCGAACTGGAAGAGCTGGCGCAAAGCGCCAACGCCGCCGAGTTGCCCGCTCTCGAGGAACTGGCGTCGTTGCTGGCCGCCGCATGCCGGCAGGTCACCCGACTGCCGTTGACGGCGGACGCGCGCGCAACCCTGAGCACGAGTACAGATCTGCTCCTGGCCATGCTGGATGCCGTGGCCGCGAACCACCCTGTCGCCGCGCTCGCTACCACTCAACGCGACGCACTCAGGGCGTGCGCTACAGCGCACGCCCTGAGTGGGCCCGCTCAGGCACCGGAGCCAGAAGCAACCGCGCCCCAACCCGTCGCCGCCGCACCCTCAACCACGGAACTCAGCGCCGCCGCGTTGCCAGCTGACCAAGTCGGCGCTGGCGGCGGGGCCGCCGCAACGCCGACCGCCACCGACTGGATCGGGCATAGCGCACCGGATCATCGTGATCGCGTGGATGCCGAATTGGTTGGCGTATTTCTGGAAGAAGCCGCCGATCTCGGCGAGCAGCTGGAGCACGCCTTGAACCAGTGGCGGGCCGGCGCTGATCCGTTGGACAGTGCCAGCGCCCTCAAGCGCACACTCCACACCCTGAAGGGCGGTGCCCGCATGGCGGGGTGCCGAACCCTCGGCACCCTGTGCCACGATTTTGAAACGCTGGTGCTGCGCGCCGAAGCGACGGCTGATGCCGGCAGCGACGGCTTTTTCGCGGCAGGTCTCGCCCACTACGACAAGATCGAGACCGAGCTCGAACGTATTCGCGGGCTGCTGCGCGAACCCGAAGTCGCGCTCCGCTCTCCCGACCTGGCGCCGCCCCTCACGGAATCAGCCGCTCCCGCCGGCGGTCATGTCGTGCAACTGCCGACGCCCCCCGCACCGCCGTCGGCTGCGCAGCCGCACCTGACGCTGCCACTTCAGACCCTGGAACCCGCGCCCACGCCGCCACGCGACGCGGTTCAGCTACCGTCTGTGCGCGCCGATGAAGCGCCGCGGTTACCGGCACCCTGGCGCAGGTCTGCGGTCAGCGCCAAAAACCGTGCTGGCCAGGACGTCGGCGGAACCTTCGCTGAACCGCGCGAGATGGTGAAGATCGCCGCACCCATTCTCGACAATCTGGTCAATCTGGTTGGCGAAACCAGCATCAGCCGCAGCCGTATCGAGCAGCAACTGCATCAGTTTCGTGCACTGCTCGAAGAAATGGAAATCACTGTCACGCGTTTTCGTGATCAGGTGCGGCACCTGAGCCTGGAAACCGAAACCCAGACACGGCTGCGACGCGAAGAGCTGGATGCCGCCGGCCACGAAGACGACTTCGATCCGCTGGAAATGGATCGCTATTCGCAGTTGCAGCAGCTCGCCCGGGGCCTGGAAGAGTCCGCGTCGGACCTGCAGGACCTCAAGGACACCCTGCTGGACAAGGCGCAGGACACCGAGACCCTGCTGGTCCAGCAGGCGCGGGTCAATCGGGATCTGCACGAAAACCTGACCCTCACCCGCATGGTGCCGTTTTCGCGTGTGCTGCCGCGGCTGCGGCGTATCGTCCGGCAGACCGGGAGCGAACTCGACAAATCCATCGAGCTGCGACTGGACAATATCGAGGGAGAGATGGATCGCGCCGTACTGGAGCGCATCGTCCCCTCACTGGAACACTTGATCCGCAATGCGATCGACCATGGCATCGAGTCGTCGGAGCGCCGCCGCCTGGCAGGCAAACCCGAGACCGGCACCGTAGCCATCACCTTCGCGCGCGAGGCCGGGGACATTGTGATTCGTCTCTCCGACGATGGCCGCGGACTGGACGTGGAGGCTATCCGCGCCAAAGCGGCCAGCTTGCAGTTGCTACCCACCGGCGACAGCCTGAGCGATCAGGACATCATGCAACTGATTTTCCGGCCCGGGTTTTCCACGTCGCAGGCGGTCAGCCAGATATCCGGCCGCGGGCTGGGCATGGATGTGGTGGATAACGAGGTCCGCCAGCTCGGCGGTACGGTGAGCCTGACATCACGGCGCAATTACGGCACCGAATTTACGTTGCGTCTGCCGTTTACCGCCTCCGTCAATCGCGCGCTGCTGATGAAGGCGGGTGGCGAGTTGTACGGTGTGCTGCTCAACAGCGTCGCCGGTGTGGTCAAGCTGAGCAATGTCGAATTGGCTTCACTCTATGCGGACCCGGAGCAGCGCCTGCATTTCGAGGGCGCGTTCTACAAAGTATGTCCCCTGGTGCGCCTGATCGATGGAGTCCCTACTCCGCTGCCCGCGGCGGCTGGCAAGCTGTCGGTAGTCCTCATCAAAAGCAAGTCCGGCAATGTCGCCGTTCAGGTCGACGCCCTGGAGCCGAGCCAGGAAATCGTGGTGAAATCCCTGGGCCCCCAGTTTGCCAAGGTGCGCGGGCTGGCCGGCGCCACGCTGCTGGGCGACGGCCGCGTGGTGCCCATTGTCGACCTGGTAGCACTCATCGCAGACTACAGCGGCTCCGTGCGCGACCTGCCACAGCCCGCGCTGGCAGAACCGGATCCGCGCGCCGTGTCCGCTCCTGCGCTCGCCGCCGCCACCATTGTCGTCGTGGACGATTCGGTCACCGTGCGCAAGGCGACCAGCCGGCTGCTGGAACGTAACGGTTATCGCGTGCTCACTGCCCGCGATGGCCTGGAGGCAATGCAATTACTGCAGGAAATCAAACCCGATCTGATGTTGCTCGACATCGAGATGCCGCGCATGGACGGTTTCGAAGTTGCCCGCCAGGTGCGCGCGTCCGAACCACTGCGTGACCTCCCTATCGCGATGATCACGTCGCGCAGCGGTGACAAGCACCGTGAAAGGGCACTGGAGCTGGGTGTGAACCGCTACCTCGGCAAGCCCTATCAGGAGGAAGTGCTGTTGTCCGTGGTCGAGGAATTATTGGCCAAAGTTTCAGGCGTGCAGTGAAGGTAGGCGTGATCGCGCAACATCCGGCAGCGCGCGCCCTGCTGTGTCGGGCGCTGGAGGAATTGGGGCACGTCGTACTGCTCGATGCCGCGCCCGGACCAACTGCGGCTGCCGCGGATCATGACCGTTTCGACCTGCTGATATGGCTCGGAACCGGTGACAGAGCGGATCGCCCCCCTCGCCACGACTGTTTTGAGCTCGAGCTGGAACCTGCCTTTATCGCAGCCGCGGATGCCGACTACTCCGCCTGGAAGCGGTATCTACGTCAACGTATTGAGAGTGCTCCCCGGTTTGTCGGGGACTCGGGACAACCGGCGGCCCGCGCCGAGCGGGTATGGTTGCTGGCCGCCTCCACCGGGGGGCCGGATGCGGTGGAGCGGTTCCTTGCCGCCACCATCCCGACGCCCAAACTTGCACTGCTCTACGTGCAACACCTGACATCCACGCATTTTCCCCAGTTGGTGCGACAACTCGCGATCCGCGCCCCCCGCTGGCATATTCAGGTCGCGGCCACAGGCAACTATTTCCTCGAAGGCACCCTCACCGTAGTCGCTCCGGACCACAAACTACGCATCAACCGCGACCGGGGTATGCGGATTCTATCGACCCCCTGGCCCGGACCCTATCGCCCGAGCGCGGATCAGGTCGCCGAGACCCTTGCGCTGGCCTATCGCGAGTCTGCCGGCATGATTGTGTTCAGCGGCATGGGGGACGATGGCGCCCTGGGCAGCGAACACATACGCGAACACGGCGGCGAAATCTGGGCACAGCGTCCGGATACATGCGTCGCGTCGGCCATGCCGGAAGCCGTGCTGGCCCGGGGTGAGGTGGACTACAGTGGCGATGTCGCGGCGTTGGCTCGCCGCTTTAACTTTCGTTATGGCACACCGGCCTGCGGGCCGCAGGTGGAGGCATCTTGAGCGACGCCGGTGAACGCAATCAAAAAACGATCGAAGTCGATAGTCTGCTGCTCTCTCTGGCGACTGATCGACTGCAACTGCTGCTGCCTCTGGCCGCAGTGGCGGAAATCCTCGAAGAAGCGCCGCAGCCGGCGCCGGCGGACCAGCCCTGGCTGCACGGCTGGTTGCCGTGGCGCGGTTGTGAAATTCCTTTGCTCGCCTACGAAGGCATAGCTGACGGGGCGTCGGCGGCGCCGTGGGCGAGTCATCGCGTGGCGATCATCAACGCCGTCGGCCCGGCGGCCAGCCAGGGGTTTTATGGGCTTGCGATTCGGGAGTTGCCCCGACCATTGCGCCTGAGCGCGGACAGCGATCTGCGGGCCCTGGACGTAGCGGCCCCGCGCGGCGCCGCGCTCGTCGTCGAGGTGCGCGGCGAACCCGCGCTCATCCCGGATTTCGATCTGCTCGAACAACTGGTCGTCAGCGCGGGCCTGAGTCGCAACTAGACGTCGCGCCTCGCGCGCCGAGGACGGCGGAGACTGCTGTGCTAGACTCGCGGCCATCCCGATCACCGACCGCCGCCTGCGCCCCGTGACGCCGGCCCCGCGGCAACAACCCCGCGAATTGACGCATTGGAGGTAACCATGCTCGGCCAGATGATGGACGATCCCCTCACCATCACCTCCATCATGCAGTTCGCGGACCGGGTGTTCCGGGACACCGAAATCGTCTCGGTAACCACCGACAACCCGCGTCACAGGTACACCTTCGGCGAGGCCTTTGCCCGCTCCCGCCGACTCGCCAATGTCCTCGACGGTTTGGGACTGGCGCGCGGCGACCGCATTGCGACCCTGGCCTGGAACGACTACCGGCATTTCGAGCTGTATTACGGCATCAGCGGCGCGGGCTATGTCTGCCACACCATCAATCCACGCCTGTTTCCCGAGCAGATCGCCTATATCGCCAACCACGCCGAGGATCAGTGGATCTTCACCGATGTTACCTTCGTGCCCCTGCTGGAAAAGCTTCAGGACCAACTGCAAACCGTCAAGGGCTTCGTGGTGCTGACCAGTCAGGCCACCATGCCCGCGACAACCCTCAAAAATGTGCATTGCTACGAGGCTCTGATCGCCGATCAGCCTGATCACTACGACTGGCCCCCGCTCAACGAGAACAGTGCCTGCTCACTGTGTTACACCTCGGGCACCACCGGTCACCCCAAGGGCGTGCTCTACTCCCATCGCAGCACCGTGTTGCACTGCCTGGCCACCAGCATGCGCGACGTGATCGGCCTTGCGGCCGGGGATACGGTGATGCCGGTGGTGCCGATGTTTCACGTCAACGCCTGGGGTGTGGTGTATTCCGCCGCCGCGGCCGGCGCCCGGCTGGTGTTTCCCGGACCCAAGATGGGCGACGGCGAAACGCTTGCCCGACTGATCAACGAAGAAGCCGTGGATCTGGCGCTGGGAGTGCCCACCGTGTGGCTCGCCCTGGTGAATCACCTGCGCGACAGCGGTGGCGCGGTGCCTTCGCTGAAGCGAGTGGTAATCGGTGGTGCGGCCTGCCCGGAAGCCCTGCTGCGTGCGCTGGACCAGTTCGGTGTCTACGCCCACGTCGGCTGGGGCATGACCGAGATGAGCCCGCTCGGCACCCTCAATACCTTGCTGCCGTGGATGGACGAACTCCCGGATGCGGAAAAAACCGCCTACCGCCTCAAGGCCGGCCGGCTCATTTACGGCGTGCAGATGCGCATCGTGGACGCCAGCGGCGCCGAGCTGCCCTGGGACGGCAAAAGCTCGGGCCGGCTCCAGGTGCGCGGCCCCTGGGTGTGCAAGAGCTACTACCGACTCGATACTTCGGATGCGCACCTGCCGGACGGCTGGTTCGACACCGGGGATGTCGCCGCTATCGATCCGCACGGCTACATGCAGATCACCGACCGCACCAAGGACGTGATCAAGTCGGGCGGCGAGTGGATCAGCTCCATCGAAGTCGAGAACGCCGCCATGGGTCATCCCGATGTACTGGAGGCGGCCGTGATCGGCGTGCCGCACCCGAAATGGACCGAGCGCCCGCTGCTGGTGGTGGTGAAGCGCCCCGGCACCGATCCCGCCAAGGAAACCATCCTCGCGTTTCTCAAGGACAAGATCGCCACCTGGTGGATTCCCGAAGACTGCGTATTCGTCGAGTTCATTCCCCACACCGCGACCGGCAAGGTGAGCAAGAAGGACCTGCGCGATCAGTTCCGCGACTACAGTTACGGTTAGCGGATTGCTGAAAAACGTCGCGAGGGGGCCAGATGCGCGGCGAACGTCGCGCAGCGACCGAGACCTATCAAGCCGATAGGCGAGGGAGCGAGCACCGCGCAACGAAGCAGATGGTGCCCGCAGCAGTTTTTCAGCAACCTGTCAGCGTCATCGAACAAACGTAAAGGAGGCAATCAATATGCAAAACGAATATACCGTTGTTATAAAGCAGGAAAACGATTGGTGGGTCGGATGGGTCGAGGAGGTTCCGGGAGTCAATTGTCAGGAAAGAACCTACGATGAATTGAAGAAAACATTGACGGTTACGTTAAAAGAAGCGTTGGAGTTCAACCGCCAGGATGCACTGTCCGCTGCTGGCGGCAGTTACACGGAAGAAAAAATTGCGGTATGAAGCGCAATGAACTTCTACAATATCCGCGCAGCCAGGGATGTGATCTTTTGAGGGAAGGCGGGAAACATTCATGGTGGCATAGCCCAGCCCTGAACAAGCGGTCGGCCATTCCGCGACATGCGGAAATCAAAGACATCCTGGCAAGGAAAATATGCAAGGACCTTGGCGTAGGGCCAATCAAATAGCCGAAAGCAAGGCGCTGCACTTGACCCTTTTTGTTGCGCTCAAAAACGGCAAATGCGCATGATCACCGGGCGCGCCTGGAAACCGTCAACGCATCACCCTCACACAACCTCTTGCGCGGGAATGACGGGTTATATGCAGTGCTCCCGATATTGATCGGCATCCACACCGATGCCCCACTTGACCACCAGCCATAACAAGAAGCCACTGCCATGACCACACTGCTCAACGACCGCGATATCGCTTTTCAGCTTTACGAAGCACTTGACACCGGAGCGCTGCTCGATCGTCCCGAGTACGCCGATCACTCCCGCGAAGTATTCGACGCGACGCTCGCCACCGCGAAAACCGTCGCGGAAAAGTATTTCGCCAACCACAACGCCAAGGGCGATGCCAACGAGCCCAGCTTCGACGGCGAGCGCGTGCAGTTGATTCCGGAGACCAAGGCCGCCTGGGACGCTTTTGTCGAAGCCGGTTTTCTCGCCGCCCACGAGCGGGGCGACGAAGGCGGCGCGCAGCTTCCGGAAGTCATCTTCCGGATGGTGATGGCCTACATGAATGCCGCCAACGTCAGCACCGCGGCCTATCCCTTCATCACCATCGGTGTGATCAATCTGATTCGCGCGTTCGGCTCGCCGGAGCAAAAAGCGCATTATCTACCGCTGCTGATGTCCGGCCGCGCCAACGGCACCATGGCGCTGACCGAGCCCGCGCAGGGCTCGGCGCTGGGCGACATCAAGGTGACGGCCGAACCCGCAGACGACGGCAGCTATCGATTGTTCGGCCAGAAAATGTTCATCAGTTGCGCCGACCACGACATTACCGGCAACGTGATTCACATGGTGCTGGCGAAAATCCGTGGTGCGCCGCCCGGCGTAAAAGGCATTTCGCTGTTCATCGTGCCCAAGCATGTCCTGCACGCGGACGGCAGTCCGGGCGTGCGCAACGACGTGGCCCTGGCGGGCCTCAACCACAAGATGGGCTATCGCAACGCCACCAACACCGTGCTCAATTTCGGTGAGCGCGACGGCGCCATCGGCTATCTGGTCGGCGAGCCCCACAAGGGCCTGGGCTACATGTTCCAGATGATGAACGAGGCGCGCATCGGTATCGGCCTGGGCGCCGCGGCCATCGCCTATCAGGGCTACAATCTGTCACTGGAATACGCGCGCCAACGCCCTCAGGGACGCCTCGCATCCTGCTCCGATCCATCCTCACCCCAGGTGATGCTGGTGGCGCACGCCGATGTGCGACGCTTGCTGCTGGCGCAGAAAGCCTATGCCGAGGGCGGTCTGTTCATGTGCCTGTTCGCCAGCGCCCTGTTCGAGGACCAGCACACGGCGCCCGATCCCGGCCAGCGCGAACGCGCGGCGCTGCTGCTCGACCTCATCACCCCCATCGTCAAATCCTGGCCGTCGAAATACGGTTGCGTGGGCAATGACCACGCCATCCAGATTCTGGGTGGCGCCGGCTACATGCGCGAATACGGCGCCGAACAGCTTTATCGCGATCAGCGCCTGAATCCCATCCACGAAGGTGCCGAGGCGATCCACGGCCTCGACCTGCTGGGCCGCAAGCTGCGGCTGAAGGATGGCGCGGGACACCGCATCCTGCTGGAAGCGGCACGCGCGGACATTGCCCGCGCGGAACACTGGGGAGAAACCGCGCGCCTCGCCCGGCAGCTGGAGCGCGGCCTGCAAACCCTGGACGTCACCACCACCGCGCTGCTGCGCCAGCTCGACGCCGACATCGACCAGGGCCTGGCAAATGCCACGCTCTATCTCGACCTGTACGGGCGAGTGCTGGCCGCCTGGCTGTGGCTCAAGCAGGCGCTGGCGGCGGCGACGGGGCTGGACACAGACTGCCACGCCGACGACCGGGATTTTTATCGCGGCAAGCTGCACACGGCGCGCTATTACTTCGATTGGGAACTGGCGCAGATCGACTATCAGGCCACACTGCTGCAACGCGGCAATCCGGTGCCCTTCGAGATGCGCGACGCCTGGTTCTGACGGGTATTCTGAACATCACCGGGATCGGCATGATTCGCAACGAATGCTTGCGCCGCGCGCCAACAGACGTCGTGAACCGTTTCAGGTTATCCCGGTTTTACCTGCCGCAGGTGCGGTCCCTTGGAAGCCACCCGGAATTGCTCGAGAAATGTCTGCGCAAACTCCGTCTGGGCCAACGGCCTGCTGATCAGGTAGCCCTGGATCATTTCGCAACCGAGCGACTGAAGCACCGCCCGTTGGTGATGCGTTTCCACACCTTCGGCAACCGTGTGCAAGCCCAGACTGCGCGCCAGCGCAATGATGCCGGTAATCACCGGAATGTCGCGGCGGTTCTGCGGGTCGTCCAGATCCTTGATGAAAGCCCGGTCGATCTTCAGCACGTCAACCGGCAGGTTTTTCAGATAGTAGAGCGATGAATAGCCGCTGCCGAAATCGTCGATCGACAGACTGAATCCGGCATTCTTCAGTTCGAGCAACTCCGCGCGGCTGCGTTCGGGGTCCGCCATCAGCATGCTCTCGGTGATTTCCAGTTCGAGCAGCCGCGCCGGGATCTCATACTTGCGCGTCAGCTCGGTAACCCGCTGGACCAAGCGTCCGGGCACTTCGAAATCCTTGCCGGACAGGTTCACCGAGAGTTTCACGGCATAGCCGCGGATCAGCCAGCCCCGGATCGCGCCGCAGGCTTTTTCCAGCACCAGATCGGTCACCTCGGTGATCAGGCCGGTCTCCTCCGCCAGCGGAATGAAGGCACCCGGCGTCAGCACCTGGCCGTCGTGGCGGGGCCAGCGCACCAAGGCCTCGGCAGCTACGGCCCTGTCTGTCGTCAAGTCGTACTGGGGCTGGAAATAGAGCACCAGCAGATCGTTGTCGATGGCCTGGCGCAGTTCCTGCTGGAGCTGCAATTTATGCGACACCACATCTTCCATTCCGTCCTGGTAGAAGCAGAACTGATTCTTGGTCTCCTTGGCTTTGAACATGGCCAGATCGGCATGCTTGAGCAGTGAACTGACGTCCGTGCCATGGTCCGGAAACATCGAAATGCCGATGCTCGTGGAAACCATCATGCGCTTGTGGATAAAGACAAAGGGCTCATTCAGGGCGACGAGAATATTGCGGGCAATGGTCGCAACCACCTCCTCGCTTTCGACGCGGCGCAGGATCACGGTAAACTCATCACCACCGAGACGGGCAATGAAATCGCTGCGCCGGACGCTGGAACGCAGGCGATCGGCCACCGCTTTCAGCAGCAGATCGCCGACCTGGTGCCCGAGGCTGTCGTTGATGTTCTTGAAATTGTCCAGATCGAGAAAAAACACCGCGATGCGTTCGTTGTTGATGGTCGCCTGATTGAGCGCCAGCCCCAGCTCCTGGGTCAGCCGGGCGCGGTTGGGCAGCCCGGTCAGCGCATCGGCAAAAGCCAGGGTCCGGGCGCGGGCTTCGGCCCGATTCGCCTTGATCAGGCGACCCACCCGCTCCTTCAGCACGACGAAGTGAATCGGTTTGGTGATGTAATCCGAGGCGCCGGCGGCGAACGCCCGCACGATGGCATCCTCATCGTCGAGGGAAGTGACCATCAGCACCGGCAGCTCGGCGCCGCCGGGCAACTGGCGAATACGCCGGCAGGCATCGAAGCCACTGACTTCCGGCATCATGGCGTCCATAAGAATGATGTCGGGCATGACCCGCTCGCACAGGGCGATGGCTTGGGCGCCGTCGGCCGCCTCCAGCACATCGAATTCGTCGCCGGCAAAGGTGCCGCGCAGTGCAAGACGCAAGGTGCGGTCATCATCCGCGATCAGTAACCGGTATTTGCCCGGCGCGCCGGTGTGGTGCCCCGACTCACTCGCCCGGTGCCGTTCGAGATCCTTGCGCAGGGCGGCGAACCGCTCATTGCCGATGTCGAGCAGAGTATCGCTGCCCGACAAATCGCCCGCCTTGCTGAAGGCTTCGAGCGCAAGAATGGCATCCACAAACGCCTTCGCACCGAAATTGCTGGCGCTGCCCCGGATGGTGTGGGCAATCTCGTAGGCACGCTGGGCGTCGCCGTCGCGCAGCGCGGCTTTCAGCGAATCCAGGTAAACCGGGGTATCTTCCAGGAAGGACTCGATCATCCGGTAGGTGACATCACCCACACTGACGTGCAATTCGTTCATCGCCTGTTCGCTGTAGGCTTGCCCGGGATCGGGCGGCGACACCGTCTTCGCGACACGGGAGCGCACGGGCGCCCAGCGCGCAATCCCGGCGGCAAGCAGCTCGAGTCGCACAGGCTTGTGGAGAAAATCGCTGAACCCCGCATCGATGGCGCGCTTCCGTTCCTGCTCGCCGGTGCCGGCGGTCATGGCGATTATCGGTACCGTGCGATCGGTTTCCAGCGCGCGAATCCTGCGGGTCGCGTCGTAACCATCCATCACCGGCATGTTGCAGTCAATCAGGATCAGGTCGTAGTCGGCGCGCGCCACCATGCCGAGCGCCTGCTGCCCATGTTCGGCAAGATCCGCCGCGATCCCCAGACGCAACAGCATTTCAGAAGCGACTTTCTGGTTGACCGCGTTGTCTTCCACCAGCAGTACGCGCAGGTGTCCGAATGCTTCGGCGCCCGGCAATGCCGGTGCGGCGGCAACCGGCTCACCCACCACGCCGGTACGCAACGCCTCGGCCAGGTGTGCAATTGGCGCAAAACTCAACGGCTTGTCCAGCACCCTGATATCCGCCGTGGTTATCTGCAGTTTGGCGAACGGATTGCGCAGCACCTGCACCCGGCCAGGTACCGCGGCGGCAAGCAGATCGAATTCGTCGCTGTGCGCGAAATAGATGCCTTCATCGACCAGCACCAGGTCGGCGCCGTTGCTGGCACCGGATTCGACCAGATGCCCGCGCGCGGCCTGCATGTTCACGGCATGGACCGCACGCACGCCATGGCGCATCAGAGTATCGGCGATAAAGCCATAACTGTTGTCGCTCGCGAGTATGCACAGCGCGGTACCCGCATCGCTCCCTGGCAAGCGCGCCGGCGTGGGTAGCGCGAGCGGGGCGACACAGGGCAGCTCGAACCAGAAAGTACTGCCACGACCCGGCGCGCTGTCGAGCCCGATCTCGCCACCCATCATCTCGACGAGCTGGCGCGAGATGGTCAGACCGAGCCCCGTGCCCTGATAGCGTTTGCTGGCGGACGCATCGCCCTGGGTAAAGGGTTCGAAAATCTGCTGCTGCAACGCAGGATCAATGCCGATACCGGTATCGGACACTGCAAAGCGCAGGGAAGACTGCGTGCCGGACGACCGGGTGACAGTGAGAAATACTTCGCCCGCATCGGTGAACTTCACCGCATTCCCCAACAGGTTGATCAACACCTGCTTGACCTTGGACGCATCGATGCTGAGCGTCGCCGGAACGTCCATCGCCATGGAGTAGCCGATATCGACGCCCTTGCCCAGCGCCTGGGTCCCGACCAGTTCCACCAGCTCCTCGATGAAATCGCGCAGAATGATTTCGCCTGCTTCCTGTCGCGCCATCCCGCTGTCGTTCTTCGAAAAATCCAGGATGTTGTCCACCAGGCTCAGCAAGCCCTCGGCGGACTTGCGGGCCAGATCGACATATTCGGCCTGGCGGGCATTGAGCTTGCCGTCGGACAGCAAATCGAGCAGACCCAGCACCCCGTTCATGGGCGTGCGCAACTCGTGGGTCACGTTGGCGGCGAACTCGCCCTTAAGGCGGGCGGATTCCACGGCGGCATCGCGGGCCCGCTGCAGCTCGGCGTCGCGATTTTCGAGCTCATCCATCATGGCATTGAATGCGTGCTGCATCTGGAACACGTCGGCCTGACCGCGATGCAGGTCGGCTCGTACCCGCAGATCGCCCTGCTCGGCCTGGCCCATGATCAGCGCCAGCGCTTCGAGTGGGCTGGTCAAACGGTGCGTCATCCGGATCAGGAGCAACAGCAACAACCCGGCTGCCAGGGAAAATACCAGGGTGATCCCCTGGAAGATGCGCTGCGCCAATTCCTGCTGGGTGCGCTTGTACAGCGCAATGGTCACGCTACCGAGACGTTCGGGGCGTTCCACTTCTCCGGTACCAGTAGTGTCCGGCGAGGGTTCCGCATACACCTGCAACCTGAACAACCAGCGATCCGGCAGGTCGAGCTCGGCAAAATCGGCACTGTCCGCCGACACCTCCTGCGGAAATACCGACGCGCCGCCGCCATACAGCAAGGTTCCTGCGACGGAGTGGATGTCGAGTACCTCGATGTCGGGGAAACCGGCGATGGATTTGACGGCATCGGCGGCAGCTTCCTTGCTCTCGTACAGCATGGCGAGCTTGGCGTGAAGGCCCAGGGTGTGCGCCACATTGATGCCCTGCTGGCGCATTTCCCGCGCCACCAGATCGCTGGCGAATTTGCTGGCGCCGAGCGAGCCAACCAGCGCCATCAGCAGCGCGCCGATGACGAACAGCAGCGTGAGTTGCTGCCGAAACCGGAGGTTGCGCAATCGAAATGTCAGCATCAGGCCAGGCTTCCTCAGAGAACCAGGTCGGCGCTTTTCCGCGCCTCGGGACTGATGACGAGACCCAGGTGGCGACTGGTGCGCTCATTGAGCGCAACGCCCATGGTGCGCAAATAGCGGGTTTCCGAGCGCGTGCATTTGCCCGGGGCCAGGCAGGCCGTGATCATGTCGCCAAGCTGACGTCCCGCGCTGAGATTATCCGGGTAGAGCGAAAGCAGCGCGCCTCGGCGCACATGATCGGGATTCGACGACAGCACCGTCAGTTGCCGCTCCCAGGCGGTGGACAAAATATTCGTCAGCAGGGCCGGCTCCATCAACTTGCCGCCGTGGAGGATCCAGATGGCATCCCGCGTCGTGGCCGCATCCAGCAGTTGGCGATAGCAGACCGCCGCTGCCGCCAGGCTACCGGCGGCACACACCCTGAGTCCAATTCCCGCGCGGGCCAGGGTCTCCCGCACCCGATCCTCATAGGCATCCGTATCGCTTTCGGCAACCAGGAAGAGCGAGCGAATACCCGGCTGAAACCTTTGCAACTGGGTGATGAGCGTATCCGGATCCGGGTAATAGGTCAGTTGATGGCGCACCTTGAAGTCAACGTCCTGGCTCGCCGTCGTGATGACGGGCCCTTCCGGCGCCACTATCCCCAATTCACGCGCCGCATCGTTGCCCAAAGCGACATAGAGGCTGGGAGCCGCGCGCGCGATCACGCCGGGTTCAAGATGTTGCCCGGGTTGTATCACGAGCGTCGTGTATGGGCCCTTGTAGGCTTGGTCAATGCCTTCCAGGGTGTCCTGGTAGATCTTCGTGTAGGGCTCACGGACCTGAGGGTAAAGAATCAGCACTCTCTCGCCCAGCGCGTGGGAAGCCGTCAACAATGCCAGTACTACTGCTATGGCACGGGCCATGGGTCCCATCCTGGTCGTATCCTTTTCCTTGAAGGTTATCAAAGGCCCCTGCCAGTTCGTGGCCGGGGGTCAAGGGGTGTAACGTACTTCCACAAAAGCCGCCCGGCCCGCCAGCGGCAAATCGTTGGGAATCGCGGGCACCGGAGTGCCATTCAGACTGGGTTCGCGGGCATGGGCGTCGAACAGGTTCTTGACCAGCAGTGCGAACTCCAGCTTCGGCACCAGGCTCGTATTGCGCAAGGTCAGATCCGTCATCACGTAATCGTCGATTTTACCGCGCGGATCGCCCACCACGCGATTGCGATCCGCCACCCAGTTGGTCTGTGCATCGAGATTCCAGCCGGGACTGAGAATCCAGTCGGCACGCGCATAGGTCTGATGTCCCGGCGCGTTGCCGGAATCTTCGTGGGTCGCCTGATCCTCGGATTTCTGCCAGGCGAGGTTGCCGGACAGCTTGAGGGTTTTGGTAGCCTCCCAGGTGAGCGCGAATTCCGCGCCATGGCCTTTCTGCTCGCCGGAGTTCTGCGCGGTGCGGGTGCCACCGGCGGCATCGGGAATGAACTGAATGATGTCCTGCCAGGTGTACTGGAACAGGTTGAAATCCAGACTCAGGTCGAAGGTTGGGCGGTAGTTGAATGCTAATTCCGAGCTATCCAATTTCTCAGGTTTCAGATTGGGATTCCCAAGAAGCGCTGGGTTTGACCGTTCTGAGGTGTTTGCAAAAGAGGGTGCCCGGAACGCCTCGCCGTAGAGCGCCTTGATGGTGAGATTCTGACGCGCCGACCATACCAGGGCGACGCGCGGGTTGGTGGTGTCGCCAAAATCCGAAAAATGATCGTAGCGCGCGCCGGCGGTCAGCTCCCAGTCATTGGCCAGATGCCAGATATCCTGCAGAAAGACGCTGGTGTTCTCGCGCCGACCTTCGGGCAGAAAGACCAGAGGGGTGTTCGAGACATCCACCAGCGGGCTACCGGGCAGGATCGGGAAACCGGTGGTCGGATCGAATCCGAAATTCTTCGTTTCCTTGGTCTTGTACACCTCGCCGTAGTAGTAGCCGGCGCCAAACGCAATCTGATGGTCCGCGAACCCGGAATACGACAGCACGCTGTTCAGGCGGTAATGGCGTTCGAACACCTCGGGGTTGCCGATCACGCCATCGGGAAACGGCGGGAAAATGGGCGTGCCCAGCGGGGTGAAAAACGGTCCCCGGGAGCCGGGCGGAAACAGTTGCAGATTGTTTGCCACTTCCTGAGTGGTGAACAGGGCGCTGCCCTGGACCTTGATGCCCAGAGTGTCGGTGAACGTTGGATTGTCGTAGGTCAGATCGGCATTGTAACGGTCGCTGGAAACGCCGCCCTTGGGATCCAAGGTCTGCGCGGCACCAATGCCGACGCCTTCATCGCTGCGGATTTGCGCACCGCCGTGAAAGGTCAGGTTGCGATAGCCCAGCTCGACGCGCGCGTCCAGATTGTCCCGCCGCAGACTCACCGGCCCGGGCGCCAGGGAGGCACTGGTGCCGGATACCAGATCTAGAAAACTCTGGGCATCGGCGCCCACGCGCTCCCGCTGCCCGTCGGTTTTGTGTGCCTCGACAATGGCGCCGAAGCGAAACTCGTCGCTGACGCCACCATATTGCAGCCAGCCGTCCCGGGTATCGAAGCTGCCAGCGCGGACGCCCATCGACAGCCCATTCATCTCGGCCGGGGTTTTGGTGATGATATTGATCACTCCGGCAAAGGCATCGGCGCCATAGACAGCAGAGCCCGGCCCCCGCACCACCTCGATACGGGAGATGGCCTCCACCGGCATACCGCCCCAGCCAATATTCCTGTCGCCGTGGAACAGGTTGGTTATCGGAATACCATTGATCAGCATCAGTACTTGGGGATTCAAGTCTCCGGCAATGCCTCGAAAAATGTACTGTGGGTTATAGCCCACATCGCTGCGCGCTACGTGGAGCCCTGGCACTGTCTCCAACGCCTCGTCGATATCCGTGGCGCCCATCTTTTTGATGTCGTCTGCCGTGATCACGGACGCCACCGCTGGCGCCTTGGAGACCGGCTGGGCTACGCCGGTGGCGATCCTTACGAACTCCTCGCTGCCATAGAGCTCAGTCAACTCCTCCTCCGCCGTGGACTGCGGCTGGGTGTTTCCTGCCAGCGGCAACGCGAGAACAAGCAAGCCGAGATAGCTTAATTTATGCATCTTTATCCCCAGTGCCGCGTTTCAGCGCCCCTATAATTGATGCGGGTGGTTCGCAATGGATACAACGCACCCTCCGGCTTTTGTCTTGCGTCGATGTAACAGGGAAACATGCCAGCAACAAATGCCAAGGTTGCGAGGTTGTACAAGTCCTCCGGCGACAGCCCTTCATCCGCCAGGATCGCGGCAGCAAGTGCAGCGATATTGATCTGGTTTTTGTATCTCGAGTTCTTTAGATAGTCGTGGACTTGGAGGGCTAGTTTTACATAGGGCCCGTTACCCTTGCCAAGGGTCTTCGCAAATCTCAGCAGCGGTGAAATACGTTCATCTGTTTCGGCGATCGGCCTGCCATAACCGGACACCACCCTAAAGCTCTTGAGTTCGGTTCGAATCACTTCTTCGAGGGATTGCCCTTGCTTCAGCTTGCTATCGGCGCGGTAGAAAAAATCCATCGCCCGCTTGATTGGTCTCAATCCGTAAAGTGTCGCCTCTGTAACCGAAACGGCGGAGGCGATTGCCAATACGCCTGTTGATCGACTGGTTCCCGCTAAGGCAGCTACTCGGTTGTTCCACAATCTGGGATCAGGGTAACTGCAACTAATGGCCCAGATACCCTCGATTAGTCTTGCCAACTCGGGTGATTCTCTTCCCGTTATTGCGTAAACCAGATATTCCATCCAAGGCCGTCGCCCCAGATCGCTCAGCACATCCTTGCCCCGCAGCACCACCCGCTCGCCGGGAAACCAGGCGCCCATGGCGGTGACCCAGTTGTCTTCGAACTCCTTGAGCATTGCCGGCCCAGTCATGGCTGCTTCCCCGTCCTGGCAACCGGACCCGGATCGTCGGTCAGGGTGAGGCCGCTGCCAAAAAAAGGAAATCGTGCCCAGTTCATGTGCTGCTCCAGGGCATGGGCGGCGGCGCCAGGCAGACGCAACATCAGAAACAGCATCTCGCCTTGCTCGGGGCTGAAACCCAGCTCGTGCAGGGTTGCGGCCGCTACGCCGGAAAACGCCAGCGGGGAGGCCGCGCACTGCTCCAGGGTTTCGCGGTGCGCGGCGAGCCAGGGGAGTATCGCGCCGTCACTGTGGGTTGCCAGATGGTCGAGCAACTGCCGGACCGGAGTCGGACAGCGCGCGCCGTTGGGATCGAAGCCCGGTGTGTGTTCCATGGCGGGCCACACATCGGTACGCTCCTCCACCGGTGGCGTCGCGATGATCCCGCGCCAGGCATCGAGATCGGTGCCGCACTGCGCCCAGTACTGCATCGCGGTCAGCACCTCCCGCGCGCCGCCCAGATTGCCGGCGCCGACCGCGATGGCCGCGATGAGCGCGGAGGCGTGGGTCGAGCCTCCCACCCCCGCGCTCATCGCGGCGTGTATGCTGGGATCGCGCGGCCCGGGATTGGCCAGCCCCACCGCCAGACCTTCGAGCAGGGTTTTCTGCACCGGGGTGGGCGGATCGAGCCGGAACAACAGCCAGACATATTCGATCCAGGTGATTTTCCCCAACAGATCGCCGTAGACGTCGTAACCCGAGCAATAGCAGGCCCGGGCGGCAAAGGGATTGTCCGGCTCGGGTTCTTCACGCCAGATTTTGGTCGAAATCGTCTCGGATTGGTTGGCAGTCATAATGTTGCGTCAACAGTCCCGGCTAAGTACCTGGGTTCTCAAACCAATGGGTGGCGCTTCTTCCGGATCAATTCGAACGTCCAGAAGACTCGGTCCTTCCCTCCCGCATATCTGTCTACCGTTCAGACTGCGCAGGTCTTGGGGCGAATTGATCAAATAACCGGGCACACCCATGGACTCGGCGAAGGCTGCGAAATCCACCTGCGGCAGCCGGTAGCCGATAGGTTCCGCGCCCGTTTTTTTCTGGCCATGCTTGACCATGCCATAGGCGCTGTCGTTTAGAACAACGAATATGACTGGCAGTTTTTCCTGAATGGCTACTGTTATTTCCTGCCCGGCCATCAACATGCTGCCGTCTCCGACCAGACACACCACTGGGTCGGGTCGGCATGCCAGCGCTACACCAATTGCACCGCCAATGGCCCACCCCATGGACGCGAACTCCATGGCCACCTGAAACAAACCACCACGGCCGTCGCGTTGCCCCGACATCCTTCGGTCATAGGGGTGGAGGTAGTGAATGGCCCACGAAAAACTGTTCCCGGAGTCAGCGAGATAGTGGGTATTGGGCGGAAAAATCGTTGGCAGAATCCGCATCAATCGCTGCGGCTTGATCGGCGTCGCGTCCGAATCATATTTCTCATCATCATCGAGGGAAAAATATCGTTTGGCGGGGTCTTGGTCGCCCTGCCCATCGGACTTGCCAACTGCTACCAGCCGGGGCTCCCGACCGCACTTATCCAGTATCTGCTCGAAAATGGTTTTTATTCGCCCTCTTACATGGAGTGCAGCCATCGGGGTACGGGCGAGATTCGCTTCGGTAGACTCAATATGAATCAGTCGCTGACTAAACAGGCGTCGGTCCCAACCATTGCTCGCCCATTCCCCAAGATTAGCGCCAATGACGAAAATTCTGTCTACACGAGGATCAGAAAGTAGGTTCTGGGCGCTCTTATGGCCGGAAAATCCGATTACTCCTCTAAACAGGGGGTGGAACGGACTAACCAAGCTCTTGCCGTGGGGAGTGACTATAAGTTGAGCCTGTAGCTTGATGGCGAGCGTCAGTACCAGGCCTATGGCTTCTCCGGCCTCGTCGCCCAAGAGAAATACGGGATGCTTGGCGACCATCAGTTCGTCATAAAGCTTGTCGACGGCTTCTTGATCAAACAGGGCAGGCTTCTGAAGCAGCTTGGGCAGTGAAAAGCTCGGGGCTTTGTAAGGGTAGGCATTGCGCATTACATCCAGCGGTACGCTGATATGAGCGGGGCCCATTGGCGATGCAAATGCCGTCATGATGGCGGTGGTGAGCTTGTGCTCGAACTGCTCGACATGCGAAATGAGCGTGCTGTAACGGGTGCAGTAATGAAACAGTTCGACCGTGTTGATTCCGGTACAGGATGATTCTTGCAGCGCTCCCCTGCCAAACGTCGACAACGCCGTCTGTGCCGTAATCACCAGCATCGGAATATGGTTTTCGTAGGCGCTGGCCACCCCGGTGATCAGGTTGGTGGCACCCGGCCCGGTGGTGGCGCAGCACACACCGAGCTTGCCGGTGTTGCGCGAGTAGCCGTCGGCCATGAAGGCGGCGCCGGTCTCGTGCCGCGCGACGATGGCGCGGGGACCACCGCGGCGTTCGCTGCGCGCCAGCGCGTTGTAGAAAGGTTCGATCGCGCCACCCGGGATGCCGAACACATACTCGACACCCAGTTGCTCCAGGTAGGCGATGATCAGATCACCGTATTCAAGTAGTTGGCCTTCCATTGCCGTTCCGCTGGTGGGTGAGCTCATGCGAAAGACCGGAGTGTTATCATATGGTTACGGTTGCAAGTTGATGTTTGTGCTGACACCCGCCGACGATAGCAGGTCAACCGGCCAATTGCGAGTGGGTCGCAACCGAACTGGGAAGCACTGCTTTTTTTACTTAAACTGGCCGACCCCCCGCACGCGCCGAACCCTCCGATGACCGACCCCAATCTCACCCACTGGTGGCAGCCTTTTACCAATGTGCGGGGCTTTCGCCAGAACCCGCGCCTGATCGCGCGCGCCGAAGGCTGCTTCGTCTACACGCCGGACGGGCGCGAGGTACTCGACATCACTGCCGGGCTCTGGTGCGTCAATCTCGGCCACAGCCGGCGTGAAATCGCCGATGCCGTCCACAAGCAGTTACTGGAGATGGATTTCGCGCCACCGTTCCAGTTCGGTGCGCCGGTGACCTTTCGTTTCGCCGAGAAACTGGCGGAATATGCGCCGCCGGGGCTCGACCGGGTGTTCTTCACCAACTCGGGTTCCGAATCGGTCGAGACGGCGATGAAGATCGCCCACGTCTGGCAGCGCGCCCGGGGCAAGGCCGGCAAGACGCGCTTCATCGCCCGCGAGCGCGGCTACCACGGCGTCAATATCGGCGGCACCTCGCTGCAAGGAATTCCCAACAACCGCAAGGGTTTTCCGACCCTGGACAACGTCGATTTTTTGCCCGACCTGCTCGATATTCCCGCCAATGCCTTCAGTCGCGGACTGCCGGAACAGGGCGCGCACAAACTCGACGCCCTGGAAAAACTCATCGCCCAGCGCGGCGCCGAGAATATCTGCGCGGTGGTGGTGGAGCCCATCGTCGGCGCCGGCGGCATGGTGCCGCCACCCTTGGGTTATCTGCAACGCCTGCGCGAGATCTGTACCCGCCACGACATCCTGCTGATCTTCGACGAGGTGGTCACCGGCTTCGGGCGCACCGGCTCGGTCTTCGCCGCCATCGAGTTCGGCGTGACGCCGGACATCATGACCACCGCCAAAGCCATCAATGGCGGCACCGTGCCCATGGGTGGCGTGTTCGTGCACCGGGACATCCAGCAGGCCATTTTCGACGCGGCGCCCGCGGGCGCACCGGAAATCTTCCACGGCAATACCTACGCGGGCTCGCCGGTGGCGGCGGCAGCGGGCTTGGCCGCCTTCGAAATTTACGAACGCGAGGGGCTGCTGACGCGCGCTTCCGGCCCCATCGGTCGCTACTGGGAAAATGCCCTGCACAGCCTGCGCGACATTCCGCACCTGATCGACATCCGCAACTACGGCCTGCTGGGCGCCGTGACCCTGGCGCCCGATCCGGCCAAATACCCGGGCGGCGTTGGCGTGCCGGTGCATAACCGCTGCTGGCAGAACGGCCTGCTGTGCCGCGCCGTGGGCGACAACCTGGTGATGTCGCCGCCGCTGGTCATCAGCGAAGCGGAAATTGACCTGTTCGTCGCACGGTTGCGACAATCGATTCGCGATGTGCTGGGCTGAATGCCTGGTGCTGTTTCTCTCGACCGAGACTTGCCTATGAAAACCAAAGCCGCCGTGGCCTTCGGCGCCGGCAAACCCCTGGAGATCTGCGATGTGGACCTGGAAGGCCCGCGCGCCGGTGAAGTGCTGATCGAGGTCAAGGCCACCGGAATCTGCCACACGGATGCCTTCACGCTGTCGGGTGACGATCCCGAAGGCCTGTTTCCGGCGATCCTGGGCCACGAAGGCGCCGGCGTGGTGGTGGAAGTGGGCGCGGGGGTGACCTCGGTGGCGCCCGGCGATCATGTGATCCCGCTGTACACGCCCGAATGCCGTCAGTGCGAGTACTGCCTGCATCCGAAAACCAATCTGTGCCAGGCGATCCGCACCACCCAGGGCCAGGGCCGGATGCCAGACGGCAGCAGCCGCTTCTCCCTCGACGGCAAGCCGCTTTTGCACTACATGGGCTGCTCGACGTTTTCCAACTACACGGTGTTGCCCGAAATCGCGCTGGCCAAGGTGCGCCCCGACGCGCCCTTCGACAAGATCTGTTACATCGGCTGCGGCGTCACCACCGGCATCGGCGCCGTGGTGTTTCGTGCCAAGGTGGAGCCCGGTTCGCGGGTGGTGGTGTTCGGCCTCGGCGGCATCGGCCTCAATGTGATCCAGGGCGCGCGTCTGGTGGGGGCGCGCCAGATCATCGGCGTCGATATCAATCCGGCCAAGGTGGCGCTGGCGCGCCAGTTCGGGATGACCGATTTCATCGATGCCTCGCAAGAACCGGACGTGGTGGCGGCGGTGCTCGATCTCACCCGGGGCGGGGCCGACTACAGCTTCGAGTGCATCGGCAACGTCAAGGTGATGCGCCAGGCGCTGGAATGCTGCCACAAGGGCTGGGGCGAGTCCTACATCATCGGGGTGGCCGGCGCCGGCCAGGAAATCGCCACCCGACCATTCCAGCTCGTCACCGGCCGCTCCTGGCACGGGGTCGCGTTCGGCGGCGCCCGCGGCCGCACCGACGTGCCACGCATCGTCGACTGGTACATGGAGGGGAAAATCAGCATCGATCCGCTGATCACCCACACCTTGCCGCTCGCCGACATCAACCGCGGCTTCGACCTGATGCACGCGGGCGAAAGTATCCGCGCGGTGGTGGTGTACTGATCAGCAGCCTTTCAACAAGCTGCCGAGCCCATGGCCCGACCGTGTTTTTCTACGCCCCGCCGAACCGCCGCAGCACCATGATCGGGATGCGGCGCGCGCCGGCCCGCTGTTTGTAGCCCGGGAACCCGATATAGGTGGCGAGCGCGTAGCGCCAGAAGCGCTGATACTCGTCGCCCTCCGCTTCGTGGGCACGATAGCGCGCAACCTTGCCGTTCAGGGTGCAGGAGACTTCGGGATTGGCCTTCAGGTTGAAGTACCAGGCGGGGTTGTGCCCCTGGCCGAAGTTCGACGCGATGAGGGCGAAGTCGCCTTCCGCTTGCTGATCCCGGATGCACAGCAGAGGGATGCGCCGCACCCGGCCGGTCCTGGCGCCGATGGCGTCCACCATCACCACGGGCAGCCCGACGAGCAGGCCAGACAACATGATCCGCTCCCCGGAGAGACGCAGAAAAACCCGGTCCAGATGATGCCCGACGCGCGCCAGCAGCCAGGCGCCCGGGCGGGAGGCCGCGAATTTCTGCATCAGGTTGGCTTTGGGGAGTGTGACGGCATCATTCATCCGGGGCTCGCTCTCAAGTGTCGGTTCAGTGCAGGGTGGCGCTGCCGGTGCGGCTGCGCAGCTGCTCGATTTTACGCGTGACCGACGCCAACGCCTCGGGGCGGGCGGCGAACTCGGCATGGGCCGCGAGCCGCTCCAGTTCGTCGGCGGCCGGCCCGAAACACTCCAGTTTCTCCAGTATCAGAACGCGATCCATTACATCCTGCAGCGCATCGGCATCGATCAGCAGCAGGCGGTCGCACAGGCTCAAGCTCTCGCCGAAGTCCTCGCGCTGAAGGTAGATCATCTTCAGGTTGCGCAGCATGCGCTGCAGGATCTCGCGTTTGCGCGCGGGTTGCAGCAGTTGCTCGGAAAATTCCACCGTGCCCCGGGTGCCCGTGTGGAGCAGCGCACGACAGTCGTCGCGGCTGAGGGTGCGCCCGGTGAAGGGATCGATCAGCTCGGCCGTGGCGCTGCCGGGTGCCGCGATCCGCACCAGAAAATGGCCGGGGAACCCGACGCCCGCCGCTTCCAGGCCGAGTGCTTCGGCAATGCGCAGGTAGATCAGCGCCAGCGAAATCGGTATGCCGGCGCGGGTTGCGAGCACCCGGTCGAGGTAGCTGTTGTCGGGATTGTAGTAGTCCCTGGCGTTGCCGCGAAAACCTTCGGTCCCGGCAACAAACTCACATAGCCGGGCGGCGTCGGGATGCGGGGTTGCCAGCACCTGGCGCGCACGCAGCGCCAGGGCGTCGAGCTGCGCGCGGCACGACGCCAGATTCACGCCGACGTCGTGCTCGGCGGCGATCAGCAGCGCGGCCTCGATCAGATCGATCTCGGCGTCCGGCCGGCCGAGCTGGGCGGCAAACCGGGCGCGGGGGCTGTTCGGGGGCGTCATGGTGGGAGTCCTCGCAGGGCACGGGATGGTTGTATCACACCCCGCTCCGCGCTGGCCACCGCGGAGCGCGACCCTCTCAGTCCATGGGCGTGAGCGTCACCCGAATGCCGTCGAGCGCGTCGCTGACCCGGATCTGGCAGCACAGCCGGGAGGTGGGGGTGAGTCCGTGCGCGGTATCCAGCAGGTCTTCCTCGTCCTCGCTGGGCGGATCGAGGCGGTCGTACCAGTCCTCATCGACGATCACATGGCAGGTGGCGCAGGCCAAGGCGCCGCCACAGGCCGCGAGCATGGGCAGGTCGTTGGCCTTGGCCACCTCCATGATCGAGCGGCCGTTTTCCGCGGCCAGCGTGAGCGTTTCACCCGAGGTGGTGACGAAATGGATTACCGGCATGAATGACTCCTGTGGTTCGCAATGGTTGGGATGATGGCGTGCGGCGGCTCAGGGTTCTCGGAGCGGAACGCCGACCGTGGTCGAATGCTCAAAATGCAGTGCCCGGTCGGGATGTACCACGGCATAGGCGGCATGGGCGGCATGGGCCGCCTCGGCAAAACCCGTCAGAATCAGCTTCAGCTTGCGGGGATAGTTCGCGATATCGCCGATGGCGAACACGCCGGGCAAACTCGTGGCGCACGTGGACGGATCCACCGGGATCACGCCGTTGTGGGCGCCCAGCCCCCAATCGTTGATGGGACCGAGCTTGCTGGCGAGCCCGAAAAAGGCGAGCAGGTGATCAGCCTCGATGCGCCGCTCCTCGCCCTTGAGGGTTTTGACGACGACCGCGCCCAGCCGCTCGCCGTCGCCTTCAAGCGCCGCCAACTGGTAGGGAATGACCAACTGAATTTTCCCCGCCGCCGCCAGTTCGTGGAGGCGCGCGCTGGTTTCGGGCGCGGCACGAAATTGTTCGCGGCGGTGGATGACATGAATCTCGGCGGCGCTATCGGCCAGCGCAATGGCCCAGTCCACCGCGGAGTCGCCGCCGCCGGCGATCACCAGCCGCTGACCCCGGAAGCGCTCCCGTTCCGCGACCAGGTAGTGCACGCAGCGCCCTTCGTACTGCTCGATGCCGGGCAGGGGCGGGCGGTTGGGGCCGAACGCGCCGACCCCGGCGGCGACCATCACGGCCCGGGCGCGAATCCGCGTTCCCCGGGAGGTCGTCAGCTCCCAAGCGGCGTCCCGACGCTGGAGTTCGGTGACCTGTTGATCCAGATGAAAGCGGGGCTGGAAGGGCGCGATCTGCTGCTGGAGGCGCGCGATCAGCTCGCTGGCCGTCAACTCGGGCGCGGCGGGAATATCGTAGATGGGCTTTTCCGGATAGAGCGCGACGCACTGTCCGCCCAGCGTCGGCAGTGCATCGATGACGTGGCAGCGCAGTTGCAGCATGCCGCATTCGAACACCGCAAACAGACCGACCGGCCCGGCACCGATGATGGCGACATCGGTGACTTCCGTTGCTTCGGTAACGGCAGCTTCGGTAACGGCAGCTTCGGTGCCAGACGGGGTTTGCGTACTCAAGTGCCGCTCCTTGTCGATGTGCACGGCGACAGTGCCCCGCGTGCGCGGCGCGATAGTGCAACAGGGCGCGCGCCGGCGTCTACTCGAAAACCACGGTTTTGTTGCCGTGGATCAACACCCGGTCTTCGAGGTGAAAACGCAGCCCCCGCGCCAGCACGATCTTCTCGATGTCCTTGCCCTTGCGCACCATGTCGTCGACGCTGTCGTGATGGCTGATGCGGGCAATGTCCTGATCGATGATGGGACCGGCATCGAGTTCTTCGGTGACATAGTGGCAGGTCGCACCGATCAGCTTCACACCGCGTTCGGCGGCCTGGTGATAGGGCCGCGCCCCCGCGAAAGCCGGCAGAAAACTGTGATGGATGTTGATCAGCCGGCCGGCATAGTTTTGGCACAGATGCCCAGGCAGGATTTGCATGTAGCGCGCCAGCACCACCACGTCGGGGTTCAGTTCCGCGAACACTTCCGCGATGGCGTCAAAATGCGCGGCGCGGGCGCCGGCTGCCACCGGCAGGTGGTGGTAGGGAATGCCGTGCCACTCCACATAACCGCGCAGATCGTCGTGATTGGAAACCACGGCGGCGATTTCGCAGGGCAATTCGCCGCTGCGCCAGCGGTACAGCAGATCGGCGAGGCAATGCGCCTGCCGGCTGACCATGACGACCACGCGCTTGGGCGTGTCCGTGGCGACGGCCTGCCAGTTCAGGGCAAACTCCGCCGCGATCGGCGCGAAACGGCGGCGCAGCTCGTCAATGCCGTAGGGCAACGAGGCCGCCGCGATCACCTGCCGGGCAAAGAACCATTCCGACTCCGGGTCGCGATAGTGGTTGGCTTCGGTGATCAGACCACCTTCCGCCGCAAAAAATGAACTGATTGCCGCAACGATCCCGACCCGGTCCGGGCAGGACAGGATGAGACGGATGCTGTGTGCTGGGACGGTCACCCTTGAGGCCCTCCGCTCATTGGAAATAGTCCTGTTGAAAAATTCGCGCCATGAAATACGCGGTGTCCACAAAAATCAAACCCATGACTTGCATCATGGTGCGTATTCAACCGCCTCTCATACTGGAACCACGACTTCGAACACCTGTGTGAGGACGATCCCCATGATCAAAGAAGCTTTGGTCGGCAATATCGCGTTCAGCAAAGCCGACGCCATCGTACAGGGCATCGCGCCGGACGAGGACTTTTCCCAGGGCGTGGCACTGGCCGTCAGCCAGAAGCACCCGGGGATTATCGAGGATTTCGCGCAGCTCTGTTCCACAACGCCGCCCGAACCCGGCGGCCTCTGGTCATGGCGCAGCGGCGCCGGCCCGCGTGTGGTGAGCCTGTTTGTGCGTGCCGCCGCGGACGACCATCACGGCAAAGCCAGGGTCGAATGGGTGGACCAGGCGCTGGCGCAACTGCGGGAGCTGGCGCTGCGCGAAAATTTCAGAAGTCTGGCCCTGCCGAAAATCGGCACCGGGGTCGGCGATCTCGACTGGCGCGAGATAAAACCGCTGATCCAGAAACACCTGGCAGACCTGCCCGCCAAAGTGTTTCTCTACACCATCTTCAATCCGCTGATTGCCGGAGTGGAGGAATGACATCAAAAAGGCCGGCGTGTGCCGGCCTTTTTGGCAAGTGACGCACCACGAGGGCACGCCGCCAGCACGGGCTAATTCACTTTCAGGGTACCGCCGGTGCCCAGGCCGCCCTCGACACTCTGCGCCTTGTAGTTGCGCAGCGCGCGCACCATCTGATTGAAGGAGTCCATGAAGGACGCCGTGATGATCTTGCCTTCGGGGGTATTGGTGTAACCCCCGAGGCCGGCTACGCCACCGAAAAAGCCGCCGCCAAAGCCGGCGATATCGTAGTTCTTGGCGCTGCCTTGCGCGGCCGACAACTGCACGCCGGAGCGATTGTCGATCAGCAGCAGCGTGGTCGAGGCTTCGTTCGCCTTGAGCCCGCCGGCCACCACGCCGGCGACGCCGCCGAGTGCACCGCCGAGCAGACCACCAATGGCGCCCGTACCCTTCTCGCTGAAATTGATGGTCGGGCTCATGGTGTAGTCGGCGGCAACCATCTGGCCCTTGCCCATTTTGCTGCCCTGGCGCATTTCGCCGGATTCGGCCATTTCGCGCTCGCGCATCATGTTGTTCAGCGCCGCGCCACGCTCAACCACCACGAAACAGTTCGATTGCTGAATCATGGCGCGCAGCACGGGCACCGTGGAATCGAGTTTGTATTCCGTGCTCAGGCGGTAATACCAGGTCGCGGTCCGGTCTTCATCGACCCCGATGGTGCCCAGGCTGCTGTCGCAATGCTCGAGTTGCGGGTTGGCGCCCTGGCTGCTGCCGCCCGCGGCGGCGCCGGTGGCGGTGTTGCTGCCACCGCCCAGCGTCGGCGTGGTGGCGTTGCAGCCGCCAATGGCGACCATCGATGAAACCACCATGGCGGCGATGGCGCTGAGGGGGGAAAACCCGGCTTGGGCAGTCCTTGGCATGTCGGTATCTCCGCTGCGGACAAATCGAGGGTGGATTCGCGAGATCTGGTCTCACGAGCGATCATTATTCCGCCCTGATATCCATTGTCAATCGCGCAGGCGACCCCGGGGCGAACCCGGGGCCGTTGGCACTCAGGCAATCTCGTATTCCTGCAACCTTGGGTCCTGCAAATCGTTGCGGAACTTGGTGGCGGTCCAGGGCCAGGAACCCGGTACGCCTTTCTCGTCCAGGTACCAGCTTTTGCAGCCCGTGGTCCACACCGTGGTCTTCATGTTCGCCAGCATCTCGGCGTTGAAGCGCTCGGTGGCATCCTCGCGCGGGCGGACGGTTTCGAATTTGCGTTCCGCCCACAGGTTCACAAACCGCATGATGTAAGTGGACTGGGTCTCCGCAATGGAGGTGAGCGAAAAATTGCCCACCGGGCTGTGCGGACCCATCACCATGAAGAAGTTGGGGAAACCCGGCAGCGCCACCGTTCGGTAGCCGCGCGGGCCGTCCTTCCACACATCATCCAGGGTGACGCCGTTTTCCCCCGTCATGGTCATGGGCAGCATGTATTCATTGGCGTGATAGCCGGTGGCGAGCGCAATGACGTCCAATTCGTGCAGCTTGCCATCCTTGGTGACGATCCCGCGCGGCTCGACGTGATCGATGCCCTCGGTGACCAGCTCGACGTTGGGTTTCTGCAGCGCCGGATAATAGTCGGAGGACATCACCAGGCGCTTGCACATGGCGGTGTAGTTGGGGGTCAGCTTGGCGCGCAGCACCGGATCCTTGACCGACTCCAGATTCCACTTGCAGATCTTGCCCACCATTTTGCGCGACCAGCCATCCTTGATGATGCCGCGGCCCATCATCTGTTCCATGGCAAAGCGGAAGGTGACGTAGTACGCCTTGGAAATGATGGGAAACCGGCGCGCCAGACGTTTGCCGAATTCGGGATATTTTCGGTTGGGAATCGGCAACACCCACTGGGGCGTGCGCTGAAAGGAAATCACCTTGCTGCACACCTTGGACAGGGGCTCGACCATCTGCACGCCGGTGGAACCGCAGCCGATGATGGCCGCGCGCTTGCCGGTCAGGTCCACGCTATGGTCCCAGCGGGCGGTGTGAATGGTTTTGCCGGCGAAGGTGTCGAGGCCGGGGATATCGGGATACTTCGGCCGCACCAGGATGCCGCAGGAACTGATCAGGATGTCGCAACGCAGTTGTTCGCTGTTGCCGCCCTGCTCCAGATCGACGGCCCACTCGCTGCCGGTCCACTCCGCGTGCTTTACCTGGGTGTTGAAGCGGATGCGTTCGAAGACATGGTATTTGCGCGCCACTCCCTCGAAGTACTCCCGAATCTCCGCGCCCCCGCAGAACCGCTGGCTCCAGTCGGCGCTGGGCTCGAAACTGTACTGGTAGTAGTGCGAGGGCACGTCGCAACGCAGACCGGGGTACTGGTTGTAGTGCCAGGTACCACCGCAACGGTCGGCCTGCTCCAGCAGCACCAGATCGTCGTAGCCGGCGGACATCAGCCGGACGCCCATGCAGATCCCGGACAGCCCGGTCCCGATCACGATCACCCGGGGCTTGCGCTTGCCTGCCTCGAGCTTGCGCGCAATGTTCCCACTCTCACTGATACCCATCATTACACTCCTGTTGTCTGAATTGGTTTGCAAGGGAAGGGGCGCTTGCGCGCCCTCCCGTCATGGCCCGATGGTCGTTAACGCGAACCGCGCCGTCAATAGCGTTTTATTCCCTTGGTTGTTCTGAATCAATGCCGTAAGTAGTCGCTTCCGAAGCAGCCCGCTAGTTGAGGGTACGCGGAACCTGGGCCGAATGGTGATGCCGGATGGGACGCTCGGCCCCAGGATCGAGCACCAGGGTGAACCGCGACGGGAACGTCAACAGGTCGTCATCCACTTCGAACTTGAAGGCGTAGACGCCCGCCAATACCACCAATCCCCCCGGCAGCTCGTGCTGATACAGGCGCGAACGATAGAGGCTGACCGACAGCGCGGGCCGCGATGCCAGGGCTTCGAAATAGCCCCGGATCGCCGCCGCATCGGCCAGGGCATGGGGCGAAAACGTCGGAAAGAGGGTGGCGCCGTCAACGTAAAGATTCACCAGGGTATCGACATCGCCGTCATTCACTGCCTGGAGCCAGAACTCCAATATCTCTTGACCGGTCACCGCGCTCTCCCGTGGCTGCTGTTCAACAGGGGCGCGAGGGTAGCACAGGTCTTTTGGTCCGGGCGCCAAAATTGCTTCGCCAGCATGCGCCGGACCGGGAATTTATTCGCGGGCGCCAAAGCCCTGGGTCAGATCGGCGTACTGCACCACCCGGGGCGGGCCGTCGGGCCGCACTTCGAGGATGCTGTGGGCGCAGTTGTGCATGCGCGGCGGCTCCCAGAGGCGGCTCAGGGGACGGTCGAGGTAGTAACTCAACAGGGTGCGGATCATGGCTCCGTGACTGACCACCACCACATCGCCGCCGCCGTGCTCGCGAGCGATGATTTCCTCCAGCGCCAGCAGCCCGCGGGCCTGCAACTGGCCGAAGGTTTCCGCGCCCGGGTAGTTGAAGCGGTGAGGCTCGTGCCGAAACGCATGCACGTCCTCGGGATGCGTCTGCTCGATCTCCTTGTAGAGAAAGCCCTCCCAGTCCGCCAGATAGATTTCACGCAGGCTCTCCACCGGGACCAACTCCACCCCCAGGTGACCAAACGCCAGCTCGGCGGTTTCCCGCGCGCGCAGGCTGGTGCTGGCGTAGACCCGCACCGGCGCAAGGTGAGCCAGGGCCTCGCGCAGGCCCAGCGCCTGGCGCCGCCCGAGTTCGTTCAGGGCGTTGTCGGCATGCCCCTGGATACGGCCTTCGGCGTTCCAGGCAGTCTCGCCGTGGCGGATCAGGTGAATGCGCGTCATTGCTGCCTCGTCGGATCGGGTCGTCGGATCAGGGTGCCAGACGCACTATTCGCCAACCGCCCGGCGTGGGGCCGGGCAGGTAGCGGAAGCGGTCGTGCAGGCGCATTTCGCCGCCCTGCCAGAATTCAAAGGCGCTGGGCGCCACCCGGAAGCCGCCCCAGAACTCCGGCGCGGGTACATCGCCTCCGGCAAAGCGCGCTTCGCATTTTGCAAACGCCGCTTCCAGTTCTTCGCGCGAAGCGAGTTCGGTACTTTGCCGGGAAGCCCAGGCGGCAAGCTGACTGTCCCGGGGCCGCGTGGCGAAGTAGTCACTTACTTCCTGTCGCGAAACCGGGCTCGCGGTGCCGGCGACGCTGACCTGGCGATCCAGTAGAAACCACGGAAAATGCAGACTGACCTCGGCACTGGCGGCAATCCGCGCCGCCTTGTGACTGCCCAGATTGGTGTAGAACACGAAGCCCCGGGCATCGAAACCCTTGAGCAGCACGGCCCGCTGCCAGGGCCGGCCCGCGGCGTCGAGTGTGGCAACCACCATCGCGGTCGGGTCCACGATGGGGGAAGCGACGGCTTCGTCGAGCCACAACTGGAATTGCTCGAAGGGCGACTCGCGGAGCGAATCCCGAGTCAGGTTGCCGTAGCGGTACTCCCGGCGCTTGAAGTCGATGCTCATGACGTGGTCAGGTGGCGGACAGCCCGCCGTCGATGGGAATCACGGCGCCGTTCATGAAACTGTTGTCGTCGCAGCAGGCCCACAGCATCGCCTGCACCACTTCGTCCATTTCGCCCAGACGCCGCATCGGGTTGCCTGCCTCCAGGTTTTCACGGCTCTTGCCGCCGCTCGCATTCAGGCTGGCCTCGACCATGGGCGTGAGGGCGAAGGCCGGGCACAGGGCATTGACCCGGATCCCCTTGCGCCCGTATTCCAGCGCCGCCGATTTGGTCAGTCCGATCACCCCGTGCTTGCTGGCGCTGTAGAGGCTGATGAAGGGCGCGCCCATGATGCCCGCCGCCGAACTCACATTGAGGATGGCGCCGCTGTTGCGGGTGACCATGCGGGCGAGCTCCTGCTGCATGCACAGATAGACGCCCTTGAGGTTGGTGTCGATGACGCGGTCCCACATGGCGAGATCGGTTTCGTGCAACCGCACCTTGGCGTGGGAGACGCCGGCATTGTTGATCGCCACGTCGAGGCGGTCGAAGCTGGCGTCGACGGCGGCGAAAAAAGCCGCCACCTGCGCGGGCACGCCGACATCGCAGGCCATGGCCATCACTTGGGCGCCGCCGGCTTCCAGTTGCCGGGCCACGGTGCCGACGGCTTTTTCGTTGAGGTCGCACAGGGCCAGGCGCGCACCCGCCGCCGCGAACTGCTCGGCGGCCAGCTTGCCGAAACCGGAACCCGCGCCGGTGATCAGCACCACCTGGTTATCGAAATTGTAGTGGGTTCGCATCGTGCCGCCTCCGGGTGTTGTCAGCCGTTCAGTTTCAGGACATCAAATGGTCAGGCCGCCATCGACGGTCAGGCAGATACCCGTGGTGTAGCTGGCCGCGTCCGACACCAGGTAGAGCACTGCGCCGGCCATTTCCCCAGGCTCCGCGTGGCGACCCATGGGGATGCCCGCCATGATCTCGCGGTGCACGTCTTCGTTGGTGAACAGGGCGCCGGCGAATTTGGTTTTGGTGAGACCGGGCAGGAGCGCATTGACGCGGATGTTCTCGCCCGCGCACTCCTTGGCGAAGGTCTTGGTCATGCTGATGATCGCGGCCTTCGAAATCGAATAAATACCCTGCAAGGTTCCCGGGGTGATGCCGTTGACCGAGCCGACGTTGACGATGGCGCCGCCGCCCCCTTCGCGCATCAGCTTTATGGCGCCCGCCGACATGTAAAAGTAGCCGCGGATATTCACATCCAGGGTTTTCTGGAAGGCGGGCAGGTCGGTGTCCACCACATGACCAAAATAGGGGTTGGCGGCGGCGTTGTTGACCAGGATGTCGAGGCGGCCATGGGTGGCGCGAACCTGGGCAAAGGCGGCTTCGATCTGCTCCATCTCGCCGATATGACAGGCCATCGCCTCGGCGCTGTGGCCGGCGGCGCGAATCTCGTCCACCACGCGCTGGCAACCGTCGAGCTTGCGGCTGGTGACGATGACGTGGGCACCCTGTTCGGCCAGCAGCCTGGCGATGGCTTCGCCGATGCCGCGACTCGCGCCGGCAATCAGCGCGATGCGTCCGCTCAGATCAAAGAGTTTGGTAGCCATTTTTGCTCCTCAGATGGACATCACCAGATGACCGCCGTCCACCGGCAGCAGGGCGCCGTTGATGAAGGAGCCGGCGTCGCTGGCAAGCAGCAACAGCGGTCCGTCCATCTCCTCCATGCGGCCCAGACGGCCGCCCGGCGTGGCGGCGATGTAAGCCTGGCCGGCCGCGCTGTCGAAGTATTCGTCGTTCATCTCGGTCTTGAAGTAGCCGGGGCAGATGGCATTGACGCGGATGTTCTTGCCGGCGAGCTCCAGCGCCATGTGTTTGGTGAGCTGGATCACGCCCGCCTTGGTCGCCGAATAGACGCCGTGGCCGCGGCTGGTGGCCATGCCCAGCACCGAGGCGATATTGACGATGGCGCCGCCGCGCCGGGCAGCCAGCATCCGTCGCGCCGCTTCCGCCGCCACCAGCCAGGCACCCTTGAGATTGGTGTCCACCACCCAGTCCCAGTCGGCTTCCGCGGTCTTGTGCAATGTCCCGGGCGCCGCGACTCCGGCGTTGTTGACCAGCAGATCCACGGTGCCGAATTTCGCCTCCGCCGCCGCGAAGGCCGCCGCGACGCTGGCCGCGTCGGTGACATCCATGGCGACCGCGAGCGCCGCGCCCCCACTGGCGGCGATTTCATCCACCAGTTTATGCAGGCGGTCCTCGCGCCGCGCGCCGGCCACCACCCGGGCTCCGGCCGCCGCCAGCACGCGGGTGAAGTGCTCTCCGAAACCGCTGGAGGCGCCGGTCACCAGTGCCACCCGGCCGGTGAGATCGAAGCGTTTGGGGTCCATGACTTGTCCTCAGGGTTTTACGATGACCTTGCCCATGACGTCGCGGCCGGTCACCTTCTTGATCGCGGCGATACCGTCCCTCAGCGGGAACACCGCGTCGATCACGGGCTTCACCTGGCCGGTCTCGATCCAGCCGAACAGCTCGCGCATGTTGGCCGCGTGCGCCGCGGGTTCCTTCTCGGTGAAAGCGCCCCAGAACACGCCGATCACCGCATACCCTTTCACCAACGTCAGGTTGACCGGCAGGGTAGGGATGCGCCCGGAGGCAAAGCCCACGATCAGCAGACGCCCGTCCCAGGCCATGGCGCGGGAGCAGGCATCGAAGGCATCGCCGCCGACGGCATCGTAGACCACATCGGCGCCGCGCCCGTCGGTCAGCCGCTTGATCGCCTGATTCAGATCCTCGCGACTGTAGTTGATGCCTTCATCCGCGCCCTGGGCTTTGGCAAAGGCGATTTTCTCGTCGCTGGAACAGACCGCGATCACCCGCGCGCCGATGGCCTTGCCGATCTGCACCGCGGCGCAACCGGTACCGCCGGCCGCACCCAGCACCACCAGGGTCTCGCCCGCTTGCAGACGGCCGCGCTGGCGCAGCGCGTGGTGGGCGGTGCCGGTGGCGCCCAGCAGTGCAGCGCCCTGGTCGTAGTTCATAAAGGGTGGCAATTTGTTTGCAGCCGTCGCGGGCAGCGCGATTTTCTCGGCATAGGCGCCGAAGCGCGTGGTGAGGCTCAGTACCCGATCGCCCACCTTGAAATCATTCACTCCCGCGCCCAGCGCGATCACGTCGCCGCTGACTTCGGAGCCGGGCGCAAAGGGACAGGGCGGCCGGGCCTGATACTTCCCTTCCACCAGCAGGCCATCGGTAAAATTCACCCCGATGGCGCGCACCGCCACCAGGATTTCGCCCGCACCCGGCACCGGGTCCGGCAGGTCCCGATAGACCAGATTTTCGACCGGCCCATAGGCCTCGCACACCAGTGCCTTCATGCTTTTTTCTCCTCAACCGGAGCTCAGGGCCGGATCACCACTTTGCCGCGCGCGCCGCGCCCGGTGACGTACTGAATCGCCTTGACGCCGTCGGCGAGCTTGAACACCCGGTCGATCACCGGCACCACCTTGCCCTGCTCGAACCAGGCGAACAGCTCGCGCATGTTGGCGGCGTAGGCCGCCGGCTCGCGCTGGGTAAAGGCGCCCCAGAACACACCAATCACCGAGTAGCCTTTGACCAAGGTCAGGTTGACCGGCAGGGTCGGAATGCGCCCGGAGGCAAAGCCCACGATCAGCAGACGCCCGTCCCAGGCCATGGCGCGGGAACAGGCATCGAAGGCATCGCCGCCGACGGCATCGTAGACCACATCGGCGCCGCGCCCGTCGGTCAGCGTTTTGATCGCCTGGTTCAGATCGTCACGACTGTAGTTGATGCCTTCATCCGCACCCTGGGTTTTGGCAAAGGCGATTTTCTCGTCGCTGGAACAGACCGCGATCACCCGCGCGCCGATGGCCTTGCCGATCTGCACGGCGGCGATGCCGGTGCCGCCGGCGGCACCCAGCACCACCAGGGTCTCGCCCGCCTGCAACCGGCCGCGCTGGCGCAGGGCATGGTGTGCCGTCGCGGTGGCGCACAAGAGCGCCGCACCCTGATCCATGGACATCGAGGCCGGCAATGGAAACAGCTCCCCGGCCGGCACCGCGATCTGCTCGGCATAGGCGCCGCGTCCCACATTCCAGCCCAGCACCCGGTCGCCCACCGCGAAACCGCTCGCGCCCGGGCCCAGCGCCGCCACCTGCCCGGCGAATTCGCCACCCGGCATGAAGGGAACCTGGGGTTTCGCCTGGTACTTGCCTTCCACCAGCAGGCCGTCGGGGAAGTTGACGCCGATGGCCTCGATCGCCACCCGGATTTCACCCGCGCCCGGTACCGGGTCCGGCATGTCCCGATAGACCAGATTTTCAACCGGGCCGTAGGCCTCGCAGACCAGTGCTTTCATCGCCGTGCCCCCTGATTTTTTTGGTTACAGCTCACCTTGTTCGCGCAGGAACTCGATGGCCATTTCCGCCATCGGCCGCGTCATCCGCCCGTAGGTGAGCGCCTGGGTGCTGGACGCGGTGCCGTCCTGATAGCGCTTCATGATGCCCTGCAGGATGGCGGCGAAGCGGAAGAAACTGAACGCGAGATAAAACGACCAGTCCGGAATCTCCGCGAGCCCCATGCGCTCGCAGTAGCGCGCCACATATTCCTCCTCGGTGGGAATGCCGAGCGCGTGGCGGTCGAGACCACCGAGCCCGCCCAGGTTGCCCAGATTGGGGTCGGCCGGAATCCGCAACTGCATGCACTGATAGGCGATATCCGAGAACGGGTGGCCCAGGGTGGACAGCTCCCAGTCCAGCACCGCGAGCACTTCGGGACGGTCCTTGGCGAAGATCATGTTGTCGAGCCGGTAGTCGCCATGGATCAGCGCGACGCGGCCGTCGTCCGCCGGCAGCCGCCCCGGCAGCCACGCCATCAACTGCTCCATGGCGGGAATGGTCTCGGTCTCCGCGGCCCGGTACTGTTTGGTCCAGCGCCCGAGCTGACGCTCGAAATAGTTGCCCGGCTTGCCGAAGTCGGCGAGCCCCACCGCCGCGACATCGACCTGGTGCAGGTGCGCCAGGATGGCGTTCATGCGGTCGTACATGATTGTGCGGTCGGCCTTGGCGATCGCCGCCAGGGGCGCGTCCCAGTAGACCGTGCCGTCGAGGTAATCCATGACAAAAAACATGCTGCCGATGACGCTGTCGTCCTCGCACAGCACCCGCATCCGGGGCACCGGCACCGGGGTGTCGGCGAGCGCCTTCATCACCCGGTACTCGCGGTCCACGGCATGGGCGGACGGCAGCACGTTGCCCGGCGGCTTGCGGCGCAGCACATAGCGCGCCCGGTCGGTGGTCAGCAGGAAGGTCGGGTTGGACTGGCCGCCCTCGAATTTTTCGGCGCGCTGGAGCTTGCCGAAGTCCGCGATATGGGCGGCCAGGTAGGCGCCGAGCCGGTCTTCGGGCAGTTGATCGATCGCTTGGCTCATGATGTCTTGATCTCTTGTCTGTCTGTCTGTGTCAGGCGTACTGCTTAACCAGCGAGCGCCCCAACTGCATCATGTGCACCTGATCCGGGCCGTCGGCGAAGCGGATCTGGCGCGCGTAGGTGAAGGCCTCGGCGAGGAAATAATCCTCGGTGAGGCCGCCGGCGCCATGAACCTGGATGGCGCGGTCGATCACTCGCTGCGCCATGGCCGGAGTCACGATCTTGATGGCGGCGATCAGATCGCGGGCTTCCTTGGTGCCTTCGCGGTCGATTTTCTCGGCGGCGCGCAAAGTAAGGAGACGCGCCTGCTCGATATCGCAGAACGACTGCGCGATGTCCTCGCGCACCGACTGGTGCTCGCTCAGCTTGCGGCCGAAGGTGCTGCGCCGCTCGACCCGCTGGCACATCAGCTCCAGCGCCCGCTGCGCGCAGCCGATCAGGCGCATGCAGTGGTGGATGCGGCCGGGGCCGAGGCGGCCCTGGGCGATCTCGAAACCGCGCCCCTCACCCAGCAGCAGATTGGCCACCGGCACCCGCACGTTGTCGAACAGCACTTCGCCATGACCCAGGGGCGGGTCGGCGTAACCGAGCGTGGTGAGCGCGCGCGTCACCGTCACGCCGGGGGTGTCGCGGGGCACCAGCACCTGCGACTGCTGCACATGGCGGTTGGGGTTGTCCGGATCGGTCTTGCCCATCACGATCATGATCTTGCAGTTCTCGTGCAGGATCCCGGTGATGAACCACTTGCGGCCATTGATCACATAGTCGTCGCCGTCGCGCACGATGGAGCACTGCACATTGGTCGCATCCGACGAGGCCACATCGGGTTCGGTCATCGCAAACGCCGAGCGGATCTCGCCGGCGAGCAGGGGCTCGAGCCAGCGCGCTTTCTGTTCCTCGGTGGCGTACTTGATGAAGACTTCCATGTTGCCGGTGTCGGGCGCATTGCAGTTGAACACCTCGGGCGCCCACAGCACCCGGCCCATGATCTCGGCCAGGGGTGCATAGTCGAGATTGGTCAGACCGTCTTCATGGTGATGCGCCGGCAGGAACAGGTTCCAGAGCCCCGCCCGCTTGGCCTTGGCCTTGAGTTCCACCATCAGCGGCGGGCTGGCCCAGGGATTGGCCGCGGTCTTGAAATACTCCTGATAGGCGTGCTCCACCGGGTAGATTTCCGCGTCCATGAAGTGCTGCAAGCGCAGTTGCAGCTCGCGGGCTTTGTCTGAGTAGTCGAAATTCATGGGCGTGTCAGTCCTCTGGCAATGATTCGGTGGTGATCGGGTGGCCGGTTAGACCATGGTGATCGCGTGTTCGCGATCGGGCCGCTCCATGTGCGCGAGCGCATTGAAGGCATGCAGCGATAACCGCGCGCCGTCGCTCAGAAAGCGGGTGGTGGACGTGTTGCGGATCTGCATCATCAGTTCGATGGCGGCGGCATCGGACAGGCCCATGACATGCTTTATCGCCAGCGACTTGGGCCCGCCGGAGGAGACGATCAATACCCGCTCGCCGTGCTTTCCCGCGCGCGCCGCCTCGACGCCCGCCACCACACGCTCGTTGAATTCCCGCCAGGTCTCGGTGCGCTGGCCGCCATGCTCTGCCTGCGCGGCCAGCTCAGCATCCAGATCGCCGGCGATCCAGGCCGCCATGACTTCGCGCAGGATGCCGAAAAACTCCGCTGCCGTGGTCGGTTCGGGGGCTTCCGGCCGGTGGCGCTGACAGTACAGGCGCATCACCGGGCGAAAGGTGAACTCGTTCAGGCGGCGGTCGACGGCGGCGTCGAAGGTGCGCCCCATGCCCTCGCCGATGCCCTGCAGCGTCTCCTTGTGACGCTGCATGTCGCCCACGATGACCCGGTCGAAATCAAGACCGCGGGCGCGGTAGTGTTCGCCCAGCCAGCGTGCCTGTTCCCAGCCGAGCGGCGACAGCTGGTCGTAGTTGCGTGCGCCCAGCGAGGCCTGACCGTGGCGGACAAAGTAGATTTCACTCATGGGCACCTCAAGAGCCTGCTGCTGCGCGATGGCCTGACGATGGTGGACTTGGGCACCGATCCCGGCGATACAACATCCCGGTCACGACCGCATGAGCGCCGCTCGCGATGGCGCAGCGGGTCGCCGTCACGACCACGCTGACCGGAGGCGGTGGAGCGACCGGAATGGTACACGCCGACGCCAGGGCTGTCAGCCAAACCGCCGCCTCCAAAAGCCCTTGGCTGGCAAAGCGACAGTCCGCCGCTACAATGCTGCACTTTGGTTTCCGCCTGCCGTGCAAGGACAGCAGAGTGTTGCAACAGCTTAAAAATGCGCTCCCAAAGGGTATCCGCATCCTGTCTGCGACCATCGGATGGTTGGCAATGACGGGCGGTGCCGCGCCAGCCCACTCCGACACCCTCAGTGAAGGCGATCTGTTGGGCGAGATTCCACTCCAGACCGTAGCGAGCCGCCTCCCGCAGACCGCCGCCCGGGCTCCCGCCAGCGTCACCGTGATCACCGCCGACATGCTGCGGGCCGCGGGCGCCATGAACTGGGTGGATGTGTTCCGGTTAGTGCCGGGATTCCAGGCCTACGCACCCAACGCCAATCGCTTCGGCATCGATTACCACGGCCAGGGCCGCGAACTGCCCAACCACCTCGAAGTCATGGTGGACGGCCGCTCGGTGTACGACCCGGTCCAGTCCACCGTGGTCTGGGGCGCGCTGGGCATCGACCTCGACGACATCGACCGCATCGAGATCGTGCGCGGCCCCAGTGCCGCGGCGCACGGATCCAACGCCTTTGCAGGCGCGGTCAACATCATCACCCGGTCGGCAGTCCAGGATCGGGGCACCCGTGTCCGCGCGACCACGGGCGATCGGGGCACCCAGCAAGTGGGGGTGCGTCACAGCGACCAGATCGAGGATTTCAATTATCGCGTGTCCCTGGGCTTCGACCACAACGACGGCTTTCCAAACTTCAACGCCGCCGGTCCCGACGACGGCGCCGAAACCTGGAACCTTGGGCTACGCTCCACCTACACCCCGAGCCTCGCCGATACGCTCAGTTTCGATGGCGGCTTCAGCCGCCAGGACACCGTATTCGGGGATGCCGACCGGCTGGACGAATATCTGCCGGTGCGTTACTACGGCCAGCACCAGCGCGTTGGCTGGGGGCATCAACTGTCCGACACCAGCGATTTCGAGTTGACCCTGTACCACAACTATTTGCGCACTTATGGCGTACGCGATCTGGGCCCGATTTCCGCGTTGCTCGGAGTGAGCCCTGCTCTTGTACCGCTGCTGCTGGGTATTCCGGACCAGCACTCGGTACAGGGTTTTCACACCATCGTATCGGAACGTTACGACCTCGAAGCGGTGCAGCGGATACGGTTGTGCGACTCGCTGACTGGCGTGTGGGGTGTAGGGACGCGCTGGGATGGCGTCGAAAGCCGGTTCTTATTTGACGATGGCGCCACGCACGATGAGCAACGCCTGCGCCTGTTTGCCCAGAGCGAATGGCTGCCGACCACGGACCTGACTATCTCCACCGGGGCGATGCTGGAAAAAACCCCGATCGGTACGCTGGTATCGCCGCGCGTGTCGTTCAACTACCTCATCCATCCGGACCATACCCTGCGCCTGAGCAACGCGCGAGGTCAGCGCGCGCCTTCGATCACGGAAGCCGACGAACGCCAGGTTTTCCGCCTGGGCGACGTGATCACCGACGATCAGCGTCGGGTGGCGGCAAACCTCGGCGCCGAACGCATCAACAGCCTGGAGCTGGCCTACCTGGCCCGCCTTCCCGCGCAGGGGATCGACTTCGATATCAAGCTGTTTCGCGAGCAGGTCCGCGACGGGCTGGACGACTACCGCGAAAGCATCACGGCCCTGCCACCTTTTTTCGACAACGAACGCCTGGTGCGCGACAACGTCGCCCGCTGGAACACCGCCGGCGTCGAAACTCAAATCACCTATCATCTGTCGCCCCGCACCTGGTTCCGCCTGCACTATGCCAATCAGGACATCAACAGTCGGCGCATAGCCCGCTTCGACCCGGTTATCCAGTACCGGAGTTTTGACGGTGGCACTCCACGCCATTCCGGTGGTCTACTGGTCAACCATCGGTGGTCGGACGCGCTCGATTTTGGCGTTTTTGTTTACGCGCAAAGCGCGGTGGATTGGCGCAACGGGAACCCGATCAACGGATTTACCCGGGTCGATGCCCAAGCCACATGGCATTTCAAGGCGGGTGCGAGCAAAGGCGACCTGCAATTGGTGGCGCAGAATCTCGGGCAGGATTATTCCGAGTTCAACCAGGAAAACAGGTTCGACACGGCGGTTTATCTGCGCGCCCGGTTGGATTTTCCCGATTGATCCGGAGTAGACGACAGCGGCCTGGATGCACGGGCAAAAGCCCATGGACAGGGAGTTCGGTTAGTGAGAGAGACCGGCTACAGCAGGGGAGGACGCCACCGATTGCGCACTGCGTGGTCGTTTCTGCTGCTGTTCCTGTGCTGCGGCGCGCCATTCCAGGCGGACGCCACGGTCCGTCTGCTGCTTGCGGGAGATATGCCGTATTACCAAGCGACAGCGGACAGTCTCCAGCACCACCTCCGACTGCTCACGCCCGAGACGGTCGTCAGCGTTCACACCCAGACCGGGAACTGGCCTGAGGAAGACATCCTGGTCAGCATCGGCGCGCAGGCGTTGACCGACCTGCGCGCCCGCTATCCCGACCGACCCGCCCTGCATCTGTTCGTCACCAGCGATTTCTGGCGCGAACAATGCGCGCGGGACCCCGGGCTCGGCAACAACACTGCGGTGGCACTCGACCAGCCGCCGCAGCGTCTGCTGCAGTTGGCGCGCTTGCTGATGCCAGAGGCGCGCACCCTGTCCGCGGTGCTGGGGCCGCTTTCCCGCAAGCATGACGCCGCTCTCGAAGGCGGGGCCACCGCGCTTGGTTTCAAGCCGCTGATCGACGTTCTCAAACCCGACGACAACCCGATCGCCAGACTCTCGCCACTGATCAAGGCCGCGCAGGTGGTGGTGGTTTTACCCGATAGCGCCGATTTCAATCGCGCGGTCGCCAACTGGCTACTGCAATTGAGTTTTCGCGCCAGGATTCCGGTCATCGGTTTTTCCCGCGCCTACACCGATGCCGGCGCTTTGGCATCGGTGTATTCGTCCCCTGAGAATATCGGCCAGCAGGGCGCCGAACTCGTCACCGAACGGCTGGTGCACGGGCTGTTTCCGCCCGGCTTGCAACCGCCGCGGTATTACACCTTGACCACCAACGCCACCGTGGCCAACGCCCTCGGCATTGCCTTGCCGGTCGCCGCCGTGCTGGAGTCCCGATATGCCGCCGCCCTGCGGGAGCAGCCATGAAGTTTTCCGCGCTCGACATTCGCCGCAACCTGCAGCTGCGCTTGCTGCTGATCGGCTCCCTGCCGTTGCTCCTGATTACCGCGTTGCTGACCGCCTACAGCATCCATGGCCGGCACGGCGACATCCTGCGCAAGGTGGAGGAGTCCGGCGCACGCATGATCGATTACTTGTCCCATACGGTGGATTTCGCCCTTTATTCGAGCAATCTTGCGCAGCTCAAAGCCATGGCGGAGTCCATCGCGGCGGTTCCCGGCATTCGCGGTGTCATTTTCCTCGACCGGCAGCGCCGGGTCATGGTCTCCAGCACTGCCTTTCCGGCTCCCGGCCCGGACCTGGATCTGACGCAACCCCTGGGCACGGCGGCGCGTGAAATGCGTGACGTGCTGATCCTGGAGCGCGGCGTCTATGCGGTCCCCGTGGAGGTGGACGACTATCCGGCCACCACTGCCGGGCCGCCCCGCGCTCCGCTCGGTTGGGTGGTGATCGCCATGGATCTCACGGAGGCGCGCCGCGCCCAGCACGCCACCGTGGTGAGCAGCATCGGCATCGGTGCCGGCGTACTGGGGACCGCGCTGCTGATGGCATTGGTGTTATCGCGCTCCGTCGTCACCCCCATTCGCGACCTCACCAACACCGTGATACGGCTGCGGCAAGGAAATCTCGCCGCGCGCGCGCGAACCACCACGCGCGATGAACTCGCCCACCTGGCTGCCGGCATAAACCATCTTGCCGATTCGGTTGAACGCAGTCAGCTCGATCTCCAGCAGCAGGTTGCGCAGGCTACCCGGGACCTCTCCCGGACGCTCGACGAGTTGCGGGCCAAGAACCAGGAGCTGGAAATCGCCGGAGAACGCGCGGAAACGGCCAATCGTGCCAAGACCGACTTCCTGGCGCGGATGAGCCACGAACTGCGTACCCCGCTGACATCGATCCAGGGCTTCGTGCGCCTGCTGGAACGCGATCTGCAGAACGCCGCCGACCGCAATTATTGCCACATCATCGACCAGGCATCCGTGTCGCTGCTGGCGATGATCGACGACATTCTCGAGTTCACCAAACTTCAGGTTGGCGCCGAAAGCAGCCGTGCGGAACCTTTTGATGTGCTGGAATGCATCGAGGATTGCGTCCGCCTGCTGGCGCCGGCGGCGCACGCCAAGGGCGTCGAAGTCTATCTGGACATCCACCCTGCCGTCCCCGCACATGCTTTCGGCCACGCCAGGTGGCTGCGCCAGATTCTCGCCAACCTGGTGGGCAATGCGGTGAAATTCACTCCCCGCGGCCATGTGCTGGTGCTCTGCGGCCTGGGCCCGGCGGGCGACTTCTCCATCACCGTGAGCGACACCGGGGTCGGCATCGAGCCCGACCAGCAACAGCAGATTTTCGCGGCCTTCGTGCAGGCGGACACCAGCATCGCCCGTCGCTTCGGGGGCACCGGACTCGGCCTCGCCATCGCGCGCCGTCATGTGGAGTTGCTGGGCGGGACCATTGAGCTGAGCAGCAATCCGGACGCCGGCAGCGACTTCAGGGTCAGTTTGCCCTTGCAGTGGCAGTCCGCCGCAACATCGCCGCAACACGCCGGCCAGGTGCTGGTCTATGACACCGACGCGCTCGGACGCAACAGCGCCCGGTCCCTGTTGCAGCGCCTGTTCGACGATGCGCACATGCTGGCCACCTTCGATGACCTGATCGACGCCATGACCGACACCACCCCTGCCGCGCTGGTGATCAACTGGTCACTTGGCGAACCACCGGAACGCCAGCTGATGTCCCTGCGTCACGTCCTTGAAGAGCTGCGCTGCCCGATCATCGTGCAACTGCCCCTGCGCACCCTGCACGAAACCATCCCCAGGGATCTCATCGATAATCACCCCAACGTTCACTGGCTTGGCAAGCCTGCCGGTATCCGGGACTTTGTGGCCGCGTTGACCGATACCGTCGTGCGCTCACCCGGGCATGCGGACCTGAGCGGGATTCAGGTGTTGGTGGCGGAAGACAATGATTTCAGCCGCCTGCTGCTCACTACCCTGCTGGAACGCACCGGCTGCACTCATCGGGCGGTTCCGGACGGGCTTGGGGCCATTGCCGCCTGCGGGGAACAGAAATTCGACGTCATTCTCATGGACATTCACATGCCGGAGATCACCGGCGTTGGCGCGTTGCTGCAAATCCAGCAGCCTGGAATGCTCAATGCGGCAACGCCGGTCGTGGTGCTTACCGCCGACCAACTCCTCGATGAAGGGCGCGAGCTCGGCCGGGTGCGGGTAGCGCGTGTTCTGGGCAAACCCTACGACGAACGCCAACTGCTGGAGGCGTTGCTGCAACTGTCGGGGCGCACGGGTACGCTCGTCGCCGAGTGGTTCGGCAGTGGCGACACCATGCCCAAAGAACCCTATTTCGACGAGATCGAACGCCTGGTGTCCCGCACCCATGATTTCCTGGCCGACGCCGATCTCGGCAGCGCCCGCGAGGCTTGCCATCAGTTGGCCGGTATCGTCGCGGTCTATCGCCTGGGTGAGCTCGAAAAGCTTGCGCGCATACTGCACGCGCTGGTACGGGTTGGAGATGCGGAGCGCGCGTCGGCAATCCTGATAAAACTGCGTCAGGAAAATTTTGCGGTGCGCCGGCGTACCTGCTCGCCAACAGCCTGACAGACTGTTAAAAACGTCGCGGTGAAAAGCCAATGCCAGGTGCAGGGCACAACCTACCGACACTTATCGACTCGAGCACCGCGCAACAGCACAGATGGCTGCCGCAGCAGATTTTCTGCGGTCCGCTAAGGCGGGTCCGCGCTATCCGCCAGCCAGTCCGACAAGCGTGCCTCGAGCGCCGGTAATCCAAGTCCCGTCTGCGCGGAAAAGGTCTGCGCGGTGACCTCCGCGAGGCCCACCCGGGCAACCTCGCGTCGCACCCCCAGCAACGTCGCCTGGGCGGGGCCGCGATTGAGTTTGTCCGCTTTGGTGAGGAGTACATGTACCGGCAGCGCCGCCTCCGCGGCCCACGCCAGCATGTGTTGATCGAAAGTTTGCAGCGGGTGACGGATGTCCATCAACAGCACCAACCCGCGCAGCGAGGAGCGCGCTCGCAGGTAGTGCGCGAGATGCTGGTCCCACTCGGCCTTCATCGCCTTGGGCACTTTGGCGTAGCCGTAACCGGGCAGATCGACCAAGCGCTGCCCCGGCGCCAGCGCAAAAAAGTTCATCAGCCGGGTACGCCCCGGCGTCTTGCTGGTGCGCGCCAGCTTGCCCTGGCGCGTCAGCGCGTTGAGCGCGCTTGATTTGCCCGCGTTGGAGCGCCCAGCGAAAGCCACTTCGACACCCTGATCCGGCGGGCAATCCGCGAGCGTCGGTGCACTTTTAAGAAAAACGGCGCGGTGGTAGTCGATCTTGCGAGCCCCCTGCGAAACCGCGTCTCCCGAGGCTTCGAGCAGGATTTCCGGGGCCTGGTCGGCACTCCGGCCAGAGTCTTTGGACATGGCTTTGGTCCTGGGGAAATGTCTGCGTGATGGTCATTCTGGCGCGGGGTCGTGCCGCGTTGCGCCCGCCCGAGGGAAGGAAGATAGTCATCGACGCGTGCCTGAGACCGTCGTCCCGTCGCGCGCCGCGTTAAGCTCCGCCGGTGATTGGTATATACTCCGCCCCCGTCGCGCCGGCCCACGCGCACGGGCGCCCATTCTAGCCAAATCGAGCGAGCAGAATATGATGAAAGCGATGCTTCTGTGCCTGGCCGGTGCGATGGCGGTCGCGCTGGCGCCGGCAACCCTGGCTGCTGGCGACGCCAATGCCGGCAAAAGTAAAACTGCCGTGTGTGCCGGTTGCCATGGCGTCAGCGGGGCAAGTCTGGCCCCGAATTTTCCCAACCTCGCCGGGCTGGGAGACAAATATCTGCTCAAGCAACTGCGCGACATCCAGTCCGGTCAGCGCACCGTCCCGGAAATGTCCGGATTGCTGAAGGAGCTGAACGCGCAGGATCTCGCCGATATCGCTGCCTATTTTGCCGCCCAGCCGCGCCAGTGGGCGGGCGCAAAAGATGATGCCAAGGCCGTGGCCCTGGGCGCCACCGTCTACCGCGCCGGCAACCTCGATACCGGCGTGCCGGCCTGTACCGGCTGTCATTCGCCGGTGGGCAATGGCAACGCCCCCGCCGGTTATCCAGCGTTGGGCGGGCAACACCCCGAATATCTCGCGAAACAGCTGCGCGCTTTCCGCGACGGCGCCCACGACGCGGCATGGCCCGGAGCCCGGGGCAACGATGAAAACGCCATCATGCGCGGAGTCGCCGCCCATATGACCGACCAGGAAATCGCCGCGGTCGCAAATTTCATCGCTGGCCTGAAGTAATTATCGGGCAGACCCCGGACGCGCCTGCAACTGTGGCGGATGTGCCGTGTCGAACGGTGGGCGCAGCTTGCGGGCGGCGCCCGTCCAACCAATGAGGGAGGTAACCCCAGTGGGTCCATCGTTGAAAACCCTTGCATTGAAGGCGCTGATGACAACGGTTCTGGTGCTCACCGCCACGCTGGCCAACGCGGCCGACTATGTCGCCGGTAAGCATTACACCGTGCTTGATGAGCCGGTGCGTACCGGCGATGCCAGCAAGATCGAAGTCACCGAGGTGTTCTGGTATGGCTGCGGTCACTGTTACGCGTTCGAGCCCCTGCTGGAAAAATGGAGCAAGACGCTACCCGCCGATGTGGTGCTGGTGCGCAGCCCGGCCATCTGGCATCCCACCATGGAGTTGCACGCGCGCGCGTACTACACCGCCAAAGCACTCAATGTGCTGGATCCCCTCCACCAGGCATTGTTTGATGCCATGAACGTAGGCCACGACAAACTGGGCACCGAGGACGACATCAAAAAGATCTTCGTGGCTCATGGCGTGGATGGCGACGCCTTCAGCAAGACGTTCAACTCCTTCGGCGTCGGCAGTGCCGTAGGCCAGGCCGACGCCCGCCAGCGCGGCTACAAGATCACCGGCACGCCGGAGATCGTGGTCGAAGGCAAGTACCGGGTCTCCGCCAGCCAGGCCGGCAGCCACGAGGCCATGCTCGCTGTCGTCGACCAATTGATAGCGGCGGAACGCGCCGCTCGCGCCAAACACCACGGAAGTGACAGCGCGGCGACCGCCAAGTAGACTCTCGCTCCCGCCGGAATAGCTCAGCTCGGTAGAGCAGCGCATTCGTAATGCGTTGGTCGGAGGTTCAAATCCTCTTTCCGGCACCAGACGTCCCGGCATCACCGGGTTTCAACCATCACGGCGTGCATCAAGACCGCTTTGTGATGCAGAATCAGCGTGCGCTTGCGCGGCGCCCATCAATTCCCCGGCGCGACGACAGGAGACGTTCACCCATGGCCGCCGTATCGCGCCTGATGCTGACCGCCCTGGTGTTCGCGCTGCTGCCACTGGAGGCGTGGGCGGACCCGCGCAGCGAATCTCTGACCCAGGCACTGGCGCGCAGTGCTCCGGCGCTGAACCGCCAGGTGCTGACCAAGGCGGTGACTGCCATGAACTGTGCGGTCGCCGGCGGTGTGCATCCCGCGCAGCGACTCGCGGTAATCGATTTTTCGCTGCCGTCCACCAAACAGCGGTTCTGGATCTTCGACCTGGAACGGCGCAGGCTGCTGATCGAGGATCACGTCGCCCACGGCCGCGGATCGGGCGATGAAATGGCAACACAGTTTTCCAACGACATGGGCAGTCGTCAGTCGAGCCTGGGGCTGTTCCGCACCGCCGAAACCTACTACGGCAATTTCGGTTATTCGCTGCGCATGGACGGGCTCGAACCCGGCATCAACGACCTCGCGCGCAAACGCAAAATCGTGATTCACTCCGCCGAGTACGTCGATCCGATCTGGATCCAGCTCAAAGGCGGCATCGGCCGCAGTTACGGTTGTCCGGCGGTCCGCCCCAACATCATCAACAAGGTGGTGGAGAACCTCAAGGATGGCCAGTTCCTGTTTTCTTACTACCCGGATCGCCGCTGGCTGGACCAGTCGCTGTACCTGCATTGTTCGCCGGACCGGGTGGCGGCGATCGTCAGTCCCATTCTCCACGCCAGACGTTGAACAACCTGCCACTCAAGCACCACCCCGGAACTCATAAACCGTGATCCAACTCACCGGCATTACCTTGCGCCGGCATGTCGAGCCCCTGCTGGAGAACGCCTCGGCGACGCTCTACCCGGGCCATCGCGTCGGCCTGATCGGCGCCAATGGCAGTGGCAAAAGCTCGCTGCTGGCCTTGTTGCGCGGCGAACTTTCGTCCGAGACCGGCGAGACCGCCATCCCGAAGCAGTGGATCATCGCCCATATGGCGCAGGATCTCGGCGACCTGGAGCGCTCCGCCCTCGACCTGGTACTCGACGGCGATCCGGGATTTCGGGACGCCGAGCGCGAAGTCCTGCGTGCCGACGCCGATGGCGACGGCACCGCCATCGGCCGCGCCCATGCTCACTATCAACAGGTGGACGGCTACACCGCCCACGCCCGCGCGGCGACGCTGCTGTCCGGCCTCGGCTTTCGCGCCTCCGATCAGCAACGCCCGGCCGCCGCGTTTTCCGGCGGCTGGCGCGTGCGCCTCGGCCTCGCGCGGGCGCTGATGTGTCCGTCCGACCTCCTGCTGCTCGATGAACCCACCAACCACCTCGACCTCGAAGCGGTGCTGTGGCTGGAAGACTGGCTGAAGGCCTATCGCGGCACCCTGTTGCTGATCTCCCACGACCGCGATTTCCTCGACGCCGTGGTCAACGAAGTACTCCACATCGAACACCGGCAACTGCACCAGTACCGGGGTGGCTACAGCGATTTCGAACGCCAGCGCGCGGCGCGCCTGGCGGGACAGCAGGCGACCTACGAGCAGCAACAGCGCGCCGTGGCCCATATGCAGCGCTTCGTCGACCGCTTCCGCGCCCAGGCGACCAAGGCGCGCGCCGCGCAAAGCCGGATCAAGGCGCTGGAACGAATGACGCTGGTGGCTCCCGCCCAGGTCGACAATCCCTTCCGCTTCAGCTTCAAGGAACCGCCGCGCGCCGGCAACCCGCTGCTGAGCCTGGACAGCGCGCGCCTGGGGTACGGTGATCCGCCGATCCTCGACGGCATCACATTGCAACTCTCACCGGGCGATCGCATCGGCCTGCTGGGCCCCAATGGCGCGGGCAAATCGACCCTGGTACGCGCGCTCGCGGGCGAGCTGCCGCCGCTGACCGGCACGCTCGAAACCAGCGCCAACCTCCGCATCGGCTATTTCGCCCAGCACCAACTGGAGCAACTCGATCCCGGCGCCAGCCCTCTAGAACACCTCGCCCGACTCAGTCCCGTCGCCACCGAGCAGCGCCGGCGCGATTTCCTCGGCGGTTTCGGGTTTGCCGGCGATCTGGCAAGCAACCCGGTGGCGCCGCTGTCGGGTGGTGAAAAAGCCCGCCTGGTGCTGGCCCTGCTGGTCTGGCAGGCCCCCAACCTGCTGCTGCTCGACGAGCCCACCAATCACCTCGATCTGGAAATGCGCGCGGCGCTGACGCTGGCATTGCAGGACTATGCCGGCGCTTTGGTGGTGGTCTCCCACGACCGCCATCTGCTCGCCACCACGGTGGATACCTACTGGCTGGTGAGCGATGGCGCGGTGACCGTCTTCGATGGCGACCTCGCGGACTACCGCCGTTGGCTCGAACGCCGTGCCCGGAACGCGGCGCGTCCGGCCGCACCAAACACCGCGATCGACGGCGGGGACCGGCGCGATCAGCGCCGGCGCGACGCGGCGCGACGCGCGGAATTGCGCCCACTGCAGGAACGCGCCTCCCGTCTCGCCGCGGAGCTGGATCGGGTGGGCGCCGAACTCGCGGGGCTGGAACAGGAGCTGGCGGCTCCCGCGCTGTATGGCGCCGATGCTCGCGATCAACTCACCGCGCTGCTCCAGCGCCAGGGCAAGCTGCGCCAGCGCGCGGAGCAACTGGAAGCGGACTGGATCGCCGCAGAAGAATCCCTGGTTACCGTACAGGCCGAATGAGCCGGGGCCGGCCGCCCTCGACACGATGTTTTGACGCGCCGCACCGGGTCTGATGCAGGACCGGTCCGGCGTTATTCGACCGTAACCGACTTGGCAAGATTGCGCGGCTGATCCACGTCGGTGCCTTTCAACACCGCAACGTGATAGGCGAGCAGCTGCAAGGGCAGGGTGTAGACGATGGGTTCGAGGCTCTTGGGGACGTGGGGCAAACTGACCACCGTCACTCCCGGCTGATCGCGAAACCCGGCGTCGCGATCAGCGAACACGAACAGCGCGCCGCCGCGCGCCTGTACTTCATGCAGGTTGGACTTGAGTTTTTCGAGCAGCTCGTTGTTGGGCGCAACCGCAACCACCGGCATATCCGCATCGACCAGCGCCAAGGGGCCATGCTTGAGCTCCCCGGCCGGGTAGGCCTCGGCGTGGATGTAGGAGATTTCCTTGAGCTTCAGCGCACCTTCAAGGGCGATGGGATACTGGACGCCGCGGCCGAGGAACAGCGCGTGGTGCTTGTCGGCAAAGCACTCGAACGTGGCTTCGATTTCGGCGTCGAGTGCCAATACCCGTCGACTCAGTTCGGGCAGGGCATGCAAGGCGGTGACCAGCTCGGCTTCGCGCTCCACGGACAGCCTGCCGCGCGCCCGGGCGATGGCGATGCACAGCAGTTGCAGCGCCACCAGCTGGGTGGTGAACGCCTTGGTGGACGCCACGCCGATCTCGGGACCCGCGCGGGTGAGCAGGGCGAGGCCGGTCTCCCGCACGAGCGAGCTGTTGGCCACGTTGCAGATGGCGAGGCTGTCGAGATAGCCCGCCTCGCGCGCCACCTTCAACGCCGCCAGGGTATCGGCGGTCTCGCCGGACTGGGAGATGGCGACGAACAGGGTATTTTTCGGCACCACCACCTTGCGGTAGCGATATTCGCTGGCGACTTCGACCTGGCAGGGGATACCGGCCCATTCCTCTAGCCAGTAACGCGCCACCAGTCCGGCGTGATAGCTGGTGCCGCAGGCCACCAGATGCAGGTTTTCCACCCCCGCAAAGCGTTCGGCTGCGGATGCGCCGAATATTTCGGGCAGGATCCGGCGCGCACTGATGCGGCCTTCCAGGGTGGCGGCCAGCACTGCCGGCTGCTCATGGATTTCCTTGAGCATGAAGTGGCGGAAACCACCTTTGTCGGCGTGATCGACAACGTCGGACAAGGTGTGGACGCGGCGCACCACCACCACGCCATCGCGGTCGCGTACCTGATAGTCCACCGCCGTCAAGGTGACCCGGTCACCTTCCTCCAGGTACACGAACCGGTCGGTGACCTGGCGCAGCGCCAGGGGATCGGAGGCGAGAAAGTGTTCCTCGATGCCGACCCCCAGTACCAGCGGGCTGCCGCTGCGCGCGCCCACCAGGGTGCCGGGCTCGGTCGCCGAGACCACCGCCAGCGCGTAGGCGCCCTCCAGCCTTGTCACTGCGGCATCCAAGGCCCCGGCGAGATCCAGACCCTGCTTCAGCAGGTGGTGCATCAGATGGGCGACCGCTTCGGTATCAGTGTCTGACTGAAATTCATAGCCCAATGCCTCGAGCTCCGCGCGCAGGGCGCGGAAGTTCTCGATGATGCCATTATGGACCAGAGCAATCGGACCCGAGCGGTGGGGGTGAGCGTTTACTTCGTTTGGCTTGCCATGCGTTGCCCAGCGGGTGTGAGCGATGCCAAGATGGCCCGGGAAGGGGAGACGTGCCAGATCGTCCGTCAGCAGCGCGACCTTGCCGGCATGCTTGCGGCAGTGCAGGGCGCCGTCGGCGACGATTGCCATGCCCACCGAATCGTAGCCGCGATACTCCAGACGCCTGAGACCCGCGAGCAGAATGGCCGCCACATTGCGCTGGGCGGCGGCGGCAACGATGCCGCACATCAGTGGTCATCCTTTTTTGGGGGCCGCCGCCAACCGGGAATGTTGCGCTGCTTGCCACGACCGACGCCGAGGTGCCCGGCCGGCACGTCGGCGGTGATGGTGGAGCCGGCGCCGATGGTGGCGCCGGCGCCGATGGAAACCGGCGCCACCAGCGCGCTGTTGGAGCCAATGAAAGCACCAGCGCCGATGTCGGTGCGATGCTTGGCGACGCCATCGTAGTTACAGGTGATGGTGCCCGCGCCCACATTCACGTCCTCGCCCAACGAAGCGTCGCCGACATAGGCGAGGTGGTTGGCCTTGCTGCCGCGCCCGAACTCCGCCTGCTTGGTTTCGACGAAGTTACCGATCCGCGCCTGCTCGCCGATGTGTGTGCCCTCCCGCAACCGGGCGAAAGGGCCGACCTGGGCGCCGGCGGCGACGACGACCGGCCCTTCGATCACGGTATTCGCCTTTATCACGGCACCGCGACCGATTTGCGCATCGCGAATCACGCAGCTGGGGCCGATGCGGACGTCATCGCCCAGCATCACGCGGCCCTCGAATACGCAATTGATGTCGATGAACACGTCGCGGCCGACGCGCAGTTCGCCACGGCAGTCGAAGCGCGCCGGATCGGCGAGCGTCGTGCCGGCGGCCAGCAGGCACTCGGCCAGCCGCTGCTGGTAACGCCGCTCGAGGCGGGCAAGCTGGGCGCGGTCGTTGACGCCTTCGATCTCCGCCAGGCTGTGAGGATGGAAGGTCTGAATCACCGCGCCTTCCGCCGCGGCAAGGGCGACGATATCCGTCAGATAGTATTCGCCCTGCGCATTTGCATTGCCGACCCGGGCCAGCCAGGCGCGCAGCTTCTGCACCGGCACGGCGATGATTCCGGTATTGATTTCGGTGCGGGCACGCTGCTCAGCGCTCGCGTCTTTTTCTTCGACGATTCCGGTCACCGCGCCACTGCCATCACGCAGGATGCGGCCGTAGCCGGTGGGATGTTCAGTGTGCACCGTCAACAGCGCCAGCGCGCCTTGGGCGGCAGACGCCACCATGGCGGTGAGCGTGGCCGGCTCGAGCAGCGGCACATCAGCGTAGAGAATCAGCGCGGTGCCGGAGTCGTCCAGTTCGGGCAGTGCCTGGCTCACCGCATGCGCGGTGCCCAGCGGTTCGCGCTGCTCAACCCAGGAAACCGGATAGCCGACGCAAGCCTGTTGCACCACCGCCAGGTCCGCGCCGGCAACAACCCAAGTGCGCTGACCAGGGAGCCTTTGGGCCGCATCGAGGACATGGGCGAGCAGGGGCTTGCCGGCGAGGAGGTGAAGGACCTTGGGCAGGGCGGAATGCATCCGGGTCCCCTTGCCTGCGGCGAGCACGATGATCTGTGTCTGCACGATGACCCTGTCGAGTTCGCTACCGGACCCAGTATAACAGCGGGCCAAAAGACGCCGGCGGCGTCAGAGATCGGGGGAAATGACTGGCGGAGTCTCGCGTGCCGAAGGGTTGGTCCCGGCTCGGGATCAGCCCGCGTGGCGGGCGCGGCGGCGCAACTCCTCGATGGTGCGCAGGCGCGCCACGGCATCGCCGAAGCGGGCAAGTGCCGCGGAGTACTCCATCTCGGCGCCGCGATTTTGCAGCTCCTGCTCGGCCTGACGCTTGGCCTCCAGCGCGGCGGCTTCGTCGAGGTCGCTGGCGCGATCACCGGCATCGGCAAGAATGGTCACCAACGTGGGCTGGACTTCGAGAAAGCCGCCGGAGAGAAAATAAATCTCTTCCTGGCCACCCTGGCGGATGACGCGCACCGGGCCCGGTTTGATGCCGGTGAGCAGGGGCGTGTGTCCATAGGTAATGCCCAGCTCGCCCAGCGTGCCAGTCAGTGCCAGCATTTCCACCGAGCCCGAAAACATCGATTTCTCGGCGGTCACTATGTCGCAGTGAAACATCATGGCCATCGCTGGTTTACGCCCCGCCCGCGGTGATTAAAGGGATTTCGCTTTTTCGACAACTTCGTCGATGGAGCCAACCATGTAGAACGCCTGCTCGGGCAGATGGTCGTAATCGCCGTTGAGAATGCCTTTGAAGCTGGCAATCGTTTCTTTCAGCGGAACATATTTGCCCGGGCTGCCCGTGAATACTTCGGCCACGAAGAAAGGCTGCGACAGAAAGCGCTGAATTTTACGTGCCCGATCCACCACCAGCTTGTCTTCTTCGGACAGTTCGTCCATGCCGAGGATGGCGATGATGTCGCGCAGCTCCTTGTAGCGCTGCAATACCGTCTGCACGCCGCGCGCCACGTCGTAGTGTTCCTTGCCGATCACCAAGGGATCCAGCAGCCGCGACGTGGAATCGAGGGGATCCACCGCCGGGTAAATCCCTAGCTCCGCGATCTGCCGCGACAATACCAGGGTCGCATCCAGGTGCGCGAAGGTGGTGGCGGGCGAGGGGTCCGTGAGGTCGTCCGCGGGAACATACACCGCCTGAAAGGAGGTGATGGAGCCCGTTTGCGTCGACGTAATGCGCTCCTGCAACGCGCCCATCTCGGCGGCCAGGGTCGGCTGATAACCCACCGCCGACGGCATGCGGCCGAGCAGTGCGGACACTTCGGTGCCGGCGAGTGTGTAGCGGTAGATGTTGTCGACGAACATGAGAACGTCGCGGCCTTCGTCGCGGAAGAATTCCGCCATGGTGAGGCCGGTCAAGGCCACGCGCAGACGGTTGCCGGGCGGTTCGTTCATCTGCCCGTACACCAGCGCCACCTTGTCGAGTACGTTCGATTCCTTCATTTCGTGATAGAAATCGTTACCTTCCCGGGTACGCTCGCCGACGCCGGCGAACACGGAAAACCCGGAGTGCTCCATGGCGATGTTGCGGATCAGTTCCATGAGCGTCACGGTCTTGCCCACTCCGGCGCCGCCGAACAGGCCGACCTTGCCGCCCTTGGAGATCGGCATGATAAGGTCGATTACCTTGATGCCGGTTTCAAACAGCTCGACGGCGGCGGACTGTTCGGCGTAGGTCGGCGCGGCGCGGTGGATCGGCATCCGCGATTCGTGCTGGATCGGACCGGCTTCGTCGATGGGGTTGCCGAGCACATCCATGATGCGCCCCAGGGTCCCCTGCCCGACGGGCACCGCGATCGGGCTGCCGGTGTTGCTGACTACGAGCCCGCGGCTGACGCCTTCCGACGAACCCATGGCGATGGTTCGCACCACGCCGTCGCCGAGTTGCTGCTGGACTTCGAGGGTAAGACCCCGTTCGTCCACCGTCAGCGCATCATAGACATTCGGAACGCTGTCGCGCGGAAATTCCACGTCGATGACGGCACCGATGATCTGTACGATACGTCCGCTACTCATTTGTTATCCTCTCGCAATACGAAATATACGTTGCTGGTGCCAAGCCGATTCAGACGGCGGCCGCGCCGCCGACGATCTCGGACAACTCCTGGGTGATCGCCGCCTGCCGTGCCTTGTTGTAAAGCAGTTCCAACTCGTCGATCAGGGTTGACGCGTTTTCGGTGGCATTCTTCATCGCCACCATCCGCGCGGCCTGCTCGCAGGCATTGTTCTCCACCACGCTCTGGTACACCTGGGACTCGATGTAGCGCGCCAGCAGTCCATTGAGCAGCTCTTTGGCGTCGGGTTCGTACAGGTAATCCCAGTGATGTTTCATGCTGTCGTCGCCGGCGGGATCCAGCGGCAACAACTGCTCAAGCGCGGGCTTCTGGGTCATGGTATTAACAAACTTGTTGCTCACAAGAAACAAGCGATCGAGGCGCTTTTCCTCGTAGCTGTCGAGCATCACCTTGACGCTGCCGACCAGCGTCTGCACCGATGGCTTGTCGCCGAGATCTCGCACGCTGGCGACGACGTTGCCGCCGTGGCTACCGAAAAATGCGCTGGCCTTGGCACCTATGGCGCAGACATCAATACCGACGCCCTGACGATTCCATTCCGCCATGGCTTTCAGGGCGATCTTGAAGAGGTTGATGTTCAAACCGCCACAAAGACCCCGGTCGGTGGAGACCAGGATGAAGCCCACGCGTTTCACCTCGCGCACGTCCATGTACTGGTGGCGATACTCCGCCGACGCGTTGGCGATATGCCCCACCACGCCGCGAATGCGTTCCGCATAAGGCCGGCCCAGCGCCATTCGATCCTGGGCGCGGCGCATTTTGCTGGCCGCGACCATCTCCATGGCGCTGGTGATCTTTTGCGTACTTTTGACGCTGGTGATCTTGGTCTTGACTTCTTTTCCAACGGCCATCGCGGTCAGCTTCCCGGCGTTCTAGGTGTTTACCAGGTTTGGGTGGCGACAAATTTGTCGAGTGCGGCCTTGAAAGCGCCCTCGATTTCGTCGTTCCAGTCGCCCTTGACATTAACGCGCTCGATCAGCGCCGCGTGCTCCGCTTTCATGTAGGAGAGCAGCGCCGCCTCAAAGGCACCAACCTTGTTCACCTCGACGTTCTTGAGGTAGCCCTGGTTCGCGGCGTAAAGGACGACACCCATCTCGGCCACGCTCATCGGCGAGTACTGTGCCTGCTTCATCAGTTCCGTAACCCGCTGTCCGTGCTCCAGCTGCGACCGGGTCGCCTCATCGAGATCGGACGCAAACTGCGAGAACGCCGCCAGTTCCCGGTACTGCGCCAACGCCAGCCGGATGCCGCCACCCAGTTTCTTGATGATCTTGGTCTGCGCGGACCCACCCACCCGGGACACCGACAACCCAGCGTTCATCGCCGGTCGAATGCCGGAGTTGAACAGGTCGGTCTCGACAAAAATCTGCCCGTCGGTGATCGAAATCACGTTGGTCGGCACGAAAGCGGACACGTCACCGGCCTGGGTTTCGATGATGGGCAGCGCGGTAAGCGAACCGGTGCGGCCTTTCACTTCGCCCTTGGTGAATTTCTCGACATAGTCGGCGTTGACGCGCGCTGATCGCTCCAGCAACCGGGAGTGCAGATAGAACACGTCACCGGGATAGGCTTCACGGCCAGGCGGGCGCCGCAACAGCAGGGAGATCTGGCGATAGGCCCAGGCCTGCTTGGTCAGATCGTCATAGACGATCAGGGCATCCTGGCCGCGGTCGCGGTAGTACTCGCCCATGGTGCAGCCGGCGTAGGGCGCGAGAAACTGCATGGATGCCGGATCGGATGCGGTGGCGGCCACGACAATGGTGTGGGCCATGGCACCGTGCTCTTCCAGCTTGCGCACGACGTTGGCTACGGTCGAGGACTTCTGACCGATCGCAACATAGATACATTTGATGCCGGTATTTTTCTGATTGATGATCGCATCGATGGCGATGGCGGTCTTGCCGATCTGGCGATCGCCGATGATCAGCTCGCGCTGTCCGCGGCCGACCGGAACCATGGCATCGATGGCCTTGAGTCCGGTTTGCACCGGCTGGTCGACCGATTGCCGCTCGATAACCCCGGGGGCGACTTTTTCCAGCGCATCGGTCAGTTTCGCGGTAATGGGGCCGCGACCATCGATCGGATTGCCGAGCGCATCCACCACCCGGCCTTCCAGTTCGGGGCCGATGGGCACTTCCAGAACGCGCCCGGTGCAGCGTGCCTTCTGGCCTTCCGCCAGACCCAGATAGTCGCCGAGAATCACGGCGCCGACCGAATCGCGCTCCAGGTTGAGCGCCATCCCGTAGAGGCCGCCATCGAACGCGATCATTTCGCCGTACATCACGTTGCGCAAACCGTGGATGCGCACGATGCCGTCGGACACGGAGACGATGGTCCCTTCGTCCTGGGCTTCGGCGGCCACATCGAGGCGTTCGATCCTCTGCCTGATCAGTTCGCTGATTTCAGACGGATTCAATTGCTGCATGTCGTGATTCCTCGATTCCTAGGAAAGTAATGCATCGGCGAGCTTGTTGAGGCGTCCGCGCAGTGACCCGTCGATTACCGTGTCACCCGCCCGGATCACGGCGCCGCCCAGCAGCGTCGGATCGATGGTGACCGCGACACGGACGTCGCGGCCCAGGCGCTTGCCAAGTGCCGCCGTCAACCGCGCGCGCAACGCCTCGCTCAGTGGCGCCGCCGTGGCGACGTCCACATTGATGGTGCGCTCCAGATTGGCTTTGAGCGCCTGGAACTGTTCGTGGACGGCCGGCAGCAGCGGCAGCCGATTGTTGTCCGCCATCACCCGTAAAAAATTCTGCATGCCGCCACTCAGGGAGCCTTCGCACAATTCGAGCAACAGCGCGACGCGATCCGGACCCGCATGGACCGGCGAACGCAGCAGCACGGCAATTTTTTCCTCTCCACAGAGCGCGGCCAGGAGCCCAAGGGCCTGCGACCAGGGTTCCAGCGCGCTTTCGGCAACGGCATATTCAAATGCTGCGTTGGCGTAGGGCCGGGCGAGGGTGCTGAGTTCGGCCATGGTCTTTTCCTACAGCTGCGCTGCGAGGCTGTCCACCAACTCGCTGTTGGCTGCCTCCCCAACGGAGCGCTGAAGAATTTGTTCCGCGCCGGCAATGGCGAGCTGGGCAACCTTGCTGCGCAGCTCTTCTCTGGCACGGTTGAACTCGCGCTCGATTTCAGCCTCTGCTGCGACAAGCAGACGCTCGCCTTCCTCGCGGGCTTTTTGCTTGGCCTCTTCGATGACGACACCGGCCTGCTTGCGCGCCTGCTCGATAATTCCGGCGGCTTCCTGTTTGGCCTGGCGCAATTGATCCGTCGCCTTGTCCTGCGCCAGTTCCAGATCGCGCACCGCGCGGTCGGCCGCGGCCAGACCATCCGCTATCTTGGTTTCCCGCGTGGCCATGGCGTTGATGATCGGCGGCCAGATGTACTTCGCACAGAACCACACGAAGATGGCAAACGAGATTACCTGCCCGATCATGGTCAGATTGATATTCACAGCGACAACCTCGATCGTTTTCTGGGGCTATCGCCCGGGATCAACCTTTGGCGAACAACAGGAAGAGGCCGATACCGACGCCGATCATCGGCACCGCATCCACCAGCCCCATGACCACGAAGAACTGGGTACGCAGCAAAGGGATCAGTTCCGGTTGACGGGCCGCGCCCTCGAGAAATTTGCCCCCGAGAAGTCCGACGCCGATGGCGGCTCCCACCGCGCCGAGACCCATCACCAGTGCGCCCGCCAAGTAAATCAGTGCAGTTTCCATTTTCGCTCCATTTGCCAGGGTTGAACGTGGGATGAAATAGTGTGGTTAGCTTGTCAGTGCTCTTCTACCGCGTGCGCTGCCGACATATAAACCACCGTCAGCACCATGAAAATAAACGCCTGCAGAAAAATGATCAGAATGTGGAAGATCGCCCAGGGAACCGACAGCACCCATTGCGCCCACCAGGGCAACAATGCGATCAGGATGAAAATCATCTCGCCGGCATAGAGATTGCCGAACAACCGCAGGCCCAGCGAAATCGGTTTCGCGATCAGGGTCACCAGCTCGAGAACCAGGTTGATCGGCAGGCCGTATTTGCCAAACGGATGCAGCGAGAGTTCGGCGGCAAAGCCACCGAGACCCTTTTGCTTGACGCTGTAAAACAGCACCAGTGCAAAAACGCTAAGGGCAAGTCCCATGGTGATGTTGACGTCCGTGGACGGAACCACCTTGAGGTGGTGGACGCCGGCCATATCGGCCAGCGCCGGAAGGAAATCCACCGGCACCAGATCCATGACGTTCATCAGCAGTACCCAGACGAAGATGGTCAACGCCAGCGGGCCGATCATCCGATTCTGGTGAGTGAACATGCTCTTGACGTTGCCGTCGACAAACTCGACCGCGGTTTCGACCAGGTTTTGCAGGCGGCCGGGCACACCGCTCGTCGCGCTGCGGGCAGCAAGCCAGAAGAGCACGGAAAACACCGCACCCAGAACGACAGAGAACCCCAGGGTGTCGAGGTTCACTGCCCAGAAGCCCATCTGCGCCGCCTCGGCACTGCTGTGCGCCAGCGCATAAGTGCCGTCCGGAAGCTTCCCGAACGTCAGGTTTGTAAGATGGTGGGCAATATACTCGCCAGAGGAATCGGCACCGCTCTCTGTCGCCATAAACTCAGCTTCCAAACAGGTCTTTTGTGGCCATCGGCCTCACCCAGGGGTGGACGGCGTCGGGCGGCGTTAAAAGCGGTCGTTACCGTGCACTCTTTCGGACGGTCGCTACAGCGCCCTGGGCGACCAGGGTTGCGGTGAACACTCCGAACAGCACGAGTGTATTGCCGCGCGACAACCCCGACCCGGCAACATGAAAAATCAGCACAAAACCTGTTGCTACCGCCAGGAATTTTCCGGCTTCGCCCAGAAAAAACGCCGTCAACACGGCGCGCTGGGATCGACCGCGCGCGCAAACCAACGCTATCGAGCCGAACACGACGCTGGATGCCAGCGCATTCATTCCGCCCAAGAGCGCTGCCAAGGCCGCACCCCGGCCCCAACACAGCGCTATCAACGCACAGCTCGTGGTAACAGCCAATTGCAGTATCGCCACCCGGACCAACAGCGCACCGCGCCCCACCGGCGGAAATTCTGCGCGCGGCATGACACTCATGCCAAAGCTGTCGTGGCAAAACCCCGGGAACACCGGCGCGCTGCACTGGTCCAAAGCCGGATGTGCGACTGCAACTGGCAGTCCTTCAGGCGCGGCGCATTATATTCAGGGTGACCGGGTGAGGCAAGGCGGAAACTCCCTCGATAAACACGAGAAACGCGTTTCGCCATCGTTGTTGCAGAAGCTTGTGTCACCGGATCCGCGCGATGATGCCATCCAGTACATCCAGACTGGTGTAGTGGATCACGAGTCGGCCGCTGCCGCTGCTGCCGTGCCGCAGGTCGACCGCAGCACCCAGCCGGTTTGATAGATCTTCTTCCAGACGCGCAATATCCGGATCCTGCCGCGCCGGCGCACTCGTGGTTTCGGGAGCTTGCCACTTGCGCGCCAACGCTTCGGTCTGGCGAACAGTGAGGCCTCCGGCGACAACCCTGCGGGCCGCGACCAGCTGGTCGCTTTGCGCCAGCGAAAGCAACGCCCGGGCATGGCCCATCTCCAGGTCGCCACGCGCCAGCAGTTCCTGCACTTCAGGGGCCAGCTTTACCAAACGCATCAGGTTCGCCACCGCAGCGCGCGACTTGCCAACCGCGGTCGCCACCTGTTGCTGATTGAGGCCGAATTCGTCCTGCAGCCGGACCAGGGCGATGGCCTCTTCCATGGCGTTGAGATCCTCGCGCTGGATGTTTTCAATGAGCGCCAGCGCCAGCGCGGTTTCGTCATCGACGACCTTCAGCAACACCGGCACTTCATGGAAGCCCGCCATTTGTGCCGCCCGCCAGCGGCGCTCGCCGGCGATGATCTCGTAGTCTTCCCCTTCCAGACGGCGCACCACCAGCGGCTGCATCAAACCCTGGTGGCGGATGGATTCGGCCAGTTGTTCCAGCGCTTCGGGATCCATGTCCCGGCGCGGCTGGTAGCGCCCGCGCCGGAGCCGGTCGATCGGCAGGGTCCGGTACTCGGTTTCCGGCGCGCTCACCGAGGCGGTAACGGTACCGACATCCTTTGCACCGCTGCCCAGCAAGGCTTCGAGACCACGTCCGAGTCCTTTGCGGCCGCCGCTCATGAGGATCTACTCATGTGGCGTTGCCTCGTCGTCGCAGGATCTCGTCCGCCAATCCCAGGTAGGCGACGGCCCCGCGCGAATAGCGATCGTATTGCAGCACGGGCTTGCCATGGCTCGGCGCTTCGGCCAGACGTACATTGCGGGGAATCACGGTTTGGTACACCCGGTCGCCGAAATAGTGGTGCAACTGATCGGACACCTCATTGGTGAGGCTGTTGCGGGCATCGTACATGGTGCGCAGGATACCCTCCACCCGGAGCCTGGGGTTTGCCGCCCGACTTACCCGGGCAATGGTGTCCACCAGTGCCGTCAAGCCCTCGAGGGCGTAGTACTCGCACTGCATCGGGATGATCACACTGTCCGCCGCCACCAGGGCGTTGACCGTGAGCATATTGAGCGACGGTGGACAGTCGATGATGACGAAATCGTAGGGGTCTGCAGTGCGCAACAACAATTGCAATTGGCGCTCGCGTCCGCTGATGTTCAGCAGCTCGACTTCCGCGGCGGTCAGATCGCCATTGGCCGGCAGCAGGTCGTAACCGGCTTCCGGGCAGGGCGTCAGGATCCGATGCAGATCGGCCTTTCCGGTAATTCCCTCGTAGATCGAGCACTCCAGCGCGGTTTTGTCGACACCACTGCCCATGGTGGCATTGCCCTGGGGATCGAAATCCACCAGCAGAACCCGTTGTCGCAACCGCCCCAGTGCCGCTGCCAGGTTCACGCTGGTGGTCGTCTTGCCGACGCCGCCCTTTTGATTGGCTATCGCGTAAATGTGGGTCAAGTCAGGAAATACCCGTATCGGCCGTGAGTTCCACCAGATGGCGATCGGCGTTTGCGCCGGGAATGGCCAATGGCCGCAGAGCGCGGACCCTATAGGGTTTCGGCAGCGCACACAACTCGGCTTCCGGTCGCGTCCCCTTGAACGCGTAAATGGTGCCGTCAGGGGTCAACAGGCGGCCCGCAGCGGTCACCAGATCCGCCAGCGAAGAAAAAGCCCGACTCAGGATGCCGTCATACCCCCCCGCGAGTTGCACATCCTGGACGCGTGCCTGAATGACCTCGACATTGGCGAGCCCGAGTTCGATTTTCGCCTGCACCAGAAATCGGGTCTTGCGCCCGTTGCTGTCGAGCAGGACGAACCGGCGCTCGGGAAACCAGATCGCCAGGGGGATTCCGGGAAGTCCGGCGCCACTGCCCACGTCCAGAAAGCGTTCACCCCGCAGGTAAGGCGCTACCGCCAGACTGTCGAGCAGGTGGCGATCGACCATGGTCTCGATATCCTTCACCGCCGTGAGGTTGTACACCCGATTCCAGCGGCGCATCAGCGCCAGGTAATCCAGCAGCTTCTGCTCGCGAAGGGATGGGGTTTCGAGGTCCAACGCCGACAACCCGGCGGACAACAATCCGTCCAAATCGGTGTGGTCACTTCTCACATCAGGCCAGGTGTTCGCGCTGGAGCGTGCGCTTTTTCAGGTGAATGAGCAGCAGGGAAACAGCGGCCGGGGTAACACCGGGGACACGCGCCGCCCTGCCCAGGGTTTCGGGGCAGGCCGCCCCGAGTTTTTGGCGCACCTCGTTGGACAGCCCGGTTACCGTCCCGTAGTCGAAATCGGACGGGATCGCTGTGCCTTCCTGGCGGTGCATGCGCTCGATCTCGTCGCGCTGGCGCGCAATGTACCCTTCATATTTGGCTTCGACCTCGACCTGCAGACCGATGGCGGCGTCGGCACCGCCGCAGTTGATGGCGGCCAATGCGGCGTAATCAAGCTCGGGGCGGCGCAGCAGATCGAGCAGACTGACGTCTCTGGTCAGTGGTTTTTCGAGTCGCGCTGCCAACGCGTTTGCTTCGGGGGAGCCGGGGTGTACCCAGGTGCCCGCGAGCCGCCGCTGTTCGCGTTCGATGGCTTCGCGCCGCGCGCAGAAAACGGCCCAGCGCGCGTCATCCACCAGGCCCAGTTCACGACCGACCTCCGTGAGCCGCAGGTCGGCATTATCCTCGCGCAGCAGCAGCCGGTACTCCGCGCGACTGGTAAACATGCGGTAGGGCTCGCGGGTGCCATGGGTAATGAGATCGTCCACCATCACGCCGATGTAGGCCTGATCACGCCGCGGCGTCCAGGAATCCCGCTCCCGCACCTGCCGCGCGGCGTTGATGCCCGCCAGCAATCCCTGGGCAGCGGCCTCCTCGTAACCCGTGGTGCCGTTGATCTGTCCCGCGAAAAACAGTCCCCGGAGCTCCCTGGTTTCCAGAGTCGGGCGCAGATGCCTGGGTTCAAAGAAATCGTATTCGATGGCATATCCAGGGCGCGTGATGTGAGCCTGCTCGAAGCCTTTGATCGACCGCACCAGTTGCAGTTGCACATCGAACGGCAGGCTGGTGGAAATGCCGTTCGGATAGACCTCGTGGGTTTCCAGGCCTTCCGGTTCGATAAAAATCTGATGGCTGCTCTTGTCGGCGAATCGCACCACCTTGTCTTCGATCGACGGGCAATAGCGGGGGCCGATACCTTCGATCACTCCCGCGTACATGGGTGAGCGATCGAGGCCGCCACGAATGATGTCGTGGGTGCCGGCATTGGTGTGAGTAACCCAGCAGCACACCTGACGCGGGTGCTCTGCCACCGAACCGAGGTAGGACATCACGGGCTCGGGTTGGTCACCCCACTGCTCGGCAAGCCCTTCGAAATTGATGGAGCGGGCGTCGATCCGCGGTGGCGTACCCGTCTTCAGACGATCCACCCGGAACGGCAGCTCGCGCAGACGATCCGCCAGGCGGAGGGACGGGGGATCGCCTGCGCGCCCTCCCGCATGATTCTGCATGCCGACGTGGATCCGGCCGCCAAGGAAAGTCCCGGCCGCCAGCACCACGGCCCGTGCCTGGAACTCGATACCGGTCGCCGTCACCACTCCGACAACCCGCTCTCCCTCAACGAGCAGGTCATCCACCGCCTGCTGGAACAGGCTGAGATTGGGTTGATTTTCCAGTACGTGGCGGATTGCGGCCTTGTAGCGCACCCGGTCGGCTTGCGCCCGGGTTGCCCGCACGGCGGGGCCTTTGCGCGCGTTCAGGACCCGGAACTGGATACCGCCGGCATCGGTGGCACGCGCCATGGCGCCACCCAGCGCGTCGATCTCCCGGACCAGGTGACTCTTGCCGATGCCCCCGATCGCCGGATTGCAGGACATCTGGCCCAGGGTCTCGACATTGTGGGTGATCAGCAGGGTGGCGCATCCCATCCGCGCGGCCGCCAGGCTGGCTTCGGTGCCCGCATGCCCGCCGCCGATAACGATGACATCAAATACCGCCGGAAAGCGCATGGTCGCTGAAATTTTGGGGATGACCGCTGATTATAAAGCCAGTCTTCCCGCGGGGGTTAAGAGAATGCACCGCGATTTTCTCTTATGGGTAGAGTATTGGTTTTCTTCTCAAGAATGGATAGTTAAAGAGTTCTTGTAGTTATTACATTGCCAGGAAACCCCGTATAACAAACTTATCTTATTGATAGTAATAGCTTTTATCGTAATGAAACCCCTGTATCGAACGGCATAGGGTGGACCAGCAAGCTGGGGGTCGATTGTTAACAAGTCAGCGGCCTTCCGACCATCACATCCGTCTGTGCTTATTTTGGGAAGCCAAGCACAGGTTATCCCCAGCTTCTGGTGGCCGAGACAGGAGACAGATGTTTCGTATCGACCGGGGATGCGTCGCCAACAACATTTTTGACCCAGGGTGGACAGGCAGTAAATCACGGCATTGAACGCTGGAGCCGATTTCTTTAGAATCCACGCCCCGCCGTGAAGCACATCGAGTCGCTGCGGCAGCGACCGGAGCCAGAAGGACCATGAAGCGTACTTTCCAACCCAGCAATATCAAGCGCAAACGGACCCACGGGTTCAGGGCTCGCATGGCCACTGCCAAGGGCCGACTGGTACTCAAACGTCGCCGGGCCAAAGGGCGCAAGCGTCTGACCGCCTGAGCAGCCTGTGACCAGCGGTGTCGCGCCTGCCGCATCGTTTACCCGGGCGCGACGACTGTTGACGGCGGCTGATTTTCAGGCCGTTTTCTCCGGCACCGAGAAGCGCATCTCCCGCCGTTACTACCTGGTACTTTTCCGACGCAATCAGGGTGTTGGTCCCCGCCTGGGAATGGTGGTAGCGCGCAAGAACATCCGCCTTGCCACCCGACGCAATCGGATCAAGCGGGTGGCTCGCGAAACGTTTCGTCAACACCTGCATCTCCTCGGTGCCGTCGATATTCTGTTTTTGCCCCGGCGCGGCATAGACGAACTGGCGCCGGGTCGGCAAACTCGCGTGCTTTGTGAAGCGTGGCGGGAATTGGCTGCCGCGCTCAAAGGAGAGGCTCCACCGTGCCAGCCCGCGCCCTGATCGCGCTCATCCGCTGTTATCAATGGATGGTCAGCCCGATGCTCGGGGCTCATTGTCGATTTCATCCAACCTGCTCGGCCTACGCCGTGGAAGCACTCCAACGGTATGGTCTGTGGCGCGGACTCTGGATGGGCACATGCCGGATAGGCAAATGCCATCCTTGGCACCCGGGCGGTTACGATCCGGTGCGCCATCCGACTTGTACCGCTGATTTGGAGTCCTGACCGTGGATTGGCAACGCAATGTGTTGTTGGCGGCCATTTTTGCCGTGTTTGCCGTGTTGTTCGTGCGCTGGAATGAATTCAGCGAAGCGAGGCTGCCCAAACCGATCGCCGCGACGAATCAAGCGGTTTATATACCCGAGAGTCCTCCAGCGGCAACTGCCGTACCGACGGCGGCCGACAGCAGTGGTGCGGCGTCGAGACCGACGAAAACAGATGCCAGCGAACGGCTGATTCGCGTTAAGACGGACGTGCTCGATCTGGTGATAGACACCCAGGGTGGGGATATCGTGCGCGCGACGTTGCCGGAACACCCGGCGGAGTTGAGTGACGACTCCCCGCCGTTTTTGATGTTGAATCGCACGCGAGACCAGATTTACGTGGCCCAGAGTGGTCTCATTGGCGCCAATGGAACGGATCGCGCCGAGGAGCGGCCCCGGTTTGTGGCAGACCGCACAGACTATGCGCTCGATGGGTCGGCAGAGCTGCATGTCCCGCTCTCGTATCAGCAGGGTGATGTATCCATCACCAAAGAGTTCGTTTTGCGAAAGGGAAGTTACTTGGTCGATGTCGTCTATCACATCGACAATCGGGGCACCGCGCCCTGGAGCGGGCGCCTGTTCGGTCAGCTTCAGCGCGATCGGCACATTCCGACCTCCGGCGATGCGTTTGGTAGGAAGTCGTATCTTGGTGCCGCGCTGTCTACGCCCGACGAAAACTACAAGAAAATAAAGTTTGATGACTTGAATAAAAAGCCGTTCGAGACTGAGCTTACGGGTGGTTGGGTCGCCATGGTCCAACATTATTTTGTGAGCGCCTGGATTCCCGATCAGGCGGAAACCAATCATTATAAATTGCGTCGTCTGGGCAAGGGGAAATCGCGCCCCATCTGGATCTGACGATCGACTACGGTTGGCTCTGGTGGATAGCGAAACCTCTGTTTGCCGGACTCCAGTTGCTGCACAACTGGCTCGGTAACTGGGGCTGGGCGATTATCGTCGTCACCGTGTTGCTGAAGCTGGCGTTTTTTCCGCTGTCCGCAGCCAGTTACCGCTCAATGGCGCGGATGCGCAAGCTGCAACCGGAAATGCAGAGTCTGCGTGAGCGTCATGGTTCTGATCGACAACAGTTGTCCCAGGAAGTGATGGCGCTGTACAAACGTGAAAAAGTAAATCCCATGGGTGGTTGTCTGCCCATGTTGATACAGATGCCGGTGTTTATTGCGCTCTACTGGGTGCTCAGTGAAAGCGTCGAGTTGCGGCATGCTCCCTGGATTCTCTGGATCGCCGATCTGTCGGTTCGGGACCCGCTTTATGTGCTGCCGGTCCTTAACGGCATCAGCATGTTTGTGCTGCAAACCCTGCAGCCGGCACCTCCGGACCCGACCCAGGCTAAGGTCATGAAAGTAATGCCAGTGATGTTTTCGTTTTTCTTTGTCTTTTTCCCTGCCGGGCTGGTGCTCTACTGGACCGTCAACAGCGTGTTGTCCATCGCCCAGCAATGGGTAATTACGCGGCGGATCATCGCTGAGTGATGTGATGCCGAACCCGCTGGCGACCGACGCGGACACCATCGTCGCGGTAGCCACCGCGCCCGGTCGCGGCGGTGTGGGAGTGATCCGGATTTCTGGTGCCTCTCTCGTTGCCTTGCTGCCGACCCTGTGTGATCGCCCTATCCAACCCCGTCGGGCGGTGCACTGCCGATTTCTGGATCAGGACGGCAGCGCCATCGATGAAGGCATAGCGCTTTATTTCCGCGCACCAGCCTCGTTCACGGGCGAGGATGTTGTCGAGCTCCAGGGTCATGGTGGCCCGGTGGTGATGGACATGCTCGTGCGCCGGGTGATGGCACTGGGGGCAAGGCTTGCCCGACCGGGTGAATTCAGCGAACGCGCTTTTCTCAACGGCAAACTCGATCTGGTGCAGGCCGAAGCGGTCGCGGATTTGATCGCCGCGGACACCGAAGCGGCTGCGCGCGGCGCCATGCGCTCGCTTCAGGGCGAGTTTTCGAAACGGGTTCAATCGCTCACCGACGCCCTTGTCAGTCTGCGGGTCCAGGTGGAATCCACGCTGGATTTCCCGGACGAGGACGTTGGCGAGACGGAAAACACGGGGCCCTTGCTAGCCCGGCTTGATGCACTGCTCGCTGCGTTCGAAGCCTTGCACGCTTCGGTACGGCAGGGTGTCGTCTTGCGGGAAGGTATTCGCGTTACCATAGCCGGCTCGCCCAACGCGGGCAAGTCGCGATTGCTCAATGCGCTATCCGGTCAGGAAACGGCCATCGTCACCGAGATAGCTGGAACTACCCGTGATGTGCTGCGGGAAACGATCCAGCTGGGGGGCGTCCCCGTACATCTCGTTGACACAGCTGGCCTGCGCGACAGCGACGATCTGATCGAGGCGGAGGGCATGCGGCGTGCCCGGATGGAGATCGAGCGGGCGGATTGCGTACTGCTGGTGGTGGATTCCCAGCGGGAACAATGGAAAGAACCACACGAATTGATAACAGAGGAGTTCGCCGCCTGTGCGCAAGACGGGCGCCTGACCCTGGTACTCAACAAAGCCGACTTGTCCGACCTCTCTGTCGGGGAGCGCAGTGGCCCCGTGCCGATCCAGGTGGTGTCCGCCGCAACCGGTGCCGGGCTGGATGCCTTGCGGGCCCATCTGATCGCTCGGGCTAGGGGAAACGGAGGGTCCGCGGCCGAGTTTTCCGGGCGGCGACGGCATTTATCGGCGCTGGATGCGGCAGCCGCGCACATTGCGCGGGCGAGGTTGAATGCCCAACGGCACGGGCCGGAACTGCTCGCCGAAGAGTTGCGGCAAGCACAGCGGGAACTTGGCACCATTTCAGGGGTTTTTACCACAGAAGACTTGCTGGGAGAGATTTTTGGTACCTTTTGCATCGGGAAATAAGTGAATGGAGTTGGCATCGGGGATGATCAGGACAATGCGCGGGAGGATTGTCCGACAGAAATGAAGTCGCGTTCAGCCTTGGTGGTCATGCGCTGGAACTCCACAGGAAAGACACTGGCTATAGACGTATTAATAACAGGTTATCCACAGAACTGATTGAAAAATGAGCAATTTTCTCCACCGCTCCTGTGGATGACCGGTTCCCGGAATTATTCGTAACCAATTGAAAATAAATAATAAAGTTCTCATGCCAACTATTTTACTTTTCCCGGTGGTGTGGATAAGTAGCCTCTGAGCGGCTACACTGCCGCCGCAGTTGGGAGCGGCTGAAAACAACGCAAGCAGGGGGCACGGATTTTGGGCGAAGCGATCTGGCAACGATGCCTTGGCTGTCTGCGCGACGAGTTGTCACCACAGCAATTCGAGACCTGGATCCAACCGCTGCGCTTTGATGTGATGTCGGAGAGTGCTGTGCGGCTGTTGGCACCCAATCGCTTCGTGCAGGATTGGGTGGCGGACAAGTTTCTCGACAGAATTCGGGAGATTTACCGAAAAATCGATGGAAATCAATCGGTTGCCATGGAGGTAACCGCTTCGAACAGCCTTCGCGAGACCGCTCCGGGGTTCCCGCAGGAACAGTATCCTGCGAGCGATACCGGCACGACGGGCGCCGCCTTCGGGGAGAATGCCGCGCGGACGCCTGCCCAGCAGGTAGCGCCGAAGCCGTCAAGTGTCGCTGCGCCGCGCAATCCGCGTTATACCGACCAGGGGCAGCTTCTGCCTCAGGCGGGCTATCACGTTGAAAACCACCTGAACGACAACTTCCTGTTTGAGACCTTCGTCGAGGGTAAATCCAACCAACTGGCGCTCGCCGCAGCACGTCAAGTGGCGCAAAACCCCGGTGGATCCTACAACCCGCTGTTTATTTACGGCGGAGTGGGACTGGGTAAAACGCATTTGATGCACGCGGTGGGCAACCAGTTGATCGCCGCCAACCCGGGCGCGCGGGTGGTCTATCTGCATTCCGAACGCTTTGTTGCCGACATGGTGAAGGCGTTGCAACTGAACGCCATCAACGAGTTCAAGCGTTACTATCGTTCCGTCGATGCTCTTTTGATTGACGACATCCAGTTTTTTGCCCGCAAGGACCGATCCCAGGAAGAGTTTTTTCACACCTTCAATGCGCTGCTGGAAGGTGGTCGGCAAATGATCCTGACCAGCGACCGTTATCCAAAGGAAATTGACGGCGTTGAAGAGCGGTTGAAGTCCCGTTTTGGTTGGGGTTTGACGGTTGCGGTTGAGCCTCCGGAGCTGGAGACCCGGGTCGCCATTCTGTTGCGCAAGGCGGAGCAGGCTGGCGTGGCGCTGCCGTCCGATGTGGCTTTTTTTATGGCACAGCGTATCCAGGCCAACGTGCGGGAGCTGGAAGGCGCGTTGAAGCGGGTGATAGCCAGCGCGCACTTCACCGGACGGACCATCAATGTGGACTTTGTTCGGGAAACGCTGAAGGATTTGCTTGCGCTGCAGGACAAGCTGGTCACCGCTGAGAATATTCAACGGACGGTCGCGGACTATTACAAACTCAAACTTTCCGATCTATTGTCCAAACGCCGCAGCCGCTCCGTAGCGCGCCCGCGGCAGGTGGCGATGTACCTCGCGAAGCAGTTGACGACACGCAGTTTGCCGGAGATCGGCGAGGCGTTCGGGGGACGGGATCACACCACGGTGTTGCATGCCTGCCGCACCATAAAAGCCTTGCAAGAAACCTCCCACGATATCGCCGAAGACATTAAAATCCTTACCCGGGCGCTCAAGACCTGACCAGATGATAGGCCGGCGCGATTTCCCGTAACCCCAGCGAATCCTCTTGAAGGGAAGTCGATGAAATTTACCGTTGTTCGAGAATCCTTGCTGAAACCCCTGCAGCTCGCCGCCGGGGTGGTGGAGCGGCGCCAGACACTTCCTGTACTGGCCAATGTTTTGCTGAGCCTTGAACCGGGGGAGCTGTGTATCACGGGTACTGACCTCGAGGTCGAAATCCGGGGCACGCTGCCCCTGGACGGTGTGGTCGAGGTTGGCCAAATAACGGTCCCGGCGCGCAAACTGCTCGATATTTGCCGTTCGCTACCGGACGGCGCAGCCATCACGGTGTCGACGGATTCCGAGAACCGCGTCCGGATCCAGAGCGGGCGCAGCCGGTTCACCCTGGCAACGCTGCCGGCGGACGATTTTCCCGCGGTTGATCGGGAACCCGGCCGTATCCAGTTTCTGATCAGCCAGAACAGACTCAAGCGATTGCTCGATCAGACCTCCTTTGCCATGGCGCAGCAGGATGTCCGTTACTACCTCAATGGCATGCTGTGGGAGATCACCACTGGACGCCTGCGCGTGGTGGCCACCGACGGGCACCGGTTGGCGCTCGCGGATGCCGGCGTCGATGTAACATCGGCAGAGCGGATTCAGGCCATTTTGCCGCGCAAGGGTGTCCAGGAGCTGGCCCGTTTGCTGGGCGACGCCGCCGATGCGCATGTTGTCATCGGCACCAACCATGTGCGGGTGGAGGGCGCGGACTACCGTTTGACCACGAAGCTGGTGGATGGCGCCTATCCAGACTACGAGCGAGTGCTGCCCCGCAACGGCAACCAGATAGTGGAAGGTGATCGCGAGACGCTGCGCCAGGCGTTTTATCGCGCGGCGATTTTGTCGAACGAGAAATACCGGGGAGTACGACTGGGGCTCACCCAGGGCACTTTAACCGCCGTCGCCAACAATCCCGAGCAGGAACGCGCCGAGGAGGAGGTTTCGGTGGACTATGAGGGCGATCAGCTCGAAGTGGGGTTCAACGTCAGCTATTTGTTGGACGTCTTGAACGCCCTGCCCGGGTCGCGGGTGCGATTTTGTCTGGCAGACGCCAACAGCAGTGTGTTGCTCACCAACCCGGAAGACAGCGATTCTGCCTATGTAATCATGCCGATGCGGCTCTAGGCGCCTTCACGCCGGGGAGCGTTCTCCCGTGCCGATCAGCGGCCTGAGATTACAGGGGATACGCAACCTTGTTCCCCAAGCGATAACCCCCTGCGCCGGGATCAATCTTCTCGCCGGGCCAAATGGTGCGGGCAAAACCAGCGTTCTGGAAGCAATTTGTCTGCTCGGTCGGGGACGTTCGTTCCGCGCTCGATCAATCGACGCAGTGGTTGCCTATGGCGCTGATCATTGCACGGTTTTTGGATTGATCGACGCCACGGACGGGAGGGGTAAGCAGGCGCAACGACGACTGGGTGTTTCACGTGAAACACGCGGCGGGTTTCATTTCAAAGTAGATGGCACCACCGTGACGGCCGCATCGGCATTGGCGGACATCCTGCCTCTGGTCCTCATCAACAGCGACAGCTTTGCCTTGCTCGAGGGATCGCCCCAGGGTCGTCGGCGCTACCTTGATTGGGGCGTCTTCCACACCGTGCCCGCGTCGCGGGAGCTATGGCGACAGCATCAGCGCGCTCACCAGCAACGCAATACGCTGTTGCGGCAGCCACGAATCGATCGCCAGCAATTGACGCTGTGGGACGAACGTCTGGCGGCGGCCGGAGAAGCGGTAACCCGGTACCGGCGGGACTACGCACTAGAGATTCACCCGATCATAGAGCGGGTCCTGTCGGAAATAACACCTGATCTGGGCGAGCTTCGGCTGGGGTTCTATCCGGGCTGGGACGCCGAGCGGTCCCTGGCAGAGGCCTTAGGGGCCCATCGCGAAAAGGATATAATGCAGGGCAGCACCCAGGTTGGCCCGCACCGTGCGGATCTTCGTGTCCGGCTGGATCGGCGTGTTGCCGCCGAAGCGCTTTCCCGCGGCCAGACCAAGATGCTGGTTATTGCGATGCTGATGGCTCAGGGCATCCATTATCAGGAGCGGTGTGGCAACGCTTGCGTCAGTTTGCTGGACGATCTGCCGGCGGAGCTTGATCCAGAGCATCGGCGACGGGTAGCCGGATTGGTGTCGCGCACCGGACAGGCCTTTGTTACCGGGACCGACGCCAGCCTCTTGCTTGCCGCATGGGCGGATAGTCCAGCAGAACTGAAATTGTTTCACGTGGAACAAGGCCGGCTTGCCGACCGAAGCTCCCCAGATCCATTACTTCACCGAGAGTCACCGTGACAACCTTACCGACCCAGGCCAGAGAAACGGACGCAGGCGTTTACGACTCGTCATCCATCAAGGTTCTCAAAGGACTCGATGCCGTACGGAAGCGGCCGGGGATGTACATCGGCGATACCGATGATGGCACGGGTTTGCACCACATGGTATTCGAGCTGGTCGACAACGCGATCGATGAGGCGCTGGCCGGTTACTGCACCGAAGTTTCCGTAACCATTCATGCCGATGAATCCGTCACGGTGACCGACAACGGTCGCGGGATCCCCGTCGACCAGCATGAGGAAGGCGTATCGGCTGCCGAAGTGATCATGACGGTGCTGCACGCCGGCGGCAAGTTCGACGACAATACCTACAAAGTCTCGGGTGGTTTGCACGGAGTTGGGGTCTCGGTGGTCAATGCACTGTCCGAGAAACTGCACCTCACCATCCGCCGCGACCGCAAGGTTCACGAGCAGATTTACCGTCACGGGGTTCCTGAAGCGCCTTTGGCGGTGGTCGGCGATTGCGTCGGCTCGGGAAGCGAAGTGCGCTTTTGGCCGTCGTCCGAGACCTTTACCAGCATCAAGTTTCATTACGAGATACTGGCGAATCGGCTGCGTGAGCTGTCGTTTCTCAACTCGGGTGTCCGCATCGCGCTTTCCGATCAGCGGAGTGGAAAACAGGATATTTATCAATATGATGGCGGCCTGCGAGCCTTTGTCGAGTACCTGAATCAGAATCGGACGCCGCTCAACCGCGTCGTGCACTTCAATACCCAGCGTGACGACGGTACCGGCGTGGAAGTTGCGCTGCAGTGGAACGACGGCTACCAGGAAAACATCCTCACCTACACCAACAATATTCCCCAGCGGGACGGCGGCACTCACCTTGCCGGTTTTCGCGCGGCGCTCACCCGCACGCTGAACAACTATATGGAGCGCGAGGGGGTGCTGGCGCGCACGAAGATATCGCCGTCCGGGGACGACGCCCGCGAGGGCCTCACCGCCATCATTTCCGTCAAGGTCCCGGATCCGAAGTTTTCGTCCCAGACCAAGGAAAAGCTGGTCAGCTCGGAAGTAAAGGTCGCCGTGGAACAGGAAATGGCGCGCGCGTTCGGGGACTATCTGCTGGAAAACCCCGGTGAAGCCAAGCATATTGTCGGCAAGGTCGTCGACGCCGCGCGCGCCCGGGAGGCCGCGCGGCGGGCCCGTGAAATGACCCGGCGCAAAGGCGCATTGGATCTGGCCGGTCTTCCCGGCAAGCTCGCCGATTGCCAGGAGAAGGATCCGGGTCGCTCGGAGCTGTTCCTGGTCGAGGGTGATTCCGCCGGAGGGTCTGCCAAGCAGGGCAGGGACCGCCGCACCCAGGCGATCCTGCCGCTGAAGGGCAAAATCCTCAACGTTGAAAAGGCGCGTTTCGACAAAATGCTGTCCAGTGCCGAAGTGGGCACCCTGATCATCGCGCTCGGTTGCAGCATTGGAACCGCTGAATTCAACCCTGACAAGCTCCGCTACCACACCATCGTCATCATGACCGACGCCGATGTGGATGGTTCGCATATCCGCACCCTGTTGTTGACCTTTTTCTTCCGCCAGATGCGCGAGCTGGTCGAGCGCGGTCACCTGTACATTGCCCAGCCACCGCTCTACAAGATTGCGAAAGGCAAGCAGGATCAATACCTTAAGGACGATGCGGCGCTGGAGGAGTTTCTCACCAATACTGCCATCAGCGATGCCAGCCTGCATCTGAACGCAGATGCCCCCGGGTTGCGGGCCGAAGCCCTGGACGCTCTGGTGAACGACCACCGGCGTTTGATGGCGGTGGTGGAGCGCATGTCGCGCGCTTACCCGCGCGAGCTGCTGTTACGCATGGCGGAAGCTCCGGTGCTCAGTGTGGCGCAGCTTGGCCGTCAGGAGGAAGTGGATGCCTGGGTTGCGGCCCTGGCGGAAGATATCGCCGGCGGCGGGGCCTCCGCCGGCTATCGGATGAGTGTGTTCCGCGATCCCGAGCGGTCCCTGTTTCTGCCCTGTTGTGACCTGGTAACCCACGGTGTCGGCACCAGGTACCTGGTGACGCCGGACTTTCTCGACTCGGCGGAATATCGCGCGTTGACGACGCGGGGACATCAGTTCAAGGGACTCCTGGAGCCCGGGGCCTATGTGGCTCGCGGAGAGCGGAAGGCCCCGGTGGCCAACTTCGAAGCCGCGCTGGCCTGGTTGATGGTGGAGGCCCGGCGCGGCTATACCGTGCAGCGCTACAAGGGTCTGGGGGAGATGAATCCGGAGCAGTTGTGGGACACCACCATGAATCCCGAGACCCGGCGGTTATTGAAGGTGACCATCGAAGACGCCATCGCGGCCGATCAAATGTTCAGTACCCTGATGGGCGATATTGTTGAGCCCCGCCGCGCGTTCATCGAGGCGAATGCCCTGTCGGTGGCCAACCTGGATATCTAGCCAAGGTGGTCAGAGCAGGTTGGCCAGAAGACGGGGAGCGGCCCACTGTCGGTCGAAAGACCGTAACGCCGCTTCGGGCTGATAGCGGTCAGTTTCTTCCCCCAAAAAGCTTATCTTCCCGGCGCTGGCCGTGATTCTTGCGACGGTCTTCCAGATCCGGCTCAAAGCGCACTTCCTCGCGCCGGTCGGTTTTTTTCCGGCGTTGCTCGCGACGCCGCTCGGGACCTTTGTAGGTATCCGCCACAGCCGTGCCTCCCTCTAGGGTTGGAAAATCCTGACAAAATCATAACATCGGGTGCTCGCACCAACTAACCAGTCAGCCCGGCAAGTGTTGCTTCCATCCACTCCGCTACGTCGTTTGTGATGGACTTCGCATCGCGTCCCGTGGTGTCGATGGGTTTGCCGAATACCAGGGTGATGGTCCCCGGGTATTTGATGAGTCTGTGGGCTGGCCAGCAGGCCCCGGCGTTGTGGCAGATCGGCAGCACGGGAACCCCGGCAGCGATGGCCAGCGCCGCGCCGCTGCGGTTGAACTTCGGAGCGGTCACGCCCGCGTCAATGCGCGTTCCTTCGGGGTAGAGCAACACGTTCATCCCGGCGTCCAGGCGTTCGCGACCCTGCTCCATCACCTGGCGCAGCGCCTCCCGGGGATTGCCGCGGTCGATGGCGATGGGCGCCACCACCGCGAGGCCCCAGCCAAAGAAGGGAATCTTCAGCAGCTCCCGCTTCAGCACCGTGCTCACCGGCCGCAACAGGCGCTGCAGGTAATAAGTTTCCCAGCTGGACTGGTGCTTGCTCAGCGCAACAAAGGGTCGTTGGGGGATGTTTTCCCGTCCTTCGACCCGCAGCTTCACGCCGCAGCAGAGACGCAGCCAGACCACGACCAGGGCGTTGGCGGTGGTCGCCAGGGTTTGTCGCGGTGCTTGTGGCAGCAGCATTCCCACCGTGAACGCAAGGGACGAAAAGAACCCGACGATGACGACGTAGCCGCAGTAAAACGCCAGTGAACGCAGTGCCAGCCACAGCTTCATGATGATCGCCCCGTGATCAGGAAATCCGCGGCGGCGGCAAGATCGTCCAGTATGAGGACGCGGTGCAGCCGGGCATCCGGATGCGAAGCGAGCGCACGTTCCGTTGCCTGGCCGTTGCCGGTGCGCACCAGTATCGGTTCACAGCCCACGGCGAGTGCCGCCTCCAAGTCGCGCAGGCTGTCGCCAACGGCGGGAACCCCGGTCAGATCAATGGCAAACCGCGCCGCGATGCTGCGCAAAAGACCGGGTCGGGGCTTGCGGCAGTCGCAGCCATCCTCCGGAAGGTGAGGGCAAAAAAAGATACCGGCGATCCGGCCTCCGGCGGCGCCCACCAACCGCTCCAGCTCGCGGTGGATGGCGGCGACGGCCTCCGGCGCGATCAGGCCGCGTCCCACTCCGGATTGGTTGGTGGCCACGGCCACCCGAAAGCCGGCGCGGCACAGGCGCGCAATGGCGTCGATGCTGCCGGGCAGCGGCCGCCATTCGCCCAGGTTCCTGATGAAGTGGTCAGAGTCCGCATTGATCACGCCATCCCGGTCCAGGATCACCCAGGAGGTCATTGGGCTCCGGTCCGCGCCGCGAGCTGGGAGAGGTCGGCGATGGCGATGAACCGCGCGCGCAGCGCGGCCAGCAACCGCAGGCGATTACGGCGCAGGGCGGCATCGTCGGCCATGACCATGACGTCCTTGAAAAACCGATCGACCGGGTCCCGCAATTGCCGGAGGCTGTCCAGTGCCCCGCTGTAATCGCCGCGGGAAACCAGATCCCGCAGCCGAAGATCGACCGCACCCAGGCGCGCCCAGAGCGCATGCTCGGCTTCCGTCTCAAACAGCGCCGGGTCCACGGTGCCGCCATCCAGGGTTTGCTGCTGTTGCAGGTTGGCGATGCGCTTGTCGGTGGCGACCAGACTGGCGGCCTCCGGCAGCTTGGCAAAAGCTTCCACCGCCAACATGCGACGCCAGAGATCCAGCGGCCTGGCAACGCCAAGATCGGACACCGCCAGAAAGGCTTCGGTTGAAATGCCCTGTTCTTCGCTGAAGGCGCGCAGCCTGCCCATGATGTAGGCAAAGACGCGGTTTGCCAGCGCCTCGGGATCACCGAGCTGAGTATGGCCGCGGGCGGCCGCCATCAGCAAGGGCTCAAGATCCAGATCAAGCTCGCTCTCGATGAGGATGCGCAAGATCGCGATGCTGGCGCGGCGCAGCCCGAAGGGGTCGCGGGAGCCGGTAGGCTCCAGTCCCACGCCAAAGATCCCGGTGAGGGTGTCGAGACGGTCGGCCAGCGCGAGCACGATGCCCACCGGTGTCGCCGGCAGCACGTCGCTGGCGTGGCGCGGCAGGTAGTGCTCGAACAGCGCCTCGGCCACTTCACTGGCTTCGCCATCGTGGCGGGCGTAATAGCGCCCCATGGTGCCCTGCAGTTCGCCGAACTCCTGCACCATGGCGCTCACCAGATCCGATTTGGCCAGCTCGGCGCTGCGTATGGCGTGGCGGCGGTCGGCGCCGACCTGCGGCGCGAGGAACTCGCACAGTTGCGCAAGACGCTCGGTCTTGTCGTAGAGGGTTCCCAGGCGGTCCTGGTAGACGATGGTGCGGAGTCGCTCGCGCCGTGCCGCCAAGGTGGTTTTGAGATCGGTCTGGTAGAAGAAAGCGGCATCGGCGAAACGGGGCCGGATGACACGTTCGTTGCCGGCCACCACCAGCTCCGGCTGGCCACTTTCGATATTGGCAACGGTAATGAACACGGGCAGCAGGGCGCCGTCGGCGGCGATTACCGGAAAATATTTCTGGTGTTCCTGCATGGAACTGACCAGCGCCTCGCGCGGCACCGCGAGAAAGTGCGCTTCGAAACGGCCCAGCAGTGGAACCGGCCATTCGTTGAGCGCTGTCACTTCGTCAAGCAAATCCGGATCGAGTAACGCCGTACCACCGGCGCGTGTCGCCAGCGCGGTGACGCCGGCGACGATGGTGTCCCGGCGGGCATTGAAATCGGCTACCACGCAGACGTCACGCAGTTGCTCCTCATAGCTTTCTGGCGAAGTAAGCACTAGCTCGCCAGGCGCGTGAACCCGGTGTCCGCGCGTCGTGTTGCCGGCACGGACGCCGAGAATGTCGGCGGGAATGAGCTCGTCGCCGAAGAGCAGGACCACCCAGTGCACAGGGCGCACGAACTCCACCCGGCTGGCGCCCCAGCGCATGCGGCGGGGAATCGGCAAAGCGCCGAGCGCCGAGCGCACCAGCTTGGGAATCAGATCGCGGGTCGCCGCGCCGGCTCGCGTTTCCCGGAAGCAGAGCCGCGGACCTTTATCGGTCTCGACTTGCAGCAGTTCGGCCGGATCGGTCAGACCACAACTGCGCGCAAATCCCTGGGCGGCCGGGGTTGCCACGCCGTCGGCGGTAAAGGCGGCACTGACCGCCGGACCCAGCTTCTCGACGCGGATATCCGGCTGGCGCTCGGCGAGTCCGGCCACCCGCACCGCGAGGCGCCGCGGGGTCGCGAACCCCCGCACCGGGCCGTGTTCGAGCTGGACGCCGGCGAGGCCGGCCTGAATTCCCGCCACCAGCGCCTCCATTAGCGACCGCAGTGCCTTCGGCGGCAGTTCCTCGGTACCAATTTCCACCAGAAGCGAGCGGCTCACGAATGGCCGCCGCAAGCCAGGTGGCGGACTTCGTCCGCGAGTGCCGGGGGCGCGAGCGGGAAGCCCAGCGCCAGGCGGACATCGAAATAAGCCTGGGCTACGGCCCGGGCCAGCGTGCGGACGCGCAGGATGTAGCGCTGGCGTTCGGTTACCGAGATGGCATGACGCGCATCCAGCAGATTGAACGCGTGGGAGGCTTTCATGACCATCTCGTAGGCGGGCAGCGGCAGGCCGGCGGCGACCAGGCGTGCGCTCTCGCTCTCGCTATGGTCGAAAGTGCGGGCCAGGAATGCCACATCGGCCTCCTCGAAATTGAAGCGCGACATCTCGACCTCGTTCTGGTGAAACACATCGCCGTAGGTGACGACGCCGCCGTCAGGGGCGCGGGTCCACACCAGATCGAAAATGCTGTCGACGCCCTGCAGGTACATGGCCAGGCGTTCGAGGCCGTAGGTGATCTCGCCGGTCACCGGATAGCATTCCAGGCCGCCCACCTGCTGGAAGTAGGTGAACTGGGTCACCTCCATGCCGTTCAGCCAGATCTCCCAGCCCAGACCCCAGGCGCCCAGTGTCGGCGATTCCCAGTTGTCCTCGACAAAGCGGATATCGTGAACGGCGGCGTCGAAGCCGAGTTCGCGCAGGGACGCCAGATACAGCTCCTGAATGTTTGCGGGCGAAGGCTTCAGCACGACCTGAAACTGGTAATAATGCTGAAGCCGGTTGGGGTTCTCCCCGTAGCGGCCGTCGGCCGGGCGCCGACAGGGTTGCACATAGGCGCTGTTCCAGGTTTCCGGCCCGATGGCGCGCAGGAACGTGGCAGGATGGAAAGTGCCGGCGCCGACCTCCATGTCCAGCGGCTGCAAAATGACGCAGCCTTGGCGCGCCCAGTAGTTCTGGAGCGCTAGAATCAGACCCTGAAAAGTCGCGAGATCAGGCATCGCCACAGCGCCGCCCCCTGGTTCAAGAGCCGGCGATTATATCGGCACCCCCGGAGGGTGACGAGGGTGTCGAGGGCGCGCGGCGCCCGCTGACACATTGCCGTCATATTTTGTTCATAGTCTGGTCATTCTTCGCGTCTAGGCTGGCGCAGCGAAATCACTCTCACAGGAGATAAAGTGTGAAGGCTACCCTCAGAAGCAGTATTTGCGGTTTGGGCGTTGGTGCCGCGTTGGCGTTGGTCGGCACCGGCGCATTCGCGCAGTCACGGGACACCATCAGCATGGTCGGCTCCTCGACGGTGTATCCGTTCGCCACCGTGGTGGCCGAGCGCTTCGGCAAGGCCAACAATGGTGCGACACCCAAGGTGGAATCCACCGGTACTGGTGGCGGCATGAAGCTATTCTGCGGCGGCGTGGGCACCGGTCATCCGGATATCGCCAACGCTTCCCGCCAGATCAAGAAGGCCGAATTCGACGCATGCCAGGCGAACGGCGTGAAGGATATCATCGAAATCCAGATCGGCTTTGACGGCATCGTGCTGGCCAAATCGATCAAGGGAGCACCACTGCAACTCACCACCAAGGACATCTACCTGGCTTTGGCGAAGGGCATTCCCGCAAAGTACGGCCCGAAGCTGGTGCCCAACCCCAACAAAACTTGGAAGGACGTCAACCCCTCCTTGCCCGACACCAAGATTGAAGTACTGGGACCGCCGCCCACCTCGGGTACGCGGGATGCCTTTGTCGAGCTGGCCATGGAGTCCGGTTGCAACTCCTTTGAGTGGATCAAGGATTTGAAGAAAGTGAACGAGGTGGAATACGCCAACATATGCCACACCCTGCGGGAGGACGGCGCCTTTGTGGAGGCTGGTGAAAACGATAACCTGATCGTGCAAAAACTCGCCGCCAACCCCAATGCGCTGGGCGTGTTTGGCTTCAGCTACCTTGAGCAGAACAGCGACAAGGTGCAGGGCGCCGCCATCAACGGAGTTGCTCCCACCTTCGACAACATCGCCAACAAATCGTATCCGGTGTCGCGCCCGCTCTTTATTTATGTCAAGAAAGCGCACATCGGCGTGGTACCTGGCATCGAGGGCTATCTGGCCGAATTCACCAGCGAAAAGGCCTGGGGCGAGGATGGCTATCTGGCTGAAAAGGGTTTGATCCCGATGCCGGCGCCGCTGCGCGCAACCATGGCCGCGAAGGCCGCCAACAAGGTGACTATGGGCGGATCGGCGGGGCTGAAGTAAGCTTCGCGTCCCGGAACCGATGCAAGGGCCCGGCTCAGGCCGGGCCTTTTTGATGTTCAGGCACACTACTTTCGAGCCCGGCACCATTGGGTACGACACGGCGGCAGGCGATGGCAGATGTCTCTGGTTAACCTGATCATCACACTGGCGCTGCTGATCGCAGCGGCGTACTTCTGGGCGCACAGTCGTTCGTTGGCGCTCGCCAAACCCCTGGGCGGTATTCGCCACCTGCATTCACTGCCGCTTTACTACGGATTGCGCGGTGCGATCTGGTGCGGGCTCCCGGCACTCGTCGTTCTTTGTCTGTGGCTGATGTTCGACGACCCTGTGGTGCAGTCGCTGGTGCTGGCGGGGCTGCCGGCGGACGCGGTGCCGGCAGGACCCGCGGAGCGCAGCCTCTTCCTGAGCACCGTCGTCAATGTGGCGAGCGGTGCGTTGCCGGCCGCCGACCAGCCGGCCGCGGTGGTGGCGGCGGCGGAACGCTACAACGCGCTGCGCGGCACCGGCCAACTGCTGGTTGCGGTCATCACCCTGGGTGTCGCGATCAGCGGTTTGCTCTGGGGTGTGCGGCGGATGTCCCCGCAGTTGCGCGCTCGCCAGGAGGTGGAGAGGGTATTTCGCTGGGCGCTGCTGGCCTGCGCCAGCATTGCCATTTTTGCCACCCTTGGCATCGTGGTGTCGGTGCTGTTCGAGTCGCTGCGCTTCTTCGAGGCGGTGCCGCTCACCGACTTTCTGTTCGGGCTCGAATGGAGCCCGCAGACGGCGATCCGCGCGGATCAGGTGGGAAGCTCGGGTGCTTTCGGTGCGGTGCCTTTGTTCATGGGTACCCTGTTGATTTCCGCCATTGCACTGCTGGTGGCAGTGCCGGTGGGTCTGATGTCCGCCATTTATCTGGGCGAATACGCGGGTTCGCGGCTCCGCAATATCGCCAAGCCGGCATTGGAGATTCTTGCCGGGGTGCCGACCGTGGTCTACGGCTTCTTTGCGGCGCTTTCGGTGGCGCCTTTTATCCGCGATCTGGGCGCGAGCCTGGGGCTTTCAGTTTCGTCCGAAAGCGCATTGGCCGCGGGTCTGGTGATGGGCGTGATGATCATCCCCTTTGTCTCGTCGCTCGCCGATGACGTCATCACGGCGGTGCCTCGCAGTCTGCGCGATGGCTCGCTGGCGCTGGGTGCGACCCGCTCCGAAACCGTGAAGAAAGTGATCATCCCCGCTGCCCTGCCCGGCATCGTCGGCGGTGTGCTCCTGGCCGCCTCGCGCGCCATTGGCGAGACCATGATTGTGGTCATGGCGGCGGGGATGGCGGCGAAACTCACGCTCAATCCACTGGAAGCGGTGACCACGGTTACGGTCCAGATCGTGACCCTGCTGGTGGGGGACCAGGAGTTCGATAGCCCGAAAACCCTCGCTGCCTTTGCGCTGGGGCTTATGCTGTTTCTGATCACGCTGCTGCTCAATGTGATCGCACTGTACATCGTGAAAAAATATCGGGAGCTCTATGACTGAGCGCAAGGCTTCCACGGCGGAGATCATCCGCGCCAGTCTCAAACGCCGCTACCGCGCGGAGCGGCGATTCCGGCTGTACGGCATCGCGGCGGTCTCCTTCGGTCTGCTCGCGGTGCTGCTCCTCCTCACCGACATCATTGGCAAGGGTCACGGGGCTTTTCGGCAGACCTATGTGCAGTTGCGAGTCCATTACGATCCGGACGTGCTCGGCATCGCCAGCGCCACCGATCCGGCGGCGTTGGCGCTCGGTGACTACGAGGCGGTGGTGCGCCAGGCGCTGCACCAGCGCTTCGGCGCGCCCGTGGAGCGTGCCGAGCGGCGGGAGCTCAGCGCGCTCATCAGCAACGCTGCCGGCTACGAGTTGCAGGATCGTTTGCGGGCCAACCCCGCGTTGCTGGGTGCCAGCGAGACGCTCTGGCTGCTCGCCGACGACGATATCGACGCCTGGTTCAAAAGCCGTGGCGGCGGCGCCGAGTTCACCAGCAGAATGAGTGAGAGAAAGCTTGCATGGGTGGACAGTCTGCTCGAGAAGGGCGAAATCGCCCTCCGCTTCAATCTTGATTTCTTTACCCGGGGGGATTCCCGCGAGCCCGAGCAGGCCGGCATCGGCGGTGCAGTCAAAGGCTCCCTGCTGACCCTCGCGATCACCCTGTTGCTGTCCTTTCCGATCGGTGTTGCCGCGGCAATTTATCTGGAGGAGTTCGCGCCGCAAAACCGCTGGACCGATTTCATTGAAGTCAACATCAATAATTTGGCGGCGGTACCGTCCGTCATCTTCGGCTTGTTGGGCCTCGCGGTGTTCATCAACTTTTTTCACATGCCGCGCTCGGCGCCCGTACTGGGCGGCGTGGTGCTTGCCCTGGTGACGTTGCCGACCGTGATCATCTCCAGCCGCGCTGCCATCAAGTCCGTGCCGCCGTCAATCCGGGAAGCGGCGCTCGGTGTCGGTGCGTCCCGCATGCAGGTGGTACTTGGCCATGTACTGCCGCTGGCCATGCCCGGCATGCTGACCGGAGCCATCCTGGGCATGGCCCGCGCGCTCGGCGAAACCGCCCCGCTGCTGATGATCGGCATGGTGGCGTTCATCGTTGATATACCGCACGGCTTCACGGACCCTGCCACGGTGCTTCCGGTGCAGATTTTCCTGTGGGCAGACAGTCCCGAGCGCGCGTTTGTCGAGAAAACTTCCGGCGCCATCATGGTGTTGCTGGCGTTTCTCACCTTGATGAATGCATTGGCAGTAGTATTGCGCAAGCGCCTTGAACGGCGCTGGTGAAGGAGGCAGCGAGATGACCACGGCAGCACTGGATTCAGCGTCGGCGGCGGCAGCGCCGGGCCGCCACCGCGTTACCGAGCTGAGCGAGCTGCTGACCCAGCGTACGACGGGCAAACCTTTCGTCGACGCCGCCAAGATGCGGACCCGCAACGTGAATGTCTACTACGGCGAGAAACAGGCGATCTTCGACGTCGGGCTGGATATCGGCCGCAATCAGGTCATCGCCATGATCGGTCCCTCGGGCTGCGGCAAGTCCACTTTTCTGCGCGCCCTGAACCGCATGAACGACACGGTGGTCGGTTGTCGCGTCACCGGGGAATTTCTGCTCGACGACGAGGACATCTACGCGCCGAAAATGGATCCGGTGGCGCTGCGGGCGCGGGTTGGCATGGTATTTCAGAAGCCCAATCCCTTTCCGAAAAGCATTTACGACAACGTTGCCTACGGCGCGAAACTGCACGGACTGGCAAGTCGGCGTATCGAGCTCGATGAAGTCGTCGAGGGCAGCCTGCGCAAGGCGGGTCTGTGGGAAGAGGTAAAGGATCGCCTCGTCCAGCCCGGCACCGGCCTGTCCGGCGGTCAACAGCAGCGGCTGTGCATCGCCCGCGCAATCGCCATCAATCCGGAAGTGATCCTGATGGACGAACCCTGTTCCGCGCTGGATCCCATCGCCACCGCGCGGGTCGAAGAACTGATCGCGGAGCTGGCGGAAAATTACACCATCGCCATCGTCACGCACTCGATGCAGCAGGCGGCCCGGGTCTCGCATCGCACCGCTTACTTTCATCTCGGCAAGCTGATCGAAGTGAACGATACTCAGATGGTGTTCACCTCGCCGCAGCATGAATTAACCGAGGCCTACATCACTGGACGTTTCGGCTGAGGAGGTCGTTATGGAAAAAGTGTCGCTCGACCAGCACATCTCGCGCCAGTTCAACGCCGATCTGGAGCATCTCAAAAGCCAGACCCTGGCGATGGGCGGCATGGTGGAGAAACAACTTCACGATGCCATGATGGCGCTGGAGCTCGCGGACAGCGAGCTCGCGATGCAGGTACTTGAAGCCGAGAAAAAAATCGATGAAATGGAGCTCATCATCGACGATGCCTGCACTACCACCATTGCCCGCCGCCAGCCGGCGGCAACCGACTTGCGGATGATCCTGGCGGTGAGCCGCTCGGTGCGCGACCTCGAGCGCATCGGTGACGAAGCCCAGCGCATCGCCAAAATGGCGATCGGGCTCAGCGAGGAAGGGCTGGCACCACGCGGCTACGTCGAGGCACGGCATATCGCCAACGGTGTGCGCGAAACCTTGCGCGGCTGTCTGGATGCCTTCAGTCGCTTCGACGCCCAGGCCGCGCGCGAAACCATGGCCAAGGACAAGCAGATCGATCTCGACTACCGCTCCGCGGTGCGGGAGCTGGTCACCTACATGATGGAAGACCCCCGCAGCATCTCCCGGGTCATGAATGTGCTCTGGGCACTGCGCGCGCTGGAACGTATCGGCGATCACGCCAAAAACATCTGCGAACACATCGTATTTCTGGTGGAAGGCAAGGACATTCGTCACGTTCATCCCGACGAACAGGACTGAGCGGATACCGCCTGTCAGCGGACGGCGCCCAGGTGCTCCCGCGCCCGCTGGCCGACGGCGCCATTGTCGGCTGCCGCTTCCCGATAGTAGGTGTCGGCCTGGCGGATGGCACCGTTCGCCTCCGCAATTTCCCCCAGATACAGGCTGGCGAGCGGCGTCGGCAGTAGCCGGCGGCTTTCCTCCAGATCGCGCTGCGCCTCCTGGTACTGTTTGCGCTCGAATCTGAGTGCCCCGCGCACCAGGTGGTGGCGGAAGTAGCCGGGATTGCGACTGATCGCGGCGGTGAAATCGGCGTCGGCGTCCGGCCATTGTTTCAGCATCGCCCGGGCGTGACCGCGCAACTCCCAGAAGCGGCCTTCGCCGGGCTCGATGGCAATGGCCTGATCCAGCGCGTTAATGGCGCCAGAGGCATCCTTGCGCTTCAGGGCTGCCAACGCGTTCGTCTCCGCTTCGTAGGCGGGAGCATCCTTGCGCAACCGCGCGGTGGCGCTTTGGTAGGCTTCCGCGTTGCGGGTACCGCCGGGGGGGAAGTTCTGGGCGCGGCGCAGATTGGCGTTGACCCGCTCCTGCGACGGCGGGTGGCTGGCGAACAGCCCGCTGATGAAATCGGAGTTGCCACCCGCGGCCAGTTTCACGAAGGTTTCCTGCACCTCGACGGCGGCCTGCGGGTCGTAGCCGGCGCGCGCCATGTAATCCATGCCGTAAGCGTCGGCTTCGAGCTCCGCACTGCGGCTGTAATGTGCCATCCAGGCACCGGCGCCGAGTTGTGCGGCCTGCCCGCCCAAATTGCCGAGCCCCGCTTGCTGTCCCGCGACTCCGAGCAGTTCCGCGCCCAGATTGATCAGCGAGCCCTTGCTCATCTGGCTGGCACTGTGACCCGCGGCGGCGTGGACGATTTCGTGGCCGACCACGGCGGCCAGCTCGGCCTCGTCGCGAAGTTGCAGCAGCAATCCGCTGTTCACCGCGATCTTGCCACCCGGCAGCGCCCACGCGTTGGGCACCGGGTTGTCCAGCACCACGAACTCATAGGGCAGTTTCCGGTCGCTGCCGGCCGCGAGCCGGTTACCTACCGACCGCACGTAATCCTGCAGCCTGGGATCGAGGTAGTAGGGTCCACCCTGGGATTGCTGGGCTGGGCCATACTGCCGTTCGCCGATGGCGATTTCCTCGCTGCCCGAGACCAGCGAAAGTTCTTCGCGGCCGGTGACCGGATTGGTGGCGCAGGCGCCGATGCCGAGCGACAGGGTGACAAGCAGTGCGAATCTGACGGCGGTCAAGCGAGGTACTCCTGGACTGGCGGCCGATGGTGGCTGGCTATAATGACCCGCGCGTCGCCACCGGGGTTCCGTCGTGGGCACAGGATCGCAATGGTAGCGGCAAATTCGCTGCGGGGAATGCCGGTGTGTGGCCGGAAAACGAGGTTGAGCAGCGTGGAGAAGCCCTTTTCGCAGGCCTGCGAGAACAACAAGGCGCCCATTCTTGCGGTGCTGGAACAGGTGTTTGCCTCTTGTCGGACTGTGCTCGAAATTGGCAGTGGCACCGGTCAGCACGCCGTCCACTTCGCGCCCCGCCTGCCGCAACTGCGCTGGCAGCCGAGCGACGTCCCGGAAAACCTTCCGGGGATTGAACAGTGGCGGGAAGCCGAACCCGCGCCCAATCTGCTGCGGCCCATCGCACTCGACGTCCGCGCGCCACATTGGGGTGTCACGCCGGTCGATGGCCTGTTCACCGCCAACACCTTGCACATCATGCCCTGGAGCGCCGTGCAGGCGTTCTTTGCCGGCTTGCCCGGCGTGCTGGTCCCGGGCGGCGTCCTCGCCGTCTATGGGCCCTTCAATTACGGTGGCGCGTACACATCGGCCAGCAACGCCCGTTTCGACCAGTGGCTGAAGGCCTGCGCTCCACACCAGGGCATTCGCGATTTCGAGGCGGTGGTGGAGCTTGCGGCGAGCGCGGGACTCGCACTGCGGGAAGACAACGCGATGCCGGCCAACAACCGCTTGCTGGTCTGGCGGCGCGATTCCTGAAGCCACCTCAGCTCTCCCGCTGACTGTCCTGGCGATAGGGCAACTGCGCCCGGGCGGCGGCCATGTACTCCTGATTGTGTTCGCGCTCCCGCGCCAGAAAGTCGGCAATGGCGGTTGCGAAGCCGCGATGGCGAATCCAATGCAGCGACCAGGTTTCGACTGGCGCGAAACCGCGGGCAATCTTGTGCTCGCCCTGGGCACCGGCGTCGAATTTCGTCAGACCGCGCCGGATCGCGTAGTCGATGCCCTGGTAGCAACAGAGCTCGAAATGCAGGCACTCGTATTCCCGGACGCAACCCCAGTAGCGGCCGTAGAGCGTCTCCCCATCATGAAAATAAAGAGCGGCGGCCACCGGTTTGCCGGCAGCGTAGGCGACCGCCATGGCAATCTGATGCGCCAGGGTTGCCCCGATGCGGCGAAAGAAGTCCGGCGTCAGGTAGCCGCCATTGCCGCTGCGTTTGGCGTAGGTGTTCTGGTACAGGCCATGGAAGAACGACCACAACTCCGCGCCGATTGCGGGACCTTCGAGCATGGTGACGGTCAGGCCCTGATCCGCAACCGTGCCGCGCTCGCGGCGCATCATCTTGCGCTTGCGCGACGCCAGTCCCGCGAGGAAGTGCTCGAAGCTTTCGTAACCCTGGTTGTGCCAGTGAAATTGCACGCCGGTGCGTTCCAGCAGGCCGCGACCGCGTAACAGCGCGCGGGTGGCCGCATCGGGAAACAACAGATGCCAGCTGCTGGCGCCGGTCGCTTCCGCGGCTTCGGCCACCGCCGCCAGCAGCGTCGTGGCCGCCCACTCGGTATTGGCGCCGGTGGCGAGCCGCAGGCGCGGGCCGGTAATCGGCGAAAACGGGATTGCGGTCACCAGCTTGGGGTAGTAAGCCAGTCCGCTGCGATGGTAGGCATTGGCCCAGGCCCAGTCAAAGACGTACTCTCCGTAGGAGTGGGTCTTTACATACAGCGGCATGAACAGGGCGCCATCCACACTGCCGAGGTGGCGCGGTTCCCAGCCGGTGGCGGCGGTAGCGCTGCCGCTGTCTTCCAGCGCGGACAGAAATTCGGGCTTCAGAAAAGGGTAATCGGACACCGGCTCTAGCACCGTGTCGGTACAGGTTCGAACTCGCAGCGAAAGGTGCTGCCCTTGCCGGGGGTGCTGCGGATTTCCAGATGCCCGCCGTTGCGCAACAGCGAGTGCTTGACGATGGCGAGACCGAGACCGGTGCCGCCGGAGCTGCTGGCGCGACTGCCCTCGACGCGGTAGAAGCGTTCGGTGAGACGGGGCAGGTGGCGCGCATCGATGCCGATACCGTTGTCGCTCACCTCGACCCACAGACGGCCGTTGTCACTGCCCGCGCGCACCTGGATCGTGCAGCCCTGCGGATTGTGTTTGACTGCGTTGTAGACCAGGTTGGCGAAGGCGCTGTGCAGCTCGCGGGCCGCGCCCTGGGCGATCAGAGTGTCGGGGCAGTCCAGTTCGAAGTGGTGCGCGCTGCCGCCGAGCGCGCGCGCGTTCGCGACGATCCCGCCGAGCAGGGGTTGCAGCGGCACCGGTTCGGTGCGCGCGGGAAGGGCGGTGGACTCCAGTTGCGACAGGGTCACCAGATCCTCGGTGAGCAGCGTCAGGCGCCGGGTCTGCTCGTTCATCTGCCCGAGCGCCTGCCGCCAGCTTGCCGGGACTTCGGCGTCGCTGTCGCCCAGGGTCTCCAGATACCCGGTGAGGACTGTCAGCGGTGTGCGCAGCTCATGGGAAATATTGGCCACGAACTCCTTGCGCATCTGTTCGAGATGGCGCAGGCGGGAAATATCCTGCACCACCAGCGCCACTTCATTGTTGCCGAAGTGGTTGGCACTGAACTGCAAAACCTGGTTCGGATCACTGGGAGCTTCCAGTTCCACGGGCTCGGTGAAGAGACCCGCGCGGATAAAGGCGACAAAGGCGGGTGCCCGCACCAGGTTGATGATGGGCGCGCCTTCGTCGCCGCGCTGCAGGCTCAGCAGTTTTGCCGCCGCCGGGTTCCACCATTCCAGGGCGCGGTCGGCGTCGAGAATCACGATGCCCTCGTCCAGGGCGTCGGTGATCCGCCGTATCCGGGTGAGCAGGTTGAGGTGATCCTGGCGATGGCGGTTGTTGCGCTGGCGCAGCCGGTAAAGGTGGTCGGAGACTTCGCCCCAGACGCCGGACGCCGGCGGCGGAAAGTCACGTCCGCCCGCCGCCAGCCAGCGGTTGAGGCGGTGGATCCGGTGCAGGGTCCAGAGCATGTAGAGGCTGCCGCCGGCAATCAGGGTCAACAGCGAATAGCCGTTGAAATAGCCGGCGGCGACCAGCAGCACCGCCAACAGGGCGATGCGTTGCAGTTCACTGCGCAGGCCCGGAGTGAACACTAGCTGACAACCAGTTTCTCGGAAAACCGGTAGCCGGCGCCGCGCACGGTCTGGATGAAGCGGTCATGGCTGCCGAGCGCCTTGCGCAGGCGGCGGATATGGACATCGACGGTGCGCTCATCCATGTACACGTTGCCGCCCCAGACGTGGCTGAGAATCTGGTCGCGGGAGTAGACGCGGTCCTGGTGAGTCAGAAAAAATCCCAGCAGCCGGTATTCCGTCGGCCCCATGGCAACCGGCACGCCGGCGCGGGTCACGTGATGGCTCACCGGATCGTAGACCAGGCCCTGCACCTCGATGGGTGTCTCGCTGGCACCCTGCTCGCGGCGGCGCAGCAGGGCGCGAATCCGCGCAATGAGCGCACGCGGTGAAAAGGGTTTGGCGATGTAATCGTCGGCGCCGGCATCGAGCCCCTGAACCTGATTGTCCTCTTCAGTCTTGGCGGTGAGCAGGATCACCGGCAAATTCGCGGTCAACTCGTCGCGGCGCAGGCGGCGCAGCAATTCCAGCCCGCTGGTTTCCGGCATCATCCAGTCGAGCAGGACCAGATCCGGCTGCTTGTCGATGATCAGCGCGTGGGCGGCGCGGGCGTTTTCGGCGTGCAGGCATTCGAAGCCTGCCACTTCCAGCGCCACCGCGATCATGTCGCGAATGGCGGGTTCATCATCTACTACCAGAATTCGGGCGTCAGCCATGGCGCTTTTGCTCCTCGCAATTTCCGCAGCTCATTGGATGACCGCCTCATGTCAGCATTATGACAGCCAGAGGCACCAATCGCCGTCGTCAGCCCGGACCCAGCGGCCAATGGTAATCGAGCAGCATAAACAGAAAGAGCGTGGCGCCGGCCCGGTTGTTGCCGAGAAAGGCGCGGAAACACCCGCCGCGGTCGCGCTGGCGGGCCAACCGGTGCTGGTGAAAAAACCACAGCGCCATCGCGCCCAGCCCCAGGTAATACCAGAGGCCGCGACCAAAACTGCTGCCGGCAAGCGCGAAGGCCAGCAGCGCCAGCACCTGAAGCGCGCCGATGATGAGCAGGTCGTCGGTGCCAAACAGAATGGCGGTGGATTTCACCCCGAGCTTGAGGTCGTCATCGCGATCCACCATGGCGTAGTAGGTATCGAAAGCCACGGTCCAGAGCACCACGCCGGCGTAGAGCGACCAGGCGGCGGTCGGCACGGTTCCGGTCTGGGCGGCAAAGGCCATGGGAATGCTCCAGGCCCAGGCGGCGCCCAGCACGAACTGGGGCAGATGGGTGTGACGCTTGGCGAAGGGGTACAGGGCCGCGAGCGCCGCGCCGCCCAAAGACAGCAGCACGGTCAGCCGGTTGGTGAGCAGCACCAGCAGAAAAGCCATCAGACAGAGTCCCACAAAGAGCCGCAACGCCTCGCGCGGCGTTATCCGGCCGGTGGCGAGTGGCCTATCCCGGGTGCGGGCTACCGCGCCATCGATATTGCGATCCGCATAGTCGTTGATCACGCAGCCAGCGGCGCGCATGAGCGCCACGCCCAGCACAAAGATCGTCAGCACATCCAGGTCGGGCATGCCTCCGGCGGCAAACCACAGCGACCACAGGGTCGGCCACAGCAGGAGCAGAGTGCCTATGGGGCGGTCGAGCCGCATCAGGCGTGCGAAATCGGGCATACGCTGAAGTGCGGTCTGCATGGCGAAATCCGGACGGATATGGCGACAGTTTAGGGGCTGAAGCCCGGCAAAAACATTTCCGCCACCAACAACGGCTGCCGGTCCAGATAAAACAAGGAACGGCGTACCCAGGCGGGTCCGTCTTCCACGACGGTGGACAGAAATCGCGGTGGCGCTCGTCGTGTCACTTCGATGGCTCCGCGACGGATTCCGGCATCCCGAAACAGCAGTGCGCCCAGGGGCTTGGTGCCCAGGCGGCGCAGAAAGCCATAGCGGCCGTGCAATACCGCAAGCGGTATTACGCTGCGGGCATAGACCCAGGGCTCATCGCGCCCGCGCAGCAACACTTCGCGCACCAGCGCGACCTGGCGTGCAGGCAGGTCGAGCGCGATGCGCTCCTCCCGCGAAGGTCGACGCAGCGCCTGCGCCAGCACCTCCACGCGGAAAGCACCACCGCTCGCCGCCACCAGGCGGGCGGTGAGCGAGCCCTGGTCGAGCAGCCAGGGTTGCCACGGCGGCGGAATCGTTAGCGGCGCGCGGGTCTGCCGCTGCCAGCGCGGCAGCGCACGCCGGGGATCGATCTTGGCTGATGTTGCCGTCACAGGCTGTAAGACAGGCTGATGGAGCCATAGCGATGGGGATGGGGCTGGCCGTCGAACTCGCGGGTCCGGAGTATGTTGGCATAGGAGACTTTCCAGCGTCCGGCAAGAAAACTTACCCCCGTGGCAAGGTCGGCGACCGCAGCTTTCTTGTCGACACTGGCGCTATCCCTGAAGGTGTTGCCATCGAGAAACATATCCCGCGCCACCAGCCGGGCATCCAGGGCGAGGAAGGCGTGCAGTCCGTACACCCGCGCCCCACCGCGGCGGCGCGGTCCGTTGCGGCCGGGGGCGCTGTTGTCGCCGCCGGCGCGCACGGCGGAGGTGCCGAAATCGTCCGGCAGGTCCCAGCCGATGCGGTATTCGCCGCCGAAATTGAAGTGAGTCGCGACATTGCCCAGGCTGACGCCCGTATGGCCGATGAAGTCCTGCCCGAAACCGCCACTCCAGGTGGTCCGGGCCAGCCGACGTTTCTTTTCGTACAGCAGCTGCACCGTCGGCTCGTCGCGCAACTGGTTGTCCCAGCCGTTGTAGGTGTCGAAACCGCGCATGTGGTGGATGAAGTTCTGTGTCTCATGCGCACGCGCGGACGGACCCACGATGCCGAGATCGAGCTCCATTACATCCAGCCGCCAGTCGCTGCGGGTGTGATAGGCGATGCCGCCATAGAGGTAGCCGGCATAGGGCCGCTGATCGGGTACCGGCGCCGTCGCCTGCACGTTGTCGGGCGTAAACATCAGCTGTCCGACGCTTACCACCAGATTGTGTTGGAGCCCGGGATCGTTGCTGTGCAGCAGGCGGAGATGCCGGTTGGCTTCGCGTAACCAGGAAGGGAATGCCGGGTCGTTCTGGTAGGACGTGGTATCCGGCGAAATCCAGGACAGACGTATGCCGTTGGTGTAGTTCTGGTCGGTTTCATCGAAGAGATCGTTTTCGAAATAGACATTGACCGTCCAGGGACCGGGGTCGGCGGCCGCGGCCCGCAACGCCACGCAGCAGAGGAACGCGATGGCCAGCGCCGTCGGAGTAAGGTGCGGCGTAAACAGGCGCGACATGGACAAGCTCCCGGTCAGGCGGGCCATTGTAACCGCGGCAACGGAGCGGATCCGGAGTGTCTGGCATTCCTGATATTCTCCCGTCACCACACGACATCCGGGAGCAAGTCATGACCAAGGCGCAACCATCCTACGCAACTTTGACCGTCGAACACCGCGACGGTGTCGATTGGCTGACACTGAACCGGCCGGCACAGTTCAACGCCCTCAACCGGGCGATGATGGACGAGTTGCTCGATTACTTCGGTGGCCTCTATTTCAATCACGCCGTGCGAGTGGTGGTGTTGCGCGGCGCCGGCAAACATTTCTGCGCCGGCCTCGACCTGAATGAAGCCGGCGATTTCACCACCAGCGTGGCGGCCGGCGCGCGCGGCCAGCGGCGGGTGGCGGAGATCATCCTGCGCATGCGGCGCTGCCCGCAGCCCATCATCGCGCTGGTGCAGGGCGCGGCCACTGGCGCGGGCATCGCGTTTACGCTCGCGTCCGACGTGCGCTACGCCGCCGACAACGCGCGCTTCAATGTGGCGATGGCGAAAATCGGCCTCACCGGCTGCGACGTCGGCATCAGTTATTTCCTGCCCCGCGCGGTGGGCGCCACCAACGCGGCCGAAATGATGATGACCGGCCGCTTCGTCAATGCCGAGCGCGCCGTGCGCATCGGCCTGGTGTCGGACGTGATGGCGGCGGATGCGCTGGAAGACGCCGGACGGACGCTCGCCGCCGAGATGACGGCCATGTCGCCGCTGGGTCTGCGCCTGACCAAGGAGGGGCTCAACCTGTCCCAGGATGCCGGCAGCCTGGAGGCCGTGATCGCCCTGGAGGATCGCGGGCAGGTGATGTGTCTCGGCCCCTTTCTGGAGGAAGGCGCGGCGGCGTTTCTGGAAAAACGGGCAGCGCGGTACAGCGATGAATGATGTCGGTCGTCGTGACGTCGCCGATAGCGAAGCTGGACTCGCGAGCGCGGCGGCGGCACGCCCGGCGCGCGCCGGACGGAATGGGCGGTCTGTGTGAGCCTGCCGCCTGCGCCAACGGATGCCGGGAAAGCCCCTGATCACCCGCGTCGCAGTCAGTTTGCCCTGCTGCGGCAGCGTCGTTTTCTGCCGTTTTTTCTGACCCAGTTCGGTGGCGCTTGCAACGACAACCTGTTCAAGAACGCGCTGCTGGTGTTGCTGGTCAGCGGCGCCGTCGCCGGTGAACGGGTGGATACGCTGGTCAATCTGGCGGCGGGATTGTTCATCCTGCCGTTCTTTCTGTTCTCGCCGCTCGCCGGCCAGCTCGCCGACAAGTACGACAAGGCGCGGATGATCCGCTGGATCAAACTGGCAGAGATAATGATCATGGTACTGGCCGCGCTCGCCTTTCAGATGCGGGCGTGGGGGCCGCTGTTGGCGCTGCTGTTCGCGATGGGCACGCACTCGGCATTCTTCGGGCCGCTCAAGTACGCGATCATTCCCCAGCATCTCCATGCCGAGGAACTGGTGGCAGGCAACGCCCAGGTGGGCATGGGCACTTTCGTCGCCATTCTGCTGGGGACCATCGGCGGCACCCTGCTGGCGGGCCGCCCCGATCCGGCGGCGGGTATCGGCGCGGCGATCATACTGGTTGCGCTGTTGGGCTGGTTCGCCAGTCGCGAGATTCCGGCGGCGCCGGCGGCGGCACCGGGATTGCCGCTGGACTGGAATCCGCTGCGACAACTGGTGGCGCTTTATCGGGGGATCGCGCCGCAGCGAACCGTTTTTTTTGCCATCCTCGGCATTTCCTGGTTCTGGGCGCTGGGTGCGAGTTACCTCACCCAGATGCCCCATTTCGCGATGTCGGTGCTCGGCGGCACGCCGCCGGTGATTGCCCTGCTGCTGTCCGTTTTCGTCGTGGGTGTTGCCGCCGGCGCCTTGCTCTGCGCGCGGCTGAGCGGTCCGCGGATCGAGATTGGCCTGGTCCCCCTCGGCGCCATTGGCCTGAGTCTGTTTGGTCTGGATTTGTCCCAGGCCGCCGCGATGGTCGCGGCCGGGACGCAGCGGTTGGGCCCGCTGGCGCTGTCGGAGCACCTGCCGATGCTGCGCGTGTTGACCGATATCCTGTTGCTCGGGTTGTCGGGCGGCCTCTATGTCGTGCCGCTCTATGCCCATGTCCAGGCGCACACGGAGCCTGACCGACGCGCCCGGGTCATCGCCTTCAACAACATCCTGAATGCGCTGTTCATGGTCGCCGCCAGCGTTCTGGGTATCCTGCTGCTCGGCGTCGCGGGGCTCGGTATGCCAGGCTTCTTCCTGACGCTGGCGCTGTTGAATACCGCGGTGGCCGCGCTGTTGTTTGCGCGCGCGCCGGAGTTTCTGTCCGGCATGCGTGCGTCGATGGCGCGGCGAACGCGACGCAGATGAGCTGCCGCGTGACGCGATTGTTCGGGTATGTCCCGGAACACGTTCCGCGGGAATCGTGCCCCGGGGTGGCGCAAGGGTTTACCCCTCGGCACTGTTAGCGCGACTGCTTTAACAGATCCCGTATTTCGGCGAGCAGTTTTTGTTCGGCGGAGGGCTCGGCCGGGGCGGCGGGTTCCGCCGCTTCCTTGCGTTTGAGCGCGTTGATGCCTTTTACCAGCATGAAAATGGCAACCGCCACAATGATGAAATCCACCAGGGTCTGAATGAATTTGCCGTAGCCGATAACGACCGCCGGGGTGTCGGCCGTGGCGGGACTCAGGGTCAGTGCCAGGGCGGAAAAGTCCATGCCGCCCAGCAGCATGCCGATCGGCGGCATGACGACATCGCCCACGACGGACGACACGATCTTCCCAAAGGCGGCACCGATGATGATGCCGACTGCCATATCGACGGCATTGCCCTTGACCGCGAATTCCTTGAACTCTTGCACGATGCTCATAGGTTGTTCTCTCGCTTCCTGGGGAGGAATGTTTGACGAGCAGCGTTTGCCCGGTTTCCGCCGCTCAGCGCGCCAGTCGGGAGCGCAGCGCCTCCAGATCGTAACCCGCGGCGCGTGCGGTAGCGAGTAACTCGTCCGCTGGCTGGGTGCCGGCCCGGGACAGCATCCAGAGCATGGTGCAGCGGGTGCCGGTACGGCAGTGGGCGAGGATCTTGCCGGGTGTTTCCGCGACCAGCCGCGCAAAGGTACCGACATCGGCGTCGCTGATATTGCTGCCGACGACCGGCTGATGAACATAGGCGAGGCCGGCGGCCTTCGCGGCAGCCGCGATCTCGGCCGCCGGCGGCTGCCCGGGCTCTTCGCCGTCGGGGCGGTTGTTGATGATGGCGGTGAAGCCCTGGGCGGCAGCCTGCTTCACGTCGTCTGCCGTGATCTGGCCGGCGACGTGCAGTTTGGCGGTGAGTTGCTTGGTGATCATTGGGGATTCCTGTATCGGGAGGGGGTTGCCCAAACTAACCAACTGATCGGCGTCGTGGCCACATCGGGCCGCGCGCCGCTGCTGCCAGGAGCAACAAAGCTCCCAGCAACCACAGCATAGCGTTGCTCAAGGTTGGGATGGGCAGCGCGGTTGAAGATTCAAAAGCGCCGATGTCGATGATCGCAATCCGCCGTGGCCCGCCCGGCAGGTCCAGAGTAAATGCCGCGGGCAGCGCGGAGTCCAGCCCGACATTGACAGCGTCGGAACTGGGCAGCAGGGCATAGTTTCCGCCGGTGGCATCCACAAATGCCGGATTGCCGGTACGTGTTCCGGGGCCGGGGGTGAAGTCGCTGGGAGCGCTGTTGCCAAACAGCAAGTTGTGGCTGTTCAAAAAACCGGACAAGCCGGTATCTATGCCCACCCCGTACGAGCTCATGAACGCCACGATATTGTTGTAGAGCCCACCGGTAATGTTGGCGCCCAAATCGGTGCGTGCGCTTACCAAAATGCCGGTGCGACCGCTGGCGAGGGTGTTGTTGACCACTTGGACGTCGGCCAGAGCATTGTTGCCGTCCGCGGAAATAACAATGCTGCCGGGCGCGCCCACATTGCCGTTCTGGCCGGTGACGAGATTGTTGGATATTTGTGCCGTGATCAATCCGGCCGGATCGCCTGGGTTAGCACCAAAATTGCGGGCCTCAATACCATAGTCGAAATTGCTGCCAGTGATGCGGTTGCGATCAATGAGCGCGGTACCTGACGGACCCGCACCGACCACGGCCTCAATGCCGCCACACTGCGACAAATCGGTGGCGATAATCTGATTGTCAGTGATGGTGGCGTCAAACCCAGCGGAGGTTCCGACGATGGAAATGGCCGTGGCACAACTGCCGAAGGCTCCGGCGGATTGCGTGATGCGATTGCCGGTGATGATGGCGGTTTTGGTGCCGTAGGTTCCGGCTGCGGAGCCATCGCCGACGGCGATGGCGCTGCGTTGGCTGGCGTTGATGTCATTGTTCAAAACGCGGAAGGTCAGATTCCCGCCACCGAAACCCAAGCGCCCCTCCAACAGGAGGGTAACGGTAATGCCCTGTACGGTGACATCTACATTGGTGGTGGTCGCAATCGTAAAAAGACCTTGCAGGATCGGTGTAAATCCCGCCGCCGGGCCAATGGTCAGGGATTTATCGACCGTAACCACTTCGAGGATCTCGGTGTTGATGGCCAGCTCAATGGTGTCGCCCGCCGCAGCGCCATCGATGCACGCCTGCAATGTGGTGTCGCAAGGCGCCGGGCCGGGGAAGGTTGCGGCGGATGCGACGGCCGAAAGCGTTGCGGCGATCAAGAACGTCAATGCAGCGCGTAGGTTGAGAAGCAAATAATCCATCATGGGCCTCATCGGTTGGTGTGATTAGCGGAGATCAGGGCTGTTTCGAATGATACGACGCAATAGTGTTTCTCCAGGATCGCGTAGTGCGATCGGTGGATCGCCCGAAGGGGCAACAGCGTACAGCATGCAGTGGCGCGCCAGTCAACTGGTGCGCAGGCTGCGCAATCCCTCCTGGATGCGCACCAGATGGTCTTCGAGTTCGGGGCCTTTGCGCTGCGCGACGCCGATGGCCAGCACATCGATTACCACCAGATGCGCGATGCGCGATGACAGCGGCGTGTAGAGCTGGAAATCTTCCTTGACGTCGATGGCAATGGGGATGGTGGCGGCGGCGGCCACCGGCGTGTGGCCGGGCGCGAGGCCGATCACGATGGCACCATGTTTTTTCACATGTTTGATCGAGTCGAGCAGCGCCCGGGTGCGGCCCGACTGTGAAAATGCGACCACGACGTCGCCCGGCTCCAGCGACGTGGCCGACATGTTCTGCAGGTGGGGATCGGAATAGGCGGCGGTGGCCAGGCGCAGGCGGAAAAACCGGTGCTGGGCGTCGAAGGCGACGGGAGCCGAGGCGCCGAAGCCGTAGAACTCCACCCGCCGCGCCGCGCACAGCGCGCGGATGGCGCGATCGAGCATTTGCGGGTCCAGGCTGTCGCGGACCTTGAGCAGATTGTCCACCGTGGTATCGAACACCTTGTCGGTGTACTCGCGCACCGAATCGGTATCGGTGACGGCGATCTGGCCGAAGCCGGGGCTGGCCGCCAGTTGCTGGGCCAGGGCGAGCTTGAAATCCTGAAAGCCGCCGCAGCCGACCGCGCGGCAAAAGCGCACCACCGTCGGCTCGCTGACCCCGGCGTGGCGCGCCAGATCGACGATGCGCATGCGCACCACCTGTTCCGGATCGATCAGCACATAGTCGGCCACCCTGCGTTCGGCCTTGCGCAGAGTGGGCAGTGCGGCGTTGATGGTTCGTGTCAATTCGGCGGGCTTCACCGGCTACTCCGTCGCGCACTGGCGCGATTGTAGTTTATTCCCGGCGAGCGCCAGCGGGCCGCAGCGGCGCAGGTTGGCCCTCGTTTCGCGTCGCGGCGCCACCAAAACCATTAATTGCGGGTGGCGTTTGTTAGAATCCCGCAATGAACCTGTCCCCCATTCTCGATCCCCTCAACGACGCCCAGCGCGCGGCGGTTGCCCACGATGCCGGCCACCTGATCGTGCTGGCCGGCGCCGGCAGCGGCAAGACCCGGGTGCTGGTGCACCGCATCGCCTGGCTGGTGCGCGGCGCGGGGGTTTCGCCCCATGGCATCCTCGCCGTCACCTTCACCAACAAGGCCGCGCGGGAGATGCGCGAGCGCCTCGCCGATCTGCTGGGCATGGCCGCGCAAGGCATGTGGGTCGGCACTTTCCACGGTTTGGCCCACCGCCTGTTGAAAACCCACTGGCGCGATGCGGGGCTCACGGAAAATTTCCAGATCCTCGACGCCGACGACCAGCTGCGGCTGATCAAGCGGGTCTATGTCGCGCGCGGGCTCGACACCGAGCGCTGGCCGCCGCGCCAGGCGCAGTGGTACATCAACGCCCAGAAAGACGAGGGCTTGCGTCCCCAGCACATCCAGGAGACCGGCGACCCCTTCGTCGCCGCCATGCTGGGGGTCTACCGCGACTACGAGGCCGCCTGCGCCCGCGGCGGAGTGGTGGATTTCGGCGAGCTGTTGCTGCGCGCCCACGAACTCTGGCTGCGGCATCCGGAGCTGCTCGCCCACTACCAGCAGCGCTTCGGCCATCTGCTGGTGGACGAATTTCAGGACACCAACGCCATTCAATATGCCTGGCTGCGTCTGCTGGCCGGGGAGTCGAGTCGGGTGACGGTGGTCGGCGACGACGACCAGTCCATCTACGGCTGGCGCGGTGCGCGGATCGAGAACATCCGCGATTTCAGCCGCCACTTCGCCGGCGCGAGCACTGTGCGACTGGAACAGAACTACCGCTCCACCGCTACCATTCTGGATGCCGCCAATGCCGTTATTGCCCACAACGCCGGGCGCATGGGGAAAGAACTCTGGACCAGCGGCGAACGCGGCGAGCGCATTTCCGTCTACGCCGCGTACAACGAACAGGATGAAGCGCGCTTCATCGCCGAGCGCATCCAGGTCTGGCTCGCCGCCGGTGGCAGCTGCGACGAAGTCGCCCTGCTCTACCGCTCCAACGCGCAATCGCGGGTGCTGGAGGAGGCGCTGCTGCGCGCCGCCATTCCCTACCGGATTCATGGCGGCCACCGCTTCTATGAGCGCCTCGAAATCCGCAACGCCCTCGCCTACCTGCGCCTGCTGGTCAATCCCGACGACGACGCGGCGGTGGAGCGGGTGCTCAATGTGCCGACCCGCGGCATCGGCGAGCGCACCGTCGCGCAACTGCGCGAGGTCGCCCGCGCGGGCGGCATTTCGCTTTGGCAGGTGTTGCGCAATGGCGTCAGCGACCTGCCGGCACGCGCCGCCGGCGCGGTGCGCGGTTTCACCGCGCTGATCGAAGAATTGCGCGCCGACGTTGATCGCTTCGATCTGGCGGAGCTGGCCGATCGGGTGCTCACGCGCACCGGGCTGCTGGAATTCCACCGCCGCGAAACCGGTGAACGCGGTGCCGCCCGCGTCGAAAACCTCGACGAGCTGATCAGTGCCTGCCGGGCCTTTGTGCCGGAAGTGCCGGACCAACCCCTGTTGCCGCAGTTTCTCGACGCCGCCGCGCTCGACGCGGGCGATGCCCAGGCCGAGGGCGATACCGCCGCCGTGCAATTGATGACGCTCCATTCCGCCAAGGGGCTCGAATTTCCGCTGGTGTTCATGGCCGGCGTGGAAGAAAACCTGTTTCCCCACAAAATGTCCCTCGACGAACCCGGGCGCCTCGAGGAAGAGCGGCGGCTGTGTTATGTGGGCATCACCCGCGCCATGACCAAGTTGTATCTGACCTGGGCCGAGACGCGCAACCTTCACGGCCGCGAACAGTTCAATACGCCGTCGCGGTTTCTGCGCGACATTCCCTCAGAACTTCTCGAAGAAGTGCGCCTGCGCGCCACCATCACCCGGCCGGTCAGCTTCGCGGCGCGGCCCGTGAGCTACGCCACCCGCCCTTCCACCGGCACCGCCAAGCTCGCCGACAACGGCACCGGGTTCGTGCTGGGGCAACGGGTCGCGCACAAAAAATTCGGCGAAGGCGTGGTGCTGGGTTTCGAAGGGCTCGGTCCGCAGGCGCGGGTCCAGGTCAACTTCCGCAGCGGCGGCACCAAATGGCTGGTAATGCAGTTTGCCGGGCTGAGCGCGCTCACCTGATTCGTCGTCTCCCGCGCCCGAAGGCTGCGGGACGTGGGAAGAATTGAGGGGCAGCCACGCAGCTGCGCGGACAGCGTTAACAGGCCGTAGGCATTACACTTCCAGCAACAAAGTCACCGGACCGTCGTTGACGAGCTCCACCTGCATGTCCGCGCCGAACACACCGCAGGCAACCGGCGCGTGGCGCTCCCGCGCCCGCGCGACGAAGTGGTTGTAGAGGTGCTCGGCCTGCCCCGGCGGCGCGGCGGGCGTGAAGCTCGGTCGCAAACCCTTGCGGGTGTCGGCCATCAAGGTGAACTGGGAGACGATCAACAGACCGCCACCGATGTCGGCGAGGCTGAGGTTCATGCGGCCCTCGGCGTCCGGAAACAGGCGGTAGCGCAGTACCCGGTCGAGCAGGGTATCGGCGCTTGCGACGGTATCCGCGTGGGCGATGCCGACAAGCAACAGCACACCCTGCCGGATGGCGCCCACTTCGGCGCCGCCGGCCACGACGGCCGCGCGCCGCACCCGTTGCAGCAGGCCGCGCACGCTAGAATTTTCCGGACAGCTCGCCCGCGAAGCGATCGGTGGCGCGAATCAGTGCATCCAGGGTGCCGGGTTCGCTGGAGGCGTGCCCCGCGTCGCGGATGATGTCCAGTTCCGCGTGGGGCAGCGCCTGCTGAAGCGTGAATGCCTGATCCACCGGACAGACCACATCGTAGCGGCCGTGGACGATCACCATGGGAATACCCGCCAGCAGGTGCGCGTCGCGACAGATCTGGTTTTCGGCGATGAACGCATCGTTGACGAAGTAGTGCGCCTCGATGCGCGCCATGGCGATGGCGACCTGGGGACTGCCGAAGCGGGCCACGACATGGCCGTTGGGCTCATGGGTGGCACAGCGCGCCTCCCACAGCGCCCAGGCCTTGGCAGCCGCCATGCGGATGATGTCGTTATCCCCGGTGAGGCGTCGATGGTAGGCGTGCAGCAGATCGTGACGTTCTTCAGGGGAAATCTGGCCGATGAAATCCTGCCAGTAGTCGGGAAAGATGCAGCTCGCGCCGTATTGATAAAACCAGTCGATGTCCGTTTTGCGGCACAGGAAAATACCGCGCAGCACCAAACCCAGAACCCGCTCCGGATGGGCCT
>JACPPB010000008.1 GCA_016191205.1 Gammaproteobacteria bacterium | reverse complement strand
TTTCAAACTTGTTGCCACAGTTGGTGCAGCACCAAAGATAGTGAACTTGCCCGTCACCCATGCCTTCGAACCATTCAGCAGCAGCAGCCAGACTTCTTCCGCATTTCGTGCAGGTTGTGCCGCAGTCAGAAGTTTGGGTGTATGCCATTACTGCCATGACTACCTCCCTTTCTTATTCTTAGTTTTTCGGCCTTAAGAGCGAAGCATCAGTCGATCTGATTATGTCGCAAATTGCTTTGATCCAAGTCAAAAAGCGAAAGATCTTTTTAGCCCGGTGCATTGAAGGGTCCGCCGCTATTTTATGTTGCAGTGAAGCACTGAGCCAATGACGCGAACAACATCTCATTCAACAATTCATCCCGCAGCGAACCATTGAAGCTCTCGATGAAGGCATTCTGCGTAGATTTGCCCGGCGCTATATAGTGCCATGCGACGCGGCTCTGATCGGCCTCTGTTAGGATGGCGTTGCTGGTGAGTTCGCTGCCATAGTCGCTGATCCAATGTCCGGCTTGCCGCGCTCGATCATGAGCCGCCCAGTTCCCGCGCCACGCGGACGCCGGAGAGCGGCGGACGCCGGAGAGCGAGGTGTCGGCCACCAGCGCCAGGCATTCGCGCGTGCAATCATCGACGACGGTCAGGATACGGAAGCGGCGGCCGTCGGTGAGCTGATCCGATACGAAGTCTAGGGCTCTTGGGAACTTCCAGCGGCACGATGTGCTCAGGAAAGGTCAAAGAAGTGACGGGAATGATTATCGCGGCAACACTCATCCTCAGCCAAGAGCGACCAGCGCCAGATGGGAGCGGCCCGTGACGACGTTTAACGCAGACAAATTGCTGAAACTACCGACGCGCTTCCGACCGCGCCGATCCTCTCGGCATCGCCCGACATGCATCGGCCGCGGCCAAAGCATGAGTGCGAAGGCGGTGCGTCTCTTCCTACGCGAAGCGCAAATAACGTTCGAAATTCCATAAATTGCTACGGGGCGTTCTTCAGAGCGGCAATAATGTCCGCGCGCTCCTTGGCGTCGGAAATGCCGATGACGGTCTTTGAAGTGCCCGGCAGGAACTTGCTCGGCGAAGTCAGAAACTTATCAAGGTCGGCTTCAGTCCAGTGGCCTTCGGCCTTTCGCAGCGCCGGCGAATAGCCAAACCAATCCGCCCGCGCTTTGCGCGCACCAACGATACCATGCAGGGGCGGCCCCACGCGAAGCGGCCCGCCGGGCTCTACGCTATGGCATACCACGCATTCCCTGAGCGGTCCGTCGGCGCCGACCGGCAACGCCTTGAACTTGTAGGGCCCGGCCGTCTGCAGGCCGGGCGCTCCCGCTGGCTGCACCCTGATCGCCCAGATGACGCCCGTGACGACGGCCATAATAACCATGGAGGCCGCAATATAAGAGCCAATGCGTTGCATGATTTTCACCCGGACAGCAGTGCATCCGATGCCGATCTTGCGGCCACTTACGCCTTTAGCCCGGACACGCGTCGATCGTCGTTGATGATCGTCAATTTTGTGCGACGTCTTCCCGGCGAATGCCTGATGGGTCGCGATCGTCGGATGCCTGGCAAAAAGCTGCCGGACGCTACGATCGGGGCACTACGACCTTGGGAGTCGGTCGGCATGTTGTTGCGTTATGTCAAAGCAGCTGGCGTCGATGGCGTCATCATGCTGACTCAGGTGCAACGCATCAAAAAGAGCACCTCGGGTAGGATCGAGCGGAGGGTGGGCGATGACACCAACCTGCTTCAAGCGCGAGGGACAAGCCTGTATTGCATGCCACGTTGGACGGCGGAGCGATTGGCACGATCTTGACCAACCCGCGAGCGCCTTGCTGGCCAGCGGGCGGCGTCGGCGCGAATACGGTTCCGGCGAACTCGTCTTTACCCAAGGCGAACCAAATGATGGCGTGCACTGCGTCTCCGGCGGCACTGTTGGAATCCGGAGGCTGGATGAGAAAGGTAATTCGGTTCTGCTGGAGCTCGCCTATCCCGGCGACACCATCGGATACCGTTCATTTCTCACTGGCAGTGAGCACAAGACCAGCGCCGAAGCGCTGGGTCCAAGCGTGGTGTGTCATATCGATCGCGTGACGATTGCGGCGCTACTTGGCGGCAACCCGGCGCTCGGCCTGCGGTTTCTCAAACGTTCGATCGGCGAGCTCGAGCACGCGCACGACATGATTTTTCGTCAGGCGACGCTGTCGAACCGCCACAAACTAGTGCACCTGCTGCTCGTCTTGGTGGTGCGGCACGGCCGTCTAAACTCAAATGGGGCGCAGTCGATCGATCTACCGGTGTCGCGACGCGACCTCGCATCGATGGTCGGCACACGCCACGAGACGATTTCGCGCATTATTGGCCGACTTGAGACTGACGGAGTGGCCCATTTTTCCGGCCGTCAGGTCACGATCCCCAGCGTGGACGCGCTCGCAGCCGAAATCGATTGCCTGATCTGAGCGCGATCCGCAGCATAATCAGGCGTGTGCGAAAAAATTGACGATCGTCATCGCCGTGTTTCGGCACCCTTGATAACGCGTCTCATGGACGCTTCTCAAAGGGGCTAGCCATGGACGCCACCGCATGGCGGAGGCGGCGATAGCGCCGGCAAGGCCGCCGGTCATCTGGCTGCACGGGCAGGAATGCACCGGTTGCACGGAATCGCTGCTGCGGTCCTACCATCCGACGCTGGAGTCCATCCTTCTCGACGTCATCTCGCTCGATTATCACGACACTCTGTGCGTCGGCGCCGGAAAGCAGGCGCTGGATTACAAGCACGCCATGATGGAGAAGCACAAAGGCAAGTATGTGCTGGTGACCGAGGGCGGGACGCCGATGAAGGACGGCGGCATCTACTGCAAGGTCGGCGGCAAGACTCAGGTAGAGCTCGTCCGCGAGGCCGCCGAGGGTGCGGCCGCTGTCATTGCCATCGGATCGTGCGCTTCGTGGGGCGGCATTCAATCGGCCGACCCGAACCCGACGGGCGCGGTCGGCACGCAGACCGTTATTCCCGGCAAGCTGGTGATCAATATTCCCGGCTGCCCGCCAAGCCCGTACAACTTCCTGTCGACCGTCCTCTATCTTTTGACCTTCAATCGGCCACCCGAACTCGATCAACAGAATCGGCCGAAATTCGCCTATGGCCGATTGATCCACGAGAACTGCGAGCGGCGGCCGCATTTCGATGCCGGACGCTTTGCGCTTGAGTTCGGCGACGAAGGCCACCGTCAGGGCTTCTGCCTCTACAAGATCGGGTGCAAGGGTCCGGAGACCTACGCGAACTGCCCGTCGATCGGTTTTGGCGATGGCGGCTTCGGCTCGTGGCCGGTTGGAACCGGGCATCCTTGTTTCGGCTGCGTCGAGAAGGAAACGGCGTTCCGCAAGCCGCTGCATGCGCTGTCCACGGTCAAGACCCTGACGCCGCCGACCGCCTTTCCGCAGGTCGATGCCGAGAAGGGCCAAGGAATCAGTGTCGGCGCCGCGGCAGCGGTTGGCGTGGTGGGTGGCATGGTGGTGGGCGCCGGCGCGATGCTGCTCAAGCAGATAGGCGAAGGCAAAAAGAGCGCACCGGACTCGACAAAAGAGCGAGCCTAACCATGACCGACGTCGACCGCAGGGATTTCCTGATGGGTGCCGGCTTCGCCGCAGCGGGGGCGGCCGTGCCAACCGAAGCGGCGGCCATTGCGAGGCCGCCGAAGGAGATGCCGCCGCAAGCCGTCGGCATGCTTTACGATTCGACGCTTTGCATCGGCTGCAAGGCGTGCGTGGCGGCCTGCAAGGCGGCCAACAACATGCCGGTCGACATCCCGGAACACCTGAGTGACTGGAACGAGACCACTTGGGATTCCGCTGAGGATCTGTCCGGCCACACGCTCAACGTCATCAAGGTCTATCGGAACGGGACGGTGGAACAGAAGGACCGTGAAATTGACGGTTTTGCCTTCATCAAGCGGCATTGCCTGCATTGCGTCGACCCCTCGTGCGTCTCGGTCTGTCCGGTCGGCGCCATGAAGAAGGATCCGGTGACTGGCATCGTTAGCTATGACCCCGATGCCTGCATCGGGTGCCGCTACTGCGTCTACGGTTGCCCGTTCGGGGTTCCGCAATTCGACCTGAACAACCCATTCGGAAAGATTGCAAAATGCGAGTTCTGCCGCCACCTGCAGAAAGACGGCAAGGTACCCGCCTGCTGCGACGTATGTCCGACCGGGGCATCACTGTTCGGCCCCGTCAAGGATCTGGAGCAGGAGATCGAACGACGCCTCGCCGCACCTGCCGGCACTCCGTATCGGTTCCCGCGCGGCAAGCTCGGCGAGGATCGACCGCCCAACGTCGGGACGATTCCGTCCTACATCAAGGGAATCTACGGTGAACATGAGGCTGGTGGCACCCAGGTGCGCTATCTCGCCGGCGTGCCGTTCCCGAAACTTGGGTTGCCAACAGTTGGGCCGCAGTCTCCCGCCTCGCTCGCCGAAGGCGTCCAGCACACAATCTATTATTGGCTGATCGCACCGCTCGTCGCCTTCGCGGGTCTCGCGTTCCTCGCGCGTCGTAACGCGCCCCGACCCGATGCCGACAATACGCCAAAGTCTCAAGGGGGTCGATCGTGAGCATCGCCGCACCGCTGCGCAGAAACCTAGTGACGCCCACGACGCTAGTGCTTGCCGCTCTGGCGGTCATCGGCTTCTTGTTTATCGGGATGCGGCTGATCTACGGACTCGGCGCTGTCACCAACCTCAACTCCGGCTACTCTTGGGGAATTTGGGTCGCCATCGACATCTTCATTGGCACCGCGTTGGGCTGCGGCGGCTTTTCGATGGCGATACTCGTCTATGTCTTCAACCGCGGCGAATACCATCCGCTCGTGCGGCCGGCGCTGCTCGGCGGATTGTTCGGCTATACCCTCGGCGGGATGGCGGCCTTCACGGATCTCGGCCGCTATTGGCAGGCCTACAACATTCTGCTGCCTTGGCATTGGCAGCCGAATTCGATCATGTTTGAGATCGCGCTGTGCCTCCTGGCCTACACGGCCGTGGTGTGGATCGAGTTCGCTCCGGTCTTTCTCGAGCGCTGGCGGTTTCCGGCGATCAAGCATTTTCTCGACCGCTGGATGTTCGTCTTCATTGCACTCGGCGTCCTGCTGCCCTTCATGCATCAATCGTCGTTCGGCTCAGCGGTGCTGGTGATGGGAACCAAGCTGTCGCCGCTGTGGTTCACGGTCTGGCTTCCGCTGTTGTTCGTGGTCAGCGCAATTCTCATGGGCTACGGCGTCGTGATGTTTGAGGCGACCGTGGTGTCCAACAGTTTTGGACTGCCGTCCGAGCACGCGCTGATCTCCAAGCTTTCCAGGGTCGTGGGCTGGGTCACGGTCGGCTGGTTGGTCATTCGCTGGGCGGACCTGCTTGATCGCGGTGTCGTGAGCCTCGCCTTCGCGGGCGATCTGAAATCATGGACGTTCTGGATCGAGAATGCGCTGTTTGCCGGCACGGCCGTTGTGTTCCTGACGCCGGCCGGGCGGGCCAGCCAGCGCGCCTCGTTCCTCGGCGCGGTCGCGCTGCTCGTGGCCGGCGCGCTCTACCGTCTCGATGCCCTCATCATCGGCCTGCGCCCAGTCGGAAACTGGATCTACTTTCCGTCGCTTCCCGAGTTGATGGTCACGATCGGCATCATTGCGCTCGAAATTCTGCTCTACCTAGTCTTCATCAAGATGTTCGCCGTGCTCCCAGTGGCGGAGGAATCGTCCCCGCGCACTGCCGATAGGAGGCTGCCTTGACCCGCATCACGATCGACCCCATCACCCGCATCGAGGGGCACCTGCGCATCGACTGTGAAGTCGACAACGGCAAGGTCACCAAAGCCTGGTCGTCGGGTCAGATGTGGCGAGGCATCGAACTCATCCTCAGGGATCGCGACCCGCGGGACGCCTGGATCTTCACGCAACGCATTTGCGGGGTTTGCACCACCGTGCACGCCATTGCCTCGGTGCGGGCCGTGGAAAACGCGCTCGCCCTCGATGTGCCGCTCAATGCCCAATACATCCGCAACATGATTGTTGCGGCGCACGGCGTGCACGACCATATCGTGCATTTCTATCATCTCGCCGCGCTCGACTGGGTCGACATAGTCTCGGCCCTCAAGGGCGATCCGGAGGGTGCCGCCAAGCTCGGGGCGAGCCTG
>JACPPB010000012.1:7003-249692 GCA_016191205.1 Gammaproteobacteria bacterium | reverse complement strand
GGCGACGGCCGAGTCAATTTTTGTCCGGTTGCGGCCGACCAGAGCCACCGCGCAGCCCTCGGACGCCAGACCCTTGGCGATACCCAGGCCCAGACCGCCGTTACCGCCGGTGACGATCGCGACCTTGCCCGTCAAATCAAATATATTCACCCTGAAGTCTCCTCGCACATAAGCCAATTGGGGTAGGGGTGGAGCCGCCGGACACTATCGATGCCAGGGGCGGTGCCCGGCACTTGGCGGGCAATTCTGGTGAAATCGCCGGCAAAAAGCTACCCTCTGGTAACAATACTGCTGAAGGGGTAACGCCAGCCTCAAGGCGGTCACATTCGGGGCGCCGGTTACTGTTCGAGCGTGGCCCTGCCGCCCCGATGCGCGCGCAATGGCGTATCGGGGCGGCCTTGCCAACTGTCATTGAAGCAAGGGGTTTGTCGCCATATCAACGCGCGGCGGCTATGCCCATACCCACCGGCACGCCGTTTTCGATCTGGTCGAGGTATTCGGAGAGGCCGTAGCCGACGCGCCCATTGCAGCGATATTCGGTCATGGCTTCGGTGATGCGGGTGGACAGTTCGGTGCCATCCTCGGCGACGCGGCGGTTGCGCAGGGGAATCAGGGAGATGACCTTGCCGGTGATCTCGAACTCCTGACCGCGCTCGGTGCGGCACCAGGCGGTGAGCCCGGTCTGGTGGAACTGCGCGTCCCATTCGGAGCGCACACGGGCGTCCACGATCAGGTCGTAGCGGCCTTCGGTGAACACCATGCCGCCGCAGTCGACACTGCCGTCGCGCATCCCCATGGTCATGATCATGGCGCCGAAGTCGCGCCCCAGGGAAATCGGCAGCCAGCGGTACCAGTAGATGTTCTGCCAGTAGCGCGGACCCCAGGAGTGATCGCGCAGGCCGAGGCCGTCGATCTGCCAGCTCTGGTCGCCGACCCGGATGCGTCCGCGCGCCGCGACATGCTGCTCGAAGTGCGCACGCGCCATGGCGGTTTGCGTGTCCAGCTCGATGGGCGAGCCGTCGTCGTTGAGGTGCTCGCCGCCGTACATGGGCGACAGGCCGCTGTAGTCCAGTTCCACCGCGCAGTCGAGGATGGGGTTTTCCTTGAAGGCCTTGGCGGGATTGAGCATGTCGTTCGGATTGGCGAGCACCGCGACCTTGCCGTTATAGGTGACGCGCTGGCGCTTGAAAGGTTCGATGATTTCGAAGCGGGCACCGCCGGCGCTGTGCTCGGCGTTGCTGGTGATCCGCGCGCGGTGGTACATGAAGCCGACCTTGCCGTCGGGCAGGTACAGGCAGATGGAGACCTCGGCGTGGCCTTCGTTGACCCGGTTGCCGATGCGAAACCAGCCACCGACCTTCTGCTTGCCGTCGTAGATATTGTAGTAGGCGCTCTCGTTGAAATTGCTCACCGCTTCGGGCGGGTGGTTGTATTCGTCGACGGGATCGAGGCGCACCCGGTCGCCGGGCTTGGTGATGAAGATATGCTTGGCCATGGTGGATCTCCTGAAGTTTTGCTGAAGTTTTGTGCCCCTGCCGGGGTGGTTGGTTAAGGTTCGCCGCCAGCATAGGGACGGCTTGTCGCGCTGGCAATCGACACGGAATTTTCCGCTTCGGTCCGGATGCCGGAGCGTTGCGACCCGCGGTGGGAGATACTGCGTCAGGGTTTGAAGTAGGCGTAGCCCTGCGCGAACTGCAAGCGGGCGATTTCGGCCGCGCCGGACTCGACCACGCGGGCATCGGGATGCACCCGCGCGCGGTCGATGTGCCGCGCTGCCAGGGTGTTGTTGCAGACGCGGAATTCAACGCCGGCCATCACCAGATCGTCGATCATGGGCTCGTAGGGGTTGCCGCGCGCGTCCTTCGCATCCTTGAGCAGGAAATCCACGCCCTGGCCCAGCGCCACCACCACGATCCTGACGCCCGGATCAGCCTTGAGGTGGTTGGTCATGTTGCGGATGGCGGGGATGGCGCGCGCGCTGTCGTCGATGTGGTACACCACGCGGGTTGCGGCGGCCGCGTCGGCGGCCTGTGCGGGGATCGACAGCCCGGAGACCAGCGCGAAAAGCCCGAGCGCGAGGCGCCCTGCCATCAGGAAATGGCGATGACTCGGGGGCGAATGGCTCATGGGTTTCTCCTCGGGTTGCTTGTGGGTCGGGCGCGATTTCAGTGCGGTGCGCCGCCGAGCAGCTCGGCCTGCATTTCGAGGTAGACCGAATAGGCATTGCGCCGATTGGCGACGTCGAACGTCGGCAGTCCGGCAAATTCCGACCAGTCGATGCCTGCATAAGCCTCATCGAAGCTTTGCAGATTTTCGACTGCCGCACCGAGCTGCGCGCGCAGGAATTCGAGATAGGCACGCGTGACTTTCAGATCCTCGCTGACATGCAGGGACGCCGACCCGTGGCCGGGCACCACGATCCGCGGCGCACTGTGCTCGATGCGCGACAGCGCGGCCAGCCATTCCCGCGTGTTGCCATCCACCACGAAGGGCAGCCGCCCGGTAAAAAACAGGTCGCCGGCGAACAGCACGCCCTGATCGGGGACGAGCAGCATCAAATCGCCGGGCGCGTGAGAGTTGCCGCCGCTGATCAGCTCGAAGCGGGTACCGCCCAGCGCGAAGCGGATGGGCTGGGCGGTCGGGAAATCCAGCCAGCGATCGGCGGGGAGCAATTGCGTCTGGTCGTTGACCCAGGGCGACAGATCGCGCCGGCGCTGCGCCAGCCGCTCCCGGGCGAGATCGGAAGCCAGATATTGCCGACCCTCGCGACGCGCCCAGATCGTGGCGCCCGCGGCCTTGAAGACTTGCAGTCCGTAGAAATGGTCGGCGTGGTAGTGGCTGAGGATGACGTAGCGGACGGGCTGCGGGGTGATCTTGCGGATGGCAGCCAGCATCGCCTCGGCGAGCGCCGGCGTGCCCAATGCATCGAAAACCACCACGCCCTCGGGCGTCACCACGAACCCGGCGTTGCTGGTAAAGCCCCGATTCGCGGGCGATGCCATCCCCGCTACACCTTCGAAGTACCAGACCGTGGACGACAGGGCACGCGGGGCCAGCGCAAGCGCCGGTTCCGCGGGCCCGGCCGCGACTTGCACCGGGACCGACAGCGTCAGCGCGCACCCGATGACACTCGCGAGGAAGAATCGACCGAAGCTGGTCATGGGTCACCGGCGGAGGGGGTTGTGCCCCGGAAACAATCAGGAGTATCTTATATTAGCAAGTGCAGGAATAACCAGCGGCCAGGGTCCGTCAGTGTGCGACCCGGAGCCCCGGCCCGACGGCATCCGTGAGGAGACAGGCCTGATGAATCCCGATGACCGCCAACCCGGGCGCGTGCGCAAGGCGCCCGAGAACTTTCTCGGCGCGGAGTTCGTGCGCGAGCTGGGCAGGGACGGCGTCAACGCGGAGCGGCGCAATTTTCTGCGCAAAAGCTTTCTGGCGGCGGGTGCTGCCCTGGCCGGCGCACCGCTCGCCAGCGCCTTGGCAGCGTCGCCCGGCGCCGGCGATCCGGATATCCTCAACCTGCCGCCCTGGTCGAAAATGCTGGGCCAGCCGGTTGCCGCGCGCCCCTACGGCCTGCCATCCGGGTACGAAGCCAACCTGGTGCGGCGCCAGTCGCCCGGCTTGACCAGCGTGCCCCAGGCTTCGGTGTCGTTCGCGCCGCTGCAGGGTCTGTTCGGCATCATCACCCCTTCGGGTCTGCACTTCGAACGGCATCACCAGGGTTGGGTGGACGTCGATCCGGCGCGCCACCGGTTGATGATCAACGGCCTCGTCAAGCGTCCGCGCGTCTACACCATGGACGACCTGATGCGCCTGCCATCGGTTTCGCGCATCCACTTCCTCGAATGCGGCGCCAACACCGGCATGGAATGGGGCAATGTCGCGGTGCCCACCGTGCAGTACACCCACGGCATGCTGTCGGGCTCGGAATTCACCGGCGTGCTGCTGTCCACGCTGCTGGAGGATGCCGGCTTCGACAGGGTCAAGGGGAAGTACATTCTCGCGGAAGGCGCCGACGGCTCGGGCATGACGCGTACCATCGCCATGGAACGGGCGCTCGACGATGTCATGGTCGCGTACGGCATGAACGGCGAGATGCTGCGGCCGGAAAACGGCTATCCGCTGCGCCTGGTGGTGCCGGGCGTGCAGGGCGTGTCCTGGGTGAAGTGGCTGCGGCGCATCGAAGTCGGCGACCAGCCCTACGGGACCAAGGACGAGACCTCGCACTATGTGGATCTGATGCCCGACGGGATGCTCCGCCAGTACACCTCGATTCAGGAGGCCAAATCGGTCATCACCAGTCCCTCGGGTGGGCAGGTGCTGCTGAACAAGGGCTTCTACAACCTCACCGGTCTGGCGTGGTCGGGCAGGGGCCGGATCCGGAAAGTCGATGTGTCCTTCGACGGCGGCAAGAATTGGCGCACCGCTCGGCTCGAGAACCCGGTGCTGCCCAAGGCGTTGACGCGCTTCAATATCGACTGGGTGTGGGATGGCAGCCCTGCCATCCTGCAAAGCCGCGCCGTGGACGAAACCGGTTATGTGCAGCCCACCTACGCGCAATTGCGCGCGGTGCGCGGCACGCGCTCGATTTACCACAACAACGCCATTCAGTCGTGGCAGGTCGCCGCGTCCGGCGATGTCGCCAACGTGCAGGTCTGAGGTCGTCATGCGCGCACTGTTGCTCTCGATGCCAGTTGTGCTGATGTTGGCCGTCGGTCTTGCGTTCCCCGCGCACGCGCAGTTTGCGGGCGTGGGCCGCGACGCCACGGACGCCGAGGTGAAGGCCTGGGACATCGACGTGCGGCCCGACTTCAAGGGCCTGCCGCCGGGTTCCGGCAGCGTGTCCGCCGGCGAGCAACTGTGGACCGGCAAGTGCGCGAGCTGTCACGGCGATTTCGGCGATGACAATCACGTGTTCACGCCCCTGGTCGGCAACACCACCGCCGAGGATATCAAGACCGGCCGCGTCGCCGCCCTCAAGGCCGGCGGCAGCGCGCGCACGACCTTCACCAAGGTGAATACGGTGTCCACGCTGTGGGACTACATCCATCGCGCCATGCCCTGGGATGCGCCCAAATCGCTGTCCAGCGACAACGTCTACGCGGTGCTGGCCTATCTGTTGAATCTCGCCGAGGTCGTGCCCGCCGACTATGTGTTGTCGGACCGGAATATCGCCGAGGTGCAGGCGCGCATGCCCAATCGCAATGGCATGACGCGCGCGCACGGGCTGTGGGAGGTGAACGGCAAGCCGGATACGCAGAACCAGGCCTGCATGAAGGACTGCCAGGCCGAGGTCAAGATTTCCTCCGCGCTGCCGGACTACGCCCTCAACGCCCACGGCAATCTCGCCGACCAGAATCGCACCTTCGGCGCGGTGCGCGGTCGGGTCACTGATCCCAAGGCCGCTGCCAGCAAGCCCGCCGCGGCCCCCGCCAACGCTGTGGTAACCGCGTTGCTCGGCGCGCGGGGTTGCACCGGTTGCCACGGGATGGAAACAAAAATCATCGGCCCCGGCTTCAAGGAAGTCGCCGGGAAGTACCAGACCCGCGCCGACGTCAAAGCCTATCTTGCCGACAAGATCGCCAAGGGCGGGTCCGGCGTCTGGGGCAGCGCGGCCATGCCGCCGCAGGCACAGCTGTCAAAATCCGAACTCGAGAGCATCGCCGCGTGGCTCGCGGCCGGTGCCCAACCCTGAATTCCTGCCACCCGCAACCGGGAGATCCCATGAAACTGCAACGTCGTACTTTTCTCCGCCTGGGCGCCGCCGCGCTGGGCGGTTTCGCCACCGCCGCTTGCTGGCCGCTGCGGGCCATGGCCAGCGCGTTCGATGCGGCATTCAAGGCGCCGGATATGAATGGTGTGTTCAAGGAGCTGGGCGCCACGCCCACGCCCAGCGACCAGATCCAGTTCGTCAGCCCGGACATCGCCGAAAACGGTGCCGTGGTGCCGGTGAGCATCACCAGCAAGCTGCCCGGGACCGAGCAGATCATGGTGCTGGTCGAAAAGAACCCCAACCCGATGGCTGCCGTGTTCATGATTCCCGAGGGCACCGAGGGTTTTGTCAGCACGCGCGTGAAGGTAGGTCAGACCTGCAACCTCTACGCCGTGGTCAAGGCGAACGGGAAATTCTACAGCGCGATGCGCGAAACCAAGGTCACGCTCGGCGGCTGCGGCGGCTGAGACGGCGGAGACAGGAGAACCAACATGGCAAGCCCGATGAAGATCCGCGCCACCACCACGGCTGGCGTCACCGAAGTCAAGGCGTTGATGTCGCACCCGATGGAAACCGGGCGGCGCAAGGATGCCGACGGCCAGTTGGTGCCGGCGCACTACATCACCGAGGTCACGGCGCTGCACAACGACAAGCTCGTGCTGTCCGCGTACTGGGGGCCGGCGGTGTCGCAGAATCCGTTCCTGCAATTCCGTTTCAAGGGCGGCGCGAGCGGCGACAAGGTCGTGGTGACGTGGACGGACACCAAGGGCGAGTCGCGTACCGATGAGGTCGTGTTGAGCTGAGCGAAGTCTGCTTCCGGGAGGATGGCCGATGAACTGGAAACCGGCACTGGCAGTGGTTGCAATGGTGATTTCGTTGCCGCTGCTGGCCCAGAACGATGACAATATTTTCGCGCAGTACCGCGCGATGTTCGGCGACGACAACCCGGCCGAGCTGGTCGAGATGCAGGGCGAGGAGTTGTGGAAGACCGCGCGCGGCCCGCGGCACGTTGCGCTGACCGCCTGCGATCTCGGGTTGGGCGCGGGCGTGGTGGCGGGCGCCTACGCGCGGTTGCCGCGCTACTTCCAGGATGCGGATCGCGTGCAGGATCTCGAAGCGCGGCTCGCCTACTGCATGGTCAAGCTGCAAGGCTTCAAGCCCGAGGAGGCGGTCGCCAAGCCCTATTCGGAGCAGGGTCAGCCGGCGACCGACATGGAAGCTCTTGCCGCCTGGATCGCGGGCCAGTCGCGCGGCGTGCCGGTTGCGGTGCCACAGACCCACCCCAAGGAGAAAGCCGCGTTTGAACTTGGCCGGCAACTGTTCAACTACCGCGCCGGTCCCTACGACTTTTCCTGCGCCACCTGCCATTCGCAGAGCGACAGGCGCATCCGCCTGCAGGCGTTGCCGAATCTGACCGCAGCCAAGGGCGCCCGCAGCGCCTTCGCGACCTGGCCCGGCTACCGCATTTCGCAGGGCGCCGTGCGCACCATGCAGTGGCGGGTAGGAGATTGCGTACGGCAGCAGCGCTTTCCGCAACTCGTGTTCACATCCGATGCGGCGATTGCGCTCATCACCTACATGGGCGTGCTGGCGGCCGGCGAGCCCATGGCCGCGCCCGGACTCAAACGCTAGGAGTCGATCATGAATTTCATGAAGGGCACTTTTAAAAATCCGTCATGCCCGCAGAAGCGGGCATCCAGTGCTTTGCTTTTTCTGGGTTCCCGCCTGCGCGGGAACGACGGAAAATGGGTTTTTAGAAATATCCTGAAGATGGTTTTCGCAGCCACGCTATCGATTGCGACTGTTGTGGGGGCGGCCGACCCCGATGCCGCGATCAAAAGCTCGTTCAAGGCCAAAAACCAGGCCGGCCTGGAGCGGCTCGAGCGCAGCCCGATGCAGGCGGCGTGCAGCGGTCCCGTCGGCATGACGCTGCCGCAGGCCGAGGCCGGGAAGATCCAGAGCGCCGCGCTGGCGGCGGTGAAATTTCCGGCCGACGGCAAGTTCCTCGGCAACTGGGAAGCGGGCGAGAAGATCGCGCAAACCGGCACCGGCATGCAGTACTCGGACGATCCCGCCAACCCCAACGGCGGCAACTGCTATGCCTGCCACCAGCTCGCGCCCAAGGAGATCGCCTACGGCAACCTGGGGCCGTCGCTGACCGGGTACGGCAAGCAGCGCGGCCAGTCCGCGGAGATGCTCAAGTACACCTGGACGCGCCTGTGGAATTCGCACGCCTACAACGCCTGCTCACACATGCCGCGCTTCGGGGACGCCGGTATCCTCACCGAACAGCAGCTCAAGGATGTGATGGCGCTGCTGTTCGATCCGGCCTCGCCGGTCAATCAATGAGCCCCTTCCGATCCATGAGCACCTCCCGATCAAAGAGCATGTGGCGATGAATCGCCGCGAATTTCTGCAGGTGCTCGCCGCCGCGGCCGGCGCCGGTCTGCCGCTGATGGCGCGCGCCGCGCAAGCGGCGTCCGACTGGGCGGGACTGTATGACGCACCCACCTTCGGCAATGTCCACTTCCTGCATCTGACCGATGCCCACGCGCAGCTCAACCCGATCCATTTCCGCGAGCCCTCGGTCAATCTCGGCCTCGGCGCGGCGCGCAATCGTCCCCCGCATCTGGTGGGCGCACACCTGCTCAAGTCCTTTGGCCTCAAGCCCGGTACGGCGGAAGCCTATGCGTTCACCTGTCTGGACTTCGAATCCGCCGCGCGCCGCTACGGCAAGGTGGGCGGCTTCGCGCATCTGGCCACCCTGGTCAAGCAGATGCGCGCATCGCGGCCGGGCGCGCTGCTGCTCGACGGCGGCGATACCTGGCAGGGCTCCGCCACCGCGCTGTGGAGCAACGGCCAGGACATGGTGGAGGCCGCGCTGGCGCTGGGTGTGGACGTGATGACCGCGCACTGGGAATTCACGCTGGGCGCCGAGCGCGTCAACGAGATCATCGCGAAGGATTTCAAGGGCAAGGTGGATTTCGTCGCCCAGAATATCCGGACCGCCGATTTCGGCGATCCGGTGTTTCCGGCCTACACGCTGCGCGAGATGAACGGCGTGCCGGTCGCGGTGATCGGCCAGGCCTTTCCCTACACACCCATCGCCAATCCCGCGCATTTCGTGCCGGACTGGAGCTTCGGCATCCAGGACGAGAATTTACAGAAGGTAATCGAGGAGGTGCGCGGCAAGGGCGCGCAGATCGTGGTGCTGCTCTCGCACAACGGCATGGACGTCGATCTGAAGCTCGCCTCCCGCGCGCAGGGGCTCGACGCCATCCTCGGCGGGCATACCCACGACGGCGTGCCTCAGCCCATCGTGGTCAAGAACGCCGGCGGCGAGACGCTGGTAACCAACGCCGGCAGCAACGGCAAGTTTCTCGGCGTGCTCGATTTCGCGGTCAAAAACGGCAAACCCGCGGGCTGGAAGTACCGCCTGCTGCCGGTGTTCGCCGACGCGCTCAAGCCGGATGCCGACATGGCTGCGCTGATCGCGCGCGTCCGCAAGCCCTATGAGGCGAGGCTCGGCGAAGTGCTCGCCACCACCACCGACACCCTGTACCGGCGCGGCAATTTCAACGGCAGCTTCGATCAGCTCATCCTCGATGCGCTGATGGCCGAGAAGGGCGCGCAGATCGCGTTCTCGCCCGGCTTCCGCTGGGGCACCAGCCTGCTGCCCGGCAGCGCCATCACCCTGGAGCACCTGCTCGACCAGACCGCGATCAGCTATCCGCAGACCACGCTCACCGACATGACGGGCGAGCGCATCAAGGTGGTGCTGGAAGATGTCGCCGACAACCTGTTCAACCCCGACCCTTATTTGCAGCAGGGCGGCGACATGGTGCGCGTCGGCGGCCTGAGTTACGCCATCGAACCCGGCGCGGCGGTCGGTCAGCGGATTCAGGACATGCGCCTCGATGGCAAGCCCATCGCCGCGGGCAAGACCTACAAGGTTGCCGGCTGGGCACCCGTCGCTGGCGGCGTGCAAGGCGAACCGGTGTGGGATGTCGTGGGACGCTGGCTGCGTGCGCAGAAAACCGTTGCCATCACCCGCGTCAATCAGCCGCGACTGATCGGCATCGACGGGAACCAGGGCATCCTGTAACGGCCTGCTCGGGTCGGATACTGCGATACAACGCTTGTCCGGACACCCGACGACCGCGGCGGCCCGGGAATTTTGCGCTCCGGGAAAAACTGGTCTCATCCTGCCGGCCGGGGCCGACATTTTCCGGCCCCGGCGGGATCAGTTATAGTCCGACCCCATCAGCCGACCCGGCCGATCAATCAATATAACGACTCCAGGGGACGCAACTCATGGGCACTTACCGACTGGCGCCGGCCGACGAATACTCGCATCAACCGAGCGCGGAACCCAATTTCAACGAAAGCGTGTACGTCAACGGCTGGGATCCGGTGCAGCGCGTGGGCGGGTGGATGCGCCTCGGCAACCGGATCAACGAGGGTCGCGCGGAGTTGTCGGTGTGCCTCTACCTGCCGGATGGTCGCGTCGCCTGTCAGTTTCAGCGTCCGGAAATCACCACCAATGAACGCCACTGCGCCGGCGGTCTCGAATACCAGGTCGCCGAGCCCTTCAAGGCGGTCTCCATGACCTACCGCGGCGAGCTGATGGTGCTCGACGATCCCCAGCTGTTGCGCAATCCCTCGGCGTTGTTCAAGCAGGCGAAGCGAGCACAGGGCGCGGTCGATTTTCAGCTTACCGGCGTCTCCCCCATGCACGGCGGCGAACCCACCGGGCCGGGCGAGGAAACCATGTACGGGCGGGATTTTTCGCTCGGCCACTTCAACCAGCACACGCGCACCCGGGGCCGGATCCAGGTGGGCGACCAGTCCTGGGCCATCGACGGCTTTGGCTGGCGCGATCATTCCTGGGGACCACGGTTCTGGCAGAACATCTATTTTTACCGACTCTTCATCGCCACCTTTGGCGCCGACCGGGGCTTCATGTTGCTGAAGCGGACGGATCGCCAGCGCGTCGTGCATCGGCTCGGGGTGCTGCTGTTTGACGGCGCCTACGAGGACATCATCGATCTCGATGTATTCACCGAATGGGATGCGAACAAAGACCCCGCACGGATGCAGTTGGGTGTGCGCACGGCCAGGCGGGCCGTGCGGATCACCGGCGAGGTACTCACCATGGCGCCGCTGCGCAACCGCCGCCAGGTGGGCGATCAGGAGCTGGCCTGCCGCATCGCCGAAGGTTTTACCCGCTGGCGCTGGGAAGACGGCTGCGAGGGACTCGGCATGACCGAGTACATCGAATTCCTGGAAGACGGCGAACCCGTCGGCTATCCGCTCTGAATCCGGCGCGACCGAATATGGCGGCACAGGGGCTCCAGCCGACGGTTCTCGATCCGGTCATCGCGGCGATTGCGGCACGGCTCGACGCGGCGGTGAAGCGGCGCCATGGCAGCGCGGCGCGCATCGCCAATGTCCAGGTCGCGACCCTGGGCGCCTCGAATCGCACCCTGCTGTTCGATCTGGTGGAACCCGGCGGGACGCAGCAACTGGTGTTGCGCCAGGAGACCTATCGCTCACCGACATCGCCGTTTTTGCCGCCCGCGGAGCAATACCGGATTCTCCAGGTGGTTCATCGCCACGGCCTGCCGGTGCCGGAGCCGGTGTTCGAGCTGGAGCCCGCCGATGAACTGGAACGCGGGTTTGTGATGACCCGCATCGCCGGTGAAACCCTGCCCAAGACGCTGCTCACGGATCCGGCCTATGCGCACGCACGAGCCCGTTTCGCCACCCAGACCGGCGAAATCTTCGCGCGTCTGCACGCCATTCCGATCGACGAATTGCCGTTCCTTGCGGCGAGCGCGGATTCCCGCGATCAGCTCGCCGCCCAGGTGACGCGCTACGACAGCTACGGCGGAGGCCATCCCGCGCTGGATGTCGGTATCCGCTGGCTGGAGCGGCACCGACCCCCGCCGGTACCGGCACGGCTGATTCATGGCGATTATCGTGTCGGCAACCTGATTCTGGATGCCACCGGCATCGTCGGCGTGCTCGACTGGGAGTGCGCCCACCTGGGCAGCGGCATGGCGGATTTCGGCTGGGTGTGCCTGCGTTCCTGGCGTTACGGAAACATCGATCGCCCGGTGGGTGGCATGGGGCCGCGCAGCGAGCTTCAGGCCGCCTACGCCGCCAACGGCGGCGGGTCGGTGAGCGCAGAGGAGATTCTCTGGTGGGAAGTGTTCAGCGCTTTCAAGTGGGCTGTCATCAATATGATGCAGGCTGACGGCCATCTGCGCGGCGAGCGCCGCTCGTTGCCCTTTGCCTGCTGCGGCCGCAATGCCAGCATGATCGAGTACGATCTGCTGATGACCATCCTGGGGCACTATCGATGAGCGGGAAACCAATGACCGACACGCCGATGAGCCCGGAACGCCTGCGTGCGCTGACCCAGGACCGGCCGGACATTCCGGAAATCCTCAAGACCGTTGCGGAATTCATCAACGGCGTGGCGGGTCGCAGCAGTGGTAGCGAACGCTACAATGCCCTGTGCGCGGTGTTCCTGCTGAAGGTCATTGAGCGCGAGCTTGCGGCGGATACGCTTGCGGCACAGAGCCAGATGCGCGAACTGGCGCGCCTCACCGGTGCCGAGCCGTCGGAGACCGAGCCCTACGCGGCGTTTTGCGCCAGCGCGCGGGCGGGAAAACTCGATGCGCAGTGGGACGCCGTCATGGCGTTTGCCCTGCGCCAGGTGATCGACAAGGTGCGTGTTACCAATCCGGATTATCTGGAACCCATGCATCGGGAAGCTGTCCCGTGAGCGATCCACAACGCTTCCATGCCACGGACGTGACGGGATAACGACCCGCCTGTCTGCCAATATATTCAACAAGTTAATTGAAAAACTTCATTCAGCAAGTTAATTCAACCAGAGGAGTCAAGTCATGGCGGGAATCGTCGCAGGCAAGGTAGCAGTGGTAACCGGGGGTGGCAGTGGCATCGGGCGGGCGGCCTGTGAAATCTTCGCCCGCGAGGGCGCCAGCGTGGTGGTCGCCGATATCAATGTGGTCGGCGGTGAAGAGACCGCGCATTTGGTCACCAAGGCGGGAGGCAAGGCCATTTTTCTGAAATGTGATGTGTCGCAGGCCGCCGATACGGAAGCGCTGGTCAAGGCGGCCGTGGTGAATTTCGGCGGGCTGAACTGCGCGTTCAATAACGCGGGTGTCGAAGGCGAATCCTCCAAGCTGGCCGATGCCACCGAGGAGAATTTCATGCTGAACTACCGGGTCAACATCCTCGGCGTCTTCCTGTGCATGAAATATCAGATCCGCCAGATGCTCACTCAGGGCGGCGGCGCCATCGTCAATACCGCTTCCGATGCGGGTCTGATCGGCGTCAAGAACCTGGGTCAGTATTCCGCCGCCAAGCACGCCGTGATCGGCCTTACCAAATCGGCGGCGCTTGACTACGCCACCAAGAAAATCCGCGTCAATGCCGTGTGTCCGGGACCGATCCGCACCCCCATGCTGATGCGTGTATTCGAGGAGAATCCGCGGGTCGCGGAAGCCATGATCGCGGCGCAGCCCGTCAAACGGCTCGGTGAGCCGAGCGAGATTGCGGACGCAGCCGTGTACCTGTGCTCCGAGAGTGCGTCCTACATCACCGGGCATGCACTGCCCGTCGATGGCGGTTACATGGCGACCTGACGATAGGGTTCTGCCCGGCGCGCCGACCGATTTTAGATAACAGCCCTTTGCGAGAGAGATCAAAATGGCCAATACCGCCTATGACGCCATCATCATCGGGGCCGGCGTGTCGGGCCTTTACCAGCTGTACCGTTTGCGCGAATTGGGGCTCAAGGTGCGGGTTTTCGAGGCCGGTGGTGGCGTTGGCGGTACCTGGTACTGGAACCGCTATCCCGGCGCCCGCTTCGACTCGGAGAGCTATACCTACGCCTACTCCTTTTCCAAGGAGATTCTCCAGGAGTGGAACTGGAGCGAGCATTTTTCCGGTCAACCGGAAAACGAGCGCTACTTCAATTTCGTGGCCGACAAACTCGATCTGCGCAAGGACATCCAGTTCGACAGCACGGTGACGGCCGCCAAATACCTTTCCGCCGAGAATCTCTGGGAGGTGGAAATCGAGAGCGGAGAAAAGGTCCGGGCACGCTTTCTGATTACCGCGATCGGCATTCTGTCGGCGTACCAGATGCCCAGAATCGAGGGTATCGAGAGCTTTCAGGGCCAGTATTGCCATACCGCGCGCTGGCCCAAGGAACCCATCGACTTCAGGGGCAAGCGGGTCGGCGTGATCGGTACCGGCGCCACCGGCGTGCAGGTCATTCAGGAAGTGGCCAAGACGGCGGGTCACCTGACGGTTTTTCAGCTCGGCGCCAACTGGTGCGCACCGCTGCACAACTCGAAGATTGCCGACGCCGAGCAGGATGCCCTGAAGGCGCGTTATCCCGAACTTTTCAGCCGGTGCCGGTCAACCATGTCAGGCTTCCTCCATCAATTTGATCGCCGCTCGGTTTTTGATGTGTCGGTGGAGGAGCGTGAAGCCCTGTTCGAAAAGCTCTATGGGGAACCCGGTTTCGGCATCTGGCTGGCGAATTTCCGCGACACCGTCACCGATGAGCGGGCCAATGCCATCATCACCGATTTCATCGCCCGGAAGATTCGCGCGCGTGTAAAGGATCCGAAAGTCGCTGATGTCCTGATTCCCAGGGACCATGGCTTCGGCATGAAGCGGGTGCCCCTGGAAACCGGGTACTACGAGGCCTATAACCAGGACAACGTCTCCCTGGTCGATCTGCGGGCGACGCCCATCGAACGCATCACACCCAAAGGCGTGAAGATCGGCGCGAGGGAATACGAGCTCGATATCCTGATCTACGCCACCGGCTTTGACGCGGTGACCGGCGCGTTCCGGCGCATCGATATCCGCGGCGTGGATGGACAGTCGCTCGCCGACAAGTGGGCGGGTGGCCCGGAAACCTATCTGGGCATGCAGGTCACCGGGTTTCCCAACATGTTCATGCTGGTGGGACCCCATAATGGCGCCACCCTTTGCAATATTCCCCGCTGCATCGAGCAGAACGTGGAATGGGTGACAGGCTGTCTCGAGTATATGAGGGAGCACAATTTCCAGCGCATCGAAGCGACGCGGGAAGCCGAGCTCGCCTGGACCGAGCACGTTTTCGAATATGCCCAAAAATCCCTGTTTTCCAAGGCCGACTCGTGGTTTACCGGAGCCAATGTGCCGGGCAGAAAGCGTACCGTGCTGCTTTACGTGGGTGGCCAGGACAACTACCGCAAGAAGTGTGATGAGGTGGCGGCCAAGAATTACGAAGGTTTTGCGCTGGGGTGATCGGGTTCCGCGCGTAGTGACGGCGGTCCCGGAATCGCAACTCCGGAATGGCCGATGTCTCGAGTTGTTGTCTCCCTGGCGCATCGTCGCAACGCCGCCAATGCTCTGCTCGTGGATGGCGGCCAGAGCGATCCGGGCGCGGTGTCAAAATCCGGCCGTGAGCCTTCCCGCATCAGCTTGACGTGAATCAAGCGGCGAATACGCCTGAAGAATCAGAATGGTCGCGGAGACCAGACGGGGCAGGGTGGTCGCGCCATTTTGCGGCTGGCTGCGGGTTGCGGGTGTTTCACGCCGGTTTTGTCGCTTCGATCAGTCTCCGGGTGCGCGGTTTGGTGCGTAACCCGGGATTGCCGGCGACGGTGGGGCCTGTCCGTTGCTTACACCCTGGTCCGTGGATACGAAAATTCTTTAACGAGTAGGAAGCGGAGAGCACTCAATGCCCAACCAACAGTTTGATGCAATCATCGTCGGAGCCGGAATCGCCGGTATGTACCAGCTTTATCGGCTGCGCGAGCTTGGTCTCAAGGTGCGTGCCTATGAAACCGGCGACGGTGTCGGTGGCGTCTGGTACTGGAACCGGTATCCCGGCGCGCGCTTCGATTCGGAAAGCTACAGTTACGCCTATTCCTTTTCCGAGGAAATCCTGAAGGAATGGAACTGGAGCGAACAGTTCTCCGGCCAGGCTGAAAACGAGCGTTATTACAATTTTGTCGCGGACAAGCTGGATCTGCGCAAAGACATCCAGTTCAACAGCAAGGTGATAGCGGCGCGATTTCTGAAGGACGAAAATCAATGGGAAGTGGAGATCGAAGGCGGTGAAAAGGCACGCGCACGCTACATGATCACCGCGCTTGGCCCGTTGTCGGCGGTTCAGATGCCGAGAATCGAAGGCATCGACAGCTTCAAGGGCGAATACCACCACACCGCGCGCTGGCCGAAGACGCCGGTCGATTTCGCCGGCAAGCGTGTGGGCGTTATCGGTACCGGCGCCACCGGCGTGCAGGTGATCCAGGAGGTTGCCAAGACCGCGAAGCAGCTCACCGTATTTCAGTTGGACGCGAACTGGTGCGCCCCCCTCAATAACTCCAAAATCACCGATGCGGAACAGCCGGCGCTCAAGGCGAGCTATCCCGAAGTCTTCAGGAAGTGCCACGAGTCATTTGGCGGGTTTATCCATCAATTCGACATGCGGTCCATCTTCGATGTAACCCCGGAAGAGCGCGAAGCCATTTTCGAAAAACTCTACGCCGAACCCGGCTTTGGCATCTGGCTCGGCAATTTCCACGACATCATGACCGATGAAAAAGCCAACGCCATCATCACCGACTTCATTGCCCGGAAGATCCGTCAACGGGTCAAGGATCCGGCGGTGGCGGATATCCTGATCCCCAAGGATCACGGTTTCGGCATGAAGCGGGTGCCAATGGAAACCAACTATTACGAAGCCTACAACCAGGACAACGTGAAACTGGTCGATCTGCGCAAGACGCCCATCGAGCGTGTGAACGCCACGGGCATCAAGACCAGCGACAAACAGTACGATCTCGACTTCATCGTCTACGCCACCGGCTTTGATGCGGTCACCGGCGGTTACAAGCGCATGGATATCCGCGGCGTGGATGGACAGTCGTTGTCCGAGCGCTGGAGTGATGGTCCGCATACCTATCTCGGCATGCAAGTGACCGGCTTCCCCAATATGTTCATGCTGGTGGGCCCTCACAATGGCGCCACCTTCTGCAACATTCCCCGCTGCATCGAGCAGAACGTGGAGTGGGTGACCGACTGCATCAAGTACATGCAAGCCCACAACTACAAGCGCATCGAAACAACGCTCGAAGCTGAAGACGCCTGGACCGAACATGTCTACGACACGGTCAAGGGTTCGCTGCTCACCAAGGCGGATTCATGGTTCATGGGGGCCAACACACCCGGCAAGAAGCGTACTTTCCTGCTGTACGGCGGCGGTGGCCCCGCTTATCGGGCGAAATGCGATGAAGTGGCCGCGAAAGGTTACGAAGGCTTCAAGATGCAGTAACCGGGGGGGGCCGGGTTCGGCCGAAGTTCAAGGGAGCTTCCAGGGCTACAGCCGACAGGTTGTAGCCCTTTGGCGTTTCAGGCAGCTCGCGTTCCCGATGCGCAGGGGTTGACCAGCACTGCACGCCAACAGGGGCATAACAAGCTACCCACCTAATATCAAGCGGATAGACCGGGAAGCTGCTGGCGCGCAACGCGGCAGAGTGCTGTCGATGCGCTGTCCAAGCCGCCCCGCCGGGCGGCCGCGCTTGATGCGCCAAGTCAATTATGGTGTACTTCCGCCGCTTTTTCGGACGGCAGAGTCTTGACACGGCTCTGTATCTGTGGAGACGGGCAGGCTTTATCGTGCTGTCACCGTTCCGTCAGGTGCTACAGGTGGGCGTGACGCAGTCACAAATGACCCGTGACATGCTCCGGATGCATGAGGCACCGAGAAACTCCGCTGAAGTTCTGCCCCGACCAGCCCTAAGTATTCGAGTTTTTCAGTCAGTGTGTGAATATCCTTACAGGAGGAATGCAACAGATGTCCAATGCCCAATACGATGCAATCATCATCGGTGCCGGTATTTCCGGCATGTACCAACTTTATCGCCTGCGCGAACTTGGCATGAATGTTCGCGTGTACGAGACAGGCGACGGTGTCGGCGGCACCTGGTACTGGAACCGTTATCCGGGCGCGCGCTTCGATTCCGAAAGTTACACCTACGCGTATTCCTTTTCCGAGGAAGTCCTGAAGGAATGGAACTGGAGCGAACATTTTTCCGGCCAGGCCGAAAACGAGCGCTATTATAATTTTGTTGCCGACAAGCTCGATCTGCGCAAGGACATCCAGTTCAACAGCAAGGTCACTGCCGCCAAGTACATCAAAGGCGAGGATCTCTGGGAAGTCGAGCTTGAAAGCGGCGAAAAAGCCCGCGCGCGCTTCCTGATCACCGCTGTCGGCGTGCTGTCCGCGACCCAGATGCCGCGCATTGAAGGCATCGACAGCTTCAAGGGCGACTATTGCCACACCTCGCGCTGGCCGAAAACGCCGGTCGACTTCAAAGGCAAGCGCGTCGGCGTCATCGGCACCGGCGCCACCGGCGTGCAGGTGATTCAGGAAGTTGCCAAGACCGCCGAACACCTCACGGTTTTTCAGCTCGACGCCAGCTGGTGCGCACCGCTGAACAATTCGAAAATCGCCGATGAAGAGCAGCCCGCGCTGAAGGCGAGTTATCCGGAACTGTTCAAGATCTGCAAGGAATCCGGCGCGGGCTTTCTCCACCAGTTCGATATGCGCTCGATCTTCGATGTCAGCCCCGAAGAGCGCGAAGCCAAGTTCGAAAAACTCTACGGCGAACCCGGCTTCGGCATCTGGCTGGCCAATTTCTACGACATCATGACCGACGAAAAGGCCAATGCCATCATCACCGAATTCATCGCGCGCAAAATTCGCGAGCGTGTAAAGGATCCGAAAGTTGCGGACATCCTGATTCCCAAGGACCACGGTTTCGGCATGAAGCGGGTGCCGATGGAAACCAAATACTTCGAGGTGTACAACCAGCCGAATGTCACCCTGGTCGATCTGCGCGCGACGCCGATCGAGCGTGTGAACGAGACCGGGATCAAAACCAGCGACAAACAGTACGACCTCGACTTCATCGTTTACGCCACCGGCTTTGACGCAGTGACCGGCGGGTTCAAGCGTATCGATATCCGTGGCGAGGACGGTCAGGCGCTGGTCGACAAGTGGAGCGGCGGCCCGGAAACCTATCTGGGTATGCAGGTCAACGGTTTCCCCAACATGTTCATGCTGGTCGGCCCCCACAACGGCGCAACTTTCTGCAACATTCCCCGTTGCATCGAGCAGAACGTCGAGTGGGTGACCGACCTTGTGAAATACATGCGGGAGCACCACTACAAGCGCTGTGAAGCGACCCGGGACGCCGAGCTGGCCTGGACCGAGCACGTCTACGAGACGGCGGCGGGCTCGCTGTTTACCAAGGCGGATTCCTGGTTCATGGGCGCCAACACGCCCGGCAAGAAGCGTACCTTCCTGCTCTATGCGGGTGGCGCGCCCAACTATCGCAAGAAGTGCGATGAGGTCGCCGCCAAAAACTACGAAGGCTTCAAGATGGCGTAAGACCCGGCCGTTTTCGGTCGCAGTTGGTGGTTTCGCAAGGGCTGGCACCGTGAGGTGCCAGCCCTTTTGCGTGCCTCGCTGGGTATGATTGGCGGCAGACGATGCCGCGCGCCGTTGCCGCGCGATCCGGGATGGCAACCCACTTGCCGACCGGGCGCCTTCCTGTACTATTGCGGGGCCAAAATAATCACCCGTGTTTAGTGGAGGACATCATGCGAATCAAAGCCGCGGTACTGCGGGCGGTCAACCAGCCGTTTACGATCGAGGAGCTGGAGCTGGCGCCGCCAAAAGCAAACGAAGTGCTGGTGCGTACCGTCGCCAGCGGAATCTGCCACAGCGACTATTCCGTGGCCCACGGCGTGCTGCGTTCACCCTTCCCGGTGGTGCTGGGGCACGAGGGCGCGGGCATCGTCGAGGCCATCGGCCCCGGCGTTACCCATGTCAAACCGGGCGATAAAGTTATCGCCTCGCTGTCGCCGAGCTGCGGCAAGTGCGGCATGTGCCGGGAGTCCAAGGAGTACATGTGCTCCCAGATGAACAAACTGCTCACCGACTGCACCCAGCTCGACGGCACCACCCGTCACAAGACGCTGGCGGGTGAGGACGTTTACGCCCTCTGCGGGGTGGGTTCCTTCGGCGAATACATGGTGATGCCGGCGGGCTCGGCCATCAAGGTGCCCGACGACACCCCCCTGGACGTCACCTGCCTGATCGGCTGCGGCGTTACCACCGGCACCGGCGCGGCGCTCAACACCGCCAAGGTGCAATGGGGCGAGAGTGTGGCCGTCATCGGCTGCGGCGGAGTTGGTCTTTCCATTTTGCAGGGTGCGCGCATCGCCGGTGCCAGCATCATCATCGCCATCGACCCGATGGAAGAAAAGCGCGAGCTGGCGATGCGGTTGGGGGCTACCCACACCATCAATCCGTTCGTTGAAGAGCCCATGGCCAAGGTCAAGGAAATCACTGGCGGAATCGGTGTGCACTACGCGTTCGAGGCGCTGGGCAAGGTCCAGACCATGCAGCAGTGCTGGGGCATGATCCGTCCCACCGGGAAAGCGATCATCGTCGGTGTCGCCTCGCTGGATCAGTCGGTGAAAATTCCCGCCGCCGGTCTGCTGGCCGAATACGAAATCCAGGGCTCCTGCTACGGCTCATCGTCGCCCAAGCGCGACATTCCCCGGTTCGTCGATCTGTACAAGCGGGGTCAGTTGAAGCTGGACGAGATGATCACCCAGCGGATCGGGCTTGCGGACATCAACCGCGCGTTCGAAGAGATGGGACGCGGCGAGGGTGCGCGCTCGGTCATCACCTACAGCTGATATTCGACAATCAGACCAATTTGCACGCCGATCCGGGATCGGCCGGGAGATATTTTCATGAAAACAAAAGCCGCAGTACTGTATGAAATCGGGGCTCCGCTCGTGATCGAGGAGCTGGAGCTTGAAGGTCCCAAGGCGAATGAGGTACTCGTCAAATATACCGCGAGCGGGATCTGCCACAGCGATTACTCGTTTCGTTACGGCGTCATCAAAAGTGCAATCCCTTCGGTGCTGGGCCACGAGGGTGCCGGTATCGTGGAAGAGGTGGGCTCCGGCGTGACCGACCTCAAGCCTGGCGATCATGTCATCGCTTCGCTTACCCCCGCCTGTGGCAACTGCCTGTTCTGTCTGGAACGCAAGCCGTTCATGTGCGTCGAGATGGGCAAGGTCATCTGGCAGGGCTGCCTGCCCGACGGTACCACCCGCCTGAAAAACGCGAAAGGCCAGGCCATCGGTCAATTGGTCGGCGTGGGCACGTTTTCCGAGCGGGCGGTAATCCCCGCCGGCAATGCCATCAAGGTTGATCACAACGCGCCGCTGGACACCGTGTGCCTGATCGGTTGCGGCGTGACCACTGGCGTTGGCGCCGCGCTCAACACCGTGAAGATCAATCCGGGCGACAGCTGCGCGGTGATCGGTTGCGGCGGCGTTGGCCTCTCCATCATCCAGGGCGCGCGCATTGCCGGCGCGACCATGATCATCGCCATCGATCCGGTCCCCCAGAAGCGCGAACTGGCGCTGAAGCTGGGCGCCACCCATGCCATTGATCCCAAGGCCGTAAATCCCGTCAAGGAAGTGCGTGCCCTGGCCAGGGGCGGTGTGCATTTCGCGTTCGAAGCGCTGGGTCTGAAGGCGACGATCGAACAGGCCTGGTCGATGGCGCGCGCTACCGGCACCGCGGTCATCGTCGGCGTGCCTTCCATGGATACCGAGATCGAACTGCCGGTACTGGGCTTCTTCGGCGAGAAGCACTTCAAGGGTTCCGCTTACGGCACTTCGGTTCCGTCCAAGGACATTCCCAAGTTCGTCGATTTGTTCATGAAAGGCGATCTCAAGCTGGATGCCATGATTACCAACCGCATTCGTCTCGAAGACGTCAACGATGCCTTCGACGCCATGAGCCGTGGCGAGGGCGCGCGCTCGGTGATCATGTACAACTGAGTGCAATAACGCCGCCCAGGCGGCGTTCAAGGGGTTAGTAAGGAGAACAAAAAATGAAGCAACTGACGACACAACCGTTTGCGAAGGACTTCGTGTTTCTCGAGGGACCGCGCTGGCACGACGGCAAGCTCTGGGTGTCCGACATGTTCGGGCTGACGGTGTACACGCTGACGGCCGCCGGACAACGCCAGGAGTTTGCGAAGTTTCCCAATCGCCCGTCGGGAATCAATTTCCTGCCCGATGGTTCCGTGGTGATCGTATCCATGGCCGACCGCAAATTGATGAAGGTGAAAAACGGCGAGCTGAGCCTGTACGCCGACCTTTCGGGCCTGCTCAAGTACGATATCAACGACTGCGTCTGCGCTCCCAATGGCAACATCTATGTGGGCACGTTTGGCTACGATGTGTTCGCCCATGAGACGCCCAAGCCCGCGACGCTGACCCTGGTCAAGCCCGATGGCACCGTGAAGACCGTGGCCGATCAGGTGCACTTTCCCAACGGGGCGGTGGTCGCCAACAACGGCAAGACGCTGGTGGTGGCCGAAACCTTCGTCGGTAAACTGACCGCGTTCGACATTCAGGCCGACGGCAGTCTGACCAATCGGCGTACGTTCGCCGATCTGGCGCCTTACACACCGGACGGCATCTGCCTCGACAAGGAGGGCGCCATCTGGGTCGCGGCCTTCGAACAGGGCGAGTTCCTCCGCGTCCGCGAAGGCGGGGAGATCACCCACAAGATCGTCACCGGCGGGCGGCGCGCGGTGGCCTGCAATCTGGGCGGCGCCGATGGCAAAACGCTCTACTGCCTGATCTACGACGGCAATCTCGAGGATATCCCCAAGGGTGCGCGCAATGCCCTGATCGAGACCGCGCAGGTCGAGGTGGCGGCGGCGGGATCGCCCTGATCAGGGGTCGAAACAAACAAAAAACCGCGGCAATCGCCGCGGTTTTTTTATGCCCCGGAATGCAGAACAGAACTCAGGACTTTTTCGTGCTCAGCATGATGGCGGCGATCTTGGTCGGTTTGCCCGAACGGTTGGACCAGGCGTGATTGGTGCCACGCTGGATGAGGACATCGCCAGCCTTGAGCAGTTTTTCGCCGGTTTCCATCATCGAATAGACCTCGCCTTCCAGCACGATGATGATGTCGGTGGTGTCGGTGATGTGAAAACCCGGGTGGGAGTCCACGCCTTTGCCCGGTTTTGCAGTGCCTTCGGGTTCCGGAGGGAAGGTCGCCAGGCGCACCATCAGCGAAGCGGGATCGGGCTCCAGGTTGAAGGGGCCTTCGCGCACGCTGACGACCGAATTATCGGACGGCAACACGCCTTTCCAGAGTTCCACCAAGGCCAGCGACCCCTGTTCGTGGAACCCGTCCATGCCGGCGCCGCCGAAGACGTCCGGCACCTGCTCGTCGCTGGAAAAAACGGAACGGCCCTGGGCGTCGGTGCCGGTAATGATGCGTCGTACTTTCATGGATACCCCCGGTCTGTTGTTGTGATGGTATGAGGTAAAGCGACTTGTGCGCCGGATTAAAGCACAGTCTCGATGGCCGCGCCCAAGCGACGGTGTTCATGGGCACGACAAGGCCGGGCGGGTCCCGTTTGATGGGGGGGTACAGTACAATTCGCGCCGCTTTGATCCGGCCGCACCTGGATAGGGGCGGTCTGAAGCCGACGCCCGATCAAAACGGCTCTCGGCACTGGCGCCCGCAAGCGGCAATATTCACCGGACAGCTTCCGCCTCAGGGGCCGCGATGACCAAAGAAAATCCATCTGCCGGCATCCCGGGCCGAGGCTTTCCGCGGCGCGTCTACCCGGCGCGGGTGATTGGTGTTGGTCTCGGCTTTATCAGCGTGGCGGGCGTGTTTGTCTCCGCTGGAGCGCCGCCGTGGGCTTGGCTATTGCTGATCCTGAATGGCTTCGTCTGGCCCCATATCGCATTCCTCAGCGCGCGTCGGGCAGCCGATCCGAGTCGCGCCGAGCGGCGCAACCTGATGATCGATGCCCTGGGGGGCGGTTTTTGGGTGGCCCTGATGCAGTTCAATCTGCTTCCCAGTGCGCTGCTGCTCGCCATGCTCAGCATGGACAACATGGCCCTGGGTGGCATGCGGCTGTTCCTGCGTGGGCTGTTGGCGCATCTGGCGGGCATGGTTGCCGGTGTCCTGCTGGTCGGATGGGCGCCGGCACCGGTTACGAATGTGCGGGAAATGCTGTTCTGTCTGCCGTTCCTGCTCATCTATCCGCAACTGGTGGGCAACATCACCTTCCAGCTCGCGCAGCGTCTGGACGCGGAAAAACGCAACCTGCTGGAACGCAGTCGCATCGATGCGCTCACCGGGTTATGGAATCGTGGTTACTGGCAGGAGCGGGCGTTGGCTGAACTGAGTCGCTGCCGGCGTCAGGGCACGCCCGCGGTGCTGGTGCTTGCCGATATCGACCACTTCAAGAGCATCAATGACCGCTATGGTCATGGCGTGGGCGATCAGGTGTTGCGCCGCCTCGCGGCACTGTTGCAAAAGGATCTGCGTATCAGCGATATCCTGTGTCGCTACGGCGGCGAGGAGTTTGCGATGGTGCTGCCGGATACCGAGTGTGCCGGCGCGCTGGTCTTCATCGAGCGTTTGCGTGAAACCATCATGCGGTGCGATCTGGGGCCGGACTATCCCGGCCGTGTCACCGTGAGTTTCGGTCTCGCGCAATTGGCTCCGGTCATTGCGGATCTGCCCACCTGGACCGAAGCCGCGGACACCGCCCTTTATCAAGCCAAGCAGGCGGGGCGCAACCGCAGCGTTGTGCATGGGTCACAAGATCCGGACAGCAGCTCCAGTTGATCCATCGCGACGGCCGTGCGGGTGGCACACGAACCGCCGGGTTACGGGATACCCAAGGTGGAAGGTGGAAGCGGCCTCAGCCGATCATGCTGTAGCCACCACTCGCCGACAGCACCTGCCCGGTGATGAAACCGGCGGCTTTCTGGGACGACAGGAAGACCACCGCATTGGCCACATCCGACGGCTTGCCGATCCGCTTCAGCGGCAGCGTCTTGGCGATGGCGGCGAACTGTTCGTCCGTGAACATCGAATTTTTCTCCTTCCACATGCTGTTTTCGCTGGTCTCGTCCACGCTGTCGGGCACTGTCACGCCCGGGCAGACGCAGTTGCAGCGGATATTGTAGCGGCCGTTTTCCTTGGCGATGGTTTTCATGAAGCTGTTGACGGCCGCTTTCAAACCGCCGTAAACGGCTTCGCGCGGCTCGCCCTGGCGGCTGGCATCGGAGCTGATAGACAGGATGGAACCGCCGCCGGCGGGGGTCATGTACTCCAGTGCCGTCTTGGTGCAATTCAGGACGCCGACATAATTGATGGCGATCAGCTTTTGCCACAGGTCCGGGGTGGTCTGGGTGAAGAACATCAGCTTGTCCCAGCCCACGTTGTTGACCAGGCAGTGGATGCCGCCGTGCTGGTCGTTGGCCTCGCGAAACAGATTCTGGACGCTGGCCAGATCGGTAACATCGGTTTTGACCACGCGCGCGGCGCTGGCGCCTTGCTTGAGCGCCAGGGCGGCGACTTTTTCGCCGGCGGCGGTATCCAGGTCGGCGATGGTGATCTTGGCACCTTCGGCGGCGAAGCCCAGCACGATGGCGCGCCCGATGTTGGAGGCGCCGCCGGTGACGATGACGGATTTGTCTTTCAGGTCGAGATCCATGGGAGGCTCCGGTTTATTTCACATACTTGCGGAAATCGGGTTTGCGCTTTTCCTGCAAGGCGTTGACGCCTTCACGGGATTCGTCGGTATCGTAGTACAGCTTGAGCGCTTGCAGGCCCAGGCTGCCGATACCGCGAATGTGCTCGGTGTTGGCCACGAACGAGCGCTTGGCGATGGCAATGGCGGTGGGGCTGCGTTCGACGATCTCGGCGCACCAGGCCGCGACCTCGGCGTCGAGCTGGTCGTCGGGCACCACCTTGTTGACCAGACCCATGGCGAGCGCTTCCTGCGCGCTGTAGCGGCGACACAGATACCAGATCTCGCGGGCTTTTTTCTCGCCCACCACATGGGTCAGATAGGCGGTGCCGAAGCCCGGGTCCACGGAGCCCATCTTGGGGCCGACCTGGCCGAACTGGGCACTTTCCCCGGCGATGGTGAGATCGCACAGCACCGCCAGCACATTGCCGCCGCCGATGGCGAAGCCCTGGACGCGCGCGATCACCGGCTTGGGTACGTCGCGGATAACCGTGTGCAGTTCCTCCACCGGCAGACCGATGGTGCCGCGCCCGTCGTACTGGCCGTCGTGGGCGGACTGGTCGCCGCCTGTGCAGAATGCCTTGGTGCCGGCGCCGGAGAAGACGATCACGCCGATCTCCTTGTCCCAGCCGGCGCGCTGAAAGGCGTGAATCAGTTCATCGCAGGTGATGCCGCGAAAGGCGTTGTATTTCTCGGGTCGGTTGATGGTGATGTAGGCGGCGCGATCTTTTACTTCGTAGATGATGTCCTGGTAGTTCATGCGCGGATTTGCCTCTGGTTGCGGGTGGGCTGGAAAAGCGCGGTGTGCGCCGTCCGGTAAAGTTGGCGAGTCCTTTTGCACTGCGCCTGCGGTTTCAGCCGATGCGGCCGACGTGCTCGCGCGCGATGATCATTTTCATGATGTGGGCGGTGCCATCGCCGATCTGCATGCCGAACACATCGCGCATGCGCTGTTCGAACGGCAACTCGGCACTGTAGCCGCCGTGACCGTGGATCAGCAGACATTGCTGGACGATCTCGAAGGCGAGCTTGGGCGCCCACCATTTGGCCATGGCCGCTTCCCGGGTGTGCTTCAATTTTTGCGATTTGAGCCAGAGCGCTTTCAGGCAGACGAGGCGTGCGCCTTCGAGCTGGGTTTCGAGCTCGGCGAGGGGGAAGGTGATGCCCTGGTTGGCGGCCAGTGGCTTGCCAAACGCCTGACGTTCCTGAATGAATTGCCAGGTCTCGTCGAGACAGATGCGCGCCACCGCGATGCACTGCAAGCCGATCAGGGCGCGACTGAAATCGAAGCCCTGCATCACCTGAACGAAGCCCTTGCCCTCGTCGCCGACGCGAAAGGCAGTGGCTACCCGCACATTGTCGAAGAAGATCGAGCCACGTCCGACAGCCTTTTCGCCGAGATCGTCGAAACGGGAGCGGCTGATGCCCGGTGCCTTCAGGTCCACGATAAAGGCCGATATGCCATGGGCTTTTTGTTCGGGCGTTCCCGTGCGCGCGAAGGCCAGATTGAAATCGGCCTGGTCCGCGAGCGAGATGGAGGTTTTCTCGCCGTTCAGCACATAGTGATCGCCGTCGCGCTCGGCGCGCAGCATCAGGCTCGCCGCATCGGAACCGCCGCGCGGTTCGGTGACACCTATCGAGCCCAGCAGCGCACCGCTGCAGAGCCCCGGCACGGTGGCGACGATGGCTTCCGGGGTGGCGTATTTCAGGATGCAACTCGACAGCAGCGACGCCATGATCTGCACATAAGCGACATTCATGTCGCCGGTGGCGATGGCTTCGGTGACCAGGCCCGAGGTGAGTTCGTCGAGTCCGCTGCCGCCGTGCGTTTCCGGAACCTCGGGGGCGATCAGGCCGAGCTGGCCCATTTCACGGATCAAGGCGGGTTCGATCACGCCGCGGCTTTCGCGTGCGCGGTACGCCGGCGCCAGGCGGTCGGCGGCAAAGCGTTGCGCGGTGGTCAGCAGGCTGGTCTGAAATTCGTCGAGCGCGAAATCCATCGGGTTTTCCTGTGTTATTTTCTGTACGGGTTGCGCAAGGACATCATCAGCGTGGGGGCTACCGTGGCCAGGGCAGGCATCGCTGTCATACTGGAGAAATTCTTAATATACTCGCCCGCAAAAGTATAACCCAATGTATCAGGTGGCCATGACGGAAGCAGCGACAGGTCTTCAGTACACGCCGGAGAAATTGTTTTTTCGCCTCTATCAGGCGTCCAACATCTCCCTGCGGCGGGTAGCCAAGGTTCTCGATGAATTCAACATGAGCGCCCAGCAGCTATCGATCCTGGGCTCGCTGTCCCGCCCCGGTTTCCAGGCCGGCATGACGGTCAGTGAAATGGTGAATTACCTGCTGGTAAGTCGCCAGAGCCTGAATGGTGTGCTCAACCGCATGGAAGAAGCCGGCTATGTGCGCCGGCTGGTCAACCCCGACGATCAGCGCTCCCGCCGTGTGGTGCTGAGTCCGCTCGGACGCGAAGTGTTTGCCAAGATGCGGCCGCGGTTGCTGGAGTTTTACCGCACCAGCCTTTCCGAGCTGTCCGAGCAGGAGCAGGAAGACGGCATCAGAAGCCTCGATTACATCATTCAACGCATGACGCGCGACGACTGATTGGCGCGGGCCGCCACGCATTGCCTCGCGCAAGGCCCGGGCGCACTGCGGCGCCTGTTCTTGATCGATAACCCCCCGCTCACAAGCCGCCGACGTGGAAGCCGCCGATCTCCGTACCGATGAACACTGGATGCGCCTGGCGCTGGCGCTCGCCGCACGGGCGGCAGCGGCCGGAGAAGTTCCGGTTGCAGCCATCCTGGTTGCGGACGGACAGGTGGTGGGGGAAGGCTGGAATTGCCCCATCGGCGCTTGCGATCCCACCGCGCACGCCGAAATCAACGCGCTGCGCGACGCCGCGCGCCGGCGCGGCAATTACCGCCTGATCGATACCACGCTTTACGTCACCCTGGAGCCTTGCGCCATGTGCGTGGGAGCGCTGATTCACGCGCGGGTGGCGCGGCTCGTGTTCGGGGCGCGGGAGCCGCGTGCCGGGGCGGTCGCAAGCCAGTTTCGGCTGCTCGAAGCGGGTTGTTTCAACCACCGCGCTGCCTGGAGCGAGGGTGTGCTGGCGGTGGAGTGTGGTGCGCTGCTGGTGGATTTTTTCCGCTCCCGGCGCCGCTGAACGAGCGGTTTGAGCGCCCGTCGCGAGCCTTTTTCAGTACAATGCCGCGACCCTACCCGCCCTTGCCGCGAGACCTTCCGATGCTGATCTTGCCCGGATCATCGGCGCTTTCCGCGTTTCGCCAGGAACGCCTGCTCGAAGCGCTGACCCGGGCGGTGCCGAGGGTGCAAAACCTTTCCGCACGGTATGTGCATTTCGTCGCTACCGCAGCCGATTTTTCGCCGCTCGAACAAAGCCGTTTGAACGACCTGCTCGCCGACGTTACCGGCCTCGCGCCCGAATTCGACGACGGCACCTTGGTGCTGGTGATCCCGCGTCCGGGGACGCTCTCGCCCTGGTCCAGCAAGGCGACCGATATCGCCCACAACGCGGGGCTGACGGGCGTGCGCCGCATCGAGCGCGGCATCGCTTACCGCGTGCAGGCTGCGACCGGCCTGTCCACCGCGGAATATCGGACGTTGGCGGCTCTGCTTCACGACCGCATGGTGGAGGCGGTATTCGATTCGCTCGATGCCGCCGCCGGGCTGTTTGCGGCACAGGATCCGCGTCGCCTCGTGCGGGTGCCCGTGCTGGCGCAGGGCCGGGCGGCGCTGGAATGCGCCAACCTTGAGCTGGGGCTCGCGCTGGCCGCCGACGAAATCGACTACCTGCTGGAAAACTTCCTCCGTCTCGACCGCGACCCCACCGACGTCGAACTGATGATGTTTGCCCAGGCCAACTCGGAGCATTGCCGGCACAAGATTTTCAATGCGACCTGGACCATCGATGGCAGCCCGCAGGCGCAGACGCTGTTCGGAATGATCAGGAATACCCACGCCTGTTCGGGTGACGGTGTGCTGTCGGCCTACTCCGACAACGCGGCGGTGATCGAGGGCGCGCCGGGAGGGCGGTTTTTTCCCGCGGCGCAGAGCGGCGAATACCGCGCCCATCCCGAGCAGATCCATATCCTGATGAAGGTGGAGACCCACAACCATCCCACCGCCATCGCACCTTTTCCCGGTGCCGGCACCGGTGCCGGCGGCGAGATTCGCGATGAAGGCGCCACCGGCCGCGGCGCGCGCCCCAAGGCCGGTCTGGCGGGCTTCAGCGTCTCCCATCTGCGCATTCCCGGTTTCGAACAACCCTGGGAGAGCGATTACGGCCGCCCCGACCGCATCGTTTCCGCGTTCACTATCATGCGCGACGGGCCGATCGGCGCCGCCGCCTTCAACAACGAATTCGGACGCCCCAATCTGTGCGGCTATTTCCGCGCCTTCGAGGCCGATCACGCCGGCAGTCGCTGGGGCTACCACAAGCCCATCATGATCGCGGGCGGTTACGGCAATGTGCGCCCCGAGCACGTCATCAAGCGCGGCATTCAGCCCGGTTGTCAGTTGATCGCGCTGGGTGGGCCGGCGCTCTTGATCGGGCTCGGCGGCGGGGCGGCGTCGTCGATGACCGCGGGCGACAGCGCCGAGCATCTGGATTTCGCCTCGGTGCAGCGCCAGAACCCGGAGATGGAGCGGCGCTGCCAGGAAGTGATCGACCGATGCTGGGCGCTGGGCGAGGCCAATCCCATCGCCTTTATTCACGATGTGGGGGCGGGGGGCCTGTCCAATGCCTTCCCTGAGCTGGTCAAGGACGGTGGCTGCGGCGGCCGTTTCGATCTGCGCGCGGTGCCGAGCGCCGAACCCGGCATGTCGCCCTTGGAGATATGGTGCAACGAAGCCCAGGAGCGCTATGTGCTGGCCGTCGCGCCGGAGCATCTGGCGGAGTTCGCCGCCATCTGCGCCCGCGAGCGCTGTCCGTACGCCGTCGTGGGCGAAGCCACCGCCGCGCAGCATCTGGCGCTGGCGGACCCCCTGTTCGACGATCGTCCGGTGGATCTGCCGCTCTCGGTGCTGTTCGGCAAACCGCCCCGGATGCAGCGCGATGTGGCTTCCGTTGCACGCCCGGGCACGCCGTTCGCCACCCGTGACATCGCCATTGCGGAAGCCGTGACCCGGGTATTGCGCCATCCCACCGTCGCCAGCAAGGCATTCCTGATCACCATCGGCGATCGCTCGATCACCGGCATGGTGGCGCGGGACCAGATGGTAGGTCCCTGGCAGGTGCCGGTAGCCGATTACGCGATGACCACGGCGGCGTTCGACACCTGCGCGGGCGAGGCCATGGCGATGGGAGAGCGCACACCGCTGGCACTGCTGGATAGCGCGGCGGCGGCGCGGATGGCGGTGGGCGAGGCGCTCACCAACATCGCGGCGGCGCCGGTCGGCGCCATCGGCAACATCAAGCTGTCCGCCAACTGGATGTGTGCCGCCGGCGTGCCGGGCGAGGACGCCAATCTGTATCGCGCGGTGGCGGCGGTGGGTATGGAACTGTGCCCGGCGCTGGGCATCGCCATTCCGGTCGGCAAGGACTCGCTGTCCATGCGCACGGTGTGGCGCGAGGGGACCGTCGACAAATCCGTCGCGGCGCCGGTGTCGCTGATCGTCTCGGCCTTCGCTCCGGTCAGCGATGTGCGGGCAGCGCTGACGCCGCAGTTGCGCGGCAGCGACAGCGAACTCCTGTTGATCGACCTGGGCGCGGGTGCGGACCGTCTGGGTGGCTCCATTCTGGCGCAGGTGTTCGGCGAATTGGGCGACCGCGTGCCGGATGTCGACGATGCCCAACGTCTCGGCGGTTTTGTTGCCGCGATGCAGGACAGTCTCGCGGCGGGCGATATTCTGGCCTATCACGATCGGTCTGACGGCGGCCTGTTCACCACCTTGGCGGAGATGTGTTTTGCCGGCCGGCGCGGGGTACAGATTTCCCTGCCAGTCGATTGCGATCCGCTCGCCGCGCTGTTTGCCGAGGAACTCGGCGCGGTCCTTGAGGTGGCGCGCGACCATGTGGCGACCGTCAGCGCGCGCTTCGCCGCCGCGGGCCTCGCCGGCTGCGTGCGGCGGCTGGGTCGGGTGACGGCGGCGGAGGACATCGTCATCGCCGCCGGCGGGCAGGAAATTTACCGCGCCACGCGCGCCGCGCTGCAGCGGCTGTGGGCGGAGACCAGTTACCGGATGCAGGCGCTGCGCGACAATCCCGATTGCGCCCTGCAGGAATTCGCCAACATCGATAGCGCGGACAATCAACTGGTGGCGATGCCCAGTTTCGAACTGACCGACGACGTTGCGGCGCCCTTTATTGCGGCAGGTATCGCCACCGGCGTGCGGCCGCGGGTGGCGATTCTGCGCGAGCAGGGCGTCAATGGTCAGCTCGAAATGGCGGCGGCTTTCGATCGCGCGGGATTTTCCGCCATCGATATCCACATGAGCGATGTGCTCGCCGGACGGGTAGACCTCGCGTCGTTCCGGGGTCTGGTCGCCTGTGGTGGCTTTTCCTATGGCGATGTGCTGGGTGCCGGCGTCGGCTGGGCCCGCAGCATTTTGTTCAACGCCCGGGCACGCGACGCTTTCGCGACCTTTTTTGCCCGCTCCGAGACCTTTGCATTGGGCGTCTGCAACGGCTGTCAGATGCTGTCCCAGTTGCGCGAGCTGATTCCGGGCGCCGACCACTGGCCGCTGTTTGCCCGCAATCAGTCCGAGCAGTTCGAGGCGCGCACGCTGCTGTTGAAGATCGCGCCGTCACCCTCGGTATTGCTCGCGGGCATGGCGGGTTCGGTGTTGCCCATCGCGGTCGCTCACGGTGAAGGCCGGGCGACCTTTGCCGCGGGCGGACTTGCCCGGGCGGAGCAGTCTGGTACCTTGGCGCTGCGCTATGTGGACAGTCAGGGTCAACTGACCGAACGCTACCCGGCCAACCCCAACGGCTCGCCGGCGGGAGTCGCCGGGCTCACGACCACCGATGGCCGGGTTACCATCATGATGCCCCATCCGGAGCGCGTGTTTCGCGCTGTCACCAATTCCTGGCGACCGGACGCCTGGGGTGAGGACGGCGCCTGGCTGCGCCTGTTTCGCAACGCAAGGGTGTTTGTGCAATGAATCAAGATATCGTCGAAGTCACACTCGAAAACGCTCGTCAGGTGCTGATCGATGAATCCCGGCGGCGCCTGGTGGTGGTGGATTTCTGGGCCGACTGGTGCGCGCCCTGCAAGGCGCTGATGCCGATCCTGGAAAAACTCGCCACGGAGTACAAAGGCCAGTTTCTGCTCGCCAAGGTCAACGCCGACCGCGAGCCCGATATCGCCGGTCAGTTCGGGGTGCGCAGCCTGCCCACCGTGATCCTGATGCGCGACGGCCAGCCGGTGGATGCCTTTCAGGGCGCGCAGCCGGAGACCCAGGTGCGCAAGATCCTGGAAAAACATCTGCCGCCGGCCTGGGAGGCGACGCTCGATGACGCCATCGCCAAAATGCAGGCGCTGCCAGGAAAGCGTTTCTGGATACGCTGGCGGCGCTGGGCAAGGGCGATCCGATGGCAGTGCGTTTCCAGCGCCAGTTCTTCAATCTGCTGTATTAGCGGACCGGAGCGCGTCGTGACCCCAGGGGCGGAGCCCGCGTACAAGCTCTGTTTCTATGTGCCGGCAAGCCATCTGGAGGCCGTGAAGCAGGCGGTGTTCGCGGCCGGCGCCGGCCGCATCGGCGCCTACGACAACTGTTGCTGGCAGGTGCTGGGCGAGGGCCAGTTCCGGCCGCTGGCAAGCAGCAAACCTCATCTTGGCGTTCACGACCAGGTGGAGATCGTCCCTGAATACCGGGTCGAGATGGTCTGCGCGGAAGACTGCGCGGCAGCCGTTATTGCCGCGCTCAGGGCCGCGCATCCCTACGAAGAGCCGGCCTTGGACGTGATCCGTCTGGAGCCGCTGCCGAAGGGGTAGCCGCGCGTTCTCGTCGCGGTAGTTCCCGGATACTGGCACCGACCCCGGAATGGGCTATCCTTGGGCTTTGCCCGGCGCGGGTAACACGCATCCAATAACCCTGATCCAGCGGAGTTGCGCCATGAAAGTCGATGCCCTGTTACACCACAATCTGGCGGCCGTGCCCGCGCAGGTCGCCGCGCTGGAAGCTGCCGGTTTCGCCGGCCTCCAGACCGTCGAGACCGGTCACGATCCCTTTTTCCCGCTGTTGCTTGCCGCCGAACACAGCAAGGCACTGGATCTGACCACCGCCATCGCGGTGGCCTTTGCACGCAACCCCATGAACATGGCTGCCATCGGCAACGACCTCAACGGCTATTCCGGCGGGCGCTTCATTCTCGGGCTGGGTTCCCAGATTCGCGCCCATATCGAGCGGCGCTTCTCGATGCCCTGGTCGCAGCCCGCGGCGCGGATGCGCGAATTCATCGCGGCGATGCAGGCGATCTGGGCCAACTGGTATCAGGGCGAGCCGCTGAATTTTCGCGGCGAGTTCTATCAGCACACTCTGATGACCCCGGTGTTCACCCCCAAGCCGAGCGACGCCGGTCCGCCGCGCGTATTTCTGGCCGCGGTGGGGCCGCTGATGACGCAGGTTGCCGCCGACCTGTGCGAAGGCATGCTGGTGCATCCGCTCACCTCGGTCAGCTATCTGCGCGATCACACCTTGCCCGTCATCGAGGCGGGCCTGAAGCGGCGCGGCTTGTCGCGCCGCGATTTCGAACTGTCCCACGGGATGTTCGTGGTCTCGGGAGCCACGGAAGAGGCCTTTCGCGACAGCCGGCGGGCGGTGCGGGAGCGCATCGCGTTTTATTCCTCGACACCGGCTTACCGGACGGTGCTCGAAAGCCATGGCTGGGGTGAACTGCAACCGGAACTGAACCTGCTGTCCAAGCAGGGTCGCTGGGTCGAGATGGGCGAGCTGATCTCGGACGAGATGCTCGACACTTTCGCCGTGGTCGGCGAGCCGGAGCGGATCGTCCCCATGATCCGCGAACGCTTCGCGGGTCTGGTGGATCGCGTTACCCTGGATTTCAGTTTTGCGCCGGCCGAAGCGCGGCCTGCGTTGATCAGACAGCTCGCCGGCTGATGTTCTGCCGGTGGCACACCGCGTTGCACAGGAGATACCACCATGCGTGTCGAGCAGATCTGGACCGGCAATGATTATCGCAATTTCAATTACCTGATCGCCTGCCCGGAAACCGGCGAGGCGCTGGCGGTGGACCCGCTCGCCCACGAACTGTGCCTGGCGGTGGCGAAAGACCGGGGTTGGCAGATCACCCAGATCCTCAATACCCACGAGCACTTTGACCACACCGGCGGCAATGCGGCGCTGACTGCTGCCACCGGAGCGAAAATCCTGGCGCACGCCAACGCACGCAACAGCATTCCGAACATGGATCGCGGCCTCGTCGCCGGGGATGTCATCAAGGTCGGTCGCACCGTCGAACTGGTGGCGCTGGATACGCCCGGACACACGATGTGTCACATTTGTTTGCTCGCAAAGACCGATCAGCCCGCGCTGTTCTGCGGCGATACCCTGTTCAACGCCGGCGCGGGAAACTGCCACCATGGCGGTCATCCCGTGCAGCTCTATCACACCTTCGCGGAGCAGTTGGCGAAGCTCGACGACCGCACCCTGGTGTATCCGGGGCACGATTACATCAACAATAATCTGAAGTTCACCCTGGACCGGGAGCCGGATAACGCCGTGGCCCGGGACCTGCTGACCCGGACGGAAGCGCAGGATCCGGCGCGGGCGCTGGTGTCCACACTGGCTCAGGAAAAAGACATCAACACCTTTTTTCGCCTGCAAAACCCCAGTGTGATCGCGCGCCTGCGCGAGGCTTTTCCGGATCTCGACGAACACCCCGACCCACAAACCGTGTTCGTCAGGCTGCGCGAACTGCGCAACAACTGGTGAAGCCGGGGATCAGCCGAACAGGTCCGGCTGCTCCGCTACAATCGTCTGATACAGCGGCTGGAAGCTGAACCAGCCGGATTGCTCGGTGCCGATGGTGTCCTGCGTGAGTTGCGCGATTTCCGGGCGGATCAGCTTCGGCGTGCCGGCCGCTTCCGCCAGCAGTTGCGCCTGGCACGAACGCTCCATGGTGATGAACCACCAGGCGGCCGATTCCACGCTCCCACCCACGGTGAGCAGCCCGTGATTTTGCAGGATGCACGCTTTGTGCTGGCCCAGCGCAGCGGCGATGCGGCGCCCCTCCGCAGGGTCCAGAACCACTCCCGTGAAGTCGTCAAACAGCACATGGTCGCGGTAGAAGGCGCAGGCGTCCTGGGTGAGGGGATCGAGCGGGCGCCCGAGGGACGACCAGCTCTTGCCGTACACCGAATGAGCGTGGGCGGCAGCCACCACATCGGGGCGCGCGGCGTGGATGCTGCCGTGAATCGCGAACGCGGCGGCATTGAGCAGCCCCTCGCCCTCGACGATCTCCCCGGCGTGATTCACCAGCAGCAGATCGGATACCTTCATCTGCTTGAACGAAACGCCGAAGGGATTCACCCAGAAATGATCGGAGCGCTCGGGATCGCGGACCGTGATATGGCCGGCGGCGCCTTCGTCAAAACCGAGTTTTCCGAACAGACGAAACGCCGCCGCCAAGCGTTGCTTGCGATGCAGGCGCTCCGCCTGGGGAGAGTCGAAAGTCTCCGGTTTGCCGCGATTCTGCTGTGATTTTATGACTGCGTAGGCTGGGTTGTTCATGGTGGGATCCTGGCGATGCCGATGGTTCGCAACGTCCGACTATAGAACCCGCGACGAAATTTGACCACCGACCACGTTGTCCCGGAAAACAGGGACGACCGCCGCGAGGTTGGCGAGAATCAGCCCCCCGCGGGTTCCGTCGTGGCGTCTCAGAGGACATTGGAGACCAGGATGAGTGCCAGCATCACCACCACCAGGGTGCCGATGGTGATGGCCAGTCCTTTGGCGGTTTCTTTGTCACTGAGGCTGTCCACGGTGTCGCTCCTGTGCGAGTGGGTAGGAGCAGAATAGGACGCGGAGAGGATGGGCTGCATTGATGGAAATCAACGGGCGGGGCGGTCAATCCGGGTCAGGCAATACCAGGCGGGCGGTATCGGCCCGCATCCGGCGCCGGGGCAGGGCGGTGGCGGCCAGGCGCACTACTTTCGCCGCCGTCGCCCGGTAGCCGGTGAGCTTGCCACCATAGACGGCAATGTAACGGGGCTGGCGCGGGGAATCGGCGACCAGAACGACCTCGCGACTGCGCTTGAAGACTGTCGCCGCCCCCTGCGGCAAAACGCGCAGCCCGGCCATCCGGTCCGTCACCACCGGCTCGGCGGTCGGAAAGTAATGGGACAACACCGAGAGCAGGTAAGCCTCTTCGGCTTGTGTCGTCCGCGCTTCATCCGGGTTGCCATGGAACAGTGTTTCCGTGGTGCCGAGCAGGGATTTGTCCTGCCACGGGAGGAAAAAGACGGCGCGGCCGTCGCTGGGTGATTCCAGGTAATAACATCGATCGGCGACGGGGCTCGACAGCACCAGATGTGCCCCCTGAACCAGATCGAAAGCCGGCTGCGGTGGGGCAGGATTGATGGTGGCGGCGACCCTGTCCACCCAGGGGCCAGCGCAGTTGATCAGGGTTCTGGCGTGGGCCAGAAATCGCTCGCATCCTTTAACGACCTCCAGTTCCCAGCCGTCGTTGCCGCGCTCGGCACGCTGCAGGGAGGCCGGGCAGGCGAGGGTGGCACCCAGGCTGGCTGCGGAAGCCACTACCGCTTGGGTGAGACGGCGATCATCGGTGCGCGCGTCGCAATAGCGGAACAGGGCTTGCAGTCCGCTGCGGCGCAGTCCGGGAAAGTCGGTGTCTGGGGTGGGCAAGGTCGCGAACCTGCCGCTGCGACCAAAGCCGGCAAGGGCCCAGTACAGCGTCAGCCCCAGATACAACTGCCAGGGGCGATAGCGGGACCCCCGATAGACGGGAATGTAAAACTCGGCCCGGTGGACCAGGTGCGGAGCGATGCGCAGCAGCGTCTCGCGCTCGCGGAGACTTTCGCGCACCAGGCGCAGCGCACCGCTTTGCAGGTAGCGCAGGCCACCGTGGATCAGCTTGCTGGATTTGCTCGAGGTACCCGCGCCCCAGTCACTGCGTTCGATCAACAGCACCGCATAACCCGCCGCGGCTGCCGCCTGGGCGACGCCGGCGCCGTGGATGCCGCCGCCGATCACCGCGATGTCGTAGTCACCGGTGCGGTCGGTCAGCGCCGGGTTCAAAGCGCGTGCCGGGCGAGCGTCTGAATCATCCCGCCGATATCGAAGGTTTCCACCTTGTCGGCGCCGCGGCGGAACCAGTGGATCGCGGTTGCGGGGCAGTCGATCTCGTACAGCACGAGCTCGGGCACGATCTGGTTGAGGTCGGCGCGTGCCGGCACCCTGCGGTGATTGCAGAACATGACTTCCGGTGCAATCGCCGCGACGGCACCGCTGCGGTGGTCCGACCAGCGTTCCAGCACCAGCCCGTTGCGCTGCCAGCCCTGCGCGCTGGCGTGGGCGATAACATCGAAGGCGAAGCTGATGAGCACGCACTGGGACGCGACCGGTGCCAGGCAATCCGCAATGATCCGGTAGCACTGTTCGATACCGGCGCAAGCCAGGGCTTCGTGCTTGATTTCGATGTAGGCAGTGACGCCGGGATGGGCGGCCAGCAGCTCGACCAGCGCCGTCAGCGCGGTGATGCGGTTGTCGGCAAAGGCGGTGCCAAAGCGTTTGGGCTCGTGGGCCGGCAGCGTCAGTAGCTGCGCCAGGGTCAGCTGGTCGACGCGCCCGCGCCGCCCGCTCACCCGCGCCAGGGTCGCGTCGTGGTAGAGCACCGGTTGCAGGTCGGCGCTCAACAGCACGTCGGTTTCGATGGCGCGGGCGCCCGCGGCAATGGCTTCGCGATAGGCCAGCAGGGTGTTTTCCGGGTATTTGCGTTGGTAGCCGCGATGGGCGACCAGGCGATCCTGCAACATGCCGAAAAACCTCTCGTGTCTGCTTGTGAGTGCCCGTTCCGGCGCTCAGCTCAGGCTGCCCATGTGCAAAGCGACATCGAGCATCCGGTTGGTGAAGCCCCATTCGTTGTCGTACCAGCTCATCACCTTGACCTGGCGTCCGCTGACGCTGGTGTGGTTGACATCGAAAATACTGGAAGCGGGATTGTGGTTGAAATCCACGGAGACCAGCGGCAGTTCATTGCAAGCGAGAATGCCGGCCCAGGCGCCGGCGGCGGCCGCGCGCATCAGCTGGTTTATGGCGTCGGCGGAGGTGTCGCGTTGCGCGGTGAAGTGCAGGTCCACCAGCGAGACATTGGCCACCGGCACGCGCAGCGCCATGCCGGTGAGTTTGCCGACGAGTTCCGGCAGCACCAGGCCGACCGCGGTCGCCGCGCCGGTATGCGTCGGGATGATGGATTGCATCGCGCCGCGGGCGCGGTAGAGGTCGCCGTGCGCCTTGTCCAGCAGCTGCTGGTCGTTGGTGACGGCATGAATGGTCGTCATCGCACCCTGCACGATGCCGACGGCCTCATGCAGGATCTTGGCGATGGGGGCCAGGCAGTTGGTGGTGCAGGACGCATTGGAGACAATGGTGTCGGCGGTGGTAAGCGCATTGTGGTTTACGCCGTAGACCACGGTCCGGTCCGCATCGGCGACCGGATGGCTCACCAGCACCCGGGGTGCGCCCGCATCCAGATGGCCGGCGAGCTCGGTGCGGCGCTTGAACTTGCCGGCGCACTCCAGTACCAGATCGACACCGAGCGCGCGCCAAGGCAGGTCGGCAGGGTTCTTGTGCGCGGTGACGGGAATCGCGCGGCCGTTGACGATCAGGTCGCTGCCGGCATTGGCGACCGTTCCCTGGAAAAGGCCGTGGGTGGAATCGACCCGGGTCAGGTGGGCCATCATGGCGAGGTCGGTGAGATCGTTGATGGCGACGATCTCCAGCTGATTTTCCAGTCCTCGTTCGCCGATTGCACGCAGTACGCAGCGGCCGATACGGCCGTAACCATTGATGGCAATTCGCATGATCTACTCCTGGCGATAACGGGTTTGATGAGACGGACCGTGACAAGGTTTTCGGTTGCGCCGGCCGATCATATCGCTGCTGCGAGTCAATCCGGTGAAAGGTGATCCGGCAGCAAATGTCCCTTGCCGCGTTTGGAACGGATGTAGCGGAGGTTATGCCGGGTGATGCCTGATACCAGGGGTACCACTTCCGACACCCGCTGTCCTCCGCGTTCCAGATCCTCGCGCTTGTGGGGATTGTTGGACAGTAGGCGTATCGGCCGATCCGCCAACAGATAGCGCAGCACGATCGCGGCATCCGTAAAATCCCGGGAATCCTCCGGCAGCCCCAGGGATACATTCGCCTGGAAAGTATCCTGGCCGGCATCCTGGAGCAGATAGGTGATGGCTTTGGCCCAGAGGCCGATGCCGCGTCCCTCGTGGCCGGACATATACACCACGGCGCCGCCACCGGCGGCCAGCATCTGCTCGAAGGCCGCCGCGAGCTGTGGGCCACAGTCGCAGCGCATGGAACCGAAAATATCACCGGTCAGGCAGCAGGAATGGACGCGGACCAGGGGATTTTCGGCGCGACTGAAGCCGGGCAGGGCAAACACCGAATTCACCGACAGGTTGGCGTGGAGCAGTTCGCGAAATGCGGCGCTCGCGCCGTCGGTGACCTGGCCGGCGGCATCCAGCACCTGCGCCAGTTCGACCCGGCGCACGAACGGATACCATTCGAGCAGCACCTCCTGCCCGTGGATAAGCCGGGGGATGGTCACCGGGCCCAGCACCGAAATGACGGGCTGGCCGTCCTTGTCGATGATGCGACCGTGGTGGTCGAGATCGATCAGCTGATGCTTGGCGATCAACTGCTCGCGAATACCGGGATCTACATAACTGAACACATCGGAATCCTGGGGTAAGTAGACTGAAATTGCAGCACGCGGAGTCCGGCGGGCTGGCGTCGGGAGGCGCCCGTGTCAACGCGCGCCGGGCGCGGCGGTTTCCGCCGCCTCCAGGGTTTGCAGGATCAGGGTGTTGATGGTCATCGGGCCGACACCGCCAGGTACCGGCGTATAGGCGCTCGCTCGCGTTGTGATCGCCGATAATTCGATGTCGCCGACTCCGCCGGGATGATAGCCGGCATCCACCACCACCGTGTCGTCTCGAATCCAGGCGCCGCGAATGAATTCCGGCTTGCCGACCGCGCCCACCAGGATATCGGCGCTACGGATGATATCGGGAAGGTTGCGCGTGTGAGAGTGACAGATCGTCACGGTGGCGTTGGCGTTCAACAGCATCATCGCCATGGGTTTGCCGAGAATGGCGCTGCGCCCGACGACCACCGCGTGCTTGCCGGCGAGCGGAATCCCATAAGCGGCGAGCAGGCGCATGATGCCGCGTGGCGTCGCCGACCCGTAGGCGGGGGCGCCCATCGCCATGCGGCCGAATCCCAGGCAGGTGACGCCGTCGACATCCTTGCGGGCCGCGATGGCGTCGAAACAGCGGCGTTCATCGATTTGCGCGGGTACCGGGTGTTGCAGCAGGATGCCGTGGCAGTCCGGATTGGCGTTCAGCGCCTCGATGCTCGCGAGCAGCTGGTCCGTGGTCGTGGTGCCGGGCAGTTCGATTGCGCGTGAAGTCATGCCCACGCGCGCGCAGGCGTTCTGTTTCATCCGCACATAGGTGGCGGAGGCAGGGTCATCGCCAACGAGAATGGTGGCGAGGATCGGTCGATGGCCGCCATTGGCCGCGATCAAGCGGGCCACACGACCGGCGATTTCCGTTTCGGACTGCGCTGCCAGTGCCTTGCCGTCCAGTGTCACTGCGGACATTCTGTTACCTCGGATCGGTTGCGCTGTTATTTTGTCACGGGGGAGGCCCGGGCCGATAGCAAGGCGCAAACGCGGTTCCTGAAATTGACCCCTTTCCGGGCCGCGCGTATGATGCCGCCTCGCTCCGGCGAGGCTTTTTCGGGGAATAGCGCAGTCTGGTAGCGCGCCTGCTTTGGGAGCAGGATGTCGGGGGTTCGAATCCCTCTTCCCCGACCAGTTTCGGTACGATGGCTGCTCCCGGGGAGGTTTGTCGGGAGTCGTGCAGATGGGTGACACTGTGCGCCCGTAGCTCAGCTGGATAGAGCAACGGCCTTCTAAGCCGTGGGTCGCAGGTTCGAGTCCTGCCGGGCGCGCCATTCCGAGGACGTTGCGGCCAGTGACAGGACGTTGGTAGCCGGAACCGGCAACGCCGGGCGAAATGAGCATTCGCGGGGAGACACCCCGAAGATCAATGGTGGCTGTAGCTCAGTTGGTAGAGCACAGGATTGTGATTCCTGTGGTCGCGGGTTCGAGCCCCGTCAGCCACCCCATTTTTTCTTGATGTTGTCCTGTTGATTGCCGCGCTGGCCGGCGTGTTCGCATTGCTTCACCCGATCGCCAGTGCCGTGCGGACTTCTTCCCGGATGGTTGCGACCTCCGCCGCCGAGTAGGTCGCGGTGGCGTTCAGGTGTCCCCAGACCGGCAACGGCCAGCACGCATCACCCGCACGGCGCCCCACTACATGCAGGTGGAGCTGCGGCACCAGATTTCCGATCGCAGCGAAGTTGATTTTCTCGGCCCCCCGGCGCATCCGCAGATACCGGGCAAGCTGCGCACAGTCGTCGATGAGAACGGTGCGCAGTGCAACGGGCAACTCCAGCAAATCGCTGTGTCCGGTTTTGGGGACCAGTATCAGCCAGGGCACAACCGCGTTGCGGTGCAGCAGCACGTGGGCGGTTGCGGTCTCGCCGAGACTGTGACTGTCGGCGGCAAGCCGTGGATGAAGAACAAATACTTCCCGCGACATGGTGTCTCCAGTCGGATAGTGAAGCAGCGCCCGAGCATCTGTGCGCATGCGGCCGCGCTGTGAAGCATTCTGGCGATGGGCTCACGATGGTACACTCGCCGCCATTTTAACGGGGGGAGTACTGCCATGAAGATGAAAGCTGTCGTCGCGCACGCGCTGAACCGGTTCGCGGTTGAAGAGGTCACGCTGGACCCGCCGAAAGCCGGTGAAGTGCTGGTCAAGATGAAGGCCACCGGAATCTGCCACTCCGATCTCTCGGTGATCAACGGCACCATTCCGGTCCCGTTTCCCATGGTACTGGGCCACGAAGGCGCCGGTATCGTGGAGGCGCTGGGGCCGGGCGTGACCAATGTGCAGCCGGGCGATCATGTCACCCTGTCCTTCGTGCCCAACTGCGGCGATTGCTATCACTGCCTGCGCAGCGAGCCTTACCTGTGCCTGCGCAGCACTCCGGACGGCAAGATGATGGACGGCACCACCCGCGTTCATCTGGACGGCAAGGACATCAATGTGATGCAGTTCCTCGGCAACATGGCCGAATACGCGGTGGTGCCGGCCATGTGTCTGGTCAAGATCGACGCCGACATCGACATGAAAGCGGCGGCGCTGGTCGGCTGCGGGGTTACCACGGGCGTGGGCGCCGCCCTGAAGACCGCCCAGGTAAAACCGGGGAGCACGGTCGCGGTCTTTGGCGCCGGCGGGGTCGGTCTCTCGATCATCCAGGGCGCGCGGATTGCTGGTGCGGCGCGCATTTTTGCGGTGGATCTCTCCGATGAAAAGCTCGCGCTCGCCAAGGAGCTGGGTGCCACCGATACCATCAACGGCGCGGATGACCCGCTCAAGCGCATCATGGAGCTGACCGGCGGCATCGGCGTCGATTACGGATTCGAGGCCATCGGCATCCCGGCGGTGGTGGATCAGGCCCAGAAAGCGACGCGCCGCGGCGGCACCATGACGGTGGTCGGCGTGGGCAAGCTGAGCCAGAAACTGGAGTTCAATGCGCTGATGTTTCCCCTGATGGCCAAGACCATCAAGGGTTCGATGTACGGCAGCGCGGAGTTCCGGGTCGACTTTCCCAAGTATCTTGAACTTTACAAGCAGGGCAAGCTCGATCTCGATCGCATGGTGACGCACATCTACAGTATCGATGAAGCGGTACAAGCCTTTGCCGACCTCGAGGCCGGGAAAAACGCGCGCGGCGTTATCGTCTACGACTGAAGATCGAGAGCGCTGCGGTGAAGGGCGCAGGCAGATTGCCAATGCCGCTCTCGTCCGCGGTCTCCGCTCGGAACTTGAATCGAGAGCGCCCGCTGGATGTGGGCGCAGCGCCCGACGACCCGGGAGCCGGGAAGCCCGAGGTGCCGGGCGGGTTGTCCTGGTGCTGCCTCGCCCCTGGTTTGCCCGCGGCCATCACAGAATGGGGCGGGCGATACGTTCGCTCATTGCGAGCCTGTCGAGGCGTTGCTGAATCCTTTGCTCATGCGTTCCGGGACGTGCCCGGATCCGGGACTGACGCGCCCCGCCGCTGATCCAATGGAATCCGGATCGGTCTCGGGCTTGGGCCGCCAGAGGGTTGCCCTGACGGCTGGCCTCGAGCGGTCACTCCTTGGTGGTGGTGTCCTTGTTCTCCTGGGTGGCTTCCGGCATCCGTTCCGGCTGCTCGATGACTTTGTCGCTCAAGGCATCCCCCGTTTCGATGACTTTTTCAGCCGTTTCGGATGCCGTCTGCTTGGCGATCGCGGCAGCTTCCGATGCTGTCTGCTTGGCGGTGGCAGCGGCATCGGAAGCCGCCTGCTTGGCCGTGGCGGCGGCATCGGACGCCACTTGCTTGGCGGTCGCGGCAGCATCGGAAGCTGTTTGCTTCGCGGTGGAGACGGCGTCTTCGGAATCTTTCTTTTGGCACGCTGACAGCGAAAGGGCCAGCACCAACGACAGGGCAAGCGCGGTAACCGGGATCTTGGTTGGATTCATTATATTGCTCCTTTCTGGATGGCCACGTAGGGCGTTCACTGCAAGCAGCAACAGCAGTAGTTGTTGCCGACCGCTCGGGGATTTAATGCGCGTCTGCCATCCGGGTCAAGCTGATCTCGCCATCAGGGCGGCCCGGGTACGCTCTGGTAAACTGGCGCCGACGCCCCGCGCTCGATCGGTAACTCCCGCCCGATGATGGCTCTCCCCGACTATCACACCTGCGCCACCGCGCTCGCGGCTGGCGAGCGGTCCCGGGTGCTGTTTCGTCATCGTCACCGCGCCGAGTACTTGCCGGGAGCGCCTGACATCGTGCTCTGCGTGGCCGCCGAACGTGGGCCCGGGGGCGAGGTGCGGATAGCCGCCACCGATCGTCCCGCTGACACCTGGTTGCGGCGAGCGGATAGTGGGGCCGATATCCGGCAGTTCGCGCACCACTTCCAGGTCCCGGTGCTGGAGTTACATCGGCCGCTGGTGCTGGTGCCTGTTGTCATCCCGAAACCCTGGGGACGCGAGATCTGGTATACCGGAATCGAGGCGCGCGGACAGTCCGGCGTCGCGGGGGAGGGTGGCCAGATGCCGCTGCCTTGGCTATTGTCCATTGCGCGGGAGGAAGTGCTGGGCACCAGGGGAGAACTCGGTCTGCTAAAGATACTGGACCCGCTCCCGGACCCGGTGTATGGCGATCTCTATTTCGAGCTCCACGAGACGAAACACGAAGTCTATGTGGTGACCGGGGTCGATCCCGACAGCTGGCCGGGCGGTGAGGGTGCAATTCGTTTCGGCTTTGATCCAATACGCCGGGCGGAGCACGCATCCGACTCGGCATTTCGCGCGGCCTACCTGGCCGGCGTTCGGAACTACCGGGACATACGCTGTCGGATTGACGAAATTCAGGATCGATGGCGGACCGCCGAAGGAATCGGTAGCCACGAACCGGTGCCGGCCGCCACGCTGAGGCGCTGGCACGCGGCTCTCGTCCCCGAATGGCGGTTGATGGAAAAGGATGCCCGGGCTGCCATGGAGCGGTTTACGCGCATGCTGCCACTGCGCGTGGGCGATGTGGTGCGGGTGCCGCCGCTGTTGCCCCACGCGCTGCAACACGGAGTCCGTACGGTTGAATTTCAGACGCCGGTATACGAGCGCCGCATTCTCTCTTTCGCGCAAAAGGTGTTGACCCAGGCGCACTGGGATACCGTCGAAGCGGCAGCCAGTATGCTGCTGGAAGCACCTCCCGCAGAACCGTTTCCGGTGCTCGCCGCCGGGCCCGGTATCCGGCGCGAACGGATAGCGACATTCGAGGACTTCGAGGTAGAGCGGCTTGTCCTGGGCCCCCACGCTGCTGGAGCCCTGGAATCGACGGCGACCCACCTTCTGATGATGGTTGTCGCAGGACTTGTTGCATTCGATGGAAAGACGCTGGGTTCGGAATCCGCGGCGCTGATCCCCCCCGGCTCCTCGGGCCTCAGACTGTGCAATATCGGCGCGGATACGGCCGTGGTACTGATTTCCCGGCCAAGGTAGCGCCGGGCGAGTTTGCCAGGGTGCCCTTCTGGTTGAGGTGGCGGGGGCAGTGTGGGAGAATCCACCCCCTTTTTTCGCCGGCCGGATCGCCTTGCGGCGGAGGCCCTGGGGAGCCCAACGCGGGCGAAAGTGGCGGAATTGGTAGACGCGCTGGATTTAGGTTCCAGTGGGGTAACCCGTGAGAGTTCGAGTCTCTCCTTTCGCACCAAATACTTGCTGGCTACAGGTGTAGGACGGCGACAACGCCTATTTCAAGACTGAGGACAGATATATGCAGGTTTCCCTCGAGACGACTGCCGAGCTGGAACGCCGTTTGACCATCGGAGTGCCGGCGGCTGAAATTGATGGCGCGGTGGGCGAACGACTGGAAAAGGCGGCCCGGACCGTGCGCTTGAACGGATTTCGACAAGGTCGGGTTCCGCTGCGGGTCGTGCGACAGCGTTTCGGCGCCAGCATCCGCCAGGAGGTGGTCGGCGAAGCCATGAGCCGAAGCTTCTACGACGCAGTGACGCGCGAGGGCGTGCGCCCGGCGGGACCGCCGCGCATCGATCCAGTCCGCGATCAGCCCGGTGAAGACCTGCAATACATCGCCATATTCGAGGTTTACCCCCAGGTGACCTTGGCCGAGTTGTCCGATTTCACCGTGACGCGTCCGGTCGCCGAGGTGAGCGACGCCGATCTCGATGCGATGATCGAGCGCCTGCGGCAACAACGTGCAACCTGGGAGGTAGTGGAGCGTGCCGCCATGACCGGCGATCAGGTATCGGTCACGTACCAGGGCCGGCGCAACGGCGAGCTTTTCCCCGGAGGCAGCGCGGAAGACGCTCTGCTGGTGCTGGGGTCCGGACGGATGATCCCGGGTTTTGAAGACAGCGTGATCGGCATGCGTGCCGGTGAGACCAGGACGGCTTCGCTGCGGTTTCCCGAAGACTACAACGAGGAATCGTTACGCAATGCCGAGGTTGACTTTGAAATCCGGGTGACCGCGGTCCGGGAGCGGAAGCTGCCCGCGCTCGACGCCGAATTTCTGAAGCAATTCGGTATCGATGATGGCGACATGGACCGCTTCCGTGCCGAAGTTCGCAAGAACATGGAGCGCGAACTGACCGTGGCGTTGCGGAGCAAAGTCAAGAACCGGGTGCTCAACGAGCTTCTGGCGCGCCATTAAGTCGCGCTGCCACAGGCGCTTGTGGCCAACGAGATCGGCATTGTCCGCCAGCAGATGGTCGCCCAATTCGGCGGTGGTGCGCAGTTCGACGCGGCCATGCTTCCGGATGAATTGTTCACCGAACAGGCCAGGCGGCGCGTCAAGCTTGGCCTCATCGTTGCCGAACTCATCAAGGCTGCCCAGATTCGCCTCGACGAAGAACGGACGCGGGCACGTATCGCCGAGATTGCCGCCGGCTACGAACAGCCCGATGAAGTGGTGCGGTATTACCTGTCCAATGAGGATGCCTTGAACGGCGTCCAGGGTTCGGTCATGGAAGACCAGGTGGTCGACCATATCCTCGCCAAGGCCCGGGTGACCGACGAAACCCTGTCCTATACGGCGGCACTTCAGCCCGATTCCGCCCCGGAAGACGCACAAGCGGATTAACTCTTACGCTCCTGGCCGCGGTTCAAAGCTACAATGCGGCCACAGCCATTCCAGCAGCCGAGACACCCATGCGCGATGATTTGCTCAAACACACCCCGCCCACCGGTGCTGGTGGATTGGTGCCGATGGTGGTCGAACAGACCGCGCGCGGCGAGCGCTCCTTCGATATCTATTCGAGACTGCTGAAGGAGCGGATTATTTTTCTGGTCGGCCCGGTCGAGGATTACAGCGCGAACCTGGTGGTGGCTCAACTGCTGTTTCTCGAAGCGGAAAACCCGGAGAAGGACATCCATTTCTACATCAATTCGCCGGGTGGTTCAGTCACCGCCGGCCTGTCGATCTACGACACAATGCAATTTGTGCGCCCGGATGTGAGCACCATGTGCATCGGCCAGGCGGCCAGCATGGGGGCGTTCCTGCTGGCGGCCGGGGCGCCGGGAAAGCGCTTTACGCTGGCGAACTCCCGCTGCATGATCCACCAGCCCAGCGGTGGAGCCCAGGGACAGGCGTCCGATATCCACATTCAGGCACAGGAAATTCTCAAGATCCGCGAGAAACTCAACGAACTGCTTGCCCACCATACCGGCCAGGCAATTGAGCGCATCGCCCAGGATACCGAGCGTGACAGGTTCATGAGTGCCACTGAGGCGAAGGCCTACGGCTTGGTGGAGTCCATGAGTACAGCAAGTGCGCGCGCGACGAGGAGGCACCGGTGACGGCGAAAGGTGAAGATCGCGACAGCGGCAAGCCGCTTTACTGCTCGTTCTGCGGCAAGAGCCAGCATGATGTCCGCAAGCTCATTGCCGGTCCGTCGGTGTTTATTTGCGACGAATGCGTCGACCTCTGCAATGACATCATCTCCGAAGAAATCCAGGATGACGCCACCGGACGCACGCCCGATCGACTGCCCACCCCGCGGGCGATCAAGGAGATACTCGATCAGTACGTGATCGGGCAGCCGCGCGCCAAGAAAATCCTCTCGGTGGCTGTCTACAATCACTACAAACGGCTCGACATGAGCGGCCGCAAGGTTCGCAGTGATGTCGAGTTGGGCAAAAGCAATATCCTCCTGATAGGGCCCACGGGGAGCGGCAAGACCCTGCTGGCGGAAACGCTGGCACGGTTGCTCAACGTGCCCTTTACCATTGCCGATGCGACGACGCTTACCGAGGCCGGCTACGTTGGCGAGGATGTCGAGAACATCATTCAAAAGCTCCTGCAGAAATGCGACTACGACGTCGAGAAGGCCCAGCGCGGGATCGTGTATATCGACGAGATCGATAAAATCTCTCGCAAATCGGATAATCCCTCCATCACCCGGGACGTTTCTGGCGAGGGCGTACAGCAGGCACTGCTCAAGCTCATCGAGGGAACTGTCGCATCCGTGCCGCCACAGGGTGGGCGCAAGCATCCCCAGCAGGAATTTCTACAGGTCAACACGTCAAATATCCTCTTCATATGTGGTGGTGCGTTTTCCGGGCTGGAAAAGATCATTCAGCAGCGCTCAGAAAAGGGTGGCATAGGTTTCAGTGCCACGGTGCGTGGACAGGATGAGAAGCGCAATATCGGCGAGACGCTGGCCACGGTACAGCCGGACGACTTGGTGCGTTATGGCTTGATCCCGGAGTTCGTTGGGCGTCTTCCCGTGCTGGCCACCCTCGAAGAACTCGACAAGGAAGCGCTCATCAACATCCTGACCGAGCCAAAGAATTCGCTGGTCAAGCAGTACGACCTGCTTTTCGATATGGAGGGTGTGGCACTGGATATTCGGCGCGATGCGCTCGACGAAATAGCGGAGCGTGCGCTCGAGCGAAAAACCGGGGCGCGCGGTCTCAGATCGATTCTCGAAAACGTGCTGCTCGACACGATGTACGACCTGCCCTCCGTCAAAAATGTTCAGAAAGTTGTCATCGATGCCGCCGTGATTCGTGGTGAGTCCGACCCGTTGGTGGTCTATGAAGGAAACGAAGCGTCTCGTGTAGCAAGTGACGAGGGTTGACATCGTTCCGGAGGGTGGGCAAAAAGGGGCTTCAGAGGCCCCTTTTTGTTGGAGCTGTTGCAAGGTCGTTTGAGCTGTCGGACGTGGTTGCCGGGCGCTGATGGCCGCGGGAAATGACCGCTCATGCTGCGAGCGCGATTTCGCTATCTCCGGTGGTTGTGTCCGCTTGCGATTTTCCTGGGTGGCCCCACATAGAGCCTGTCAACTTTCATCGAACCCTTGCAGAGGTTGTTCATGAGTCAGGAAACTAGCCCGGAAGCGACTTCGAAGCAGCTACCGATGTTGCCGTTGCGGGATGTCGTCGTGTACCCGCAAATGGTCATTCCACTGTTTGTCGGGCGAGCGAAATCCATTCTTGCGCTCGATGCCGTGATGTCAACGCACAAGCAGATCCTGCTGGTGGCCCAGAAGGATGCCGGCATCGACGACCCGGGCGAGGACGACCTGTACCGGGTGGGGTCCTTGGCAACCGTGTTGCAGATGCTCAAACTGCCCGACGGCACCGTCAAAGTCCTGGTCGAAGGCAATCAGCGGGTCGCGATCCGGCGCGTTCTTCAATCGGACCCCTTCCCGGTCGCCGAGTACGACGAGATTTCTGGCGCCGGAGAGTTTTCGGGAACGGGGGCGGATGCCCTCGTGCGGGCTCTGAATGCGGAGTTCGAGCAGTACGTCAGCCTCAGCAAGAAAGTTCCCGCCGAGGTTGTCACCATGGTGGCGGGCATCGAAAATGCGGGACGTCTGGTCGATACCATGGCCACGCATATGGTGTTGTCGCTGGCGCAAAAGCAGCAGATTATCGAGATCTTCGACATCCGCGAGCGCGTCGATTTTCTGCGCAAACTGATCGAGTCCGAGCTGGATGTTTTGCAGGTAGATCAGCGGGTCAGGGGTCGTGTCAAGAAACAGATGGAAAAGAGTCAGCGCGAGTACTACCTCAACGAACAGATGAAGGCCATCCAGCGCGAGCTGGGGGAGAACGAAGACAGCCCCAACGAGATCCAGCACCTGGAGAAACGCGTAGCCGACGCCGGCATGCCCAAGGCGGCTCTGGAAAAAGCGCGCGCCGAACTGAACAAGCTGAAGATGATGTCGCCGATGTCGGCGGAGGCATCGGTCCTGCGTAGCTATGTCGACTGGATGGTTAACGTTCCCTGGCAGCAACGCTCCAAAATCAAGCACGACCTGGCCCGCGCCGAACGTATCCTCAATCAGGACCACTACGGTCTGGACGAGGTCAAGGAGCGCATTCTCGAATTTCTGGCGGTGCAAAAGCGGGTCAAAAAGCTGAAGGGGCCGGTGCTCTGCCTGGTGGGACCACCCGGCGTGGGAAAAACCTCACTCGGCGAATCCATAGCGCGAGCGACGGGCAGAAAATTCGTCCGTATGTCCCTGGGGGGGATTCGGGACGAAGCCGAGATCCGTGGGCACCGGCGTACCTACATCGGCTCGCTGCCAGGCAAGTTGGTTCAGAAGCTGGCCAAGGCAGGCGTGAAAAACCCGCTCTTCCTGTTCGATGAAGTCGACAAGATCGGCATGGATCATCGCGGCGATCCGGCTTCGGCCCTGCTTGAGGTGCTCGATCCCGAACAAAACAACACCTTCAATGATCACTACCTGGAGGTCGATTACGACCTCTCCGAGGTGATGTTCATCTGTACCTCGAACTCGCTGAACATTCCGGCGCCACTGCTCGATCGCATGGAAGTGATCCGCATCCCCGGCTATACCGAGGATGAAAAACTCAAGATAGCGGAACGCTATCTGTTGCTGAAGCAGCGCAAGGCCAATGGACTGAAGTCCGGGGAACTGGAACTCGACGAAGCGGCAACGCGCGACATCATTCGCTACTACACGCGCGAAGCCGGCGTTCGGGGGCTTGAGCGGGAAATTGCGAAAATCTGCCGGAAGGTGGTTACTCAACATGTTCGTGGTGAAAGCACGGCGGCTTACAAGGTCGACGGTGCCAAACTGGAGGACTTGCTCGGCGTTCGCAAATTCGACTATGGGCGTGCCGAGGAGGAAAACCAGATTGGTCAGGTCACCGGGCTGGCCTGGACCTCGGCGGGCGGCGAACTCCTCACCATCGAGGCTTCGGCGACCTACGGCAAGGGCAACGTTATCAAGACCGGCTCGCTCGGCGACGTGATGCAGGAGTCCATCCAGGCGGCGTTGACCGTCGTCCGGACCCAGTCGCAGGTGCTGGGGATCCGGAGGGATTTCAACCAGCGCAATGATCTTCACATCCACGTTCCGGAGGGCGCGACACCCAAGGATGGTCCGAGCGCCGGCGTGGGCATGTGTACAGCATTCATATCCGTGCTGACGGGGATACCGGTTCGGGCCGACGTGGCCATGACGGGCGAAATAACCCTGCGGGGCCAGGTGTTGAAAATCGGTGGTCTCAAGGAAAAACTGCTGGCTGCCCACCGTGGCGGCATCCGGACCGTCATCATTCCCCGGGAAAACGAGCGCGATCTCAAGGAAATTCCCGAGAATATCAAGGCTGATCTCGATATTCGTCCGGTAAAATGGATACACGAGGTATTGCAGATTGCACTCGAGCGGATGCCGAAGCCGCTGTCGGATGAGGAATACATGGCCGGCCCGTCCGATGCGAGCGGTGCGGAGGATGGCAACGTCGCCGGCAGTACCGCGAGTTTGAGCCGGCACTGAATTTGCCCAGGTCTTCCTTGACCCTGCCGCAATGCGCTTGGTATAAAGCCGGCTCGCGGCAGTAGGGCCGCGTTCAGCAACAAAATGGTACGCTGTTGGCTGTTGAAAAGCGTCGTGGGGACGCCCAGCGGCGCGGCACGCAGCCACCGTGGCCGGTCAACTCGGCCGGTGCAATAAGGCAGTTTTTCGGCAGCCTGTCGAGTCAAACCATCGGGAACTTTGATAACAAGAGGAAGCTTGTGAACAAATCAGAACTGATCGACTCCATTGCCGATGCGGCGGATATTTCCAAGGCATGTGCGGCGCGCGCGCTCGATGCCGCCATCGACGGCATAACCGCCGCCTTGCGTAAAGGCGATCCGGTGTCGCTTGTCGGCTTCGGTACATTTTCAGTCAAGCACCGGCCGTCGCGTTCCGGGCGCAATCCGCGCACCAACGAAGAAATTACGATTGCTGCATCGAACGTTCCAGGCTTCAAGGCCGGAAAAGCGCTTAAAGATGCAGTCAACTGATATTTTGATTTTCTCGGCCTGACGGGCGCATCGATTGTGCGCCCTTTTTTTATTTTTATCTGACTGTTAGCGGACGTCATCCATGTTGCAGAGTTTCCGGGACGGAATGGGAAAATACGGCAAATGGTTGATGGTCCTGATTGCGATTCCGTTCGCGCTCTTTGGCGTGCAGTCGTTCTTCTTTCGCGGTGCCTCCGTCGAAGAGGCCGCTTCAGTCAACGGTCAACGGATAACCCGACTGGAAGTACGGCAAGCGATGCAGCGTCAGCGCGCGCAGATCATGGCGCGTTTCGCCGATATCGATCCTGCGGTGATTGACGATAAGGCACTCTACGGCCCCGCGCTGCAGAACCTGATCACCACTCGAGTCTACGATGATCGCGCACAGAAAGAGGGCATGGGTGTAGCTCCGGCGCTTATTGCACAAGTGCTGAAAGACGCGACGCTGTTCCAGCAAGACGGAAAATTTTCGAGAAATCAGTACCTCGCCTACATTGGGCAACTGGGCTACACCCCGCAAACCCACAGCCGGTTCCTGGCGCGGGAGCTGCTGGCCAGCCAGCTTGCTCGAGGTATCGTCAGCACAGGATTCATGACCAAACCCGGGCTGGAACACGCCCTGGGCGATCTGGAGCAGACCCGGGACTTCCGTTATCTCAATGTCCCGCTGCCCAAAGCCAAAGCCGGTGCGCAAACCGATGTGGATGAAGCCGCGACGCGAGCCTATTACGACGCACATCCCGAACTTTATATCGCGCCAGAACATGTGGTGGTTAACTACATTGAGCTGTCCGTGGATCAAATCGCCGCCGGGATCGAGATAGATGAAAGCGAATTGAAGGCACGTTACCAACATCGTGTTGATGCGGCAGAAGCGGCCAAAAAGAGCATCGTCTCGCAAATCCTCATCAAGCCCCGAGCGGACGGCAGCCATCAGAAAATATTGCATGAATTGCAGGCTGCCCTGGCGGCAGGGGCGGATTTCGCCGAGCTCGCCCGCGCGAAGAGCGAAGACGCCTTGACGGCGGGTCAGGGCGGCGAAATTGGGCCCTATGACCCCGACAAATTTCCCCTGCCGCTCCGATCGGCGCTGGACGGACTGAAGATCGGTCAGGTGACGCCTCCGGTCGAGACGGAAATGGGTTGGCATCTGGTCAAGTTGGTCCGTGAAGACAAGCCGACAGTCGGCAGTTTCGAAGCGGAGCGTGATGCCATTGCCGCTGAACTTCGCAAGGAAAAAGCGGGGGCTGTGTATCAGAGCCAGACCGAACACCTTCGCGAGGCCGCCTACACGGCCGAAAATCTCGGCGTTGTCGCCACCGCCATGGGGTTGCCGCTGAACACGTCGTCAGCCATTACCCGTGACGGCGGCGAAGGCATTGCCAGCGATCCCAAAGTGGTCAGCACGGCCTTTTCCGAAGAAGTGCTCAAGGGAGGCTATGTCAGCCCGCTGGTGGAGCTCGATGGCGCGCGTGCAATCGTTCTGGAGCTCAAGGAACATACGCCGCAGCAGCGACGCGCATTCGCGGAGGTGAAGGCGGATATCGCGGCGGTGTTGACGAACGAACGCGGTCTGGCCCAGGCCCGCGAGCGCGCCGAGAGCTACCGCAAGCGATTGCTGGCTGGCGAGTCGCTGGAAAAAATCGCCCGGAGTGAACACCTGGAATGGCAGGTCAATTCCGGTGTGAGGCGCTACGATACCGATGCGGGCGGCGATGTAGCCAAACACGTTTTTGAAATTCCGGAGAAATCGCCTCTGCCTTTGGTGGGCACTTTTGACAATGCCAATGGCGTGATTGTTTTCCAGGTGATTGGCATTCATTCCGGCGATATAACGGCGGTGCCGAAGCAGCGCCGGCAGCAGTTCGAACGCGCCATGTTGGAAGCGACGGCCGGCGGCGAGCTCAGTGCGTATCAGGGCGCCTTGCTGGCAAGCGCAAAAATTGACACCAGACCCCAGCCCAAGGACGAACAGGCTCAGTAACTTGATCCGGCCTGCTTCGCGCCAAGGCGAGAAATAATCGCGCTAGTGATCGCTGATCCTCAGGCTCTGTCCGGGACGCAGCACCTGCGGGTCGTCGATGTCATTCCACCGCATCAATGCCTTTGGGCTGACGTTGAAACGGCGCGCAATGGTCCACAACGAATCTCCAGGCTGTACGCGATAACCCGCTGTCCGCGCTTTAACGACGGGCGCTTTGGTGTGCGCGGCTTCAATTGGCGTTGGTTGCGAGTGCATCGGTGATGTCGACGTCGTGGCAGAGGGGGCATTCACAAGAGCGGCTTCGAACCGCTGCGCAGCATTCAACGGCATCAAAATCTGGTACTGACTCTGTGGTGGCGTGATATCGCGCTTGAGCCCGGTGTTCAACCGCTTCAGTGTGTCGTAATCGACTTCGGCGAGTTCGGCGGCACGTGCCAGGCTGATCTGCTTTGGCGCAGTCACAGACTCCAGCGGTCGACTGCGATCCAGGAGCGATAATCTCAGCTGGTTTTCTTCGGGGTTCTGGAACATGCGGGCGAGTGCCAGGAACCGGGGGACGTAGGAGCGGGTGTGCTCCGGCAGATCCAGCGCCCAGAAATCGGTGTCTTTCCCCTGCTGGATATTTCGCTGGATTGCCTTGGACACGGTGCCTTCGCCACTGTTAAAAGCCGCGAGCGCCAATAGCCAGTCGCCGTCAAAGAGTTGGTGCAAATAGCCGAAATAGCCGATGACCGCATCGGTTGAGCGCACGACGTCCTGGCGCCCGTCGTACCACTGATCGCGCTTAAGCCCGAGCACGTCGCCGGTACCGGGCTGTATCTGCCACAGTCCGGCAGCGCCGTTGGCCGATATCGCATGGGGGTCGTAGGCACTTTCCAGAAAGGGCAGCAACGCCAGCTCGGGCGGAAAATCGCTTTCCATCAGGCGGCGCGTCACGTAAGGCAGATAAAGGGAGGCACGCTCGGCGGCGGCCGTCACTACACGAGGGTTGTCGCGATATTTTTGTATTTCCTGGTCAATGGACGGCCCAGTGGCGTCGGGGGCGAACGTCATGTGCTCGCTCATCGCTCGCCAGGTATCGACGCCGGCAACGCTGTCGTTGCTCCAGATGGCCTTGGGCGGTGGCAGGTAAGGCTCATTTGCGGGGGGAGGCAGGCGCTGATCGGCGGATGCCATGTCGCGGGGAAGGCTTTTTGGCTCGGTGGCGACGACGCCCCCTGGTCCAACCGGATCAACCGGCCGCGATGTGTCGGTATTCGAATGATGTGAAGACACACAGTGTGCCAGGAGAATGCCGCTAAACGCCAAAAGCAGAAGATGTTTGGGGGTCATCGCTGGGAGTTCTCTCGTGATCACCGCCAACTGGTCAGCTTCCTGCCAAGGTATCCTTCCCGCCATTCCGGGCAGTAGCTGTGTTCTCAGTTGCTCCGCAATCGGTGCGGCGATCCAGGGGTATTCGGTAACTGCTGGTTTTGCGAGCCGTCAAATATAAAGCGTTGTCCGCTTGGTAGACTTGGCGGCCGAGTGTCGGGGCCCAATGGCAAACGCGGGTAGAATCCCGCTACCTGTTCCGGGCTGCCGGTCCGGAGTCTAACGGTTGGCGCGCCGGGTCGCAAATCGCCGCGCGCCAACGCCATGGTGGGAGGCCCGGTCGTCAATTGCGAGTTCCGGGACCGGCCGGGTTTTCAGAGGCAGGCGAGGAGATGACGGCGATGATGGCAGATTGCCCCTTTCGAACCCCCATTTGCAGGGTTGGCCCAATATGGCGCGACTGACCAATTTCATCGCCAGCCGCTATTGCGTGGCGGCTGCCCCGGCTAGCCAGGCGGCAATGTTGCGGTGGTTCGACGCGCCCGCGGGTCGGCGCATCCTTGAGGCTCAACGAAGTCTTTGCCGGGGTCTATCCGTGCCGCCCGGTTTCCGCCTGGCCCACCTCGGCGTGTCTCCGCGCCATGGAGTTGCCGACTGTTTTGCGCAGCCGTGCCGGTTCACCTTCGTCCAGGAGACCGACACGGGGGTTGACGCGGTGAGCGGCTTTGATGCGCTGCCGTTGCCTTCGGATACCTTCGACGTGGTCGTCCTCCATCATGCGCTGGATTTTTGCCAGCAGCCGCAACGGGTTCTGGCTGAGGCGGCGCGAATAATCCGGCCCGGTGGCCGTATCGTCCTGATCGGGTTCAATCCGTATTCGTTGCTGGGTCTGGGCAAGTGGCTGCTCGCCCCGTGGTACGCGGCGGGAGTGTGGCGCCACAACAGCCTGCGCTCCTCCCGAGTCTGCGATTGGCTGGTTTTGCTGGGTTTTGGACTTGATTCCGAGTCGGAGGTCAGTCGATCCGGCGCGGCATCCTGGTGTCGGTTGACGAAGTTGCCCAAGAGGGCCCTCCAACGCTTGTCACTCAGCGGGCCGGATACTTTTTATGTGTTGACGGCGTACAAACGGGCCATTCCGTTACAGCCGCATTCGAATCTCCCCTGGTTGCCGCGGCGCCTCACCAGCATGGGAGCCGCATTGAATCGCACGCGTGCGGCGGAAGCGCCGGGCAATGGTGCCCACTGTGGGCGCAGACGCCGATGACCGGCGGCAGCAAGCGCGTCGAGATATTCACCGATGGTGCCTGCCGCGGCAATCCCGGTCCTGGCGGTTGGGGAGTGCTGCTGCGTTACGGCGGCCGCGAACGGACCCTTCATGGCGCGGAAAGGCATACAACCAATAATCGGATGGAGTTGCAGGCAGCCATTGAAGGACTGGCCGCGCTCAAGGAGCCCTGCCAGGTGACCCTGACGACCGACTCCGAATATGTGCGCCAGGGCATTACCAAGTGGCTCGCGGGCTGGAAGGCGCGCGGCTGGCGCACGGCCAGCAAAGCGCCGGTCAAGAATCAGGACCTATGGCATCGGCTCGATGCCGAGGCGGCCCGTCATCAAATTACCTGGTGTTGGGTCAGAGGACACACCGGACACCGGGAGAATGAGCTGGCCGACGCCATGGCCAATCGCGGCATTGATGAACTGGAGGACTGAGTGAGGCAGATCGTACTGGATACCGAGACCACCGGCCTCGAGGTCGATCAAGGCCATCGCATCATCGAGATTGGCTGCGTGGAACTGATCAATCGTCAGCTGACTGGCCGTCACTTTCATCACTATCTCGATCCCGAGCGGGCCATCGACGCCGGGGCCGAGAGCGTTCACGGGATCAGCGCCGCCGATCTGGTCGGCAAACCCCGATTTGCGCAAATTGTCGCCGAGTTGCTGGAGTTTCTCGGGACCGCCGACCTGATCATCCACAACGCGCTGTTCGACCTGGGTTTTCTGAACCGCGAACTGGAGCTTGCGGGAAGTGGGCACGCGCCCCTGCAGCAAGGGCGCACGGTCATCGACACGTTACAAATGGCGCGTGGACTGCATCCGGGGCAAAAGAACAATCTCGACGCACTGTGCAAGCGTCATGGCATCGACAATAGCTACCGGGAACTGCACGGGGCGTTACTTGATGCCGAGCTGCTGGCCAACGTTTTTCTGGCCATGACGGGCGGCCAGGTTGCGCTGAGCTTCGACAGCAGTAGTGCTGCCACGCAGACGTCCGGTGTGTCCGGACACCGCAAGCTGGCACAAACCCGCCCTCCCTTGCGTGTCATCGGTGCTTCGACGCTGGAACTTGAGGCTCATCGCCTGAAGCTCGTCACCGTCGCACGCGCCCACAAAGCCTGCGCCCTGTGGCCTGAGACGCCATCGATGCCATTGCACACTGATCCTGGCTCGCCGCGGTGACCAATGGCCGCATTGGAGGTCCTTGCGCCTGGCAAGGACGCGGCAATGGAGGGCGCGCCGTTTTTCGTGCAACGCTGCGTCGGCGCTGTGACCTGGCTAGCGGATTACACAGAGGGTCCGCTCCCCGACACAAGGTTTTCATGGAGCCTCATGTTATCTTCTGATAGGTTAGGCAGGAAATCTCGAACCCGGCAAACCAGATGTCAGCGATTGAAAAACTCCATTCCGAGGTAGTTGATCTCAGTGGCGGCGAGCTTAAACGCGCTGCTGAGCGCGTGATCGAGGCCGTTGCACAACTCGACGCCAGCAGCGCGGAAGATTTTGTGGCGCTGACGCGCGACCTCTGGGGTGGCGTCGCGATCTGCGAACTCAACGGACTGCGTTTGCTGCTCGAAGAAACCCTGGCGGCAGTGGAGGACGCGCAGGCGGGGGCGGTGTCCTGGGATGATCTGCGACGGGTGCTCGGTGAAGCGCTCGTCGTGATCCCCAGGCTGCTGGACTATCTGGTGCGCAGTCGCCGCGATAACCCTTGCCTGTTGATCCCCGAGATTACCGCCTTGCGCACCCTGCGGCGGACGACCTCAAGCGCATCCTGCACCTGTATCAACTGGGGCTGGTGAGCGTGTTGAAGGGAGTAAATCGCACCAAGGGATACGAAATTCTGATGCGCAGCGTGGCGCGGCTGGAGCAGCTGGCAGACGCCGAATCCGAGCGAAATTACTGGGCCGCGTTGCAGTTGGTGCTCGGCAACTTTGCGAATGGAACCTTGCTGCTCCGACCGGATCGTACCCGCCTGCTCGCTGCCGTGGAAAAGCAGTTGCGTTCGCTTGCCGGCATCCGCGCCGGTTCCACCGGAAACCCCTACCCGGAAGGACTTTGGCGTGCTTTCCTAGCGCTGTTATCCTTGTCGAGGGGCCAGGCCAGCCGCGGAGACTGGCTGCCCGTGCCCAAGCTGGATTTCGATGATGCCGAACTGGAAGCGATTCGCGTCAAAGTATTTGGCCGCGACGGTGGTTTGGCTGCCTGGCCGCTCGATGAATTGGCCGCGCATATGGTCCGGCTGCGAAGCGCGCTCGATCTTTCACAGGAAGACGATCTGTTGCCCGCAACCTTGGTGCGGGGCATGCAGCAGGATTGTGTCGCAGTAGCGCGCAGCGCCCACGAACTCGGCCTTGAGAATCTGGTGATGCGCTTTCAGCGGCATGGCGATACCTTGCAGCAGACGTGCGAGCAGGCGCGATCGCCCACCGCAGAAGAGTTGCAGGAGTACGCCGATTCTATCCTCTATCTCGATTGCGCGATCGTGGATTTTGCCGGCACCAATCCGAATCGTGATGACCTTGCCGCCTGGAGCAATCGGCCGCTTGCCCAGATCCTCCAGACGAGTCTGCTGAAAACTGCCCGCAATGGCGTCGTGGCCGGTGCCAGCACCGTGCTGCTCGAAGTCAAGGAATCGTTCGAACTGCTCCAGGACGGCGTACTTACCGACGACGGTTGGGAGGAGCTCGAAGCAAATTTCATCGTTCTCAAGGGCTGTGCGGTTATGCTTGACGACTCCACCCTGGAAGCCATTTTTGTTCGCGCCTGGGAGTTTCTGCGGACGATCCGTCACCAGCCCGCGCCTTGTTCCGGCAACATCGCGCGCAATATCGAGCATTTCGCCGACATGGTGATCAGCCTTGAAATCCATCTGAATGCGATCCGTTTCGGCGCGGGAGAGAGCGGCGAAGCGCTGCGAATGGCACGTGAATGCGTGTCCGCCTTGAGTCTTTGACGCCGCCGTCGGCGGCGTTGTTCACAGGCCGCCGGCAGGCTGGTTGAACGCCATATCCATCAATTTTCCCCAATGGCTGCTGAGCGGCTTGGGGGTGGTGTTGGCATTGGTTTCCTTCAGAATGCTATGCCGGCAAGGCTGTTTGCGGGCATTGGCGTGGGCGGTCGGATGGATCGGCGTAGCGACGGCAGGCGCCCTGAGTCTGCTTGCCGCTGCGGATTTCGGGCGTTACCGGAGTCTCGCCCCGGGCGCCGTGATCGCCACGGTCGACATCGAACGGCAGGCCGCCAATCCGGGCATGGTTGACCACGTCCCGGATGGCTACCGAGCACATATCGCAATGTCCGGCGGTCTGGAGCGCGATGTGACATTGAGCGGGAACCACTGGATTCTTGATATACAGACCATCCGCTGCCTGGCGCCGCTGTGTCCCGTCAACTTGTATCGGAGTCGACATTTTTATGCCGCGCGTGCGCAATCCGGCGACGCACTGCAGGGATATGACACGGTGGCTGTAGGTGGCTCCGACAGTTTGCTCGACGTCTGGTACTGGCTTGCGCGGGTGCCGAGGTTGCGGGGCCTGGTTCGGGTCACCGAGACGGCGACAGGCAGTCTTCCGGTACGGGATGGCGCGAAGTATGAAATTCGAATCGATGCCGAGGGTCGGTTACGGACAACGGACAACGGATAGCGGATAGCGGATAGCGGATAGCGAGCATTGAGCGAGGATAAAGCGTGGGACTGGCAGCGGAATATCTCCTGTTTTTGGCAAAGGCACTGACCCTACTGCTGGCTTTTGCGGCGTTGCTGGGGGCCGTGGCAGCTTTTGCGCGCAAATCGCGTGTTCGGGAAGAGGGGCGGCTTGAGGTGCGCGACTTCAATGCCAGGGTAGAGGATCTGGGCGATACCCTGGATCTGGCCCTGGCGCCGCCGAAGGCGCGCAAATCCATCAAGCGCGCACTGCGCCGTTCGCGGAAGCATGAAAAACCGTCCGATGACAGCCGGCGCCGGATCTTCGTGCTCGATTTTCACGGCGATCTGCGAGCCTCCGCGGTCGACCGGTTGCGCGAGGAAATTACCGCTGCCTTGTTGCGCGCCCGCTCCGGCGACGAAATCGTCGTGCGGCTCGAAAGTGGCGGCGGAATGGTGCATGCCTACGGGCTGGCGGCGAGCCAACTGGATCGCATCGTCAAGGCCGGCATTCCGCTCACGGTATGCGTGGACAAGGTAGCGGCCAGTGGCGGCTACATGATGGCCTGTGTCGCCGGTAACATCCTCGCCGCGCCCTTCGCGGTGCTGGGCTCGATTGGCGTCATGGCGCAGATCCCCAACGTCCACCGTCTGCTCAAGCGCCACGACATCGACGTCGAGTTGCTTACCGCCGGCGAATACAAACGCACGCTCACGGTGCTGGGCGAAAACGCGCCGGCGGGACGCGAGAAATTCCAGCGCGATCTCGACGCCACCCACCAATTGTTCAAGGATCATGTCGCCGCACACCGGCCGCAGCTCGACATCAAAACGATCGCCACTGGCGAAGTCTGGTTCGGTACCCAGGCGCTGGCACTGGGCTTGGTAGACAAACTGGCAACCAGCGACGAATACCTCAATGCTCAACTGGCGACGGCGGATATCTACGAGCTCAGCTATGTCACCGACAAAACGCTGCTGGAGCGACTGGGGATGACTGTTGAAATGCGGCTCGCCCAGCGGCTGCGCAGTTGGTGGGACGGCGCGCGCGAACCGCAATTGCCGGTATAGCGGCGCCCCGATTCCCGCCGGTTCAGTCCCGCCGCAGCCCGTCGCGAATCGCGATGGGATTGGGGAAATTGAGTACCACGATGTAGCTGGAAATCAGGAAAGTCAGGATGGTCGCCGCCTGGATCAGATGCGAGGCGGCGTTGCCGATGAGGCCGAGACTGGCGGCCAGATAAGCCACCAGCAGCGAGAATTCACTGCTCTGCCCCAGGCGGCAGCCCAGATCCCAGCCCAGCTTGCGTGCCTGTTCGCCTCGCCCCCGCAGCAGAAAACGAAAGGTGACGGGCTTGAGCAGCAGCATACCGCCCCCGAGCACCAGCGCCGGCACGGCGATCTCGCGTAACAAACCCAGATCGAACCGCGCCCCGATGGTGAAGAAAAACAGCACCAGGAAAAAATCCCGCAATGGTTTCAGTGACAACGCGATGTGCTGGGAAATCGGGCTGGTGGCGATGCTGATGCCGGCGATAAAGGCGCCGATTTCGCGCGACAAACCGAACTGATGGGACAGCTCCGCGACGCCCAGGCACCAGCCGATGGCGAGCAGAAACATGTACTCCGCCATGCGGTCGTAGCGCGCGAAGAGCTTCAGAATCAGGAACCGCACCGCCAGCGCCGAACACGCCGCCACCACCGGCAAGGCCAGCAGCGTACGGACGATGCGACCGGCGTCGATTCCGCCGGCATCGATTCCACCCAGCACCAGCAGCAGGATGATCGCGAGAAAATCCTGCAACAGCAGCATGCCCACCATCAGCTCGCCGATGGGACGGTGATGCAGCACCGTGGTCGGCAGCAGCTTGATCCCGATGATGGTGCTGGAAAACATCATGGCCGCGCCCACGATCAGCGCCTCGATGGGCGCGAAACCAAACGCGCGGGCGATGCCGTAGCCCGCCGCCGCGAAGATCAGCGCGCTGATGACGGCGACATGGGTAATCTGCCGGAAGACCCGCACCAGCGCGGCAGGCTGCATGTCGAGGCCGAGCAGAAACAGCAGGAAGATGATCCCGATATGGGAAATATCGGTAATCAGCGCGACGTCGGGGGTCAGCCCGAAGCCCGATGGGCCGAGCAGGGCGCCGAGTGCGATATAGGCGACCAGCAGCGGCTGGCGACCGTAGAGCGCGACCGTGGCCAGCACTGCGGCACCGCAGAAAATCAGAAAAAAGGAATGGAATACCGCGTCGTTCAACTCTGGATCACCGGGTTCGCATCCCGCCATTGTGCCGCAATGGCGCCGCGTTCAGGAGGTCTCGATTGACGCCATCAGGCGGGATTGCAGGCCGCCTGATAGTGAACGCTGAAGGCATCCAGACAGTTGCGTGCGGTGTCGAGCGAGGTGTCGTCCGGCAGTTCGAAGGCATCGAATCCGCAGCGGCGCAGGAAATGCAGTTGATCGACAAAGATATCGCCGACCGCGCGCAACTCGCCGCGGAATCCGTAGCGCTCGCGCAGCAGGCGGCCGCAGGAAAAGCCGCGTCCATCCATGAACGTGGGAAAGTTGACCGCGATGCAGCCGAAGCGGTGGATGTCCGCGGCGATCTGCTCCGGCTCCTCGTCGCCGTTCAGCCAGATGCCAGTGTGGCTGGAGTCGCGGGCGAGGAGGGCGTCGCGACGCGCCAGCCAGACGGGCAGGGGAAACAACAGGGCATCGCCATCTGCAATCCGCGCCGCATCGGCGTCGAGCCGCCGCCACGCGTCGATGGTGAAACTCCCCGCCTTAAGCAGCTTTGGCATAGACACTGTCCTTGAAGGGTTCCACGCCGACGCGACGGTAGGTTTCGATAAAGGTCTCGCCTTCAAGGCGTCGCTGCACATAGACGTCGAGAATGCGGGCGATCACCCGCGGCACTTCCGGCGCGTAAAACGACGGCCCGAGCACCTGGCCGAGTGCTGCGCGCGAGCCCGCTTCGCCGCCGATCTGGATCTGGTAGAACTCCTCGCCTTTCTTGTCGACGCCGAGAATACCGATGTTGCCGACATGGTGATGGCCGCAGGCATTCATGCAGCCGGAGATGTTCAGGGTCAGATCGCCGAGATCGTAGAGATAGTCGAGATCGTCGAATTCGCGCTGGATCGCCTCGGCAATCGGAATGGATTTGGCGTTGGCCAGCGAGCAGAAGTCGCCGCCCGGGCAGCAGATGATGTCGCTCAGGGTGCCGATGGTCGGGGTCGCAAAGCCCTGGGCCTTCAGCGCGCGCCACAGCGCGGGGAGATCGCCGCGCCGCACATCGGCGAGCACCAGATTCTGATGATGGGTGACGCGCGCCTCGCCAAAGGCGTAGCGGTCGGCGAGATCGGCAATGGCGTCGAGCTGCGCGTCGGTCACATCCCCCGGCGCGACGCCGACGGGTTTCAGCGACAGCACCACCGCGCAATAGCCGGGCACGCGGTGGGCGCGGACATTGCGTTCCAGCCAGCGCGCGAAGGCGCGTTCCGCGGCGGCGCAGGCGCTGACGGTGGCGTCCGCCGCCGCGACATCGACCGCCTCATAGGCCGGGGCGGTAAAAAACTGCCGGGCGTGGGCAAAATCCGCCTCGGTCAGGGTATTGGGGCCGTCCTTCAGGTGCTGCCATTCGGCAGCGACCCGTGCCCCGAATACCTCGGCTCCCCATACCTTGACCAGTATCTTGATGCGGGCCTTGTACTTGTTGTCACGCCGCCCGTAGCGGTTGTAGACGCGCAGAATGGCTTCCAGATAGGTCAACAGGTGGCGCGGTTCGATGAATTCGCCAATCACCTCGCCGATCACCGGCGTGCGCCCGAGCCCGCCGCCCACATACACCCGGAATCCCAGCGCGCCCGCAGCGTTCTTCACCAGTTGCAGACCGATGTCGTGGATCTGGATGGCGGCGCGATCGCTCTCCGACCCGCTCACGGCAATCTTGAACTTGCGCGGCAGGTAGGCGAATTCCGGATGAAAGGTGGACCAGCGCCGCACCAGCTCGCACCAGGGGCGCGGATCTTCCACCTCATCGGGCGCAATGCCGGCAAACTCGTCCGAGGTGATATTGCGGATGCAGTTGCCGCTGGTCTGGATCGCGTGCATATCGACCGCGGCCAGCTCGGCCAGAATGTCCGGCACCTCGGGCAGTTGTGGCCAGTTGAACTGGATGTTCTGGCGCGTCGTGAAATGGGCGTAGCCCTTGTCGTAGGTGCGGGCGATGTGGGCGAGGCGGCGCAGTTGCGACGCCGAGATCAGGCCATAGGGAATGCTGACCCGCAGCATGGGCGCCAGACGCTGGATATAAAGTCCGTTCTGCAGGCGCAACGGACGGAACTGATCTTCCGGAAGATCGCCCTGCAGATAGCGCGTGGTCTGGTCGCGAAACTGCCGCACCCGCTCGCGCAGGAGACAACGGTCCCGATCATCGTAGAGGTACATGGCGGTGCTGCATGAACTGGATGCGGGCGCGAATCTTAGCCTGCTGCCAGATCGTCGTAAAAAACTGATTCCTTATAACTCAAAGGCAAAAATGCATAAGGCGCTGCCCCTGCCTGGCGCCTTTCCCACAGCGTCATCAAGGATTGCTAGAATGCGCGCGCTCGACCCACACCCAACCCTTGATTTTCCGGACCGGAGTACCCGCATGAGTGAAGAACAGACCAAAGATCGTGACGGCATGGCAGACGCCATTGCCACCCTGGCCATCATCGCCATCGCGGTGTTGGCCGCCGTACTCTGGGTGAGCAGCCGGGGTTGAGAACGAGCAGTCGCGACTGATTTTCCACGGCCCATCTGCTAACAGGCTGCTGAAAAACGTCGCGAGGGGGCCAGATGCGAGGCGCACGGAGCGCAGCGACCGAGACATATCAAGCAGATAGGCGAGGGAGCGAGCACCGCGCAACGAAGCAGATGGTGCCCGCAGCAGTTTTTCAGCAACCTGCCAACAAAGACGGGCATCGGCGTCACAGAACCAGGTGCACCACCGTCACCACGGTGAGAATGAACAGCACCGTGAAGATGATTCCGGCGGCGATGAAAGCGAGCGGGCTGCCCTGGGTGAAGTCCCGCTCGCGATTTTTGCTGCTCTGCACCCCGATGGCGGCCGCGAGGGTGCTGCGGACGATACTTAAAAAACCGGGTTTTCCCGGGGTTTTGTCGTCCGGGTTGTCTTGCTCATCCGCCATGGCTTCCTCCTGTTACTTGCCGATCGGTCAGGGATCGTAACCCAGCACCGCATTCAACTCCCGCTCCAGTTCCGCCAGCGTGACGCCCTTGCGCCGCGCCAGATCCTCGGCCTGATCGCGCTGCAATTTGCCCGCGTTGAAGTAGCGTGCATCGGGATGCGAGAAATACCAGCCGCTGACCGCCGCCGCCGGGTGCATCGCCCAGCTTTCGGTGAGCTGGATGCCGGTGTTCCTTTGCGCATCGAGCAGCGCAAACAGTGCGCGCTTCTCGGTGTGATCCGGACACGCCGGATAGCCCGGCGCGGGCCGGATGCCCCGGTAGCTTTCGCGGATCAGGGCTTCGTTGTCCAGTTGTTCATCGGCGGCATAGCCCCAGAATTCGCGCCGCACGCGGCGGTGCAGGTGCTCGGCGAAGGACTCCGCGAGGCGGTCGGCCAGCGCCTTGACCATGATGGCGTTGTAGTCGTCGCCCGCGGCCTGGTATTCGGCCGCGATGGCGTCGGCGTTGATTCCGGTGGTGACCGCGAAGGCGCCGATATAGTCGGTGACGCCGCTCTCCAGCGGGGCGATGAAGTCCGCCAGCGACAGCAGCGGGTCGGCGTCGGTATTGGGGACTGACTGCTGGCGAATGTGGTGCAGGGTCGCCAGGGTTCGCGCGCGGGATTCATCGGCATAGACGGCGATGTCGTCGGCGCCGACGCGATTGGCGGGCCACAGCCCGATCACGCCATTGGCCCGCAGGCGTCCATCCGCGATCAGCTTCGCCAGGATTGTCTTGGCGTCGGCAAACAGCTCGCGCGCCTGGGTGCCGACCACGGCACCGTCGAAAATCTTCGGATACTTCCCGACCAGATCCCAGGTGATGAAAAAGGGCGTCCAGTCGATGGTGTCCAGCAACTCCGCGAGGGGATAGTCGGTGAACACCTGGACGCCGAGCCGGGCCGGTCGCGGCGGCTGGTAGTGCGCCCAGTCCAGCTTGAGCCCGCGCGCCACGGCGGTGGCATAGGGCAGGGTGGGGCGCGGGCGGCGCGCACCGGTGCGCTCGCGGACCTCGACATACTCGCGGCGGATGCCGGCGCAGTAGTCGGCGTTTTGTTCCGGACTCAAAAGCTGCGACACCACGCCGACCGCGCGCGAGGCATCCGGCACATACACCGTGGGACCGCGTTGATAGCGCGGCTCGATGCGCACGGCGGTGTGGGCCTTGGAGGTGGTGGCGCCGCCGATCAGCAGCGGCAGGTTCATGCCCTGACGCTCCATTTCGGCCGCGACATGGACCATTTCGTCCAGGGACGGCGTGATCAGCCCCGACAGGCCGATGATGTCCACCTTACGCTCCCGCGCGGTTTCCAGAATCCGCTCCGCCGGCACCATCACGCCCAGGTCGATCACCTCGTAGTTGTTGCATTGCAACACCACGCCCACGATGTTCTTGCCGATGTCGTGGACATCGCCCTTGACGGTGGCCATCAGCACCCGACCGTTGGCCCGCGCCGCCTCCGACTTGGCAGCTTCCAGATAGGGCTGCAAATAGGCCACAGCCTGTTTCATGACGCGCGCGGACTTGACCACCTGGGGCAGGAACATCTTGCCGGCGCCGAACAGGTCGCCGACCACGTTCATGCCATCCATGAGCGGACCTTCGATCACATCCAGGGGCCGCACGGCTGCGCGCCGCGCGGCTTCGGTATCTTCCTCGATATACACCGTGATGCCCTTGACCAGCGCGTGCGCGAGCCGCTGGTTGACCGGCCATTCGCGCCAGGCGGGGTCTTCGCGGGCCTCGGGCGCGCTGCCGTCACCGCGGTATTTCTGCGCGATGGCAAGCAGGTTTTCGGTAGCGCGCGGGTTGCGGTCGAGAATCACGTCTTCGACGGCAGCGCGCAGTTCGGCGGGCAGATCATCGTAAACCGCGAGCTGGCCGGCGTTGACGATGCCCATGCTCATCCCGGCGGAGATGGCGTGGTAGAGGAATACCGAATGGATCGCTTCCCGCACCGGGTCATTGCCGCGAAAGGAAAACGAGACGTTGCTGACGCCGCCGGAGATCCCGCAGCCCGGCAGGTTCGCGCGGATCCAGCGCGCCGCCTCGATGAAATCCACCGCATAGTGATTGTGCTCGTCGAGCCCCGTCGCCACCGCGAACACATTGGGATCGAACACGATGTCGTGGGGTGCAAAGCCGAGACGGTCAACCAGAATCTCGTGGCAGCGCGTGCAAATGGCGATACGGCGCGCCAGGGTATCGGCCTGGCCGTCCTCGTCGAAGGCCATTACCACCACCGCCGCGCCCAGGCGCTGGCAGAGTTGGGCCTGGCGAATGAAGGCTTCCTCGCCTTCCTTGAGGCTGATGGAATTGACCAGGGGTTTGCCCTGGATCTGCTTGAGCCCGGCCTCGATCACCTCCCATTTGGACGAGTCCACCATGATCGGCACCCGGGAAATATCGGGCTCCGATGCGATCAGCCGCAGGAAGGTCGACATCGCGGCGACCGAATCCAGCATGCCCTCGTCCATGTTGATGTCGATGATCTGGGCGCCGTTTTCGACCTGATCCAGCGCCACGGCGAGCGCGGCGGTGTAGTCGCCGGAGGTGATCAGGCGCTTGAAGCGCGCCGAACCGGTGATGTTGCAGCGTTCGCCCACGTTGACGAACAGCGAATTCGCATCAATGACAAAGGGCTCCAGCCCCGCCAGATAACAGGCATCCCGGGGTGCCGGTACGGGCCGGGGTGGCTGGCGGGTAACCGCATCGCTAATGGCGCGGATATGTTCGGGCGTGGTGCCGCAACAACCGCCGACGATGTTGATCAGGCCGCTGGCGGCGAACTCGGCCAGGATGGCGGCGGTTTCCGCCGCGGTTTCGTCGTATTCGCCAAAGGCGTTGGGCAGCCCGGCATTGGGGTGGGCGGAGACCAGGGTGGGGCAGAGCTTCGCCAGCGCTTCCACATGGGGACGCAATTGTTGGGCGCCCAGCGCGCAGTTGAGGCCGATGGCGAAGGGTCGCGCATGGGCGACGCTGATCCAGAAGGCTTCCGCGGTCTGGCCCGACAAGGTGCGGCCGCTGGCGTCGGTGATGGTGCCGGAGATCATCAGCGGCAGTTCGACGCCCAGCTCGCGATACACGTCCCCAACCGCGAAGATCGCGGCTTTGGCGTTCAGCGTATCGAAGATGGTTTCGATCATGATGATATCGACGCCGCCTTCCATCAGCGCCCGCGTCGCTTCCCGGTAGGCGGCGGCGAGTTCATCGAAACTGGTATTGCGCGCCGCCGGGTCGTTGACATCGGGCGATATGGACGCGGTGCGGCTGGTGGGGCCGAGCACGCCGGCGACCCAGCGCGGGCGCTTCGGCGTCAGCGCGGTCATGGCATCGGCGGCTTCCCGGGCGATGCGCGCGGCCGCCAGATTGAGTTCGGGCACCAGGGCCTGTGCCCCGTAGTCGGCCTGGGACGGCGCGGTGGAGTTGAACGTGTTGGTCTCGATGATGTCCGCGCCGGCGTCGAGATAGGCCCTGTGAATGGCGCGGATGATGTCGGGCTGCGTCAGTACCAGCAGATCGTTGTTGCCGCCCAGCGGTTGCGGCCAGTCGGCGAAGCGTTCCCCGCGAAAATCGGCCTCCTGCAGGTGGTGTTGCTGAATCATGGTGCCCATCGCACCGTCGAGCATGAGAATGCGTTCCCGCGCTGCACTGTGCAGGGCCGAGATACGTTGGCTGCGGTCTGCTGGCATGGATCGCGATCAGGCTTGGAGGGGCGCGCAGTGTAGCAAATGCCGCTTCTTCCCCGGTTTGGCGGGTGTTGCCCATGGCGGATGCGTTGAGCCTGGAGGCCCGCTTCTGTTAGAGTAGGTTACCAATTTGGTAGCTTAACTTTTGGTAGCTGCACCCAGGCTCCCGCGGAGTACCGGCATGGCCCAGATCGAAATCACCCCTTCAGCACAGGTTTACCTCGCCGGCTTGCTCGCCAAGCAGAACTGCGAAGGCATCGCGATTCGCCTGTTCGTCGCCGATCCGGGCACGCCCAAGGCGGAGACCTGCATCGCCTATTGCCGCCCCGGCGAGGAGCAGCCGGACGACCAGATCCTGGAACTGGATGGCCTGCGCGCGCATGTGGAAAAGCGCAGCTTGCCGTTCCTGGAAGATGCCAAGGTCGATTACGCCGAAGATCGCATGGGCGGTCAGCTGACGATCCGGGCGCCCAACTCGCGCATGCCGCGCATCGGCGACGACAGCCCCCTCGAAGACAAGATCAACTATGTGCTCTACAACGAAGTGAATCCGGGGCTCGCCGCCCACGGCGGTCAGGTGAGCCTGGAGGACATCGTCGATAACGTCGCCGTGCTCCAGTTCGGCGGCGGCTGCCAGGGCTGCGGCATGGTGGATGTCACGCTCAAGGAAGGTGTCGAGAAAACCCTGATGTCCAGAATTCCGGAGCTGTCCGGCGTCCGCGACGTTACCGATCACACCGATACCAGCCACGCGTTCTACAAATGATCCGCCGCGTAATTTGCCCGTGCGGCGCACCGCCGCACGGGCAATCGCGCAGGTTTCCGCTACCAGGTCTTATACTCCCGCCCTGACAATTGATCAGGGTGGCGCGCCATGACGGCTGTACTGGAAGGCATACGGGTACTGGATTTCGGGCGCTATATCGCCGGACACTACTGCGCCGAGTTGCTGGCGCATTTCGGCGCCGATGTTATTCGCATCGAAAAGCTGGGCGGCAGTGAAGACCGCTACACCACGCCGGTGACCGACGACGGGCAGGGCGCGCTGTTTTTCCAGATGAACTGCAACAAGCGCGGCATGACGCTCAATCCCACCAAACCGGAAGGTCGCGAGGTGGTGAAACGCCTGGTCCGCACCGCCGACGTGGTGGTGGCCAATCTGCCGCATCCGACACTGGTGGAAATGGGCATCGACTACGAGTCCCTCAAGCCCATCAAGGAAGACATCATCCTCACCATGATCTCGACCTTCGGGTCGGTCGGTCCCTACAGCGAACGGGTGGGCTTCGACGGCATCGCCCAGGTGATGTCGGGAGCGAGCTACATCGGCGGTTTTCCCGGACAGCCGATGAAATCCTTCGCACCCTATGCCGATTACGGTACCGCCACTTCGGCGGCGCTCGGCACTCTGGCGGCGCTGATCGCACGTCAGAAAACCGGGCTCGGCCAGATCGTCGAGGGCGCGCTGCTGCGCACCGCGCTCGCCTACGCCAATGGCGCGATGATCGAGCAGATTCTGCTCGGCGTGGATCGGGTCGGCACCGGCAACCGGGCGCAAAACGCGGCGCCCGCCGACATCTTCAAGACCCGCGATGGCGCCATCATCATCCAGGTGGTGGGGCAACCCCTGTTCGAGCGCTGGGCGCGGCTGGTGGGCGCCGACGCCTGGATCGGCGATGCCCGCTTTGCCACCGATGCCGAGCGCGGTCGCAACAGCCAGCTCATCAGCGAGCGCGCCGGCGCCTGGTGCGCCGAGCGCAGCACGGCGGACGCCCTGCTGGCGCTGGAAGAGGCGCGGGTTCCCGCCGGGCCGGTGCTGTCGCCGCAGCAGGCGCACGATGACCCTCACGTTCAGGCGATGGGCATCCTGAATCCGATCGATTACCCGGGGCTGCCCAGGGCGGCGCCGGTGGTGGGTACGCCCGTGGTCCTTTCCGAAACGCCGGGGCGCGTCACGCGCCGCCCCCCGACGCTGGGCGAACACACCGACGCCATCATGGCGGAAATTGGCTACAGCCCCGAGGACATTGCGGCATTGCGGGCGCGCCGGGTGATCTGAGCGTTCGCACCGCTGCGGAGCGACCAGAACCCGCGAGTCGCGCGCAGCCTTGTCCCGGCTGCGAAGCGAGCGCGGGCGCGCGTGGTATCGTCCGCGGCTGCGGCGCAGGCGGCTAACAACAACTTATTGCTTCAGATGGCTACGGGGGGATCATGACGGGCGCGGTTGCCATTGCAGCAGTATCGGAAATGAAGCCCGCGCGTTATCCGGACAAGGACGGCCACGCGCTCTACATTGAAGTGGTGCGCCAGTTGCTGGCTGAGTGGCACCTGAAGCCCGGAGATATCCAAGGCCTGCTCGCCTGCCCGGCGGGCATGGCCGGCGGCGGCAGCGCCGACATCTTCGTGCACGAGCAGCTCTACGAAGAACTGGGTATCCATCCCCTCTACGGCGACACCATGAATGCCGGCGGCGCCACCTATGGCTACATGGTACAGCGGGCAGCGGTGGCGATCCGCCAGGGGCTGGCCGACAGCGTGCTCTGCATCGGCGCCGGCAAGTTTCCCAAGGTGAGCACCGGTGGCGCCGAGCTGATGGCGCGCATGGTGAGTCACGAAGCCTTCGAGTTTCCCTACGGCACCTTCATCCCGGCGATCTATGCCCAGGTGGCGACCCGCCACATGTACGAATTCGGCACCACGGCGGAGCAGTTTGCCGAAGTCGCGGTGTCGTCGCGGGAATGGGCATTGCGCAATCCGCAGGCGGCAACCTACGGCACCGAGCCGCTGACCGTGGCCAAGGTGCGCGCGTCGCGTCCGATCGCCACGCCCTTTCATCTCTACGACTGCTCCATCCCGCTTGAGGGTGGCGCCGCGATCCTGGTGGCCAACGAAAGCGTCGCCAAACGCATCGCGCGCCAGCCCGCCTGGTTGCTGGGCATGGGCGAATATCACAGTCATCGCAACATCCACCAAGCCGCCGATCTCAAGGACATCGGCTGCGGGCGGGCAGGGCGCATGGCGTACGAGCGCGCTGGACTCGGGCCGGGCGATATGCAATTCGCGCAGATCTACGATGCCTTCAGCGTCAATCCGCTCGTCTTCATGGAGGAGCTCGGGCTGTGTCCGCGCGGCAAGGGCGGCGCCTTCTTCGCATCCGGCGCAGCGCGGCCCGGCGGCAATTTTCCGGTGAACACTTACGGCGGCCTGCTGTCGTTCGGCCATACCGGTGACGCCTCGGGACTGTCGATGATCGTCGAGGGCGCGCGCCAGGTCATGGGCGTCGCCGGCGACCGCCAGTTGCCGCGTGCCGACATCGGCGTCGTGCACTCCTACGGTGGCATGATGAGCGAACATTCCACCCTGATTCTCGGCCGCCAGTCCTGAGGGATCACGACCATGAACGACACAACGATTCCCGCCAAGCCGCTGCCGAAAATGACCCCGGGCGCCGAGCACTATTGGCAGAGCGCCACCCGCGAGCAATTTGTGTTGCCGCACTGCAAGGCCTGCGCCAAGGTGTTTTTCTATCCCCGCGTCTGGTGTCCACAGTGCCTCGGCCAGGAGCTCGACTGGGTTCATGCAAGCGGGCGGGGCGTGGTGTACAGCTTCTCCGTCGTGCATCAAGCGCCGTTTCCGGCCTATCGAGGCGACGTGCCCTATGTCCTCGCCGTCATCGAGCTGGCCGAAGGCCCGCGCATGATGGCCAACGTGCTCCACTGCGATCCAGCCACGGTCCGCGTCGGCATGCCGGTCGAGGTCACCTTCGAAGATCGTGGCGAAATGAAAATCCCGCAATTTCAACCCGCTCCGTTCCTGAGGAGGACATCCCGACCATGGCCACAGTAGCCCAAGCACCCTTTCCGCTGACATTCGGCACCTATGCGGATGCCCTGAAACTGGTCGGCCAGGCTGGCGCGAAAACCGTCGCGGAATTTTCCGTCACCTGGGAGGCGATCAAGGTCTACTGCGCTCTGGTGGAAGACGCCAATCCAAGCTACTGGGACGAAATCTACGCGCGGCGGCAGTGGGGCGGCATCGTCGCGCCGCCGGGTCTGCTGTTGTCTTGGTGCATGGCGCTAGAGTGGCATCCGACCAAGGCGCGCAAGCACTACATCATGGCGCTGCGGGTACCGCTGCCGGGGGATACCCTGATCAACGTGGCGACCAGCACCGAGTTCGACTGCCACCTGTATCTGGGCGACCGGGTCAGCGTGCAGGACCGGCTGGTGCAGATTTCCGAAGAGAAGGACACCCGGCTCGGGATCGGGCATTTCCTCACCACCGAAGCCGAGTTCCTCAATCAGGACGGCGAGCGGGTGGCCTTGCAGACCAACCAGTTGTTCCGCTACCGGACCCACGAGGCCTGAGTCATGGCAGAGTTGAAACAGCATCAGAAGTATTGGGGCGACGTCAGCGAAGGCGACGTCCTGCCCAGGGTCACGATGCACGTGCCCTTCGCCAAGGTGATTTTGAATGCGGCGGCCACCAACGATTATTTTCCTGGCCATCACGACCCCGAATACGCGCGCGCCCAGGGCCAGCGCAATATCTACCTGAACACCATGGCCATCGAAGGCTTCATCGACCGCGTCGCCACCGACTGGGCCGGCCCCGGCACCTTCATCCGCAAGCGCCAGATGCAGATGCGGGCCTCGATCTACGCCGGCGACACCATGTATGGCGAGGGTCTGGTGACCAGGCGCTACCAGGACGCCGCCGGCCGCCATCTGGTGGATATCACCATCAGCATCGCCACCGACGAAGGTCCGCGCGTGCCCGCGGCGCTCACCCTGGAACTGCCGCGGCGCTGACACGCCCTCGCAACACTTCAACGCACAGGACTCCGTCATGGCTCTTGGGGAATTCACTTCCTGGTTCGATCTGCCGCTGTCGCCGCTCTACTACAACGCCGACCACGAAGCCTGGCGCCACACCCTGCGCCGTTTCGTGGATACCGAAGTCGCGCCCCATGTGGATGACTGGGAAGAGGCCGGTGTGTTTCCCCGCGAGATGTACAAGAAAGCCGCCGCAATCGGGCTGTTGCAGCTCGGCTATCCCGAGGAATACGGCGGTATCCCGGTCGCCGATCCCTTCATGGCGGTGGTCACTGCCCTGGAGCAGGCCCGCGCCGGCGGTGGCGGCATGTACGCCAGCCTCAACAGCCATACCATCGGTCTGCCGCCGATCCTCGCGCTCGCCAATGACGCGATCAAGCGGCGGGTGATTCCCCCGGTGATCGCCGGCGACAAGATCGCCGCGCTCGCCATCACCGAACCCGGCGGGGGCTCGGATGTTGCCAATCTGAAAACCACGGCGCGCCGCGAGGGCGATCACTATGTGGTCAATGGCGGCAAGATTTTCATCACCAGCGGTATCCGCGCCGATTTCTACACGGTCGCGGTGCGCACCGGCGGGGAGGGCGCGGGCGGCATCTCCCTGCTTTTGATCGAAAAGGGTACGCCCGGCTTCACCCAGACCGAGCTGAAAAAAATGGGCTGGTGGGCGTCCGACACGGCGGCGCTCTATTTCGACAACTGCAAAGTGCCGGTGACGAACCTGATCGGCGTCGAGAACAAGGGTTTTTCCGGGATCATGATCAACTTCAACATGGAGCGCCTGGGCATTGCCGCCACCTCGGTGGGGCTCGCCATGGTGTGCATGGACGAGGCCGTGGCCTGGGCGCGCGAGCGCAAGACCTTCGGCAAGCGCCTGCTCGACCATCAGGTGATCCGCCACAAGATCGCCGACATGGCCAAGCGCATCCTCGCCACTCAGGCGTTCATGGAGCAGACCACCTGGCAGATGCAGCAGGGACAGGTACCGGTGGTCGAGCTCAGCCTGCTCAAGGTGCAGGCGACCGAGACGCTGGAGTTCTGTGCCCGCGAAGCGGTGCAGATCTACGGTGGCAGCGGCTTCATGCGCGGCAACAAGGTGGAGCGCATCTACCGCGAAGTGCGGGTGTTCGCGATCGGCGGCGGCTCCGAGGAAATCATGCGGGATCTGGCGGCGCGCCAGTTGCGGCTCTAACACCCCGCAAAAAAAAACGGCCGCACCGGGCGGCCGTTTCTTCATCGGGATCAGGGGCCGGGAACGGCCCCACAGCTTTACATGTTGGGGTAGTTCGGCCCGCCTGCGCCCTCGGGCGCCACCCAGACGATGTTCTGTGCCGGATCCTTGATGTCGCAGGTCTTGCAGTGGACGCAGTTCTGGCCGTTGATCTGGAACACCTTCTCGCCCTTGGCGTTGTCGATCACTTCGTACACGCCCGCCGGACAGTAGCGCTGCGCCGGCTCGTCGTAGAGCGGCAGGTTGCGCGCGATCGGGATGCTCGCATCCTTCAGGGTGAGGTGGCAGGGCTGATCTTCCTCGTGATTGGTGTTCGACAAAAACACCGATGAGGGTTTGTCGAAGCTCAACACGCCGTCGGGCTTGGGGTAGTCGATGCGCGGGCAATCCTTGGCCAGTTTCAGTTGCGCATGATCCGGCACCGGATCGCGCAGGGTGATCGGCAGTTTGCCGTTGCACAGATTGATGTCGATAAAGGCGAAAGCCGAGCCCAGGATGTTGCCCCATTTGTGCTGCGCCGGGCCGAAATTGCGCTGCTGGTGCAGCTCCTTCCAGGCCCAGGAGGACGCGAAGGCCTCCGCGAACTCGGTCAGTTCATCGTTGGCGCGGTCGCTGGCGAGTGCCGCGGCGGCGACTTCCGCGGCGATCATTCCGGACTTCATCGCGGTGTGGGAACCCTTGATCTTGGCGAAATTGAGGGTTCCCGCGTCGTCGCCGATCAGCAGACCGCCGGGAAAGCTCATTCTGGGCAGCGACTGGAGGCCGCCCTTGACGATGGCACGGGCGCCATAGGCGATGCGCTTGCCGCCTTCCAGGTATTGACGGATCACCGGATGGTGTTTGTAGCGCTGGAATTCGTCGTATGGGCTCACATGGGGATTGGCGTAGGAAAGATCCACAATCAGTCCGACGGAAACCTGGTTGTCCTCCAGGTGATAAAGGAAGCCGCCACCGGCGGACTTGCTCTGATCCAGCGGCCAGCCGGCGGTGTGGACCACCAATCCCTGCTGATGTTTGGCATCAGGAACCTGCCATATTTCCTTGATTCCTATACCATAGTGCTGCGCGTCCTTGTCTTCGTCCAACCCGAAACGGGCGATCAGCTGCTTGCCGAGGTGACCGCGGCAGCCTTCGGAAAACAGCGTGTATTTGGCGTGCAGCTCCATGCCCTGGGTGTAGGTGTCCTTGTGCTCGCCATGAATGCCGATCCCCATGTCGCCGGTGGCGATGCCCTTGACCGCGCCATTGTCGTGATAGAGCACTTCGGCGGCGGCAAAGCCCGGAAAGATTTCCACGCCCAGCGCCTCGGCCTGGGTCGCCAGCCAGCGGCACAGGTTGCCCAGGCTGATGACGTAGTTGCCTTCGTTGTGCATGGTCTTGGGCACGAACAGCCCGGGCACCCGGATGGCGCTCTGCGCGCTGCGCAGAACATAGATGTCGTCCCTGGCGACCGGAGTCAGCAGCGGTGCCTCACGCTCTTTCCAGTCCGGGAACAGTTCGTTCAGGGCGGTGGGTTCAAACACGGCGCCGGAGAGGATGTGCGCGCCGACCTCGGTGCGTCGTTCAGCTGGCGCAGACGGCAGGCGGCGGCAAGACCCGAGGGGCCGGCGCCGACGATCACGACATCGTATTCCATGGATTCTCTGCTCATGCCAGACCTTCTCGCGTGGGAAAGCCGCGATTTTATCCGTCTGACGCCGCGCAGACCAACGCGGCTTGTCGGGTCATCCGACTCGGCAGTCAGATAAGGGCCACCGCCGGTACGCGGCTCCGAACGAGGGTCTGATTGATTTATGCCGGTTGCCTCGGCATCATTACGCCCCCTGAAAAGGGTGGCGCGGCCGGGCCGCAGGCGCCCCGATCTGTCCCCTCCACCGATTCAAGCAACTGGCAAGGGCAATTCATGAAGATACTTGTTGCTGTCAAGCGCGTCGCCGACTACAACGTCAAGGTCAGGCCCAGATCCGACCATACGGGACCCGATCTGGCCAACGTCAAGATGGCGATCAATCCCTTTTGCGAAATTGCGGTAGAAGAAGCGGTCCGCCTGCGGGAAAAAGGCATTGCCACGGAAGTCGTGGCGGTGTCACTGGGACCGCAGGCCGCGCAGGAGCAGATCCGCACGGCACTGGCCCTGGGCGCCGACCGCGGCATTCTGGTGCAGACGGATGTCGCGCTGGAGCCTCTCGCGATCGCGAAGTGCCTGAAAGCCATCTGCGACAAGGAAAAACCCGATCTGGTGCTGTTGGGCAAGCAGGCCATCGACGGCGACAACAATCAGACCGGGCAGATGCTGGGTGCATTGACCGGCTATGCCCAGGCGACCTTTGCATCCCGGATCACGGTTGGCACCGGCAGCCTCGAAGTCATCCGGGAAGTGGATGCGGGCCTGCAGACCATCGCCATCAAGCTGCCCGCCATCGTGACTGCGGACCTGCGCCTGAACGAGCCGCGCTATGCGAGCCTGCCGAACATCATGAAGGCCAAGAAAAAGACCATCGACACCACCACACCCGATGAGTTGGGCATCGATGTCACACCACGCACCAGGCTGCTCAAGGCCACGCCGCCACCGGACCGCAAGGCGGGCATCAAGGTGGAAGATGTGGCGCAACTGGTCGATAAACTGAAAAACGAAGCGAAGGTGATCGCATGACTAGCCTGGTTCTGGCCGAACACGAGAAAGGTGCCCTGAAGGGAGCAACCCTTGCCACTATCGCCGCGGCGAAGGCGCTGGGCGCGGACATTCATGTGCTGGTTGCCGGCGCCGACTGTGCGGCGGTGGCCCAGGCGGCCGCCAAGGTTGCCGGCGTCGCCAAGGTGCTGGTCGCCGACAATGCCGCCTACGACCACCAATTGGCCGAAAACACCGCGCTGCTGCTCGCCGAGCTCGCCAAAAACTACAGCCATGTGCTGGCGCCGGCCACCACCACCGGCAAGAACGTGCTGCCGCGCGCGGCCGCGCTGCGCCACCGTGCAGAGCCTGGATGCGATAAAAATGCTCACCGTGCGCGCCACGGCTTTTGATCCGGTGGCGGCCGAGGGCGGCAGTGCCAGCATCGAGAATGTCGGTGCCGTGCATCAATCCGGCCTGAGCGAGTACAAAGGTGAGGAAGTCGCCAAGTCCGACCGTCCGGAGCTGACCGCCGCCAAGATCATCGTATCGGGTGGCCGCGGCATGCAGAACGGCGAGAACTTCGCGCTGCTGTACCGCGTGGCGGACAAGCTGGGCGCCGCGGTAGGAGCTTCGCGCGCCGCCGTCGACGCGGGCTTTGTTCCCAACGACATGCAGGTCGGACAGACAGGCAAAATCGTCGCGCCGGATCTCTATATCGCGGTCGGTATCTCGGGAGCGATTCAGCATCTGGCGGGGATGAAGGATTCCAAGGTCATCGTGGCCATCAACAAGGATGCCGATGCACCGATTTTCCAGGTCGCGGATTACGGTCTGGTGGCGGATCTGTTCAAGGCGCTGCCGGAACTGGAAGCCGCGTTGTAGCGATGTCATGCATCTGGCCCCACCGGGGCCAGGCTGCGCTTCAAGCCGGCCCAGCGCCGGCTTTTTAGTGTCTCCTGCTTGCGTACGATGACCGGTTCCAGACTTCAGGTGCTGTCACCAAAGCGTCATATTACCTTCATTCAACAGTCACACTCCTTTCCGACAATGGCGCCCAGCCCGAGGGCCGAGGTCGCTGACCTCAAACAGATTTTTCCACGAGAAGAGGGGATTGTGATGAAAAAAACCACGTTGGCCTTGGCAATTCTGTCGGCAACTGCCGCCAGTGTGCAGGCTGGCACCATCACCACCGATGGTCCGGATATTGTCGTCAAAACCAAGGGTGGATTTGAGGCCAAAACCACCGACGGCAGTGCATCTTTCAAACTCGGTGGGCGCATTCAGCTCGATTACAACAACTATGACGGCGTAATGAATGCGGTTCCTGGCAAGGATGGCAGCGACCTGTTTTTCCGACGTGCCCGGCTCGAACTCGAAGGCCACTACCAGGACTGGGGCTACCTGATGGCCTACAACCTGACTGAGGGCGGCTCTATCGATCTGTTGCACACGACCTACATGGGTTGGGGACCGCTCGCGCTCCTTACCTTCGGTCAGCAAAAGGAAGACTTCGGCCTGGAAGACACCGGCAGCTCAAAGCGGATCACCACGATGGAGCGTTCGATGCCCGCCAATGCCTTTGATACCGGCAACAACCTTGGCGTCAAACTCCACGGCTTCAACGAAGACATCACTTACAGCCTCGGCGCGTACAAGCAAAATCTCGACAGCAATAACGACCTGAACAGTGCCATTACCGGCCGCTTTGTAGTGCGTCCTATCCACGACGGGAGCAATCTCGTTCACCTGGGCGTGGGTTACACGACGCGGGATGGCGATTTCACTCAACTGGGTGCCCGCCTGGGTGTGCGCGGCGGCGACGCCGGTAACGCAACCAGGGTGCGCGCGCGCTACGCTGCGGGAGTGGTGGCCGACGAACTCAAGGCATGGAATGCCGAGTTGGCCGGCTCTTTCGGTCCGGTACACGCCATGGCCGAATATTTCGATGGCAAGATTTCCGGCGCGATGGCGGCCCCCGATATCAAGGCGCAGGGGTATTCTGTTCAACTGGGCTGGATCATCACTGGCGAAACTCGTACCTACAAGAATGAAATCGGTGCCTTTGACAAGATCAAGCCCGCCGGCGTTGGTGGCGCCTACGAAGTCTTCGCCCGCTACGATGAACTGGATGCGTCGGACAACAAAAACGTAGCACCTGTGCAAGTCATTGGAGAGACAGGTAATACGATCACCGTGGGCGTCAACTGGTACGCAAATGAGCTGGTCAAAGTTGCCCTGAACTATGTCCACGCCGACACCGATCAAAAAATTGGTGGCGAAGACAGCGGCGATGCCATTGTCAGCCGGATCCAATACGCCTTCTGATAACCGCTGCCCCCGCAGTTGGCTTCAACCCCGCTTGTGCGGGGTTTTTTTTGCCCCGCCTGCCGAAGTTTCAGCGAGCAGGTTGGATGAGCGAACAGCAAATTCATCCGCGCTACACTCGCTGTATTATCTGACCTCCCAGTTGGCTAGAATTGCCGGCCACGAACGCCGCAGTGCACGGCATCTCTGAAAAGCCCGTTCCACCGGCGTATGCTGACGGCCATAACCGGTTCACGGCGCCGGGCGCTGTCAGATGCAGAAGATCGTTGGCTGAAGTCAAGGCCTGGAGTCGGTAGTGGAGAACAAACGCGCACTGCTCATTTCCGCGGACAGGACCGAGAGCGCCGTCTGGGCGGCACTGCTGGCTGCGGAAGACTGGAGTGTCGAAACGGTCGAGCGGCGCGGTCAGGCACTGGCGCGGATTCCCGAGTTTCTGCCGTCGCTGCTGCTGATCGACCTGCAAATCGGCGAGGTTCCGGAGGACGTCGAGGAGAGTTTTGCGCAACGCTGCCGCGACTCGGGTCTAGCGGTCATCGTCGTCCTCCGCGATCCCTCGCCCCGGGATGTCGCCGTGAGCTTTCGGCGTGGCGCCATCGACGTTTTGATCCATCCATTTACCTCGGTCGAGCTGATGGCCGCCGTCGATCGGGCGGGCAGTTTCAAGGATCTGTACCAGGAAAACATGGATTACCGGCGCCAACTGGAGCGCGCCAATCGCGAACTGCGGGAAAGCTTTAACGTGCTGCGTATGGACCAACTCGCGGGACGTCAGGTGCAGCTGGACATCCTGCCACGCGAACCGCTGCGGTGCCGGGGCTATAGCGTCGCGCACTCAATCGTGCCATCCCTTTATCTCAGTGGCGATTTTGTCGGCTATCACGCGGTGTTCGACCGCTATGTGCTGTTTTATTTCGGCGATGTCTCGGGGCACGGCGCTTCATCCGCGTTTGTCACGGTGATGCTGGCCTTTCTGCTGCGGCAGTTGCGACGCCGCCATGTGGTTGAGAGGGATTTCGCCGCGCTGGCACGCGCCCCGGAGGGGTTGGCCGAGCACCTCAATCGCCAGATGCTGGCCATGGATCTCGACAAACACCTGACGTTCTTCTCGGGCGCGATCGACGCCGAAACAGGCCGTTTTCGCTATGTAGTGAGCGCGCTGTCGCCGTCGCCGATTCTCGTCACGAAAACCACAGCCGAGTTTCTACCCGGCCGAGGCAAGCCGCTGGGGCTGTTCAAGGACGGCACCTGGGAAATACAGGAACGGGATTTTCCGCCGAACTCCGCGCTGGTGGTGGTTTCCGACGGCCTCATGGAGCGGATCGGCGGCGCGACCAGCATTGCGCGGGAGGCCCGGCTGCTGGAATTGCTGGCCGGCGTGCCCCCGGACCATGACCGCATCTGCGATGCTCTTGGGCTCAAATCGATCAAGGAAGCCCCCGACGATGTGTCGGTACTCACGGTGACCCACAATGCTTGATCCCGGAAAAATTCTGGTGGGGGAGTTCGATCATTCGTACCTGGTCAAGTTGCGGGGTTATGTCCGGCTAACGCTGTGTGCTTCCCTTGGTCGTTATATGGAACGCATTTTTCAGGGCGATTGTCCGGAACATGTCCTGATCGATTTGCAGGATGCAACCGGCCTCGACAGTACCACGCTGGGTCTGATCGGGCGCCTCGCGCTGCACTGTCGCGACCAGTTTCACCTCAAGCCACTGGTGTTTTGCGATAACCCCGATGTGTTGCGCGACCTGACCACCATGGCGCTGGACGAATTCCTCGACATCGTCGCAACACCACCTCCGCAAACGCCATTGCGCGAACTCCCGACCGACGACGCACCGGTCTCCGAAGTGCGGCAGTGCATTATCGACGCTCACAAACTGCTCGCGCGGATCAATCCGGAACGCGAAGCCGAGTTCCTCGATCTGGTCCATGCGATCGAGCAGGATGTCAGCCTGTAGCGTCCCGTGCCTGGTTGCGAGCGTGAATGTAGCGGCTGTGGGGGAGATAGATCAGCTCAGCCACTTGGCGAATCAGGCTTTCCTCGTATTTGTCGATGGCACCATCGGCGTATGCGACCTGCCATAGATTGCTGACCAGCGCGTACTTGTCCTCCACGCTGAAGTGCTGGTTTACCAGTGCCGTGAATTGATACAGGGATGTCGCTTCCGCCACTTCCTGGCGCGCGAGTTCGACCAGTTCCTCCGCCTCCTGCGGGGCGAGACCGAAGCGCTGCCGCAGCAACTCGGGAATCCGCGCGGTTTCGGCGGCGTTCATGGTGCCGTCCGTCAGCATGACCTCGACCAGCAGCGCGGCGGTGGCGAGGCGGATGGCATCGCCGGCTCCGGCGCCCGCTGTCGTTGCGATGTGCTTGCCAAAAAACTCCCGGATGCGTCCGATCATGCAGTGACTTCCCGTGGCGTTGTGGCTGGCGCGGCGTCGCCATTGCCATGTAGATTGCCATGTAGAAGATAGGCCAGTGCAGTGTCCCAGACCTCGATGCCGGCGGCACGCTGGTTCGCACAAGTGCTCAGATGGCGGCGAAAGTTACGAGCGCCCGGGCGGCCCTGATACAGTCCCAACAAATGGCGCGTCATCCGGTGCAGCGGTATGCCGTTCGCGAGCCCTGCCACCAGTTGCGCACGCAAGCGCCGGAGACTCATTTCCACAGGCTCCGGCGGGGCGCCGAACAGGGCGCCATCGACCTCCGTCAGGAGTTCGGGATTTTGGTACGCCGCACGCCCCAGCATGACGCCATCGACGTGTTCCAGATGGAGGCGGGCGGAGGTCAGATCCCGAATGCCGCCGTTGAGAACGATCTTGAGATGGGGGAACTCGGCCTTGAGGCGATAAACCGCCGGGTAGTCCAGCGGGGGAATCTCGCGGTTTTCCTTCGGGCTCAAGCCCTTTAGCCAAGCCTTGCGGGCGTGGACCACAAAGGTACCGCAGCCGGCAGCGGCGACGGTTTCAACGAATCCCGCGAGCGCCTCGTAACCATCCTGATCGTCGACTCCGATACGGCACTTCACCGTCACCGGGATGGCTACGGCATCCACCATGGCCGCAACGCAGGCGGCCACCAGTCCGGGATCGAGCATCAGGCAGGCGCCGAAGCGGCCCGACTGGACGCGGTCGCTGGGACAGCCGCAATTGAGATTGACCTCGTCGTAGCCGCGCTGCTGGGCAAGGCGCGCGCAGGCGGCGAGCTCCTGCGGGTTGCTGCCGCCGAGCTGCACAGCGACCGGATGTTCCAGAGGATCAAATCCGAGGTGGCGGTCGCTATCGCCATGGAGGAGGGCACCGGTGGTCACCATTTCCGTGTAGAGCCGGGTGTGGCGGCTCAGTTGCCGGAACAGCGCGCGGCAATGCCGGTCGGTGCGATCGAGCATGGGCGCAACGCAAAAACGGTGGGTCGGCACGTCGTCAGGGCGCGGCATGTGTTCGATGAATCCGCCAAACAGGGCGTGCATTCTAGCCGCTGGCGGGACCGACATCGAACTTGATCGGCTCGCGGTAAAGTCGGCACAATGCGGGCCATTTCTGTCATCCCGAAGCGGTCAGCGCGCGACTTGCGCTGCCGCAACCCATCATTCACCCGACCCTTACGCTCACAGGAGCAAGCCCATGTTGGTAAGAGACAAATTCTATATCGCCGGGCAATGGCAGCAGCCCGCCGGCACCGCCACCACCGATGTCGTCAACCCCGCCACCGAAGCGGTGGTCGCGAAAGTCGCCATGGGCAACAACGCCGATGTGGATCGCGCGGTGGCCGCGGCGCGGGCAGCATTCGACGGCTGGTCCCGCACACCACCGGCACAGCGGGCGGAATATCTCGACCGCATCGCGGCGGGCATCGAAGCGCGCACCGCCGAGCTGGCTGAGGCGATTACCTCGGAGATGGGTGCTCCCTGCGCCCTGGTCAAGGCGACCCAGATCGGCAATCCGCTCTTCACCTTCAAGGAAGCCGCTGAACTCGCCCGCACTTACGTCTTCGAATCGGATCACGGCAAGACCCATGTGATCCGCGAGGCCATCGGGGTCTGCGCCCTGATCACGCCCTGGAATTTCCCGCTGAACCAGATCGCCGGCAAGGTCGCGCCCGCGCTGGCGGCGGGTTGCACCATGGTGTTGAAACCCAGTGAGCTGGCCCCCCTCGATGCCTTTATCCTTGCGGAAATCGTCGATGCGGCCGGACTGCCACCGGGCGTATTCAATGTGATCGTGGGCGCCGGGCCGGTCGTCGGGGAAGCGCTCGCGGGCCATCCCGAAGTGGATATGGTGTCGATCACGGGCTCCACCCGCGCCGGGGCGGCGGTGGCCATCGCGGCCGCGCCGACCATCAAGCGGGTAGGGCAGGAACTGGGCGGCAAGTCCGCCAACATCATCCTCGCCGACGCCGATTTCGCGCGCGCCGTGAAAGCCGGGGTGCGCGTCAGCATGTTCAACAGCGGCCAGGCCTGCAACGGGCCGACCCGGATGCTGATTCCCCGTCAGCATCAGCAGGAAATCGAGGAAATCGTGGTCAAGACGGTAGCGGGCATCGTGGTCGGCGACCCGAATCAGGACACCACCTATATGGGGCCCATCGCCAACCGCGCCCAGTACGAGCGCGTGCTCGCGTTCATCCAGCGCGGCATCGATGAAGGCGCGCGTCTGCTGGTCGGCGGACCCGAGCGGCCGGATGGGCTCGACAAGGGCTTCTATGTCAAACCCACGGTGTTCACCGATGTCAACAACGCCATGCTGACCGCGCGCGAAGAAGCTTTCGGTCCGGTGCTGGCGCTGATCCCCTACGACACCGAAGACGAGGCGGTCGCCATTGCCAACGACAACCCTTACGGCTTGTCGAGCTATATCCAGTCCGGCGATCTCGAACACGCCAAGCGGGTGGGGCGACGGATTCGCGCCGGTCATGTCGAGCTGAATGGCGCACGCTGGGATCAGGGCGCACCGTTTGGCGGCTACCGGATGTCCGGCAACGGCCGCGAACACGGCGTCTGGGGTCTCGAAGAGTATCTGGAAACCAAGGCGCTGCTCGGATACAACGCCTGAAGCCTGCTCGATTGCCGGTGGGCAAGGACGCCTGCCGGCTTCAATATTTTCCGGTGGCCACTGCAAGGGGCTTTCGAGGCCGGGTTCACTTCGGTCGACCGGCACAGCCGGCATTCCCCGAGCGCGTCCCTCATGGCCATTGATCGGACAAACAGACCACCGATCAAATAATTGGCGACTAAATCTCAGCTTCAAGATGACATCGGGTTAAACTGCGCTGAACACTCAAAACCAAAGAGATCGGCGGGCGAGACCAACGACTCCGCCCGCAACGAGGTTTGCAAGACCCAGGGACGACCGGTCGCAACCCGAGGCGGCCCCACCAGGGTGCCGGCGCGCCGACGGGACCGATCTGTAACCTGTATCACTGATACCGGAGCATAGGCGAGACCATGACCACCGAACCGGCAAGGACAGCGCTGCCAGAAGCTCGGCAGCCGGCAGAAACCCAACCCAGCGTGACGCCGAAATCGCGCGATCCACTGTACCCACCCCTCCTCGACAGCCTCCTGCTGGTGGCGCAGATCGAGGGCAAACTGTCCACCGTTACCGCCGTCACCGCGGGTCTGCCCCTCGACGAGGGCCGGTTGACCAACGACCTCTTCATTCGCGCCGCCAACCGCGCCGGTCTCGCCGCACTGCTGGTGGAGCGCGAGATTGCCGAAATCCCCCGCGACGTCCTGCCGGCGGTACTGTTGTACGGCGATGACAGTTCGGCGGTACTCGTGGATATCGATGCCGAACAGGGTTGGGGCGTGCTGATGGCGCCTGGGACCCGGCACAGGGAGCAGCGTTCACTGACTGAACTGCGGCAAGGATTCTCTGGCCACCTGTTTTATCTGCGCCCCATGCAGGAGTTCGACGCCCGCACGCCCAAGATCTACAGCACGCCGGGCGAGCACTGGTTCTGGGGCGTACTCAAGTCTTCCTGGCACCTCTATCGTGATGTGCTGCTCGCATCCCTGTTCATCAATCTTTTTGTGCTCGCACAGCCGCTGTTCGCGATGAACGTCTACGACCGCGTTGTACCCAACAATGCCGTTGAGACGCTGTGGGCTCTGGCTATAGGTGTGGTACTGGTATATCTGTTTGATCTGGGTTTGAAAATCCTGCGCGGCTATATGGTCGAACTCGCCGCGAAGCGTTCGGACGTGATGCTGTCGGCGACTCTGTTCGAGCGCATGCTCGGCATCAAGATGCGGCATCGCCCCATTTCCGTTGGTTCTTTCGTTAATCGGCTGCACGAATTCGATGGGATTCGCAACTTCATCACGTCGTCGACCATGCTGACACTGATCGACCTGCCGTTTCTGGTGCTGTTTCTCATCTTCATTTTTTATATCGGCGGCTGGCTGGTGATGGTACCGCTCTCGGTGATTCCCGTTGCCCTGCTGCTGGGTTACGCGGCGCAGCGGCGTCTGCGGCCGATGATCGAAAACGTGATGCGAGGCTCCGCCAAAAAGAGCGCCAACATGGTCGAGAGCATGGTGGGAATCGAAACCATCAAGACCCTTACCGCCGAAAGCCGCGCGCAACGCATCTGGGAGCAGGCTGTCGGCTACGTCTCGCAGTGGGGATTGTCATCGCGAATGGTGTCGAGTTCGACGCTCATGACCGTGAACTTTCTCCAGCAGTTCGCCATGGTGGCCATCGTGGTGGGCGGGGTATACCTGATCGCCGACCAGAAACTGACGCTCGGCGGCCTGATCGCGTGCAGCATTTTGAGCTCACGGGCACTCGCGCCGTTGGGCCAACTCGCATCGCTGCTCACCAGCTACGACCATGCCGAAGCGGCGCTGAAGTCCCTCGATGAAATCATGGAACTGCCGGTCGAACGACCCGCCGGCGAACGGTTTTTGCAGGAGCACGAATTTACCGGGGCGCTGCAATTCCAGAATGTCGAGTTTGCCTATCCCGGCCAGCCCCGACCATCGCTCGCGGGCTTGTCGGTTCGCATTGCGGCCGGCGAGAAAATTGGCATCATCGGCAGGGTCGGGTCCGGAAAATCGACACTGGCCCGGCTGGCGCTGGGCCTTTACGATCCTGAACGCGGTTCAGTTCTGTACGATGGTTTCGACGTCAAGCAGCTGGACCCGTCCAGTCTGCGCCGCGCGATCGGCTATGTCTCCCAGGACGTGACATTGTTCTACGGCTCGATGCGCGAGAACATCGCCTTGGGCCTTACCGGCGTCGGCGACGCCGAAATCGTCGCGGCCGCCGACAAGGCCGGCATCCTCGGCCATATCAACGCGCATCCCGAAGGCCTCTCCATGATCGTTGGCGAGCGGGGCGAGACCTTGTCCGGCGGTCAGCGCCAGGCGCTCGGCCTCGCGCGCATGTTTCTCCGCGATCCGCCGATCCTGGTGCTCGACGAGCCGACCTCGGCCATGGATCAGGGCAGTGAAGCGCGCCTCAAACAACTGCTCGCGGAGTTTGCGAGGAACAAAACGCTGATCCTTACGACCCACAAGATGAGCATGCTGGATTTGGTGGATCGCGTGCTTATATTGGATCAAGGCCGCCTGGTGGCCGACGGGCCCAAGGCACAGATTCTTGAAGCGCTGAAAGCGGGCAGTATCCGCAGTGCGGTCTGAGGACGGGAGCGACGTCATGACGGACCTGAAATCCAACAGCAAACCGCAAGCGCGGAACACACTGACACGCTTGCGCCGCAATCTGGCCATCCGGCCGGCAACCGATCTCAAGTATATGTCCTACGCCTCCGAAGCCATCCTGCTGCAGGCTCCGGGGCTGCATCGGCGGCTGCTGTGGAGCCTCTGCGCGGTGGTTCTGGTGTTACTGGTGTGGGCCTACTTTGCCCAGATCGACGAATTCACCCGGGGCGAGGGGCGTATCGTGCCGTCCAGTGAAGTCCAGGTGGTGCAGAATCTCGAGGGCGGTATCCTGGCCAAGCGCTTTGTGTCCGAAGGCGATCTCGTCGAGCGCGATCAAATCCTGCTGCAAATCGACGATACGATGGTGGCGTCGTCCTTCCGTGAGCGGTCGCTGAAAGCGGCGCAGTTGCAGGCCAAAATCATCCGTCTGCGCGCGGAGTCGCGCGGCATCGGTTTCGAACAGGAACTGGCCCTGGCGAAGGAGCCGATAGAAGCGGTATTGCTACAGACGGAACGAGATCTGTTCAAATCGCGAGCACTTGAGTACGGCAGCAAAATGGATGTGCTGCAGCAACGGGTGGAACAAAAGCGTCAAGAATTGTCAGCAGTGCGCCTCGCGCGCGCCAGTCTGGCGGAGAGCCACGACCTGCTCCAGCGGGAAATGGCGGTGACCCAGCCGCTGGTGGAAAAAGGCGCTGTCTCCCACGTCGAACTGCTGCGCCTCGAACGCCAGCTCAATGATCTCAAGGGCGAACTGGGCAAAGCCACCATCGCAATCCCACGCCTGCAATCCGAATACGACGAAGCACGCAAGAACATCGATTCGTTCGCGCAAAGTTTCGCGGCGGAGGCGCGCAAGGAACTCAACGATGCCACTTCGGAACTCGGTCAGCTCCAGGAAGGCAACGAGGCCTATGCCGACCGCGTGGCCCGCACCGAGGTCAAATCGCCGGTGCGAGGAACGGTCAAACGCATTCTGGTAACCACCATCGGAGGCGTGATTCAGCCTGGCATGAATCTCGTGGAGGTAGTACCCACCGATGATTCCCTGCTGGTGGATACCAAGGTGCTGCCCAAGGACATCGCCTTCATCAGTCCCGGCCAGCAGGCCATGGTCAAGTTCACCGCCTACGACTTTTCGATACATGGCGGCCTTGTCGCGCATGTGACCCAGATCAGCCCCGACACCATCGAAGACAAGGAAAAGGGCGTCTGGTACTACCAGGTACGTCTGAAGACCGAGAGCAGCGTGCTCGGCAGCGCCGCGGACCCGCTGCCCATCATCCCGGGCATGACGGTCCAGGCCGATATCCTGACCGGGAAAAAGACCGTGCTGGATTACCTGCTCAAACCCATTCTCAAGACCAAGCAGCTGGCGTTTCGCGAGCGTTGATGGAGTGCTGCCGGCTCAGCGGTCGAAAATAAGGATCGAGCGGCAGATTGGTCGCGTGAGTGGCAAAACAGGCGGATAAACGGTAACGTTGGCTTTCCCGCACTGTGATACAAATCACACCATCAGGCAGAACCAGTGCATGCGGTGGCAGAAGACCCCGGCGACGCACTCTTCTGACGGGTGCGGAGAGAGGATCCACCAGCACCATCATCATCGCAAGGAGGAAGTTCAGTGATGTCACAACTAACCCGGTTTGCAAAACGTCGACAGGCTCCCCTGATGGGAGCGACCCTGCTCGTCGCCATATCCTTTGCGGCTCCCGGCGAAGCCGTGGATATCCGCGACGTCATCAAGGAAACCGTCAAAAGCAACCCTTTGGTGCTTGCGGAGCTGCGTGAAACGGACGCACGCAACCGCAAGGTGCGCGAAGCCTTGGCCGGCTATTACCCTACCCTGGATCTGGTGGCCGGATACGGCTTCCAGGAGCGCGACCCGGCCAATCGTACCTTTGCGAACCCGAGCAGAACCCGCAATGAGCTGGAGCGACGCGAGCTGCAACTCAGCGCCCGCCAACTGATATTCGATGGCTTCTATACACCTCTTGAGCACAAGAACCAGCAAGCCCGCGAACGCAGCGCCCGGTTTCGCGCGACTTCGGTCGGTGAAGATATCTCGCTGTCCGTCACCCGGGCGTTTTCCGAAGTCCTGAAACAGGAAGCCATTCTCAAACTGGCCCAAGAAACGCTTGCCTACCACCAGCAGGTCTACGACAAGATGAATCAGCGGTTCCAGTCCGGCGTAGGTAGCCGCGCGGACTTCAACCAGATCTCCAGCCGGCTTGCGCTGTCGCGGACCAACCTGCAGAACGTCACCGCCAATCTGCGCAATGCCCGCATCAACTACCAGCAGGTCGTCGGCACCTTCCCGGGCGAGGGCGAGCTCGAGTTTCCCGGTTCTTACCACAACTATCTGCCTGCCAATGTCGAAGCGGCGGTGGCTCGATCGCTTGAGAATCACCCGATTCTCAAGGTGGCCGAGACCGATCTGGAAGCTACGGGGTATACCTACGAGCAGACCAAATCGGCGTTCTACCCGCGCTTTGATCTGGAAGTCGAGCGCGATGCCAACGACAACATCGATGGATCCGAGCTGAAGGTCGATGATCTGCGCGTGATGTTGCGCATGCGCTACAACATCTTCCGCGGTGGTGCCGATCAGGCGCGCAAACAGGAATTCGCGTATCAGGTCGAAAAGGCGAAAGAAATCAGGAATAACGCCCGTCGCGAAGTTGAGCAGGAGGTCCGGCTGGCCTGGGTCGCCAACGAAACCCTGACCGCGCAGATCCCGATTCTCCTGGACTATACCAACAGCGCCGAAGAGACCAAAAAGGCTTATGTGGACCAGTTCGATCTCGGACGGCGGACGCTGCTCGATTTGCTCAACACCGAGAACGAGAGCGTCAACGCCAAACGGGACCTGATCAACGCCAAACATGACCTGATCCTCAACGAATACCGTATTTTCCACGGTATGGGCGATCTGATGGCCACCATAGGCGCAGAGATTTGAGGCGCAACATGCCCGCGCCGGGCAAACAGTAATGTGCGACCGCCGGCACGGATGCCGGCGGGAACGAGCGAGGAGGCTTGCTCAATACGGATCCGCGCCACGGCCGCAGGGCCATGGTACTCACGGGCAGGATCTTGAGGACGATGGCGGGGCAACCCGACGGACAGGGTTTCTGAGATAACCACGGGAGAACGGCGATGAACGACGAAGTCAAGCAAGGCGAGGCCATACAGGCGCAGGTCGCACAGCGGGAATCCGACCAGGCTGCTGCGGCCGCACAGGCGACAATCGCAGCGCAGGGAGCAAACGTTGCCAAGCCCGCGGAAGCCGCGGCTCCGTCCGGCGGCCGAGTTCAAGCCCCCGCCCACGCCCCGGCGGATGCCGGCGCGGCTGTTCACACAGCGGCGACGGGCACGGCAGCGAGCGCGGCTCACACCGATGGTGTCGTTCCGCCTGTTTCCGCCGACGCCAAAGAGAATTCAGAATTCGCTGAGCTCCAGCGCGCGGTCGCCGCGGGCAAGGATATCAGCAAGGAACTCGACCCCACTGCCGCCGGCCAAGGTGGTGGCGGTGGCGATTCCATCGAGAGCGGCGTGCGGTTCGAGCGGGGACTCGACGCGCGAGACCCAACCGCGGGCTTCGATCCGGACATCACACCGCCGCCACTGATCACGCCCACCGCGAATTCCACGCTCGTTGAAAAACCCGTCGCGCCTCCGCCGGATAACGGCGTCGGGATTGGCGGCCTGACGTCCGCTGCCGACGGCGGCGATGTCACGGTACGGGAACCGAACCTCGCCGATGGCAGCAGCCCCAATGCGCCCGCTCTCACCCAGATCGGCACCTTCACCATCAGCGCACCCGATGGCATCGGCAGCGTCACCATCGGCGGCGTGGAAGTACTGAACGCCGGCGGGCTCACCGGCAATCCGGTAACCACGCCGTTGGGCAATACGTTGGTCGTGACCGGCTACGATCCCGCGACCGGCGTTGTGACCTACGCCTACACGTTGCTCGACAACGAAGGCCATCCCGCAGGGCAGGGGGCCAACGACCTGTTCGACAGCCTGCCCGTAACCCTGACCGACAGCGACGGCGACACCACCACCGATACCCTGGCGGTTCGCATTGTCGACGACCTGCCCCACGCGGTCTCGGATATCGACGAAGTCGGTACCGGCGGCGCCGCCGGCGGCAACGTTTTCACCGGGGTCGACGACGACGCGCTCAACCGCCTGCACGCGGACGTTCAGGGAGCCGATCACACCGCGGTGCCTGTCACCGGCGTAGTCGCAGGTAGCCACCTCGACAGCCCCCTCACCGATAACACCGGTATTGGCCAGGTCGTGCATGGCCTGTTCGGCGATCTTGTCCTCAACGCCAATGGCAGCTACGTCTACACCGCCAACAGCGGCTTGACCAGCGATCACACCGATGTGTTCACCTATACGGTGACCGATGCCGACGGTGATACTTCCACCGCAACCTTGACCATCGAGATCACGGGTCAGGCGCCGCCTCCTCCGCCACCTCCGCCGCCGCCCCCGCCGGATCATCCGGTCGACATCACCGGGCTGAATCCCGAAATATCGGGCGGCGATGCCAGTGTCAATGAGGCCAATCTGGCCGAAGGCAGCAGCCCCAATGCACCCGCTCTGACCCAGCTCGGGACCTTTAATATCAGCATCCCGGACGGCTTTGGCAGTCTGACGATCGGCGGTGTGGTTGTACTCAACACCGGTGGGCTGACTGGCGCAGTGGTGACCACGCCTTTGGGCAACCAGTTGGTGGTGACTGGTTACAGCGCGGGTATCGTAACCTACGAATACACGCTGCTGGATAACGAAGGCCACGCCACTGCGGATGGCACCAACTCGCTGTTTGACAATATGGCAGTGGTGCTGACCGACAGCGACGGTGATACCGATACAGACACTCTGTCGATTCAGATCGTCGATGACGTGCCGACCGCGCGGGCGGATACGGACAGCCTGTCTGTTGGCAGTTACGGTCCGGAGACGGGCAACGTGATCACGGGTGTGGGCACTACCAGCGGGACGGCGGGTGCGGATACCCAGGGTGCCGATGGTGCTCACGTGAGTGGCGTTGCCAGCAACAATGTGCCGGCCAACAGTGACACCACGCTGGATGGCGATGGCAACCTGCAGGTGCAGGGCCAGTACGGCGTGCTGACCTTGAACCAGGACGGCAGCTACAGCTACACCCGCGATGCGGGCACCCCGGGCGGGGTGAACGACGTGTTCACCTACACCCTGACCGACGGCGACGGCGACACCGACACCGCGACCCTGACCATCAGTCTGGGTGACGGCACCCCGACGCTGGATGTGCCGACCACGGGCGAAGCGGGGACCTCGGTGAACGAGGCGGGACTGCCCGCGCGTGGCCTGGAGCCGGAAGGCAGTGGCGAACAAGCGGCACCGGGTGTGAACGGCGATCCGTCCGAGACGACGGCGGGCACCATCAACTACACGCAGGGCGATGCCCCGGCGGTGGTGAGCATTGGCGGTGTGATCACCAGCATCAGTGGCACCGCCATTGGTTACAGCTACACCCTGGCGGACAACACCAGCGGCAACACCACCCACGACGACTTCAGCGTGGTGGTGACCGATGCCGACGGCGATGCCACCGCGCCGCAGACGCTGCGCATCGACATCGTCGATGACGTGCCCCACGCCACGGATCACGATGGCTTCATCAAAGACAGCTCTTTTTCGCAGGTGTTGTCGGGGCTGGTCGACTACGGCCTGGGTGCCGATGGATTCGGCGGTGTAACGCTGTCCTTGACCAGCGCTACGTCTGGCGGCAGTCCTATCAGTCTGACATCGCACGGACACGCAGTTACCACCGCCGCGATCGACAGCAATGGCGACGGTCTTCAGGAACTGGTGGGATTCGTCAATAACACGGGTGGCACGAGCGGATATGACGCTGGGATCGACACTTTGGTCTTTAATTTGGCTCCGCACACCGCCAGTGCCGCCTACGGCACCTACGATCTGACACTGTACGATGTCCTTGATCTGCAAGCGCCAACACAGACATTTACGGTTGGAAGTATTGTCGCGGGAGCACCGACCTCAGGGATCGTAATCAACAATGGCGCCGGGGGCGGTATCTCGGTTCTGGCAACTCCGGATAGCGGACACACCGTAAATTCGAACACCGGGGAGCTTGGGATCGACAACACGATCCTGGACGCGAACGTGGGCCCCAGCCACTATGACGAAAACATCACCCTGCAATTCGGGACCGTGTTCTCGGGAACTACCGTAACCACAGCGGCAGTATTAAACGACGTGCGTATTACGGGAGTCGATGTCGGCAGTGGTGCGGATAAATTCAGTTGGGTCGCGTACAAGGGAACAACGATAGTTGGCAGCTCCGTCTCTGACCTTACCATGACCACGGTGAGCGGGCAGAACGAGATCGCCCCCGCGATACACGTAGAGGGAGGTTACGATAAGCTCGTACTTACCATGACCGCTGGCGACTTCAAAATGTCAGGATTTACTTATAGCGAACAGGGAGCCTCCATCGATACGCTGCTGACTTTCAATTACCCGGCGGCGGATGCCGGTGGCGACACCGCTACAGGTAGCTTCCAGGTAACGGTATCGGACACGTATGCTACCGGATTGGTGCCAGGCGCCGGAGACTTGGCAACCATCCACGATATCTTGACCGGCTGACGACCAAGGCGTTCGAGAGCAGGGAGAAGTATCTGGCCGCCACCTTCGGGTGGCGGCTTTTTTATTTTCATCGTCGCCGATCCCCGCGTAACTCGCCAATCGCTATCGAAGCAGCTCGCTCAGACGCCTCTGTAACTCGTGCCATTGCTCCAGTTGCGCGGCGGAGCCCGAGGCTACCTGCTCCTTGCGGGTGCGCGCCAGCCACAAGGTAGTGCCGTTGAAGCTGTAGACGGGCGTGAGGTCAGGGCGCTCCCCAGCAGGCAGGATGCGGGGTTCAATGTTGTCGAGGATCAGGGGCTCGTCATCCGGGGCAGGGTACCAGGCCAGCACCATATGGGGCTGGTGCAGGGTCCGGGCGCGCACATAGGTGATGCGCATGGCGTCTTCGCCGATCCCCATGCGGAGGAGCGTGAAGTATTTGGCGATGGCGAATTCCTCGCAGTCGCCGGCATCCTTGATCAGGAATTCGATCGGTGTCGCCCAGTAGTCCTGCTGTTGCCAGACTTCCATGTCCGTGGTGAAACGGGCAGCGTTGAAAAAATTATTGGCGAGGCGGAGACGCTCCGCGTCGGGCGCGGATTTGCCTTGCTCGATCAGCGCGAACCAGTAGCGCACGCGAGCCGCCGCCTGGGGGCCATTTTCGCGTTCTATGGTTTGTATCAGACGCTGCGAGGCAGCCGGTGGCGCAGGTGGCGGCCGGGGTGCTGGCTGGCCAGCACAGCCGGCGAGCAGCAGGATGGAAACCGCCAGCGTCAGCAGTAGCGGCGGGGCGACCGTAGCCGACCGTGTCCGGCACGTCGTTCCGATATTCAATCGCGATGGAACTCGGATTCGCGCCAGCGGCGCCGGTCTTCCGGACTCATCTGTTGCCAGCGTTGCCGCAGCCGCTCGCGATCCTCGGGCGGTAGGTGGAGAAAGCGCTCGCGGGCTTGAATGAGCCGCTGCTGCTGATTTTGGGGCAGGGCTTCGAAACGACGGCGGCGCTCTTCGATATACCGGCGCTGTTGTGGATTGTTCCAGCGATTATCGGATTGGTCGCCGCGACGCTCGTGATAGGACTTTCTTTCTTCGTCCTGGCGACCATCGTCATCGTGTTCCGCCAGTTGAAGATCAGCCCTGGGCACGAAGGCAAAGGGGTTGGCGGAGGTACACAACGGCGCGGCGAGCAGCAACGCCAACAGGCAGAATCGCGGCCAGCCACATCGGTCGGCGGGGGCCGCGTTGCGGCTGTTGAGCGCGCGTCGCTTCATCCTTTGGTGGCGTCAAGGTCGGTGTCGGCCAGCCAGGAGTAGAAATCGAGCTGGTCATACAATTCCGCCGCGTCCATGCCGGGTTGGGTGCTGCCGCCCATGGGATCCGGGGTCACCAGCACATGCGGACCCAGTGCCCAAAAGCTGAGCGCAGCGGCGATCGCCATGCCAACCACCGGGGGTAGCCAGCTCCCGTGGCCAAACCGGCGCGGCGCGGGCGCCGCAAGCACCGTGCGCCGGATATCGGTGAGACGGCGTGCGGTGATTGGGTCCACGTCCGCTTCAAGCGACCGCAGCGTGTCCTGCCAGCGGCGTTCCTGTTCGTTCATGGTCGAAATTCCTCCAGCTGTTCTCTGAGGCTCTGAAGTGCCCGGAAATAATGGGTTTTGACGCTGCCCTGGGTACAGCCCATGGCATGCGCGGTGTGTTCGGTGGAGAGCCCTTCCCAGCAGCGCAGCACAAAAGCTTCGCGCTGCCGGCGGGGCAACTGGCCGACCGCACGTTCGAGGGCAAGCACACGGCGTTCCTGTTCGAATCGCTCCACCGGTGTGTCGCGGGCAGGATCGGGGATCTGTTCCAGGGGATCCGGATCGTTCTCGTCTTCGGTTGCGGCGCCGCCGAGCCAGCCAAACAGGCGGCGATGGGTTTTGCGCGCACGAAAACTGTCGTTGATGCGGTTGTTGAGGATGCGATAAAACAGCGGCAGCCAATCGGAAGGAGGCTTGTGGCGATAGTGCCGAACCATCTTCAACATGGCGTCCTGCAGTACGTCGAGCGCTTCGTCCCGGTCGCGCAGTGCCGTATAGGCCATGGCGTAGGCGCGCCGTTCCACCGTCGCAAAAAATTTGTCCATACTGATGAGGGCCGGTGCCTCAGGGACACCGGCAGCACGACCCTCGGCTCCCACGCTGATGATTTCCACTGTCGCCGATAGCTTCGACATGGCGCGACACTCGGTGTTTTCCAGGTTTCCCTTGTCAGTGGTTGAGTATTTCGTGCACGAGAACCGCGCCGCCGATGATCGCGATCAGGTCACGGCCAGCGTGATTATCATGATGGTGGTGATGGTGGTCATCCTCGTCATAGTAATAGTGCGATGACGAATAATAGTGTGCCGGCGGGTAGTAATAAACCGGCCGAACCTCATGGTAGTAGTGGTATTCGTGTTCGATCCTGGGCCGGTAGTCATCCCGATCGCGAAACCCGCGACCGGGGTAGCGACCGTGATAGTCACCACCCCGATAGTGGGGCTCATCGCGATCCCAGCGTGCTCCGCCGCGGCGGTAGTCGTCGTCGTCGTCGGCCAGCGCGGGTCTCACGGCCAAAACAAGCAGAGCAACAGCGGCGAACAGCGCGAGCAGGGTCTTCATTGAGGTCACCGTGGGTGGGTCCAGTGACTGCTACAACGGACTCCAGGGCTCGCGGTTGACCGGAACCTCCGGGTCAGAGACTGAACTTTGCCCAGATCGGGCAATGATCCGACGGCCGTTCCATGGCGCGGATGGCGAGATCGATTCCGCTGTCTTCCAGTCGCGCGCACAGACTCGCGCTCGCGAGGATGAAATCGATCCGCAGGCCGCGCGGCGGTTCCTGTTCGAAGCCCCGGCTGCGGTAGTCGAACCAGCTGTAGATTTCCTCGCGGTCGCCGTGGCACTTGCGGAAAGTGTCTTCGAGCCCCCAGCCCGTAAGCGCCGCGTACCATTCGCGTTCCTCGGGCAGAAAGCAGCATTTGCCCGTCCGCAGCCAGCGCTTGCGGTTGTCTTCGCCAATGCCGATATCGATGTCGCGCGGCGCGACGTTCATGTCGCCCATGACCACGACGCGGTCGGTGGGCAGGTGCTCGCGTTGCAGCGTCGCCAGCAGTTCACGGTAAAACGCCGCCTTGGCGGGAAATTTTTGTGGGTGTGCGCGGCTCTCGCCCTGGGGAAAGTACGCGTTGTAGATATGGATGTCGCCCCCGGGCGCCGTGAAGCTGGCTTTGATCAGGCGGCGCTGTGAATCTTCGCCGTCCCCGGGGAACCCGCAGGAACTGGCGACAGGCGGGTTGCGAAAGAGCAGGGCGACGCCGTAGTGACCTTTCTGCCCGTGGTAGAGGGCCTGGTAGCCGAGCCGGTGAATGTCCTCAAGCGGAAACTGATCGTCCGCGACCTTGGTTTCCTGCAGGCCGATCACATCTGGCGCGTGCCGCACCAAAATCTCTTCTAACTGGTGAGGTCTTGCTCGTATTCCATTGATATTAAAGCAAATTATTTTCACAAATCAGGATCCAGCGGGATTTCCGGCGAGCGCTTCACGGCGCTTGGTCAACAGGCCGACGTAATCGCCGAGGATACTGCCGGTCTCCTTCAACAAAGGATCATGTGCCAGATCGATCTTGGGCTTGGCGGGGAGGGCGGCATCGCCTTCATCTCCCGGCTCACCACTCAAGGCGTCTTGTTCCTTGCGCCAGGCGCCCAGGTCCGCATAGGCTGGCTCGCCCTTGGCCTTGCGCTGGGCATTGGCGAGATCGAACAGGGCAACTTCGCGTTCGTGGTCGAGTCGTTCGCGTTCGGCGCGTTTCAGCGGCAGCTCCTTGATGCTGCGGTTTTGTTCGGCGAATTTCAGCGTCTCGAGCAGATAGCGCCAGTCCGCATCGGTGGCGACACGGGCATCGTGACGCTGAATCAGGGGCGCAACCAGACCATCGACATTCTTGTACGTGTCATGATCGACGGGCTTGATGCGATCCCAGTGCAGGACACGGTCCTGACTCGCGTCGCCGATTTCCTTCAGATCGTAGAGCGACGGCAGGACGATATCGGGCACCACACCGCGTTCCTGCGTACTGTCGCCGGATACGCGATAAAACTTCGACTCGGTCAGCTTGAGCTGACCCTGTTTGAGCGGCGTCATCACCTGCACAGTGCCTTTGCCAAAGCTCTGGGTTCCCACGATCAGCCCGCGCCCATAGTCCTGGATGGCGCCGGCGAAAATTTCCGAAGCCGAGGCGCTCAGGCGGTTGATCAGGACCACCAGTGGCCCCCGATAGGCGGCCGGATGTTCCGCCATCTGATCCAGAGATACTTTCCCGTTGGCGTGGCGAATCTGGACCACCGGGCCAGGATCGATGAAAAGGTCGGTGAGGGCCGTGGCCTCGTAGAGGGAGCCGCCACCGTTGTTGCGCAGATCGAGAATGATCCCGTCGATGTTCTCACCGCGAAACGATTGCAGGATGTTGTAGACATCGCGCGTGGTGCTGCGGAAGTTTTCGTCCCGGTTGCGGTACGCTTCGAAATCCATATAAAACGTGGGCAGGGTGATGATTCCCAGGCGCAGCTTCGCGTTTCCGCTGGGCACGGTTATGACGTCCCCACGGGCCGCCTGCTCCTCGAGTTTTACCTGATCCCTTACTATGGTCACCGAATAGGAACTTCCCGCGGGACCTGAAGTTGCGGGGAGTATGTCAAGTCGAACCTGAGAGTCTTTTTTGCCGCGAATGAGATCGACCACATCGTCCAGACGCCACCCGATGACATCGACCATTTCGCCATCCACGCCTTGTGCGACCCCGGTAATTCGATCCCCGGCGCGCAGGCGACCCTGCTTGTCGGCCGGACCGCCGGGCACGACGCGGACGATCTTGGTGTATTCGTCTTCCGCTTGCAGCACGGCGCCGATTCCCTCCAGGGACAGGGACATGCTGATCTGGAAATTCTCCAGACTGCGCGGGTCCATGTAGGATGTGTGCGGGTCGTACATCCCGGCGACGGTATTGGCGTAGAGTTCAAACGCATCGCGCGACTGCTGCAAGCTGGCACGGTGCAGTTGGCTCTTGTAACGCTTGACCAACAGCTCGCGAGCCGCTTTTGCGTCCTTGCCCGACATGATCAACCTGAGCATGCCGTCCTTCAGACGGCGGCGCCAGTAATCGTCCGCCTCCGCGGCGTCCTTGAACCAGGCGCGGGTATCGGTGTCGATGGGCAGGGATTCGTCGCTGTCGAAGTCGAATTTGGCGTCGCTTTCAAGGAAAGTGACATTCGCCTCCAGACGCGCGACCAGGCGCTCCCGGAATCGGTTGAAAATACGAAACGCCAGATCGAGATTGCCCGCGCGCAACTCGTCATCGAGCTGGTTGCGCCACGCGTCAAACTCGGCGATGTCGCTGGCGAGAAAGTAGGTTCTGGTGGCATCGAGGTGCTTCAGATAGAGATCGAGCAGTTCCGATGAAAAGGTGTCGTCAAGGGTGAGGTGACGATAGTGATGCTTGTCCAGTTCGTGGAGGATTTCGCGGATGCTGGCGCGTTGCTCGGTGTCCGGTGTCAGCGGCGCCAGAGGTTCCAGTGCGGTTGCGGAACAGACTACGAACAGACCCAGAAGACCGAGCCGGCAGAAAAGGCGCATGCGGGGGTTCATCGAGATTGACAGAGGGATGCATTCTAGGCCATGCGCCCGCAGGAAGCACTCGGTGCGAATGTTTCCAGCCAGCCAGCGGGCCGTTTTGGCACGGCCATGGCTTTATTTAACATAATATATATTATACGAACTTTCTGGTGCGGCTCAGGGGGCCGCACCCGCCAAAGCCAGGCCGGCTGCCTTGATTCCGCTCGCACGACGGCACTGGCCGTCGACGGGCCCGGTCAGCCGCCGCCTCTGGTGCCCGCAGCAGTTTTTCAGCAACCTGTCCGTATCCTCCCAGGTCGGGACTTCGACACCTGCCAGGCGCCCCGCCGATCCCTTGGCAAAATCCGTCGCGAGCTGAATTTGACGTTTGCAGGGAAACATGTCCGGATACAGTCGCGCATCGAGCAAGGCGGCCATTTCGTATTTGTTCGCTCTCGCGTGCCGATCCGCCTTGTCCAGTACCACTGCAAGGTTTTGCAGCGAGCGGGAAAAACCTGTCACGACCTGATCGTAACTGGACATGTGCTCAATACCTCCGAATCAATAGTGCTCTGAAGTGGCGGCGCCACCCTGCGTCATTTGAGCGACGGCCCCGTCGTCTTGCCGGCCCAGCCTTCCGACAGTTTGGCCCAGTGATACAGGTGGAAAACCCGCTTGGCAAATTTCCACTTGCCGTTCACGCGCCGATAGTTGTCATCGTAATGACCGCACGCGGTGACCGATTCGCCCTGCTCGACCACCCGAATCTCCACCGCGCAGTTGCCGGTGGCGGTATCCCCGTTGACCTGGATGACATGATTCTGAATGAACGGCTTGGGAGCGATGGCGCCCACCTGCTCCCTGTACAGCTTGCTGAGCTCGGCCTGACCGCGCCAGGACGATTCGCCCATATGAAATTCGCCATCGCTGGCGAACATGTCCAGCAGCGCATCGCCGTCCTGGGCCACCACGGCGTAGCAGTAACGCGCGGTGAGTTCGCGGATTTCATCCTTGTCTTCCAGTATTTGCAGGCGCTGATCGAGGGTTTTCATGGTGCTCTCCTTTATTGATTTGAATGTCAGTGTGTGAGGATAGTCAAGGTCGTGGCGGCAGTGTCATCGTCGATCCAGCCGCCGCCGTTCTGCGCCATGCCGACCCGCGCGCCCGCCACCTGGCGGGCGCCGCAGCGACCCCGCAACTGGTCGGCGATCTCGATGATCTGGGCGCAACCGGTGGCGCCGACGGGATGGCCTTTGGCCACCAGGCCACCACTGGTGTTGACCGGGATGCGGCCGCCCAGTTCGAGCTGACCGTCATGGAGCATTTGCACGCCCCCACCCGGCGGACACAGCCCCAGTTCTTCGACATAGATGAGTTCGGCGGGCGATGCGGCGTCGTGCAATTCAACCACGTCGATGTCCTCCGGGCCGACGCCCGCCATGGCACAGGCTTTCGCGGAGGCGCGCGCATTGCAACTCGCTCCGCCCGGCAGTCCGGATACCAGCGTGATGGTGGCGGCGCGCACGGCATCCAGGCCGCGCCGACGGGCAAAGTCGGCGGAACAGAACACCAGCACGGCAGCGCCGTCGCCGATGGGTGAGCACATCGCCAGTTTCAGCGGCTCGACGATGGTGCGGCTGGCCATGATCGCGTCGAAGGACATCCCGCCCTGGAATTGCGCCTTGGGATTGAGCGAGCCGAAATGGTGGCTCTTGGCCGCGACCCGCGCGAAGTCTTCCACCGTGGCGCCGGTCTGCGCCATGTATTTGCGCGCCTTGGCGGCGTAGATATCCATGAATCCCGAACGCCCCGGCGCACTGGCCGCGGTGAGCGGATCGTCGGAGCCGGTTTCGGCGCGGATCTCTTCCAGATCCATGGCGGCGGCCAGGGCGCGGAAGGAGACATTCTTGTCGGGATGGGTCATTTTCTCGGCGCCGATGGCGAGGGCGACCTCGGCCTGCCCGGATGCTACCGACAACCAGGCGAGATGCGCGGCGCTGGACGCCGAGGCGCAGGCGTTCTCGATATTGATGATCGGCTTGCCCAGGAGCCCGCTCTCGCGCAGGGCGACCTGTCCGGTGATCATCTCCTGGCCGGTCAACAGCCCCGCCGCCGCATTCCCGAAAAAAATGGTTTCCACATCGGCGGTCGTGGCTTTCGCATCCGCCAGCGCTTCGCCGAGCGCCTCGGTGACCAGACTGCGGATACTGGCATCCGGGTATTTGCCGAACCGGGTCATCCCGGTGCCGCCGATCATGACTTCGCGCATGGCTCTGTGCCTCCCGTCGGGGTTTTTCGTTATCGAAAAATGTTATGGAATCCGTGCTTGGCCAGGGAACCGGTTCAGTTATCGGGATAGATGATGAACTCGAGCAGATTGCCGTCCGGATCACGAATATAAGTGCTCGTGCCCACCGCGGTGCCCCCTGCGCGCCCGCCCTGCCGCTCCACGGGCCCGGTAATCACCGGGACTGCGAGCGCGTCAATCAGCGCGGCGAGTGCCGCCGCGCTACCGTCCCAGACAAAACAGAAGTCCCCGCATCCCGGGCGTGCGGCCGGCCCCCGCAGCGTGAATTCGTCCGATTGCCACAACTTGGGCGCATGGAAATTGATGCGGTTGTCGCCGAAGCAAACCGAATACACGATGGGCGCGTAATCCTCCGACACCCTGAAACCGAGTCGTTCATAGAACGCCAGCATCGCGGTCATATCGCTGACGGGTATGGCGGCATGATCGAACGCTTTCACACTCATCGGAGTTCCTCTGCTGCGTCAAATTGATTCCATGTTCGCCACGGTTGGCCACCTGTTTGCCATGCGCACTGCCCGTCCCATTCATCGCTGGGATTTTTTCGGGACCCGGTTCCGCTACCTTTTGCCAAAGATTATTTTGTATCGGAAATGCTTTTTACCCGAAATGTTTTTTACCGGAAATGTTTTTTACCGGAAATAATGTGGGCATCCACCTTGACCATCAGCCCGTTGATTTCCCGTTCGCCTTCGTCGTCATGGTATTCATCGCGGATCTCACGCCAGCCCTGAGCCACCATGGCCGCAACGATCTCGCTGGCTTCCCGCAGGCGAAAACCAAAGGGCGTGAACGGCAGCGCCGCCATGGCCGTTTTCGAGCGAATCCCGATCACCAGTCGCCCGCCCGGTTTCAACCAGCCGTAGGCCGGTTGCAGAAACTGCGTCAGGTCGTCGAGGAAATACACGAAATTGGTGCCGAAAACAGCATCCACCGACCCCGGAGTCAACGCGGCGGCGCGACAATCCGCATTGATGACGGTGACGGCGCAGGACGAAAGCCCGGCGAGATTGGTCCGGCATTCCCGCGCCATGTCGGGAGACAGCTCAATGGCGGTGTAGCGGCCACCCTCCCCCAGCCGCCGCACCAGATCCATCGACAGCCGACCATTGCCCGGACCAATCTCCACCACAGCCTGACCCGGCGCGGCCGCCAGCGCGGCGATGGCGCGCTCCGCAAGGCGGGCATTGGCGACATTCATGTTGGCGGCAATCGCGGTGCCCGCTTCCCCGCTGGGGTGAGCCAGTTGCGCGGCCATGGCCTGAAGTTTGCCGGTATCGACAGGTTCGGACACGAGGTGTGGCCCTTTGATTATTGTCAACAGATGCTATCACGACCCCCCGACGCTGTCAGAGCCACGCATCGCCCGCCCTCGGAGCGGACGCCGGCACGACCATCAGACCGTTTGAGCAAACAGCCACCAGTTCCGTACGCTAGCCCGTTATCCTTGGCGGAGAATGGCTACTCCGAGAGGGCGTTCGCCAGCCTGTACACGGACGGCGGGTAGCGAAGCCATCATCCAGGCGGAAGACGCCGTGGCCGGACGGCGTCGATCAAAGGCATCGGTTGGGGTAGATTTCCGCACAGCGAATGATCATCAAGGAGTCACTAATGGAAAATAAAACCTGTCTGGTAACCGGTGCCAACTCGGGTATCGGTCTCGAAACCGCCCGTGGGCTCGCCCGGCGCGGCGCCCGGGTAGTGATGGTGTGCCGCGACCCCGGCAAAGGCGAGGCGGCACGCCGCGACATCATGGCCACCACCGGCAACGGCATGGTCGACCTGCTGATTGCCGATCTCGCGTCACTCAAGTCGGTACGGCAACTGGCCGAGCAGGTCAAAACCAGGTATCCGCAATTGCATGTGCTGATCCACAACGCGGGTCTGATGTCGAAGCACCGGGAAGTATCGGCGGATGGATTCGAGATGCAGTTCGCGGTACATCACCTGGCGGTGTTTCTGCTCACCGACCTGCTGCTCGATCTGCTGAAAAACAGCGCGCCAGCGCGGATCATCAATGTCTCCTCGATGATCCACAAACTCGGCAGGATCAATTTCGAGGATCTGCAAAGCGCGCGCAAATTCGGCACTTACCGTGCGTATGGTCAATCGAAGCTCGCCATGATCCTCTACACCTACGCGTTGGCCGCCCGCTTGCGCGGCACCGGTGTGACTGTAAATGCCCTGCATCCCGGCGCTGTCGCCACCAACATCGGCATGCCTGCCTGGCTGAATCCGTTTCTGGCGACACCCGAGCAGGGTGCGCGCACCACCCTGTATCTGGCCACCTCGCCCGAGGTCGAGCGCGTGACCGGCAAATACTTCGTCAACAGCAAGGAAGCCGCATCGTCGCGGGCCTCCAACGACCGCAACCTCGGTGCGCGTTTGTGGACCGTTACCGAACAACTGATCGCCGCTGCCGGCTGAGCGATCCATGCACAGTGGCTCCTTGCCAGCCTTGCCGAACTGAGGCTGGCCAGAGCTTTTTTCGTCACTTTGCTGGCCTTGTGACCCGCATATCGGGTTTAATCCGCGCCCCACTGCCCACTGAAGGACACAGCAGGCAGTGGATGGAACGCGGATCACTCGCCATTTTGTGCCGAAAGACTCCGATTGATCGTTTGCGGACGATTTGAATCCCCCGGTTTCCGTGCAAGGCTCGGCGCGCTCACCCCGAGTGAAATCCGTAACTTATCGCTCGTCCCGGTGTGCCGGGATACTCCCGGGAGTATCCTGCGCACACCGGCGACGCGCTCTTTGCCTGCGGACTACGGATACCCGACATCATGAACACCGAAACCACCGCCGAACCGACTCTCGAACCGACGTTCACCGACCTGAATTTGCCGGCACCCCTGCTCGCCGCGATCAGCGAGCTCGGCTACGAAACCCCCTCCCCGATTCAGGCGCGCATCATTCCGCACCTGCTGGCCGGATGCGACGTGCTTGGTCGGGCGCAAACCGGCACCGGCAAGACCGCCGCCTTCGCGCTGCCGCTGCTGGCGCGCATCGATACCTCGCGACCCCAGGTGCAGGTGCTGGTGCTGGCGCCGACGCGCGAGCTGGCGCAGCAGGTCGCGGAAGCCTTCACGCGCTACGGCGCCCATTTGCCCGGCTTGCGGGTGCTGGCGGTGTACGGCGGGCAGGGTTTCGGCGAGCAGCTCAAGGCCCTGCGGCGCGGCACCCAGGTGGTGGTGGGTACGCCGGGCCGGATCATGGATCACATGCGCCGCGGCACCCTCGATTTATCCGGCCTGTCGGCACTGGTGCTCGATGAAGCCGACGAAATGTTGCGCATGGGCTTTATCGACGACGTCGAATGGATATTGTCGGAATCCCCGCCGACCCGGCAGTTGGCGCTGTTCTCGGCCACCATGCCCGCGCCGATCAAGCGCATCGCGCAAAAGCACCTGAAAGACCCCCAAGAAGTGTCGATCAAGGTGCGCACCACCACCGCCGAGACCATCCGCCAGCGCTACTGGCGCGTCGGCGGCGTCACCAAACGCGAAGCGCTGGCGCGCATCCTGGAGACCACGCCTCACGAAGGCGTGCTGGTGTTCGTGCGTACCAAGATCGAAACCCAGCAAATCGCCGACTACCTGTGCGCGCAGGGCCACGCGGCGGCACCGCTGTCCGGCGACATCGCCCAGGCGCAGCGCGAGCAGACCGTGAACCGCCTGAAATCCGGCCAGCTCGATCTGGTGGTCGCGACCGATGTGGCCGCGCGCGGCCTCGACGTGGAGCGCATCAGCCACGTCATCAACTACGACATCCCCTACGACACCGAAGCCTATGTGCACCGCATCGGCCGCACCGGTCGCGCCGGACGCAGCGGCGAGGCGATCCTGTTCGTGGCGCCGCGGGAGGCCCGCATGCTGCAAGCCATCGAGCGTGCCACCCGGCAGCGTATCGAGGAAATGCCGTTGCCGGGCGTGGACGCCGTCAACGCCCGGCGCATCGAGCGCTTTCGCGCACGCCTCGATGCGGTGTTCGCCGATATCGGTAACGCCGATACTCTGGCGCTGTACCAGCGCGTGCTGGAGGAGTATCAGGAGCAGCATGCGTTGGCACCCCAGGCCATCGGTGCCGCCCTCACCCTGCTCTTGCACGGCGGCGAACCCCTGCTGCTGAAACCGGATCGCGAATTGCCGCGACCCAAAAAAATTCGCGCCGATGAGCCCTTCTCGGGGTCCGCCCAGGACGCCGAGCGCCGCCCGCCCCGGCCGCGCAATCCCGAACCAAGCGCGCAATGGACCGGAGCGGAACCCGAGCTCGAGTCCTACCGTGTCGAGGTCGGCCACGAGCAGGGCATCAAGGCGGGCAACCTGGTGGGCGCGATCGCCAACGAGGCGAGCATCGACAGCAAATTCATCGGCCGCATCAAGATTCACGATGATTACAGCATCGTCGATCTGCCGGTCGGGATGCCCAGGGAAATTCTGGAGTTGCTGAAGCGCGTCCGGGTCGGCGGGCAACCCCTCAACATCAGCCGCCAAGCGGGAACCGCGACGCGGAACTCGTCGCCGCGCGCCCCCCGCGAGGTCGCGACCGATGGCGCGGCACGTACGTTCCGCCCCAAAGTCGATATCGCGCCCCCGCCGCCCGGCGATACCCGGCCGGTCGCGCGACCATCGGACCGGCCAAAGGCCGGGGGGAAACCCCAGTTCGACAGCCAATCCAGGTTCGACGGCAAACCCAAACCAGCGGGAAAAACCGCGTTCGCGGGCAAAACCAAGACCGCAGGAAAAGCCAAGGCTGCGGGAAAAACCAAAAAAACCAGGGTCGCTGCAACGCCCAAATTTTCGAATACAACAGGCAAAATCAGTCTGGCCACGCCGCGCAAACGCAAGCCGGAGAGCGACGGCCCCTCGCCGTCGGATGACAACTGATACGGTCTGGTTACCCGAGGTTACTGATCTCCTTGATCCGGCCGGGCGAATTCGCCGACGGCCACCAACGGCGAACTCACGGTAACGAACCGGAAACCGCGGCCGTGCGGCGAACAGCAACCATAAACAGTGGGGTGGGTCATCACCTATCCCGCCACGCAAGATTGCGACGCTAGTAATAGCTGACGTTCACCGCGACGCTGTCCAGACTGAAATCTCTGGCCGTGGAACTGGCTACGTCGATCACCCGCACCCTGAAATTGGTGTTCGTGAAATCACCCGGGCTCCAACTCCGGCCCCAGGTGTCCGTCGCGGAGCCGAGCGCATACGTCGTCAAGGTAGTTCCCAGCGTCGCGGTCCGCTTGGGCGCGGTCCAGGACTGCCCGCCGTTCCACGATATCTGCACACAGATCGCCGGCGATCCAAGGCTGCTGTCGGCTCGGGCTTTCAGTTGTACCTGAAGGCCCTTGACGGCTGCGGTCGTGGGAATGGCGAAGCCGAAGTTGTAGAAGCGATGCTTGTCCTTGCCACCGTCGGTGCAGGAGGTACTGGTGGTGGTGCCGCTGTTGTAGTCGATCGCCGAGACACCGTTGGTCGAGTACGCGTAGCCGGGACTGATCTCGTAGCCATTTCCGTCGCCACCGCTATCCCGATAATTGACAGTAGGCGCACGGAACCCGGTGTTGCGCAGGCTGGCGCCCGCCTGGCTGACCGTGAATGTCTGCCCGGCGATGGTCAGGGTGCCGCTGCGCGCGCTGGTACTCGTATTTGTTGCTACAGAATAAGCCACTGAACCATTGCCGCTGCCCGACGCCCCGGAGGTGACAGTGATCCAGCCCGTGTTGCTGACCGCCGTCCAGGGGCAGCCCGCAGTTGCGGTGACACTCAGGCTTCCGGCCACAGCGGCGGCACCGGTGGAAAGACTCGCCGGTGTCAGGGAATAGCTGCATGAAGATGTGGGGGCAGCGAGAGCAGAGAGGGCAGCGTCAATTTTTATGCGCGGTTTGACGAGCCCATTGCGTGCGTCGGTAACGGCGACCCCGGTTGAGCTCAGGGCGCCGAGGCTCGCGGCAACGGAAAGGCTCGGCACTTTCTGCTTCAGCAGTGCCCAGGCACCGGCGACATGGGGCGTGGCCATGGAGGTGCCGTGCCAGGTCGCGGTGCCGCCGCCGGGAATCGACGAGGTGATTGCCGAGCCGGGAGCGAGCAAGTCCAGAAAGGATACCGAATTCGAATAACAGGCGACCTGGTCGACGCTGGTGGCGACTCCGCCACAGGTCCACCCCGCCGTGTCCCAGGTCGCGCCCACACTCACCGCGCTGGAGATGCAGCCCGGCGTACTCATGCTGTCCGGATAACTGTTGTTTCCGGAGGCAATGACGGTGGCGATGTTTACCGCGCGCAGGTTGTCGATGGCGGTTTTGATGGAGCCGGCAGCGGCGTCGCAACTGCCCTGGTCGTAGTAACGTCCACCGCCAAGGCTCATGTTGACGGCGGCAATGTTGTAAGTCCCGCGCAGCGCATACACGCGCTCCAATCCCAGAATCTGATCGCTGGTGTAACTCATCACGCAGGGCGAGGTGGTGCACTGGGTGGTGCTGTCGAAGCGGGAAAAGACCTGAACGGCGATCAGGGAGGCATCCTTCGCCACGCCGGAATAACTGGCGCCCTTACCCGCCGCGATACCGGCCACATGGGTGCCGTGATCGCAGCCGCCCATCGGGCAGGTGCCCGCGTAAGGCATCGCGGAATTGGCGGCGGTAGAGGACGTCACGCCCCCCGGACAGACCGAAGTGGCGCCTTGCGGAGCATAGTTGGTCGAATAACAGGCTTCGGAAACGACTTTTCCCGTCAGGAACGGATGGGTTTTATCCACGCCCGTATCCAGGATGGCAACTGTCTGCCCCGCCCCGGTATAACCGCTGCTCCACGCGGTCGTGCCCCCGATCAAGGGTACGCTTTCGGCGAGCGAAGGTTCCGCCAGCCGGTCTTCCTCGATGGAAGTGATCTCGGGCAGATTGGCCAGTTGCTCCAGCTCGGCGGGATCCGCTGCAATGGCCATGAAGGGAATACTGGCAAAGCGCTTCGATTTTTCCGGCATTCGCTTCAGCGAGGCAATCCGGTCCAGAATCGCGGACTGCGCGTCGGCAATCTCAGCGCGTTGCAACGCGACATTACTGGCCGACAGCAGGCCCTCAGGGGCGAAACCCACTCGAACCCCGACGATGAGCCGCGCCACACCGTCTTTTCTCGCCTGCTGGCGCAGATCGTTCAGGGTTTGAATCGTATCAGGGCTGGGGCTTGCCACCGGCGGAACGCCCAGGGTGTCGCCGAGGATCACGCGTTCGGCGGCCAGTGCATCGGTCGCGCCGAAGATGAGAGCCAATGCCGCCAGCGCAACCAGCCGAAACCTGCCGGTACTTCCGGTTGGGCGCAGCACGGTAGCAGCGGCGCGAGACAATCCCTTTTCCGATTTCATGCTGCACTCCGATCTGCAATTGAATATTCCGGCTCGACTTCAACTTGGCACGATTTGAGTGTTCACCCAAAACCTGATGTCGTCCCGGAGAAGTTTGACCAGGACAAGATTACTGCCAGATACCTGATCCGAATGTGGGCAAAGTCACACAACCAGACTCCACGGACCGACGGTAGCAATGAGGTTACGAATGGCCCGGAGCGGGGTTTCGGGCCACGAACCGCAATCGCAGTCCCGCGGGGCTCATCGTGAACGCCAGTCGCTCGGTGACCTGATCCAGATCGCACGCGGCTTCGATGTGAAAATGGTGCGCGATCATGGCCAGCACCACTTTCATTTCGAGCAGCGCCAGGCTGCGACCGGGGCACAGCCGGGGACCGGAACCGAACGGCATGAAGGAGCGTGGATTGAAGACACGACGCCCGCCTTCGGCCAGCAGCCAGCGCTCGGGATCGAACTGCAATGGCCGCTCGAACGCCGCCTCGCGCAAGGCGATGGCGCGGCTCAGGATCGCCACCGGATCGCCGCGCCGCACCCGGAGCCGACCGATGGTCAGATCCCGGTTGGCTTCCGCGACGTTCAGCGGCGCCACCGGTTTGAGGCGCATGGCTTCGTTGATGACGGCATCGATGTAAGGGAGATCCCGGGTCTGCTCGAAAGACTCCAGCGCGCGATCGCCCAGTGCCGCGTCCACTTCGGCGCGCATCCGTGCCTGGACCGCGGGGTGACGCGCCAGAAAATACAGGGTCCAGGCCAGCGAATTCGCGGTGGTGTCCTCCCCCGCCAGCAGCATGGTGAGGACGTTGTCGGCGATCTCGCGCTCATCGAATCCGGCGTCGGTTTCCGCGGCCACCAAGAGCGACTGCAAGAGATTTTCCGGATGTTCCCGCAGCGCGGGCCGCGCGGCGAGTTGCGCGCGGGCGGCCGCGACGAAATCCGCGATCATGGCGTAGATTTTGTGCACCGACTGCACCAGGTCGCGGTCGCCGGGCAGACGCAGATAGCGCCAGTAGGGAAAGGGCGCCAGCAGGCGGCGCTGGATGGTGGGGAAAATCTTGTCGAGGTGTTGCTGGATCACTTCCCCTTGTTGCTCTTGCGTATTGATGTCCTGCCCGAAAGCGAGCGACGCCGTAACGTCCACGGTGAAGCGCATCAGATCGGCCTGGACGTCGCGCCCGCCGGCGTCGGCGCCATCCGTCTGCCAGCGTCGGCGCAATCGTTGGGTCACCTTCACCAGGGTCGGAAAAAACTGGCGCAGATGTCCGGTATCCAGGGACTGCACGATCACCGGCCGCTGGCGGCGCCAGCGCTCGCCTTCGGCCATGAAGATGCCGAGTGTGCTGACGCCCAGGATGGACACCTCCTCCAGCTGACTGCTGCGGCGGAAATCCTCGGGGCGCGCCTTCAGCACCGCGTTGGCGAGATCCGCATCGGACACCACCGCCATGGCGCGACGGCCGAAGCGAAAGGCATAGAGCGGACCGTATTGCTCGGCCCAGCGTTCCAGGCTCAGATGGAAGGCGGTGCGCTGGATTTGATGTAGGTTGCCGATGAGCGGCAAGCCGCGCGGCCCGGGCAGTTGCGCGATCGAAACGACGGGAGTGGTTGGAGGCGCCGCGCTGGCAGCGGATTCCTCGATCCCGACCACAACCTTGGCGTCCTCGATTCGGACCGGAAACCGGCGCAGGCAGATACCCGGCGTATCCAGCCGCTGCCCGTCGCGGCAATCAAAGCGCCACTGGTGCGCGCGGCAGATCAGCGCACCGTCACGGATTTCGCCCTCGGCAAGCAAGGTGCCCTGGTGGGGGCAGCGGCCCTCGTAGGCATACACCGCATCCCCGGTACGCACCAGCACCAGTTCGATGCCGTTGATGCTGACGCCCGTGGGTTTGTCCGCGGGCAGCGCCGCGAATTCGGCGACCGGGTACCAGCCGACGGGCGAAACCGCAGTCGCCTGTTGCGTGTTCGCTTGCAAGCCGGGTTGTTCCGATGCCGTCACATACACCTCCACAACGAGTTTCAGCGCTCAGCGGCGCGGGTTGCGTCCGGAATGCACCGCACGGGGCGACAGCATCAGGGTGGCAGCGCGGCGAGCACCGCCTCCAGATCCGCGCGGGTCTGGGGACCGCCGAGTACGCGCAGCAACTTCCCGCCGCGATCCAGCACCAGGGTTTCCGGCAGGCCCATGGGCGGCGGCACGCCAAATTCCGAACGCGGATCGCGCAGCAGGGTCGGGAATTGGATGCCGAGCCCGCGTGCTTGCGTTGCCAGCGTATCGGCAACGACACCGTCGAAGTTGACCGACAGCACCTGCACCTGATCCGGATGCGCGGCGGCGAAGGCGTTGAACGTGGGGATTTCCTCGCGGCACGGCGCGCACCACTCAGCCCAGTAGTTGATGAACACTACCTTGCCCTTCAGCGTGGCGAAATCCAGGCTGCCGCCATTCAGCAGCGGGTAGCCGGCGTCCGATGGCGTACAGGCCGCCAGCATGAGCGTCACCGCGAGCATCATCCACCGGACGCGGAATGGTTCACGCATGTTGGGAAACTCGGTTGTCGTTGGTCGGGGAGACTGACTGGTCGGCATCGAACAATTCTTCCAGGGAAAGGTTAAGAGGCCTCTGGGCGGCATCGCGACTCGCTTGCAAGAGCGCTTCGATGCGCGCCACCCAGGGCGCCGAGCTCACGCACGACGGTAGCTTGTGGGATAGCCCGCCATCGATATCGCCGGGTACCAGCGTCGCCAGCTGCGCCACGGAAATCCGGGCCGGGTCGCGCGCCAGAACGTAACCGTCGTCGGTCGTCATCGCGAGAATATGCTGATCGAGGAGGTATATGCGCAGGCGGCGCCACTGGGTGTCCGTCAGACCGGCGCGCACCATGTCGCGATCGACAACGACCGTTCCGGTGGCTTGCGCCTTTACGCACAACTCCATCGCCACCAGCGTCGCGTACAGATCAGGCAGTTTGCCCGCGCGCCGCGTGTCGTTGAATGTGTCGAGTGCGCGTACCAGTTCCGCCCCGCCCAGCACGATGAGCCAGCACAGATGAATCCAGAGCAGAAACAGCGGCAGCGCCGCAAAGGCACCATACACCGTATGGTAATTGCTGTTGGTGACAATGGCGCCGAACAAAAATCGGGCCGCGTGCAGCAATCCGGTGGTGACGAGCCCGCCCGTAAGCGCCCAGCGCAGCGGTACCGGCGCATGCGGCACCACTGTGAACAGCAATGTGAAGGCACTCCAGCTCAGCAGTGCGGGCAAATACACCAGTATCAATCTCGAGATGCCGAGAATATCCGCGTCATCCACCAGCGCCTGCAACGCCACCAGGTAAGCGTGAAGTGCCAGGCCGGCGCCGAACAGCACAGGCCCCAGCGTCAACACCGCCCAATAACGCAGAAAGTCGGCCAGACCGCGCCGATGCTCCGGGATACCCCAGATATGGTCAAAAGTTCGCTCGATCGTGCGCAGCATGAACAGCGTGGTAACCACCAGCAACAGCCCTCCCGCGGTACTCAGCGAACGCGCGCGGCGGGCGAAATCGAACAGATACTCGGTCACCTGGGGGTTACCGGCCGGTACCAGTGCGTCCAGCAACAGTTGCTGAATCTTAGTGCCGGCATCGCCCAGGGACGGGACCAGGGAGAATGCCGCGAAGGTCAGCGTGAGCAAGGGCACCACGGCGAACAAAGTGACATAGGTGAGCGCAGCCGCGCGGGTCTGGCAACCATCGGCGTGGTAGCGGCGCGCCAGATGGCACAGAAAGGCCCAGCCAGTGGTTGCCAGGTTCCGGATACGCTGTTGCCAATCAGCCAAATCGGTTCCGCCCGTGGTAAGGGATCAACAGCCTGTTGAAAAACTGCTGCGGCAGCCATCTGCTTCGTTGCACGGTGCTCGCTCCCTCGCCTATCTACTTGATATGTCTCAATCGCTGTGCGCCTCGCATGTGGCCGCCTCACGACGCTTTTCAACAAGGTGTGTAGAATGCCCGTCGTTCCTGCCGATGCATTTTACACAGCCCATGGTGACCATCTACCACAATCCCCGTTGCACCAAATCCCGGCAGACGCTGGAATTGCTGCGCGCACGCGGCATCGAGCCGGAAGTGATTCCCTACCTGGATACGCCGCCCGATGCCGCCACCCTGCGCGCGTTGCTCCGCAAGCTCGGGATCACGGCGCGTCAGCTGGTGCGCAAGGGCGAACCGGAATATCAGGACGCCGGCCTCGACCGCGCCGACTGCACCGAGGCACAATTGATTGCCGCCATGGTCGCCCATCCCAGACTGATCGAGCGACCCATCGTGGTGGTCGGCGAGCGCGCGGCCATTGGTCGCCCGCCCGAAAACGTGCTGCCAATCCTTTGAGCCGCGCCGCACGCGTCCGCAAACGCCTCACCACGGAGCAACTCGTGCAGCGCGTAGCGGTCGTGCGTCCGCTCACGCTGGGCAGTCTGACGCTGCTCATCGGCGCCATCGCGGCCCGGATGCTGAGCGGCAGCACCTCCCCACTGATGTTGCTGCCCGCCCTGCTCCCGTTGCTGATTTTTATCCCCGGCGCGTGGCGCGGCGATCCTCGCAGCCTCGGCCTGCTGTGCTTCGTGTGCCTGCTGTATTTTTGCGTGATCACGGTGCGCCTGTTTGCGCCGGATCGCACGGCTTTCGACGTGGTCGCCATGGTTGCCGTCGTCATCCTCTTCGTGGCCGCGATGATGTTCACCCGCTGGCGCAAACAACAACTGCACGCTACTGACATTGCCGGAGACAGTCGGAGTGAGTGACTCGAACCCTGGAATCCTGCGCCGCCTGTGGCGCTTTCTCGGCAGTTTGGTGCGGATCGCACGCACCCTGATCAGTACCCTGCTGCTGCTGGTTTTCATCGCGATGCTGGCCAGCCTGTTTGGCCATGACCTGAAGCCCCTGCCGGAACATGCCCTGCTCCGCGTCGCGCCCACCGGAACACTGGTGGAACAGCGCTCCTGGTCGGATCCCCGCGAACTGTTGGGGCCGGGCGGTGGACCCGCGCCCGAAACCCGCGTCGCGGACCTGGTGGAAGCCATCGGCGCTGCTGCGACGGATGCCCGCATCACTGGCATCGCGCTGGAACTGGACGATCTGGCAGGCGGCGGCCTCGACAAACTGGAAACCGTGGGTCTGGCCCTGCTCGCCTTCCGGACCAGCGGCAAACCCGTCATCGCGGTCGGCGACAGTTACACCCAGGCACAGTATTACCTGGCGAGCTTTGCCGACGAAATCCATCTCAATCCATTCGGCAACGTGCTGCTCACCGGTCTCGGCAGCTACCACCTGTATTTCAAGGAAGCGCTCGACAAGCTGCGCATCAACTTCCACGTGTTCCGGGTCGGCACCTACAAGGACGCGGTCGAACCCTTCATCGGTACCGGGATGTCGGATGCCTCGCGGGAGCACACCAGCGCCTGGCTGGCGGAGCTCTGGCACGCAGTCGCGACCGGGCTGGAAGGACGCCGTCACCTCGCGGCGGGCGCCATCGACGACTACGTCAACCATCCGGATGCCAAACTTGCTGCCGCCAATGGCGATGGCGCACAACTGGCACTGCAATCCGGACTCATCGACCATATCAGCACCCGTCCCGAAATATTGACGCGGCTGCGCGCGCTCGCCGGCAAGGGAGGCGACGAGCGCGATTACGGCTACGTGGATTTGCGTGAATACCTGGCCCACCTGAACCTGCGCAAGCCGGCGGACGCCGGGCAGCCGAAAATCGGCGTGCTGGTCGCCAGCGGCGTGATGTACGACGGCGACCAGCAGGCCGGCGCCATCGGCGGCGACAGCCTGGCTCGGCTGATTCGCCAGACGCGCGAAAAGGCGGCAATCAAGGCTCTGGTGGTGCGTATCGACAGTCCCGGCGGCAGTGCCTTTGCCGCCGATCTGATCCGTCAGGAATTATTGGCGACACGGGCCGCCGGGATTCCGGTGGTGGTTTCCATGGGCACTGTCGCTGCCTCGGGCGGTTACTGGATTGCCGCCGAAGCCGACGAGATCTGGGCGGAACCCACCACCATCACCGGCTCCATCGGTGTGTTCGGGATGGTGCCGACCTTCGAAGATTCCCTCGCGGCAATCGGCATTCACAACGACGGCGTCGGCACCAGCCCGCTCGCCGGCGCAATGCGCCTCGACCGCCCTATGACCGAGCAGGCCGCGCGCCTCATCCAGGGCAGCGTGGACAATATTTATCAGCGTTTCGTCGGCCTGGTCGCCGCCGGCAGGCATATGGATGTCGCGGCGGTGGACGGCATCGCCCAGGGCCGCGTCTGGACCGGCCGCCAGGCGCAGGAGCGCGGGCTGGTGGATCATCTGGGCAACCTCGAGGCCGCCGTGGCCGCCGCCGCGCACCGCGCCGGTGTCGAAAACTACCAGACCGTGCCGATCGAGCCGCCGCTCGATTTCCGTGAACGCTTCATCCGCCAGTTGATGGAGAGCGGTGATCTCCCCGAAGCCGGAGTCGCGGTACCCCCAACATCGCTCGGCGCGCGCGTGGGCGAGTTGCTGCGTCTGCTGGTCCGCAGTTCCGCCAGCGACTGGATCACCGCTTCCCGGCAGGGCGTGTTCCTGCACTGCCTTGAGTGCGGGACCCTGTAACGGACGCGGCGCCGGGCCGCGATCCCGCACCCGGGATCGCTATAATGCGGCGCTTTGCACACACGGGACATAGCCATGGGCGGCCTCGGCATCATCGTCAACCCCCTCTCCGGCCGCGACAGTCGCCGCCTCACCGCGCGCGCCGATACCGTCAGTCACGAGAGCAAGCGCAACCAGATCGCCCGCATCGTGGTGGGCGCGGTGGCGGCCGGCTGCGAGCGCATCCTGGTGCCCTGGGAGCCGCGCCGGCTTGCCATCAGCGCGGTCGAGCACTTGCAGATCGGCGCGAAAATCGAGCAGGTACACACCGCTATCACCCACAGCGCACAGGATACCCACGCCGCCGTGGTCGCCATGCGCGAGCAGGGCTGCCGGGTGCTCGTGGTGCTGGGCGGCGATGGCACCAGCCGCGCGGTCACCAAGGCCTGGCCGGATGCCGTGCTGATGCCACTGTCCACCGGCACCAATAATGTGTTTCCACTCTGGATCGAACCCACCATCGCCGGTCTGGCGGCGGGCCTGATCGCCGCGGGCCGCGTCGCGCCGGCAGAGGTAGCGCCGCGCGCCAAGATCGTCCATCTGGACATCGAGGGCGAGGCGCCCGACCTGGCGCTGGTCGATGCGCTGTTTCTGCAGGGCGACCGCATCGGCAATCTGGGGCCGTTCGAGCCCCAGTTCATGAAAACCCTGGTGCTCACCCGCGCCGAACCCGATGCGGTCGGCATGTCACCGCTGGGCGGGCTGCTGTGCCCGGCGGGTTTCGCGGACGACTGGGGCGTGCGGGTGGATTTCTGCGGTCACGACGAAGGCGGCCAACTGCTGCGCGCGCCGGTCTCGCCGGGGCTGTTCCGTTCCGCCCATGTGCGGGGTGCGACGCGCTTGCCGCTCGGCACACCGACCCTTGTGGAAGGCCCCGGCATTCTGGCCTTCGATGGCGACCGCGAACGCGCACTCGCCCCGGGACAGCGCGCCACACTGACCGTTACCCGTACCGGACCCCGGGTGATCGACCCGCGCGCCGTGCTGCGCCTGGCGGCTGAACAGGGTTTGATGCTGAATCTACCCCACTGGGTTGATCCCTACGATGGCGGTACCGGCGGCGGTTGCTGCTGAGTTAGATCGCAACGCCGGAGACTCGAAAAGCAGTGCGAGCCTCCGGATTTCCTGGTCCTTCCCCCGCCTATCCCCTTTCCAGCGCTCGCATCCGATCTCCAGCGCAAAACCGTGAAGTCGGTCACGCCGCCCGCCCGCCGCAATGCTCAGGTTCACGGAACACGCCGGTGGAACCAAAGTCCCATGACCGCATACTCATCGAACTCAGGTTGAGGATGCGGAAGTCAGAACGATACGACTACGCGACAACCACGCGGGCGAGCGCGACGTCCAGAAGTAGCGCGCAGCCCGCACCACACTCATCATGTACCACCGGAAAGACAAGGAGTCGATCATGGCTGGATCCACCAAAAATTCACTGCAACTCTCGGTTCGGACGCAACTCGTCGATCTCCAGCCCGGAGATAAATTCCCGCCCCTGAACGTCTATGTGTTTTCTTCCGAAGGCACCCTGCTGGCGTCAGCGCCGGCGGGCGAAAAGGAAACCCTGCTCAATCTCGAAGCGCCGGCCTCCGTCGCGCGACTGCGCGTGGTCGCAGGGCCCCGCGTCGATGACCGGCAGGCTGAGCTGGGCGACCTGCTCCGGCGCGGCGCCCAGGAGCAGTTCCTGCGGGTTGATCCGGGCAGCCTGCGTCACGAACTCCCGTTCGTCATCTACCCGGATATCTGGCGCTGCTGGCTGCGCAGTGCCTGCATCGTGCGCGGCAATCTCTACAAGCGCGTGCTGATTGGCGGAATTTACGAGAATTACCCGGTATGCGATGCCACCGTCGAAGTGTACGAAGTCGATCCCCTGTGGATCATCCTGCCCAAGCTGCCCGATCTGATCATCGACCGGCTGCGCGACATCATCCTGCGGCCGATCCCGTTTCCGATTCCCGAGCCCATCCCCGGACCCGATCCGGCGCCGTTTGCGCGCGCCGCGATGGTGCCGGTTCAGCGGCAACTGCGCGCGCCGCCGACTCCGACCTCCGACGCGGTGCACGCACTGGCGGCGTTGCCTCAAGCCACCGCTTTGCGTTACAGCGCCCAAGTGGCCAGCCGCCAGCAGTTTCAGCAGTCGTTGCTCGATCACGCCGAGCTGATCCGACCGCTGCTGTGCCTGTACTACCCGCGCTTCGTCACCATGCAGCGGGTCGCCACCGCCAAAACCGACGACTGCGGGCATTTTCAAACGCTGTTCTTCAATGGCTGCAATAACCCCGATCAGCCCGATCTGTACTTCAAGGCCAAGCAGAAGTTGTTCGGCTGGCTCGACGTCTACATCTACGCGCCGACGCCCATCGCCTGCCACACCTGGTGGGATTACCACTGCGGCACCGAGGTCAATCTCTACACCAGCAGCCCCTGGGCACATACCTGCGCGCCCTGCCCGCCGGTGATCGGCCCGCCCGGCAAAAACCGCTGGGTGGCGTTTCTGGCCGTCGGCGTTCACGGACTGAACAACATCCATGGCACCGCGCAAGACCTTGTCGGCAGCGTCACGGCCGACAATCTGGGCCTCACCCAGGACGGCCGCCCCTGGGGCGGCATGCTGCTGCCACGGCTGGAGTTTTCCAATGCCCTCGAAGCCGCCGGCGTGGTCTACTACCGGATGTCATGGCGTCAGGGTTCGAGTGGAACCTTCCTTCCCCTGACCGGGGAGGTTCACCACTACTACCGCCACGATGTACCCACGCCCACCGGCGACATGCCGGTCTGGTCGCCGGAAACACTCGGCCCGGTGGAAGCGGACGATGGCGCGGGCCACAAGATTCCCAATCTGTTCAGGATTCCCTTCCCATCCGTCGCGCCCGCCGGAGTATGGGATACGCCGCCGGATGTCGCGGAAATCCAGCAGCACTTCGCCAGCGCGACGTCCACCCTGGGCCTGGTCAGCGGCAATCGCATGATCGTGACCCTGCACATCGACAACAGCCACTGCTACGCGGACATCGCGCCACCCACCATCGGCGCTGCGCAAGCGGATCCCTGCTGTGGCGTACTCCATTACCAACCGAGCGACAGCGTCACGCTCGGCTGGCGTGCACTGCATCCCCACGGCTTTGCCAAGTATTCCTTTGGCGTAGTCCGCGGGACTGCCTATGTGCACAGTGAGGGCTGGACCCCCGTCGCCAGCAGCACCAGTCCGTTGAGCATCACGGTGAATCACTTGCTCAACGACAACCTGCCGCCGGGCTGTCCGATCGACGGCTGCGCGGTCGCCGGATTCAGCGAGAACCTGTATGTGGACTCGATGGCTACCGACGGCTGGAACAGCGAGCTGGGCTACGATGCCAGTGCGGTGCGGGCGTTTGTACTGGCCAAGAGCTAGGGTATAAGCCTCCGCTGAGGAAAGAGCGAGGGACCGGCGCCGTCGTCGACCGGGCCTGTCCCTCGCATTGACGCTTGCCCACATTGGGAAGGGATCGCCATGAATCTCCTGCGGCATTTGATTCGGCCCGACGACCTGCTGAACCTGTGGATCGAAACCGACAATCTGCGTCTTGATCCGGAACCTGAAGCCACAGCGTCCGTCGCTGGCCAAGGGGTGACCCCGGCGCTGGTAGTGGACGATCAGCAGCGCCCCGGCTTGTTGACGGTGATATTCCCGCCCCAGCACATCGCCGAGCAGGCGGTGTTCGAAACGCCACCCTTCACCGGCGATCCTGACCCCAACCGGCCGCCTCCGGAACCGCCGGGCACGCCCGCTGAGACGCGCCCGGCGCCCGGCCACTTCAAGGCGCGCATCGCGCAGCCGAGTCGACTGGTGTTCGCGGTCCCCAACGGCCACCGCATTCCCTACACCATCGAAGGTCTGCTCGACTGGAGCGCGCTGGTGCCGCACCTCCACCCGATTGCCGCGATTGGCGAGCAGGCAACCGCCGCCGAGCGCGCCGCCGCTCCGGGCCTGAGTGCGCCGGACGCCCACCAGACGGTGCTGGAACTGCCCTATGCGCTGCTCATTTCCCCCGGTGCGACGGGCGTCTGGCAACACCGCCTCACTCCGGCGACCCATGCCGGCCGCAGCGAGCTGTGGCACACCCGCCTGGCGCTGCGCGGCTCCGACGGAAAAATCACCGAGCTCGATGCCGATCACACCGCGCCGCTGCGCGCCCTGTGGTCAACCGACCGGGCCGATACGCAGAACGACATCTCGAATACGCCCGGCATCGGCCGTACCGCTCTTGCTCCGGATGACCGCCGCCAATTGGTGATCCTCACTTCGGCCTTTCACGGTTACGAAACCAATCCGGACCTAGCGCCCAGGAGCTTCGCCGCATTCGATCTGGCGACGGGACATCTGCGCAACCTGCGTCCCTGGCGACGGACTCCGGCGCCCTATGTGCCATTGCCGTTCCACGCCCGGCAACTGATGCTGTCACCGCTGGGCGGGTGGCTGAAATCACGCGGGAAGTGGGAGCCCCCCCGATCGGCGAAGCCATCCCGGCGGCTTGAGGCGATCGGCATCCTGCACGATCACCACTGGGCAGATGTGTTGGCTCCGGTTGCCCGCCGCGCCGCGGTGCCCTTTCCGCGCGCCGACAAACTGTCGGACCAGCTGCTGGAAATGTTCGTGCCCGCGGCGCCAGCGGCTTCCGACGAACAACTGGATTTGTCCGAGTGGGTGCATGTCGCCACCCAGGGCCGCGATCACTATGTGCGTGTGGTTTACGAAGGCGAGCTGTGGCCGTTTCGCCACCGCGCCGCGCTGGTCAAGATCACCGAGCGCGAGTTTCGCCGCGACCCCGTCAGCGGACTGGTGGTGGCTTGCCTGGTGCAGCGCATGTTCATCGTCGTGCGCGAGCCGGAAAAAACGGTTGATCGACGCAACAACCCCTTCACCCGTGTGCGCCTCACCACACTGATTACGCCGGACCTGGCTGAACCTCAGGTTAACCCGCCGTTTCACCGCACGTTCTGGGTGGAAGTCGGCACCCAGCGCCAGAAATTCCATTTCCACGCCGTCGGTACCGACCAGGCCAAGCGCACGGTGGACTTTACCCTTCCCGTGCTGTTCGCCTCGATCACCGACGTGGACAAACGCATCGGGAATGTCGCGGGTCTGTACAACGCCGATTCGCAAAGAAGCGCCGACACGCTGGGACACAAGATCGCCTACACGCCACTGCGGGGCACCGAAAACGCACTGCTCGCCAGCCAGACCCTGCTGTTCGATGCCGATGCGGGTGGCGCCAGTCCGGCACTGCACAGCGCAGGCGTACATATCTCGCAACTTGAGGATCTGCTCGGTAACAGCGCGCCGGCGGATATCGCCTACGACGCCACCTACACCAGCAACGGCTACGACGCCGCCAACCGCACCGGCGTGTTCGCCACACTGATCACGCCGCAGCCGGTTGCGTTTCGCGCCGATCAGGCCGGCGGCATCGCGACACCCAATCAGACCATTACCGCGCTGTCCGACCAGCAGGGTCCGGTGGCGGGCGACGTGGCCAAGGCGCGCGCGGATGAATTCGATCCGGCGGCGTATTTTCCCAAAGGGGCGCCGCAACTATTTGGAACCTTTGATCTGCTCGACCTTCTCCTTGCCGCGGGTGGACTCGCCAAGCAGGCGCCGATGCTCAAGAGCGAGCGCATCGGGAATACCCTGGTCACTTCATTGCACTGGCAGCCCGCCGTCAAAAAAATCGATCTGGCTGTGGCGAAGTTCCTTCCCAAGGAAGCCGAAGCCCCACCGGGAAAGGTAATCTCGGTACTGAGTATCGAAAGCCGCATCGAGCGCCCGCTGACCGGTGCCGCCGCACCGCGATCCGAGTTCAAGGGCAGTCTGACCGATTTCGATATCGAGATTTTGAGTTCGGTGACGCTGCACTTTGTCCGCTTCGGATTTGCGAGCATCAACGGCGCCAAGCCTGATGTCAGCGTCGAGCTGCATAACGACCATCCCCTGTCCTTCACCGGCGATCTGCAATTCGTCGAGGAGCTGCGCAAGGCCATTCCGCCCGGCCTGTTCGGTAAGGGTGCGAGTATCGAGCTGATCGGCGCGGGCGTACGCGCAGGCTTTGCCATTGCGCTGCCGCCGCTGGAAATCGGTGTGTTCGCGCTCAAGGACGTGAACCTGGGTGCGGCCCTGACCCTGCCGTTTCTGGATGGCAAACCGCTGTTCGATTTCAACGTCTCGGAGCGGGCCAATCCGTTCCAGTTGCGGGTGGCATTTTTTGCCGGTGGCGGCTTCTTCCATTTGCAACTCGACACCGCCGGCATGCGGCAACTGGAAGCCGCACTGGAATTCGGCGCCGCCTTCGGCCTCAACCTGGGCGTGGCGAGCGGCGAAGTCCACGCCATGGCGGGGATTTATTTCGCCATCCAGCGCGAATCCAACGGCAACGAACTGTGCCGCCTGACCGGCTATTTGCGTCTCGGCGGCCGGTTATCGGTGCTGGGCCTGATCCGCGTCTCGATCGAATTCAATCTGAGCTTCACCTACGACAGCGGTACCGACAAAGCCTACGGCCGCGCCACCCTGACGGTGCAGGTCGAGGTGCTGTTTTTCAGTGTATCCGTGGATCTGACGGTGGAACGGGCCTTTGGTGGTTCCGGCGATCCGCTGTTCCTGCAGACCTTCGATACCGCCCAGCGCTGGCAGGACTACACCAGCGCCTTCGCCTGAGACAGGGGAACAGCATGGCTACCGAACAATCACTGATTTTTACCGTCGTCCCCCGCGACGGCGCGGCGCACGGCGACACCGTCGAGTTGTCGGTCGTGGTATCGCCACGGCTGCGTGGCGGCGGGAATCTCGGCCAATTTCCCAACTGGCTGGACTGGACCGGGCGCCTGGTGGAACAGGGCCTGCGGCTGAAACTCCAGGCGGGCAGTCACAGCAGCGAGCTGGTGGTGAACACCAAAATACTGCGCCCCGCGCTGTGGCGCAGCCTGTTTCGCGAAGACACGCCGGTGCGTAGTCACCGTTTCGACGATCACGCCGAGCGCGCCGGCGAGGGTGTGCTGAGTCACTCCATGCGCGACGGCCTCAGCCTGCTGAAATCGGTGTACCGGCGCGCCAGCGTCGATCTGGCGCTGCCCGATGCCGGCGGCGGTCCGCGCAAGCACGATCTGGGCAACCGCGGCGTGCTCGCCGATCTGCTGGACGGCGTCGGGGTCCATTGGGACGCGAAAAGCGCCCGCGAACTGCGCGCACGCAATCGCCGCCAGAGCTTGCAGGAACGCGATCCAGCCAGCCTGGCGGCATTTCGTGGCGCGACGCGCCTGGACGCCGAAGGCGCCTACCTGGCAACCGACGTCAGCCAGTGGAGTACCGCCCGGAAAAACCAGGTAGCCGAGCGCTTTGCCAGTTACAGCCGCATGCCAACGCCAGGGTATGCCGATGGCAAGTCGCCGGGAGACCCGAACGGCCCGCTGCTGCTGGAGCCGGACGACGCCCTCGATTTCCACCAGGCGCTGTCGGCGCTGGGTAGCTATCCGGCGTTACAGCGCGCGCTGGGGCTGGTATTCGACTTTCGCGTGCCGAGGGCGGACCTCGCCACCACCAGCAATACGCCGCTGTTTCTGGCGGTCACGGACTTCAGTCTGGACCTGCGTACCCCGGCCACCCTGAACCCGGTGCGTACCGCTTATTTCCTGCTCCCCGTGGCCAATGGCCAGAACTGGCTGTTCGGGGCCGCGCCGCGCAGCGGTCTGGGACGTGGGCTACTGGGTATTGCGGTGCTGGACGCGCAGCGTTTCGGTCTGGCGCAGGTGGATGTGGACGGCGGCCTGCACAAGAACATTGTCCTCGCCGAAAGCCTGCATCCGCAGACCGGCGGACGGCCTCCGGCATTCGCCGCGCATCCGGAGGTATACGACGCCAGTGCCACGCTGCCCGCGCTGCGCTCCGGCGGTTTCACGCTGTATGCGGACGCCCGCGCCGCCGCCTGGATCGACAGCCTGCAACAGGGCAAGGCGCTCAACACAGCATTGGAGCAGGGCCAACCGGTGGACCTGCACAGCGAAGATCTGGTGCGCGGGCTGCGTCTGGATGTGTGGGATGACCACAGTGCGCACTGGCATTCCCTGCATGCGCGCAGCGCCCAATACCGCATCGGCGAACTCGATTTCGATCCGGTCAGTGAAGGCTTCGACCCGGACCTGGAAGAAGGCTGGATGGAAAGCGCGGCCACCCGTCCCGCGCCGGGCACGGAACCGGCTGATGCACATTTTTATCTGCACGAGGCGCTGGCGCGCTGGTCCGGCTGGAGCCTGTCGGCGCCACGTCCGGACCTGTCGCTACCGGTCGCACCCCAGGAGCGTGATCCGGTCGTGCTGGCAGACAAACCGCAGGCGCCCTTCGATCTCGAGGTTCACCACCGCGTTCTGCCCGGCAGCCTGCCGAGTCTGCGGTTTGGCCGCCGCTACCGGGTGCGCGCGCGCCTGGTGAACCTTGCCGGCCTCAGTCCGCCGCTGAACGATCCCCTGGTCGATCGCCTGTCCGCCGTGTTTGGTTTGCCCAACGCAGCGCAGAATGGCTTTGCGTACCGGCGTTTTGAGCCAGTGCCGGCGCCACAGGTAGTGGTGGATGACGCGGCGGCTGTTGCGGGTCCGGGTTCGACCCTGCTGCGCCTGGTGATCCGTACCGACAACATCTCGGCGGCGGAGGACCAGCGGGCCGCCGACACCCGCGCCGCCAGCCGTCACCTGCTGCCACCGCGCACCAGCGTGGAACTGGGCGAACGCCTGGGCATGTTCGACGACGCCAGCGGCAAACTGCGGGGCGACGCAGCGACCTGGCAGCGCATCGGCGAACGCGATGCCGGCGAACTGCCACAGGTTACCCATGAAGTCGCGGGGCAGGAGAAAACCTTTCCGCTGATCGTCGGCGAGCCACTCCAGGTTTTGCCCTATCTGCCGGACCCATTGGCCCGCGGAGTCGCGCTGCGGGATCTTCCCGGCGCACCCTCGGGGACGCTGGCCCGCATCGATGCCGGCACGCCGGCGGGATCGCTGGTCTATGCACCCCTGACGGCCGCCAATGCGCGCCCCGGTTCGGCGACGTTGATCGGCTTTGGCGGCGAAGCGGACTGGCAACTGGCGCGGGGCCTGCGTCTGCATCTTGCCGAACCCGCCAGCGGACAGACACAGGTGCCCGACTGGGATCCGGCCACGCGCACCCTGACCGTGTATCTGCCCAAGGGCCAGCGCACCCTGGTTGCGGCAAGCTGCTATCTGGAGGCGCTCGACCTGCCCCGCATGGGCGTCTGGTCCTGGCTGGAGGAGGAAATCGCCGACCGACTCGCCCACAATCCCCGGCCACCGGGGCTGCAACCGGGCGCCGCGGTGGACGAGACCGCCCACATCCTGCAGCGCGTGGTGGAAGGCGGGCACTGGATGCTGACGCCGCCGACCCTGCTTGAACTGGTGCATGCCCTGCGCCAGCCGCTGGGACATCCGGTGTTTACTGCCCTGGATGTCGATCACGCGGAAGGTTCCGATGGCCTGCGCACGGCCGCGATCACCGGTCGCGGCGATCGGGACGAACTCGCCACCCTGACCGGCTGGCGCCGCTACGGTGCGAGTGATGCTTATCTGATCGGCGCCTTGCATGTGCACGGCGTCGCCACCGCCCGCGTCGATGTGCTGGCGAAGTGGGACGACCCCGTCGACGATCCGGAGCAGCCGCTACCTGGCACCATTTCACAGGCCGCCATCGTCGAGCGGATCGACCTGCCCGGCACGCATGAGGGCTATCTGCTGGCTGCGGACGCCACCCCGCCCAACCCGGACCAGGCCCAGTCCAGCGGGTACGGCCGCGACGTGGGCTACTACGACCCTGAGCACGATCAGATCGCCTTCGTCAAAGCGGGAGATCGCGCCCTGCGGGGGGCCAAGTACCAGCAACTCGAGTTTTACCAGGATGCCGCGCCGCGCCACATATTGGGCGACACCCGCCATCACCGGGTGCACTACCGGGCGGTGGCTGTCTCCCGCGACAGCGATTGTTTTGAGGAATTCGTCAGCGGCAAGCCGGGCTTCACGCGCCACAGCAAGCCGGTCGAAGTCTCCATCCCCGCCTCCAGCCGGCCCCAGGCGCCGGATATCGCCTATGTGGTGCCCAGCTTCGCCTGGCAGCGGCAGACCGACACCGGCGTCAAGCGCAGCCTGCGTTTCGGCGGCGGGTTGCGTGTGTACCTGCGCCGCCCGTGGTACTCATCCGGAGACGGCGAACTGCTCGGCGTCAGTCTATGGAGCGGCAATGCCTGGCCGGACGATACCGAGCGCAAACGGCTCAAGTCCTATTTCACGCAGTGGGGGATGGACCCGATCTGGGATACCCGCGCTCTCGGCGGCGTCCCGCAAATCGGGGATTTTCCAGACCGTGTCGCCGCGGCGAGCGGCGTGTCACTGGCAGCCCCCGATGTTGAGAATCTCCAGGTCGATGTCGCCGCCTTTGACACCCGGTTCGATCCCGAGCGCAAGCTGTGGTTTGCCGATCTCACTCTCGACCACGGCGACACCTACATGCCCTTCGTGCGCCTCGCGCTGGTGCGCTATCAACCCGAGGCACTCCCCGATGCGCGTATTTCCCGCGCGGTGCTGGCGGATTTCGCCCAACTGACGCCGGATCGGGCGGTGCTGGTACACGCCGATCCAGTGCAGGCGCGCACCCTGCGTGTGCAGGTCTCCGGCATCACCCCGCGCGGTCCCCAGGCAGTCATTCATCACACCCACGTCCGTCGCCCCCCGCATCCGCTGCCGCCGACGCAGTTCCGGGTACAGGTCCAGGCGCACATCCCCGGCATCGATTCAGATCTGGCCTGGCAGACGGTTCCGGCCACGGTGGCCAGCGTGGAAGTTCATCGCGAACCGGTCGCGCCCGGAACGGAAGATCTGGCGCTTTGGCAAGGCCGTGTGCAGTTCGCGGAGGCGATTGCTGCGAATCGCTACCGCCTCCTGATCGAGGAGTACGAACTGATCAGCACCGAGGCTCCGGCGCAGGGCATGGTGCCCGTGCCCGGCCCCGGTCGCCTGGTGTTCGCGGAAACGGTGGCGATCGACGCTACGCTGGCAGGTGTCTCCGAAGCCGGAGATACCTGAGTGATGTCGACCTGCGTCAGCCAAACATCATCCTCAGCCAAACATCGCACGAAATTCGTCGCTGCTGTTGGTTTTTGGGAAGGCTTGTGCCGACACCGGAACCCCGAGAAATCCACACAGGGGCCCCCAGCCCTCGCGGACATCGAACACCAGCAACTTGTTCGCGGGTACTGTCTCCCGCACCTCACGGTTGTGCCGCTCGAATACCCCAATCGCATATTCACGGTCACCCAGCCGACCCTGGAAGGTTTCCTCCAGCACGATGCGGCGCGCCATCGTGGCCTGGGCTTCCGGCATCCCGGGCGGTGGCGGTCGGGACAGCACCTGGTAGATGGTGCCTTCGATACTGCGATACCACTGCTCGGGATCACGCAGGGTCAAAATGACTTTGGCGTCCGGATACAGCCGCATCAACGGCCGCCAAAAGTAGCAGGCGGGCCAGTCTATTGCCGAGCGATAACCGTTGAGCACGCGGGTCAGCGCCTGTTCATCGGTCAGCGCCTGCAGCCAGTCGGCGGCCATCTCCGGCTGTCGCACCACTTCGAGCATGTGATAGACCGGGCCGAAACCCAGATCGGTCAGCGCCGCGCGCAACGACAAGGTCCCGGTGCGGCCGAAACCGGCGCCGATAACGTCAAGTGTCATCATTGACCTCCTTTCTTTTGGTTTGATTCGCTGTTTATGCCACAGTTGGCGACCGCCGTGTGGCCCGTGACGATAGGCCATGGCACCGCCGAGAGACAGCAAAAAAATGCCCAACGACGACAAATCGTTCCAGAACACATTGCGCGAACTGCAAATCGAGCTGGTCAAATTCCAGCGCGACCTGATCGCGACGGACAAGAAGCTCCTGGTGATCCTGGAGGGCCGCGACGCTGCCGGCAAGGACGGCACCATCAAATGCATCGTGGAGCATCTCAGTCCCCGCGAAACCCGCGTCGTGGCGCTCAGCAAACCATCCGATCGCGAATGCAGCAGCTGGTACTTTCAGCGCTATGTGGCACACCTGCCCGCCGCCGGCGAGCTGGTGCTGTTCAACCGCAGCTGGTACAACCGCGCCGGTGTCGAGCGGGTGATGGGTTTCTGCACCGACGAGGATTACCGGGCCTTCATGGACACCGTGATCGAATTCGAGTCCATGCTGGTGCGGTCGGGAATCCAGCTGCTCAAGTACTACCTCGACATCGAGCGGGGCACCCAGCGCGAACGCCTCGCCGAGCGCGTCACCGATCCGCTCAAACGGTGGAAACGCAGCCCCATCGACGACAGCGCCCAGCAGCGCTGGGACGACTACAGCGCGGCGCGCAATGCGATGCTGGCGCGCACCCACCATCCGCTGGCGCCCTGGGTGGTGGTGCGCGCCGACCACAAACACAAGGCGCGCCTGGAGTTGATCCGGGACCTGCTGTCACGGCAGGGTTACGCCGGCAAGCGTGACGAGCTCCTGCTGCCCGACCGCGACCTCATTTTCGAGTACGACCCCGTGTACCTGGAGCGGGACCTGATCGCGCGCTGATTTGTGCGGAGTCGATCGGCACGGAGTCGATCAGAGCCAATCAGCACCTTGTCCGACTCCGGGCGGGCGGTATAATGGCAGCCCGCTGGGGGTGGGCTGAATGGTTGAAGCGCCCACCCCGAAAATCCATGCAGGAAGGGTGGCAGAGCGGTTGAATGCAACGGTCTTGAAAACCGTCGATGGGCGACCATCCGTGGGTTCGAATCCCACCCCTTCCGCCATCTAACCGACTGCTGAAAAACGTCGCAGGGGCACGCCGCCGTGTTCCTCGGCGGCTGAATCCAGCGGACGCACCACTCCCCCGTTCCAGCGGTTCCGACGCTCGCCTGCGCGTCGTTGCCGAAGCTGCGCTTCACCGCGAGCACCGCCTGTATCTCAACCACCGTCGGGCGCTTGCCCTAGCGCACCCCGGTAGCGCAACAGCAACGCGCGCTTTGTCGGGTTCTGGGTCGAAGCCGATACTTTGCCGACCACCGCGAGATGCGTCAGAAACGTCTCGATCGCGGTCGCGCCCATATCGCGCGGGTGGTGCTTGGTGTGAAACAAAACCAACCGCCGCACCCAATCGACGTAGGTATCCTCGGTGTGGATGTTGTAATTCAGCCGCCGAATGCGGGCGCGCGCTTTGTCGAGCGGCTTAAGTTTTGGCGCTTCTGCCGAGGTGTTTTTGGTTGGCGCATTGGGTTTTGTTACCACGTTTGACATGGCGGCAAGCCCTTGTGTAGTCTCGATCCAGGAAATATTGGGCACCCACGAGGTGCAATACAAGACGCCTTTTGGGGTGTCTAATTGTAGTTAGAAAACCCCACAAGGACGGTTCACATGGACTTTTCTGAAGAAAATATTGCAGCCCTATTTGGCCACGAAGCCGCTGAAGATGAAGACATAGAGCGACTTAAAGGCTACTACTTCAAAGGCAACGTTTATGGCCAAATTGCCAACGACTTACCAATCAGAATTTTGGTTGGTCACAAGGGCATCGGCAAATCCGCCTTATTTCATATCGCAATGGCAGAAGAGGCGCAACGAGGAAAATTATCGCTACTAATTAAGCCTGATGACATTGCTGGAATTGGCGAAAACGAAACCGACTTTCTAAAGCTTATTCGCGAGTGGAAATCAGGCATCAGCGAAATCATCTCAAAGAAGGCCCTGGTTTCATTCGGTCTACTGCATGATGGTTGGCGAGGAAAACTAAATGAATATGGCGGCAAGTTCATTGACTATTTGCAAACAACGTTCCGAGCGGATAGCTATGCCAACCTTCAGCAATCAAAGAAGCTGGTGGTCGATGATTTCTTAAAGAGCGGTAAGATTTACGTATATTTAGACGACTTGGATCGTGGCTGGCAAGGGAACACAAAAGATATAAGAAAATTGTCTGCGCTACTTAACGCCGTAAGAGACATTGCATCTGAAAGCAAAGGCGTCTCTTTTAGGATTAGCTTGCGTTCAGATGTGTATTATCTTGTGCGAACATCGGATGAATCAACTGACAAGATCGAAGGCTCCGTTATATGGTACTCATGGACAAACCACGAGATATTGGCATTGCTAGTTAAACGTGTCGAACAGTTTTTCGGCAATTCAAGAACCACAGAAGAACTAATCAAGTTAACCCAGCCAACATTGGCTCAATCTCTGGATCGGGTCATGGAGCCAGTTTTCAGCGGCCATGGCAATTGGTCAAAAATCCCAACTTATCGAATGCTGATGTCGCTTGTCAGAAAAAGGCCAAGAGATTTAGTAAAACTTTGCACGCTTGCGGCACGAAATGCACGCACAACCAATGATGGTGTGATTTCAACAAAAAACTTCAATAGCATCTTTGAGGAGTACTCTCAGGGAAGGCTTCAGGATACCGTCAACGAATATCGATCTGAACTTCCAGATATTGAAAGATTATTGCTTGGCATGAAGCCATCACGAGAGGAGAAAAAAGCCAAGCTGGGTTATGTGTACACAACAGAATCGCTACTTAGCAAAATTACTAATATCCAACAAAGCGGCATATTTAAATTCCATGGCGGGAAAGTCGCAGACAAAAAGGACTTGGCTGCATTTCTTTACAAAATAAACTTTATTACCGCCAGAAAAGAAAACGGTGACTTCATTGAGCGTCGCTACTTTGAGGAAAGCAGATACCTTTCACACAAATTCGTAGATTTTGGCTTTGACTGGGAAGTTCATCCTGCATATCGTTGGGCTCTACAACCAGACAACATGCACGACATATTTAATACACTTAAAGCAAGTGCTGATTAAATTTTCTAACATGGCGCTCAACTCGGACCCACAAAACGCTGCGCGTTTTGCGGTCCGGTTAGCTTTACGTTATGGCGCATACCTGAGGGACTAGCATGGCCGATAACGAGTTAATTGAAATTCATAAGCAACACCGCTCAGGCCAAGACAAGTACACCTATTTCTTGCTCGCTGTTACTGCATCGGCTGTGGCGTTTTCCGTTCAGAAAACGAGCGGCCTAAAGCTGGTGTGGCCAATGTTGCCTCTGGGGTTCGCGGTTCTGCTTTGGGGTATCAGTTTCTATTTTGGTTGCAAGAATCTGATCTGGGTGCAGACTTCAATATATGCGAATTACAGTTTGTTGCAGCTTCACAAGGGCGTTCATCCTCAACAGCCAGACCATCCTCAAATGTTAGCTGCAGCAATCAGTGGCGTACGTTCTGCGCTAGAGTCGAATGCAAAAAGTGCTCAGTTCTATGCCGAGTGGCAGTTCCGTTTACTGATTGCAGGCGCTGTGCTTTTCTTGGCATGGCACATTCTCGAAATGGCGTTACTAACCTATGCGCCATAACACGTCGCTTGTGCCGACGCCGGGGATAACGCGCCATGTTTCCTGGTGTGGCCGGGGCCGGCGCGGCACACCTCTGCATTATCCCTCATGGAGCGCCAATGGGCATTAGCAACTACGCTTTGGACACATTTGTCGCGCAAGACATGTCGAAGCTCACGCAGCTGTCAATCACGTCGTTGGCCGAAGAATTTCCGAACGCAGACAAGTGGTTTGCGCAGTTTGTCCTTCGGAGGATCTTCCAGGCGCACGTCCCGGACGAGAAAGCTGCGTTGGCGTTCGCAATAATTCGCCGAACACACGCTGCGTTGCAGGAATGGGAGCTCGCCAGCGCTGCTGCGCAAGGAGATCTCCGGAGTCTTGGCACCTACTTCAGCGTACTTCGCCATCTCGAAAGCTGCATTAGCTCCGTCTGGCAGGGACTGGAGTTCGCTCGAAAGTCCCTTGGCCAGGAACTTTTCAAGAAGGGTGACGACAGCGCCTATGAACGCATGAACTGGGTCTACAACGTCTCTCGCCACTTTGATCCAGAAGCTCTCCCGCAAGGCCACTTGCACAGGGTCTGGCTAAGTGATCAAGCCATGCACACCCGAGAGCAAACGGTCAGCTTTGACGAACTTCGGGAGGCTATTAGGATGCTTGCCCGCATTTCCGAGGAGGTTGCGGGAGCATGAGGGATAACATTTCCTTCCAGGGGATCGCCAGGATGGGATGGGCCGATGGGTGCGGATCGATGGGCCTTGGCTGGATCTGCATGCTTCTGTTCCAGGCCTTTGCCATCGCGCATCCGGGCCAACCTGGGCGCTTTTCGCCATCGCTGCGCACTCCCCTGAAATTGCTCGGTGTTGCCGGGCGTGGGCGTATTTCGTCGCTCGGCGCCCGTCCGTCAAACCCGCGCCGAGGTGGTATCCTTTCCAGCTGACCGCAGCAGCCGCAGGCCACGATGAAATTTCTGATCATTCCCGTCACGCCCTACCAGCAGAATTGCAGTCTTATCTGGTGCGAAGAAACCATGCGGGGCGCGCTGGTCGACCCCGGCGGCGACCTGGATGATCTCCTCACCGCCGTCGCCGAACAAGGCGTCACGCTGGAGAAAATCCTCTGCACCCACGGGCACCTCGACCATGTGGGCGGCGTCGCGGCACTGGCGCGCCAGCAACACCTGCCCATCGAAGGGCCGCAGCGCGAGGACAGCTTCTGGATCGACAAACTGGCGGAGCAGTGCCGGATGTTCGGCTTTCCGCTCACCGACAGCTTCACGCCCGACCGCTGGCTGGAGGACGGCGATACCGTCACCGTCGGCAACCAGACTTTGCAGGTTCTCCATTGCCCCGGCCACACACCCGGACATGTGGTGTTCTTCGATCCCGTCACCCGGATCGCCATGGTGGGCGACGTGCTGTTTCAGGGCTCGGTCGGCCGCACCGATTTTCCCAAGGGAAACTTCGACACGCTGGTGCATTCCATCCGTGAAAAGCTGTTTCCCCTCGGCGATGATGTGGGCTTCATTCCCGGCCACGGACCCATGTCCACCTTCGGCACCGAGCGCAAGATGAACCCCTTCGTGGCGGATCTGAATTTTGGCTGAATGACCGACCGCCATCTTGATAAATCACTTTAACAACCTGTAAAAACAATATATTGGGTGATTATTATGAGAATTGGAATAAATTCAGGCTCCGCTTCCGGACCCGAGACGACCATCGCCGGCCTGATCGCCCGGGCGCAGAAAATGGAACAGCTCGGCTTCGACACCTTCTGGATGGCGAACATGTTCGGGCTCGACGCCATGACCGCGCTTGCCCTCGTCGGCCAGGCCACCCGGCGCATCAAGCTCGGCACCGCGGTCGTGCCCTCCTACCCGCGTCATCCGCTGGTGATGGCACAGCAGGCGGCAACCACCAATGCCGCGGCCGGCGGCCGCTTCACGCTCGGCATCGGGCTCTCCCACAAACCCATCATCGAGGGCATGTTCGGGATGTCCTACGCGCATCCGGCGCGCCACATGAAGGAGTATCTGGAAGTGCTGGCCCCCGCGCTGCGCAACGAAAAGGTTGATTACCAAGGGCAACTTTACGGCGCGCACGGCCAGATCCAGGTGCCGGAGTCGGAGTCCGTGTCGCTGGTGGTCGCCGCATTGGGTGAACGCATGCTGGAGCTGGCCGGCACCCATGCCGACGGCACCATCACCTGGATGACCGGGCCGAAAACGCTGGAAGAGCACATCATCCCGAAGATTCGCGCTGCCGCCGCCCGCGCCGGACGGCCCGAACCGCGCATCGTGGCCGGCGTGCCGACCGCCATCGTCACCGATCTGGATGCTGCCCGGGCGCGCATCGACAAGGGCATGGCCATGTACGGCAAGCTCGCATCCTATCGCGGCATGCTCGACCGCGAAGGGGCCGAAGGGCCTTCCGGCATCGCCATGGTGGGGAATGAAGCGGACCTGCGGAAGCAGATTCAGCGGTTGCGCGATATCGGTGTGACCGATCTCAACTGCGCCATTTTGGGCGTCGGCGATCACGATGCCACGGTAGCGTTTTTGGCCTCGGAGCTATAGCCCGCGACTACGAGCCTGCGACTAGGGCTGCGCCGGCACCGCTGCCGACGCTGAGGTCGCCTCCCGGCGCGGTACCCGAAACCAGGCGGCATACAGCGCGGGCACGAAGATCAGTGTCAGGCCGGTGGCGGCAATCAGTCCACCCATGATCGATACCGCCATCGGCCCGAAAAATACGCTGCCCGCCAGCGGAATCATCGCCAGCACCGCCGCCAGCGCGGTCAGCACGATTGGCCGAAAGCGACGCACCGTCGCTTCGACAATCGCATCAAACGGCGCACTGCCCAGCTCCAGATCCTGGCGGATCTGATCGACCAGAATCACGCTGTTGCGCATGACCATGCCGAGCAGCGCGATGGTGCTGAGCATCGCCACGAAGCCAAACGGCTTGCCCGATGCCAGCAGCCCCAGCCCGACACCGATAATCCCGAGCGGCGCGGTGAGCACCACCATCAGGGTCCGGGAAAAACTCTTGAGCTGGGCCATCAGGATCGTGATGACGGCGAGCACGAACAAGGGCATGCCCACCATGACGCTGGCCTGGCCTTTGCCCGAATCCTCGACCGTGCCGCCGATCTCGATGCGGTAACCCGGTGGCAACTCCGCCTCGATGCCGGCGATCGCAGGGGCCAGATCCGCGACCACTTCGGGCGGCTGCTTGTCGGCGTGGATATCGGCACGCACACTGATGGTCGGCGTGCGATCGCGTCGCCACAGGATGCCGTCCTCGAGCCCGTAGTTCAGCCGCGCGATCTGGGCCAGCGGGATATTGACGCCACTCGCGGTCGGTACGGAGAGACTCCCCAGCAGCTCCAGGTGTTCGCGTTCCGCAGGCGGTCCCCGCACCACCACGCCGGTCAGGCGATTGTGCTCGCGCAAATGGGTCAGCGTGGCGCCGTTGATGGCGGTCTCCAGCAGCTGCGACACGCTCTCGGTACTCACGCCAAGTGCCCGCGCCCGATCCTGATCGATATCGATACGGATACGTTTGGAAGCTTCCGCGGTATCGAGATGGACACCCGCCGCATAGGGATTCGCGCGCATGACCGCGGCGATCCGGTCGGCATAAACGCGCGCCACCGCGCGCTCCGCGCCGGACACCCGGTACTGCAACACATAGCCGACCGGCGGACCGTTTTCCAGCCGGTTGACACGCCAGCGCACATCGGGAAATTGCGCAGGCAGTACTTCGAGCAAATGTGTGCGAATGCGTTCGCGCGCTTTCAGGTCGTGCGTGTTGAGCACGAACTGCGCAAAGCTTGCCGAGGGCAATTGCTGGTCGAGCGACAGAAAGTAGCGGGGCGTGCCGCTGCCTATATAGGCCACCTCACTGTCGAGGCCAGGAATGTTGGCGAGCATTGCTTCCAGGCGATGCGCCACGGCGTCGGTTTCGCCAATCGACGCACCCTCCGGCAACTGCAGGTCCACCAACAATTCGAGCCGGTTCGATGCCGGAAAGAACTGGTTGGGGACGGTCGCAAACAGCGCCACGCCGCCCGCGAATAACGCCGCGGTAATGCCGATGGTCGCCCAGCGGTGGTTGATGCACAAAGCGATGGCGCGCCGAAAACGCGCGTAGAAAGGCGTCTGATACACCGCGTTCGGATCCTGGGCCAGCCCATCGGCGGCCGCAGTCTTGTCGGAGAGCAAGTAATAGCCGAGCAGTGGCACGGTGAGCACCGCCGCAAGCCACGACAGCAGCAACGCCAGCCCGACCACCTGGAACAGCGCACGCGTGTATTCCCCGGTGCTGCTCGCGGCGGTCGCTATCGGCAGAAATCCCGCGGCAGTAATCAGCGTGCCTGCCAGCATTGGAAACGCGGTACTGGTATAGGCGAAGGCCGCCGCGCGGAGACGGTCGTAACCCTGCTCGAGTTTCACCGCCATCATCTCGACGGCAATGATGGCATCGTCCACCAGCAGTCCGAGCGAGAGAATCAAGGCACCGAGCGAGATGTTATGCAGACCGATACCGGCCATGCGCATCGCCAGGAAAGTCACCCCCAGCACCAGTGGTATCGACAGCGCCACCACCAGGCCGGTGCGCACGCCCAGCGCGAAAAAGCACACCGCCAGGACGATGACGATGGCTTCGAACAGCGCGTGAATGAATTCCCGGATGACGCGCGCAACCGCCGCGGGCTGATCCGCGACCCGCGACAGCCTCATGCCGAGTGGTATTTCGCGGTTGAGCTGCGCGAAGGTTTGATCGAGGCGTTTCCCGAGACCGATGATGTCGCCGCCCTTGCGCATCGATACGGCGATCCCGATCGCGGGTTGCCCGTTGAAGCGCATCCGTGGCGCGGGCGGGTCCTGATAGCCGCGATAGACAGTTGCGATGTCGCCCAGGCGGAAACTTCGACCCTTCCAGTGGATCGGCAATTGGCGCAGTTGCTCGACGGTGTCGAGTCCTCCGGACACGCGCAGGTGGATCCTGTCTTTTGCGGTATCGACGGCACCGGCTGGCACAACGGCGTTCTGCGCGGCCAGCGTCTGCGCGATCAGCTCCGGCGGGATGCCGAGCTGGTCGCGCCTGGCGTTGGCGATATCAATGTAAATGCGCTCTTCCTGCAGGCCGACGAACTCGACCTTGGCGACGTCGGCGATCCGCAGCAGTCGTTCGCGGATGCTGTCCGCGTAGTCTTTCAGTTCCTGATAACTGAAATCGGCACCCGTCAGTGCATAGATATTCCCGAAGGTGTCGCCAAATTCATCGTTGAAGGCAGGTCCGATGACACCGGACGGCAACAGGTGTCGCATGTCGCCGATTTTTTTGCGCACCTGGTAGAAGCCATCCGACACCGCAGTGGGGGACAGATCTTCCCGAAACAGGACAAACACCCGGGATTCGCCCGGCCGCGAATACGAGCGCAGATGGTCCAGTCCATCCAGCTCCTGCAATTTCTCCTCGATGCGATCGGTGACCAGGCGATCCACCTCATCCGCCGTTGCGCCGGGCCACTGGGTATTCACCACCATCACCCGAAATGTGAACGGCGGATCTTCCGACTGACCCAGATGAAAGTAGCTGTAAATACCGAGCGCGCCGAGCAGCAGCGTCAGATAACCCACGAGGACGCGATTGGACAGCGCCCATTCGCTCAGGTTGAAGCGCTTCATCCGCGCCGAGCCACTAGAGCGCGGCTTTCGCGGTGCGATCAACCGGCATGATCGCCATCCCGGGCACCAGGAGATGAACCCCCGCGGAGATCAGGCGATCGCTGGCGTGTAACGCACCCGCTACGATCACGGCATCGTCGAGATATTCCCGCACCTCCACCGGGACAGGTTGCGCGGACAGCCCGCCGTCGCTCGCCGTCTCGACCCGCCACACCACGGCTTGTTGCGTGTCCCTGCTGCCCAGCGCCGTGGCGGGCACACGAAAGCTATCGTTATCGCCACTGCCCGCCACATACACCGTCGCGGTGGCACCGAGCTGCACCTTGGCGTCGGCCGCGACGATACTCACGCGCACTTCCTGGGTGCGCGTCTCGGCATCGGCCTGCGGACTGATTTCGCGAATCCTGCCGACATAGCGCCTGGCTTCGTCGGCATATAAAACAACACTGATGCGCTTGGCCGCGCGCAACGCCGGCGCCCTGCCCTCCGGGACCTGGATCAGCACCTCCCGCCCGCCGTCCGCCGCCACGCGCATCACCGGCTGACCGGCACTGACAACATTGCCGACCTCCGCCATGACGGCGGTAACGACACCCGCCGTGTCGGTTTTCAGCTCGGTGTACTGCGCTTGATTGCGGGCAAGGTCGAGTTCCGCCCGCGCCTGATCGCGTCGCGCGCGCGCCAGCATGGTCGTGCTCTTTTGTTTGTCGACCGCCGACTGGCTGATGAAACCACGGGCCCGGAGTTCCACCGAGCGCTTTTGCTCGTTCTGCGCAATCCACAGATCGGCCTCGGCGGCAGCAACCGCGGCCTTGGCGGCGGCCAGATTCAACCGCGCATCTTCCGGATCGAGCACCGCCAGCACGGCGCCGCGCTGGACGTGCATGCCGACGTCGACGGCTCTGGAGGCGATCTTGCCCGGTACCCGAAATGCCAGATCGGCTTCAACACGCGCGCGCACCGCGCCGGCATAGGCGTCGGTCATGCTCTGTGCCAACGGCTGCGGTGATTCGACCACCACGGCACGCGCGCCAGACGCCGGCGGCACCTGGTCGGTGCAGCCGGCGAGGAGAAACACCGTGGCGAGCAAAATCTGTAACCGCGCGCGCAGTGACAAGGATCAGTCCAACCGGCGATTACCGGCGTAGTTGAAGCAAACCAAATGGTACAGGCAATTCGCCAACCCAACGCCCTTCAAACAACTTGAGGGCAGTGCGAGACAAGACTGCAAGCCCGCCCCTTTGGGTATCAGCTCGGTGGTCTGAGCAGTGCGTCAGACCGTCGCGGCCAAACGCTGGCGAATACGGTCGAGCCGCATCAGCAAGTAGATGGCGCCCACGATATTGCCGACGATGAAGAGCGCCACGGCCCAGGGCAGCGCCGCGCGCGCCGAGCCCTCGACGTAATAGATGAGCCAGGACAACAACAGACAGCCGAACACGAAGTCGAGAGTCACTACCAGCCCCCAGGGTTCGCGCACCGCCGTCATGAAGCCGGCGAAGGTTGGGTCGGTCATGGCCGCCCAGATGAAGATGCCGAGAAAAGCCAGCAAGTAGAGAACGATGGTTGGTTTTGCCGAGGTCATGAGGATCTCCAGGTTGTGATTATTTTTTGCCGGGTTGACGTTTGGCGCGCCGATCAGCAGCGGCACGGCCCGCCGTGCGTACCCCATGGTCCGGCGCACAGCCCGGTGCTGTCAAATCCCGCGCGCCTTGACCCGCAGCTTGGCGGTCTGGCGTGCCAGCGCCACCAGCTTGCCCTGGCTGTCCCACAACCAGCCGTCTTCATTCAGGGTGCCTGCGGTAATCAGGGATGTTTCGAACTTGCAGCGCAGTGGTCCCGGCGCCGGGCGGGCATGAATCTGCACCGACAGATCCAGGGTCGGCACCCAGCCTTCGGGTCCGTAAAGGGCGAACGCCGGGGGCGGCATGGCGTCGGAGAACAGCAGCAGACCGAACAGATCGATGGCCCCGCCGTCCGCGAAACCGGTCCAGCCCAGCCAGCAGCCCGATCCGTCCGGCGTTCCGTCCAGCGCCTTGACGTTCGCCGGCGTCATGCGCTGGACGAGCTGTTTGCGCAGCGGGACGTTGTCCGCGACCGGGGTGTCGACGCTATCGGCGAATCCGGGCATCTCGGGAATGGGTATCGCGCAATAGTTCGCGCCCTGGATACGGTCCAGATCCGTGTAAGTACCGATCAACTGGATCATGGTCTCACCGCCCTGCACCAGGCGCACCATGCCCGTAGAAGTGCCCTTCCCCACCCGCAGCACCTCGACCTCGCAGCGCACCGGGCCGGACGCGGGGCGCGCCACATAGTACGCGGTGACCGTCATCGGGTCCGGGTGCGGCAGGGCCGCCGCCAGTGCCCGCGCGCCGAGTGCCATGGCGTAGCCGCCGTTGGGCGCCTGCCCGATGCTCCAGTCGGGAGAGAACTCCCCTTCCCAGGTCCACTCGTCGATGCGCCGCACCTGCGTATCGCGCTCGAATTTGCTCATCGCCGCTGGTGCCGGATTTGGGGAGTTGGATGTCACGTTTTGATCTCGCGCTGCTTCGATGCCGGCGTCATTATCCTGAAATCGCACCCGGGTGCGAGCCCGACCGCCCACGCTCGGTTGATTTGAATTAGACTCGAAAAAAATCACCCGTGGAGCGGACATGACCAGCATCGGCACTTACCCGGATATCAGCGTTGCGCTGGAAGATCGCGTCGCCACCATCACCATCCGGCGGCCGCCTTTCAATTATTTCGACGTGACCCTGATCAATGCCATCGCCGACGCCTTCACCGATCTGGATGCCGTGCCGGAATGCCGCGCGCTGGTGCTCGCCGCGGAAGGCAAGGCGTTCTGCGCGGGCGCCGATTTTGCGGGCGGCGACCGTCTCGACAGGGACAACGCCGCCGCCGGCAAGGATGACTCCGCCTTCAAAAAACGCTCGGGCCGGCTCTATCAGGAAGCAGTGCGATTGTTCCGCAACAAAAAGCCGGTGGTGTGCGCGGTGCAGGGTGCTGCCATCGGCGGCGGTCTGGGGCTGGCGTTGGTGGGCGATTTCCGCGTCACCTGCCCGGAAGCGCGCTTCAGCGCCAATTTTTCGCGCCTCGGCTTTCATCCCGGATTCGGCCTCACCCACACCCTGCCGGCGCTGATCGGCCAGCAAAAGGCGCATCTCATGTTCTACAGCGGTCGCCGTGTACCGGGCGACCAGGCTGTCGCCTGGGGGCTTGCCGACGTGCTGGTGGCGCAGGATCAGGTACTGACCAGCGCCCAGGCGCTGGCGCGTGAGATCGCCGGCTCGGCGCCGCTCGCGGTGCAGTCGATCCGGGAAACCGTGCGCATGGGGCTTGCCGACCGGGTGCAGGCCGCCACCGACCGCGAGCTGGGCGAGCAGCAGTGGCTGCTCAAGACCGCGGATGCCAAGGAGGGGATCAAAGCCACCGCGGAGCGCCGCGAGCCGGATTTCAAAGGGAATTAGCGGCAGCGGAACCACCGCAAGCCTGCGCAAGCAGCAGCGATGCTTCCCCGGCGCGGGTTCCAGGCCGCGCGCAACTGACCACTGGGTCCAGCACAACAGGCAAGGGAGTACGTCATGATCCATCATAATTCCCAGGCATCCCTGCGCCGCGCGGCGCTGGCATTTGCGCTCGCCGCGGTACTCGCGAGCTGCGGAAAAGGTACTCCGGAGAGCCACGGACTGCTGGACGCCGAAGGCACCAGCGAGCCTTACCTGGTGCAGTATCTGGTGCCCGGCGCCGATTTCCTCGGCGTGCACGGCCTCACCTTCGACCGCGACGACAACCTCTATGTGGGCAGCGTGATCGGCCAGGCCATCTACAAGGTGGACGCCAACACGGGGGAATCGGAGGTGTTCGTGGGGCCGCCCGACGGCATGGCCGACGACCTCGAATTCGGCCCCGACGGCACCCTGGTGTGGACCTCGATACTGACCGGCAAGGTTCACGCCCGCCGCCCGGACGGCACTGTCTTTGTCCTCGCGGACAATCTGCCGGGTATCAATTCCATCGCGTTCCGCGACGACGGCCGGCTGTTTGTCACCCAGGTGCTGTGGGGCGATGCACTGTGGGAACTGGACCTCAAAGGTCACAAGGAACCGCGGCGGGTGCTGGCTGACATGGGCGGTCTGAACGGCTTCGATTTGGGCAAGGACGGCCTGCTCTATGGACCCCTGCTCTTCAAGGGCCAGGCGGTGAAGATCGATGTGGACAGCGGCGAATTGACCAGGGTGGCAGCCGGCTTCCGGATCCCGGTGGCCGCCAATCTCGACAGCCACGACAACCTCTATGTGCCCGATACCGCAACGGGCCGGGTACTGCGGGTGGATATCCACAGCGGCGAGAAAACCCTGGTGGCGACCGTACCCGAGGGTATCGACAACCTGGCGTTCGACTCCCGCGACCAGCTCTACATCACCAACATGGTCGATAACGCCATCCTCAAGATCAACACCCGCACGGGCGCGACCCATACCGTCGTGAAGAGTGCGCTCGCCGTGCCCGGCGGGCTGGATGTACGGGTCGAAAACGGCATCGATCAGGTCTATCTGGCGGATCTGTTTTCCTTCAAGAAAATCGACGGTGACAGCGGCGCGGTGACCGAGCTGAAACGCGGCCTGCGCGACCGCATGGAAATGCCGATGACCGTCACCCTCCAGGGCAACCGCGCGGTGACCTCGAGCTGGTTCACCAACGCGGTCGAAGTCTTCAACCTCGCCACCAACGAATCCGTCGCGACCTACCACGATCTCAAGCATCCGGTGGATGCGCTGGAGCTGGAACCCGGTGTGCTGCTGATCGCCGAACAGGGCACCGGACGCCTGTTGCGGGTATCCGGTGAGCACGGCGCCAAGCGCAAGACCATCGCCGAAAACCTGCCGGGCATGGCCGCCATGCGTCCGGTACCGGGCGACAAGGAAGGCAAGCCGATCACCCGTGTCTATCTGACCGACACCCTGAACGGGCAACTGCTGCGCCTGAATCCGGACAATGGCAAGCGCCAGGTGGTCGCCGAAGGGCTGGATCGGCCCGAGGGCTTCGCCGTGGCGCCCGACGGGACCATCGTGCTCGCCGAGGTTGGTCGGCGGCGGCTGGTCCGGATCGACCCCGAAAACGGCGCGGTCACCGAGATCGCGCGCAATCTCGCCATCGGCTACCCCGCCGCCGAAGGCATGCCGCCCAGCTATGTGCTCACCGGCGTGGGGGTATCCCCGAGCGGCGCCATCTATGTTTCGGCGGATCGCACCACGGCGCTCTACAAGATCACGCCGCAGCAAACCGCCGGGCATTGATGGCGGGCGAGTGCGTCGGCGGACCCGCCCGATTGCCTCGCGCAGCCTGACCACCACCGCAGCAACCTGGGAACCCCAGCATGTCCGACGAAGCCCGCATCGCCCTGCTCATTGACGCCGACAACTGCCCGGCGGGCAAGATCGAGGTGATCCTCGATGAGCTGGCCAAATACGGCGTGCCCAATGTGCGCCGCGCCTACGGCAACTGGAAGAGCAACAACCTCAAAGGCTGGGAAGAGGTGCTGCACGACTACGCGATCCAGCCGATCCAGCAGTTCGCCTACACCAAGGGCAAGAACGCCACCGACACCGCCATGGTCATCGATGCCATGGATCTGCTCTACACCCAGAAGCTCGACGCTTTTTGTCTGGCCTCGTCCGATTCCGACTTCACGCCGCTGGTGATGCGCATCCGCGCCAACGGACTCAAGGTGTACGGTTTTGGCGAAAAGAAAACGCCGATGCCGTTCGTCAATGCCTGCTCCAAATTTCTTTATCTGGAAAATCTCGGCACGCTATCCCAGGCCAGCGAGGAAACCGCGGCGAGTCCGCAGAGAAAATCCGCCAAGGAGCTCAAGAGCGACACCAAGCTGGTCGGCCTGCTGCGCAACGCCGTCGAAGCCTGCATTGGCGATGATGGTTGGTCACATCTGGGACAGGTTGGCTCGCATATCTCCAACCAGGCATCCTTCGATCCGCGCAACTATGGTTACTCGAAACTGAGTGATCTGATCAAAGCCACCGGTTTGTTCGATACCGAGCGTCGCGGCAGCAATCAACTCTATCTGCGCGACAAACGCGCGGCAAAAAAGTCGGCAGGTTAGTTGCACTGACGCGGCAGCCACGCGCAGCGCACAGCTCCGCCGCAGCGCGAATCGGCAGCGATACGCCGAGTATTTGCGACGGCCTCGATCAAGCCTGGTCGCGGAATCCGCTCACCAACCGAATACCTGCTTGATAAAGGGCATCGTAAGCTGCCGCTGATGCGCAAGTGCCGCGTGATCGAGGCGGTCGAGACAGTCCATCAAACTCGCGAGATCCCGTGGCGCGCGGTGCAGCAGGTAGCGCCCGGCATCCGGCCCGAGCAGCAACCCGAGGCGCGCCGCCCGAAACCGCAGAATTTCCAGACACTGCCCATCGTCATGATCGGGAAGACCAAACCCGTATCCGGCGACGAGTCGCGAGCGCAGATCAGGCAACCGCAACGGCAGTTCGCGCGGCGCTGTCCGCGCCGTCACCAGCAAACGCCCGCCCCGCTCCAGCAGCCGGTTGTGCAAACTGAACAGCGCCAGCTCCCAGTCGCCTCGGCCCGCGACCGCATCCAGTTCATCCAGGGCCAGCAGGTTGAGGTTATCGAGATCGGCGAGCACTGCGTCGGGAGCACAGTCGCGCAGGGCGCCCAGCGGCAGATAGAGTGCCTGCGCGTAATGCCGGCAACTGGCGCGCGCCAGATGGCTCTTGCCGGTCCCGGGACCACCCCAGAGGCAGACCAGGCTGCCCGGCGGGAACTGGTCGCGCAGCAGCGCGAGCGCCTGGCCCGCGACCGACGTGGGCGCGGTGTGGAAATTCTCGAAGCCGGCATCGTCGCGCAAGGTCACCGGCAGTGCGAGCTGACGAGACAATCAGGGTCCCCGCCAGAGATAGCGTCGCTCGACCGCGGGTTTCGCCGCGGGTTCGGCCGCGGCAACCACGGGGGTCTGGACCGCGGTTTCCGCAGTGGAAGTGGCCGCGGAAGCGACGCTGGATTGGGCCGTGGATTCGACCGGGAGTTGCGCCGCGGGCGCGGCCGCGACTTCCGGGACGACAGCACCAAAGCGCGGATTGCCGTCGAGTGCCGTCCACAGGAGGTTCGGATCGCCGTCCAGTTGCAGCTCGACATGCAGCCGACCCTCCGTCAGCGCGGTCACCGCGATCCCACGGATAAATTCCATACCCCCCAGCGTCTCCAGCACGGCGCGGTAGGCTCCGTAACTGCGGACATCCTCGATCACCAGGGTTTGGGTCGCGGTACCGGTCTGGGGCAGATAGGCAAGTCGCGCGGCGAGCTGGTCCACGGCGTCGCCGACACTCGCCTCGACCCACTGCGGCAAGGATTCCGCGGTCGGCGTCGCGGACGCCAGCGCACCGCTGCCGCCGAGCCGCCACCGACCGCGGACCACGTCGGCGCCGACGGCGGGATCGAGCGCAAGCCAATGGCTCGCACCGTAGCGTTGCGCCACTGCCTCGATCCGATCCGCGTCAAACCCTGCGTGAGTCGCGCCGATCGCCTTGCGGTCCTCCAGATCCCACAGGGGTTCCAGTACCGGAACCCCGCGGTTCGCGAGCACACGACGGGCGATCTCGATCACCGCGGCACTGTCCGCCTCGCTGCCGCTTGCCAGCAACAAAAGCTGCGGGCGTTGCGCGGGCCAGAGCGGCACATGCAGGCGCCGCAGCGCCGCATCCACGGCCGCCGCGGAGAAGCTAACCTGCAACAGGAAGCCTGGTGCGCCGCCCACTTCGGGTTCCGACCCCGCAGCGGGCACCTCGACATAGTCGTAGCGCTCGACCAACTGCGGCGCCGTGGCCACCAGTTGCGCGACGCCGGGGTCATCCAGCTCGCCTGGTTGACCGGATCAAAGCCGTGGCACAGGCCACGCGCCGGCCCGAAGTGCTGGCCGGACTGGGTGGCTTCAGCGCCCTGTGCCGGCTGCCGACGGGCTATCGCGAGCCGCTGCTGGTATCCGCCACCGACGGCGTCGGCACCAAGCTGCGCCTGGCGATGGAGCTGAACCAGCACGACACCATCGGCATCGACCTGGTCGCCATGTGCGTCAACGACCTGATCGTGTGCGGTGCCGAACCGCTGTTTTTTCTCGATTACTACGCAACCGGCAAGCTCGATGTCGATACCGCCGCCCGGGTGATCGCCGGCATCGGCACCGGGTGCCAGCTTGCGGGCTGCTCTCTGGTGGGTGGCGAAACCGCCGAAATGCCCGGCATGTACCAGGGTTCGGACTATGATCTCGCCGGCTTCTGCGTAGGCGTGGTCGAAGCCGCCGAAGTGATCGACGGCAGCTGCGTGGCCGCTGGCGACACCCTGATCGGACTGCCTTCGAGCGGACCTCATTCCAACGGCTATTCGCTGATTCGCAAGGTGCTGGAGCGCACCGGGGCAAATCCCGCCACCACGCTCATCGACGGCGAAGGTCCGGGCGCCGAGAGCCTGGCCAAGGCCCTGCTCGCGCCTACCCGTATCTACGTCAAATCCGTGCGCGAACTGGTGCGGCTGCAACCCGTCCACGCCCTCGCCCACATCACCGGCGGCGGCCTGATCGAGAACCTGCCGCGGGTGCTGCCCGCGGGCACGCACGCCGTGATCGATACCGACGCCTGGGTGCCGCCGCCCGTGTTCGAATGGTTGCAGCGGCGGGGAAACATCGCGTGGCGGGAGATGTTCCGCACGTTCAACTGCGGCATCGGCATGGTTATCGTCGTCCCGGCGGATACGGCGGTTGTTGCCCTCGACATATTGGCCGGTTGCGGCGAACAACCTTTCATACTGGGTACCATCGTCCCCGCGGATGGCGACGCGACGGTCCGCTTCACCGGCAGCCGCACGCCGGAGCACTGAACGTTTCCTGCCGGGAGCCGTCCAAGCCGCCATGACCAGAGCCGAACTCACTGACTTTTGCCCGCGCTCCCTGCTGACACTCGCGCTGCTTGTGCTGGCGCTGGGCGCCCGGGGCGAAACCGCGCTCGCCCCCTACACGGCGACCTACAAGGCCAGCTTCAACGGCATTCCGGTCGTCATCACACAGACGCTGGCAACGACGCCCACCGGCTATCGCGTCGTCACCGCCGCCGCCAATGCGCTCGGCGAGATTCATGAACAGGAAGACTTTCATCTCGCCGACGGCGCCATTCTGGTGGATGCATACCGCCACGAACGCTCCCTGCTCGGCAGCAAACGGGAAGAGCAATTGTCGGTTGATCGCATCCAGGCCGTCGCGCACTACCGCCGCGACGGCAATCCGCGCGACATCGCGCTCCAACCCGGATATCTCGGTCCGATCAGCTATCAGATCCAGTTGCGCCGTGACCTGGTCGCCGGCAAAACGAGTTTTGATTACCAGGTGATGGACCGCGGCAAGGTCAAACAGTACGTCTTCCAGACCGAAGGCACCGACGTCATTCACACCGCTGCCGGGGATATGAATGCGGTACGAGTGCGCCGTGTGCGCGACGACAACGTGCGCCAGACCTTCTTCTGGATGGCACCGGCGCTGGGTTACCAGCTGGTGAAGCTGCGTCAGGAGGAAAACGGCGACAGCTACGAGTTGCTGCTCAATGAGTTGTCCGCCCCGCCCGCCGCCGTCGAAACCGCGCAGGTGATCCGATGACCGAACGCTTCGATCCAGGCTCCGATCGGCCGGGGATTAGCCGCGCGCTGCCGATTCTCGCTGCGTTGCTCGGACTCGGCATAGGCGGCTATTTCCTGTTTTTACGCCCCCCGACCCAGCTCAGTGTGCCATCCGCGGAAACGCCGCTGACGACACCGACGCCGGCACCCGCCGCAACGACAACGACCGAAGCCTTGCCAGCGACGTCCCCGGCCGACACGACAGCGACGCCAGCACCGACACGCATTCCAGCAGCGCCGGCGCTCCAGGCAACCTTGCCGGAGCTGGCGGACAGCGACGTCGAGGTACGCGAACATCTGCGCGCGCTGCTGGGCGACGGGGCGCTGGCAAAGTGGCTCAGACAGGATAGCCTGCTGCAACGCATCGCCGTACTGATCGCCGGACTCGCGCGCGGCGAATTCTCGCTGGAAACGCTCCTGCTCGCGCCTCCCGCCGGAGGTTTTCAGACAGACATTCGCGACGGCAAAACTTATGTGAGCCCGCGCAACTACGCGCGTTACAACACCATGGTCGGCCTGGTGGATGGCCTGGACGTGACCGCGCTCGCCGAGTTTTTCCAGCGCTACCGGCCATTGCTGGAAGCAGCCTACGGCGAACTGGGACAACCGCCCGAGCAACTGGATACCGCGCTGCTCGGCGCCATCGACCACCTGCTGGGGACGCCGGAGCTGGCCACGCCGCCCGCGCTGGCGCAGGAATCCGTCGCCTATACCTATGCGGATCCCGGGCTGGAAGGTCTTTCGGAAGCACGAAAACAGCTGTTACGGATGGGCCCGGAGCACACCCGTACCCTGAAAGTGAAACTCAATGCCTTGCGCACGGCACTCCTGGCGTCCCCGCCAGGCCCGGCGACAAACCCGGCAGCGGTGCAGCCCCCACAGCCACCGAACTGAGTGGCAGCGCTGCCCGCTGATGCTCAAGCCCGCGGCAGGGTTACGCCGCGCTGACCCTGATACTTTCCGCCGCGATCCCGGTAGGAAACCTCGCACACTTCATCGGACTCGAAAAACAGCATCTGGGCCACGCCCTCGTTGGCATAGACCTTGGCCGGCAGGCTGGTGGTGTTGGAAAACTCCAGGGTGACATGCCCCTCCCATTCGGGTTCGAGGGGGGTGACATTGACGATGATGCCGCAGCGCGCGTAGGTGGATTTGCCGAGGCAGATGGTGAGTACGCTGCGGGGGATACGGAAATACTCCACGGTACGGGCGAGCACGAACGAATTGGGCGGAATCACGCAATGATCGCCCTTCACGTCCACGAAACTGCTGGGATCGAAATTCTTCGGATCCACCGTGGCCGAATGCACATTGGTGAAAATCTTGAATTCATCCGCGCAGCGCACGTCGTAGCCGTAGCTGGACAGCCCGTAGGAAATCACCCGGGCACCATTGCCCTCGGGATCCCGCACCTGACGGTCCACAAAGGGTTCGATCATGCCCTGCGCCGCCATGCGGCGGATCCATTTATCCGATTTGATGCTCAAGGTCCTGCTCTCCGCACGGCTGGGCCGCGAGTGATTGACGGCGCTGCTATTCGATGACGATTTCGGGAACGCTGGCATCGAGACCCGCGAGGGCGGTCAGCACGCCGCGCGCGATCATGCGATAGCGACTGGCCAGCTCGCCTTCCGGGTCGGCGGCCACAACCGGGCGCCCGGCATCGCCTTCGCGGATGCGCCGGTCCAGCGGCAGCGAACCCAGCAGCACGGTGCCATATTCCGCCGCCACCCGGGCGCCGCCGCCGGTATCGAAAATCGGTTCGGCGTGGCCGCACTGGGTGCAGACATGGAGGCTCATGTTCTCCACCACGCCCAGCACCGGAATCCGCACCTTGTTGAACATCTCGATACCCTTGCGCGCATCCAGCAGCGCGATGTCCTGCGGCGTGGTGACGATCACCGCGCCGGATACCCGGGCTTTCTGCGCGAGGGTGAGCTGGATGTCGCCGGTGCCGGGCGGCATGTCCACCACCAGCACGTCGAGCTCGCCCCAGTTGGTCTGGGTGAGCATCTGGATCAGCGCCCCACCCGCCATGGGACCGCGCCACACCATGGGCGTGCTGGCGCTGGCCAGATAGGCCATGGACATGGTCTTGAGGTTGTGCGCCGCCACCGGCACAAAGGTATTGCCGTTCAGCACCTTCGGCTGGGTGCCATCGGGCAGGCCGAGCAACAAGCCAATGCTGGGTCCGTAGATGTCGGCGTCGAGCAGGCCGACGCTGCGACCCTCAGCCACCAGCGCCAGCGCGAGGTTCACCGCCGTGGTGGATTTGCCCACGCCGCCCTTGCCGGAGGCGACCGCAACGATGTGCCGTACGCCCTGCAAACCTGCCGCTGCTTCTGCCATCGCGTTCTCCGTGCCCTTCGTGTGGAGGAAAGTCTTTCGAATGAAAATCGTGCGCGTGCTGTGTGCGTGCAAAGCCATCCGCATGAAAAAAAGCGGCAAAGCCGCTATAGTTCCCGCCCTTTTCCGCACCCGGCTTCGGCCCGTTTCCATGGCCTCTTCGACCATCCATGCCACTACCGCCGCCGCAAACCAGCCGCGCCGCATCCTGGTAACCAGTGCATTGCCCTATGCCAATGGCGCCATCCATCTGGGCCATCTGGTGGAATACATTCAGACCGATATCTGGGTGCGTTTTCAGAAATTGCGCGGGCACGAATGTTACTACGTCTGCGCCGACGATGCCCACGGCACCGCCATCATGCTCAAGGCCGAGGAACTGGGACTGACCCCCGAGGCGCTGATCGAAAGGGTCAACGCCGAGCACCGCGCCGACTTCACGAGCTTTCTGATCGAATTCGACAACTATCATTCCACGCACGCGCTGGAAAACCGCGAACTGTCGGAAACCATCTACCGCCGCCTGCGCGCCAACGGCCATATCGCGACCCGCAGCGTCACCCAGCCCTACGACCCGGAAAAAGGCCTGTTTCTGGCCGATCGCTACATCAAGGGCAACTGTCCGCGCTGCAAGGCGCCGGATCAGTACGGCGACAACTGCGAAGCCTGCGGCGCCACCTACAGCCCCACGGAACTGATCGACGCGCGCTCGGTGATTTCCGGTGCCACTCCGGTGCTGCGGGAATCGATCCACTATTTTTTCACCTTGCCCGCCTTCACCGATTTTCTCAAGGCCTGGACCCGCGCCGGCCATGTCGCGGAAGAAATCGCCAACAAACTGAGCGAATGGCTCGACGGCGGTCTCCAGGAATGGGACATCAGCCGCGACGCGCCCTATTTCGGCTTTGAAATTCCCGATGCACCCGGCAAGTATTTTTACGTCTGGCTGGATGCGCCCATCGGCTACATGGCCAGCTTCAAAAACCTCTGCGCGCGCAACAAGCTGGATTTCGACGCCTTCTGGCAGCGCGACTCCACCGCCGAGCTGTACCACTTCATCGGCAAGGACATCGTCAATTTCCACGCCCTGTTCTGGCCGGCGATGCTGGAGAGCGCCGGCTTTCGCACCCCGGACAAAATCTGCGTGCACGGCTTTCTCACCGTGAACGGCAAGAAGATGTCGAAATCCCGCGGCACCTTCATCAATGCCCGCACCTATCTGGACCAGCTGAATCCGGAATATCTGCGCTATTACTTCGCGGCCAAGCTGTCCGCCGGCATCGATGATCTGGACCTCAATCTCGACGACTTCGCGCAGCGGGTCAACAGCGATCTGGTGGGCAAGCTGGTCAACATCGCGAGCCGCTGCGCCCGTTTCATCGGCGACGGCAAAGGCGGCGTGCTGGCAACCGAGCTCGCCGAGCCCGAACTCTGGCAACGCGCTCTGGGAATTGCCGACGGCGTCGCCGCCCACTACGAGAACCGCGAATTCGGCAAGGCGATGCGGGAAATCATGGCCATCGCGGATGCCGCGAACGAATACATCGCCACCCGGGAGCCCTGGAAACTTGCCAAACAGCCGGGCCGCGAAGCGGAGGTGCAGGGTATCTGCTCGCTCGGGATCAACCTGTTCCGCATCCTGATGCTGTATCTCAAGCCGGTACTGCCGCGCATGGCGCAACAGGCCGAGGAGTTTCTCAACGACGAATTGCGCTGGGATGGTGCCATCGCGCCCCTGCTCGGCCACCGCATCGCCGCCTTCACGCCCCTGATGCAGCGGGTCGAGAAAAAGCAGATCGATGCCATGCTCGCCGCGAGCGTCACGGAGCCGCCGGCCGCCGTGGCGCCCGCGGTTGCCGAGATCGAATCCCCGACAATGGAACCGCTGGCCGCGCAAATCGGCTTCGATGATTTCAGCAAGGTGGATCTGCGTATCGCCCGCATCGTCGCCGCGCGCACCGTCGAGGGCTCGGACAAACTGTTGCAGCTGACGCTGGATCTCGGCGGCGAGACCCGCAATGTTTTTTCCGGCATTCGCGCCAGCTACCGGCCGGAAGATCTGGAAGGCCGTCTCACGGTGATGGTGGCCAATCTGGCACCGCGCAAGATGCGCTTCGGGCTGTCCGAAGGCATGGTGCTTGCCGCCGGCGACGACAACGGCATCTATCTGCTCGCACCTGACAGCGGCGCCCAGCCGGGCCAGCGCGTGACCTGATTGCGGCGCGGCCGGCGCCGATGGACGCCATCGCCCCAGACGGCATGCTGACACCGCAGGCTCTCGTCAACGGCCAATCCCATACAGGTAATCCCATACAGGAAAGCCCATGCACGAAATCGCGCTGGTTCTACTGGGCACCGTGCTGGTCAACAATGTGCTGCTCGCGCAGACGCTGGGCGTCTCGGCATTGTGGGGAATGTCGTCCCGACTGGGCAGCGCCGTCGGCCTGGCGGTGGCGACCGGCGCCCTGCTGTTGCTGAGTGCCGCGGCCAACCACAGCGTTTACCACTGGCTTCTCGTGCCGCTGGATATTCAGTATCTCGCGCTGCCCGTGTTCGTACTGGTGATCGCCCTGAGCGCGCGCGGTCTTGTCCTCGGCAGCCGCCGCCTCGACGCAAGACTCCACCGCAACCTCAACACAATCCAGCCGCTGCTGATGGCCAACGCCGCCGTACTCGGCCTGACCCTGCTGAACGCTGCCGACACGCCTTCCCTGGCACTCGCGCTGTTGCGCGCCCTGGGCACCGCGCTCGGGTTTGCCTTGGTGCTGGTGTTGTTCGCGGGACTGCGCGAACAACTCACCACCGCTGCGGTGCCTCTGCCCTTTCGCGGCGCCGCCATCGCCATGATCAGCGCGGGCCTGATGGCACTCGCTTTCATGGGTTTCATCGGAATGGCGTGAGATGGGCAGCGCCGAGTTCCTGACCCAGTTGCCGGCCGCGCTCGCCACGCTGGCGACACTCGCGGTGCTCGCGGCGGCGGTATTTGGCCGCGCGACGCACGCCGACCGCGACATCGACATCGACATCGACATCGGTATCCAGGGTCTCCAAACAGCCGAGCGCGAACTTGCGGCACAGATCGAGGATCTGCTCCCTCAGACCCAGTGCGGCCAGTGCGGTCATCCCGGCTGCCGACCCTATGCACGCGCCGTCGCGGCGGGCGAGCCCTTCAACAAATGTCCGCCCGGCGGTCACGCCACCATCGCGGCCATCGCCGATCTGCTGGGTACGCCACCATTGGCACTCGATCCGGAACACGGCCGCGAAGGGCCAAAGCTGGTCGCCTACATTCGCGAGGCGGAATGCATCGGCTGCACCAAGTGCCTGCCCGCCTGCCCGGTGGATGCGATCCTCGGCGCGCCGCGCCAGATGCACACCGTGATTGCGGCGGAATGCACCGGCTGCGATCTGTGCGTCGAGCCCTGCCCGGTGGACTGCATCGAGATGATTCCGGCGCCAGTGCGGTCCGCGCTCATGGCGCGCGACCAGCGCCCTCCGGTGGCGGCGTGAGTCCGGCACGGACATTTCCCGGGGGCATCCTGCTGCCGGCCCACAAACACGCCTCCAGCGCGACGCCCATTCGCACTCCCGCGCTGCCCCCTGAATTGTTTCTGTCGCTGGGCGACGCCACGCCGCTGGTCGCCGTGGGCGATCCCGTGCTGAAGGGACAGTTGCTCGCCGCGGCGGGGAGCGATGGACTGCCGGTACATGCGCCCACCTCGGGCCACGTCGCCCGCATCGAATTTGCGCCCCGGGCCGAAGTACCCGGACACCGCGCGGTACTGATTCCCGATGGCGCGGAACGCTGGTGCGAACGTACACCGGTGAATCCCGCGACGCGGACGCTCCCGGAATTGCTGGCCGCCGTGCGTGCCGCCGGGATCGTCGGCCTCGGTGGCGGCGGCTTTCCCACCGACATCAAGCTCGCCCCGACACACCCCATCGACACGCTCGTCATCAACGGCATGGAGTGCGAACCCTATATCACCGCCGACGACCGCCTGATGCGCGAAGAAGCCGGCGCCATCGTCGCCGGTATGCGTCTGGCGGCGCGCCTGCTGGGCGATCCCGCGCGAATCCTGGTCGGCATCGAGGACGACAAACCCGAAGCCGCCGCGGCCATGACGGCGGCGCTGGCCGTCGCGGATGACCCTCGGGAAATCGTCATTGTCGTACTGCCCAGTCGCTACCCGGCGGGTGGCGAACGGCAGTTGATCCAGCTACTGACCGGCCGGCAGGTGCCGAGCGGCGGGCTGCCCCGGGATGTCGGAGTCGTCTGCTTCAATGTCGGCACCCTCTATGCGCTGCATCGCGCGCTCGCGCTCGACGAGCCCCTGCTCTCGCGGATTGTGACCATCGCGGGCGGCGCCTGCCGCGAACCCGCCAACTACCGGGCGCTGCTCGGCACCCCTGTCGCCCACTTGCTGGCGGCCAGCAGTTATCAGCCCGCGCGGTGCGAACAACTGTTGCTGGGCGGGCCCATGATGGGAATCCCGCTGGACGATGTGCAGGCGCCGGTCACCAAGACCACCCACTGCATACTGGCCGCGACCGCAGCGGAACTGCCGCCGGCGCGCCAACCCCAGCCCTGTATCCGTTGCGGTCTTTGCGCCGATGTCTGCCCCGCCTCGCTGTTGCCGCAGCAGCTCCTGCGCCATGCCGTCGCCCGGGATCACCGGCAACTCGAACGCCATCATCTGCTGGACTGTATCGACTGCGGGGCCTGCGCCTATGTGTGCCCGAGCGCGATCCCGCTGGTGGACCACTACCGTGCCGCCAAGGCCGAAGTGCGCGCGCTTCGCGCCGAACGCGGCGCCGCGGATCAGGCCCGCCGCCGCTTCGAAGCCCACCAGGCGCGGGTGGCCCGGCAGAGCGGGGAGCGCAGTGCCCGCCACGCCGGACTGATCGGGACTTCAGCGGACCACGACGCGCCGGCATCCGCTCCGGTTGACGCAGCGCCCGTCGCGACCGATCTGCTGGAGCAAGCCCTGGCGCGCGCCGGCGCCGCCACACCCCGCCGGGCACCATTGGAGCGCGCCCTGAGCGCGGCGGAAAACCGCATCGCGCAACTGGAAACTCAGCTCGCGGCACTGGACGCGACGGCGACCGAAGCCCAGCGCAACGGCCTGCGCGCACGCCTCGAACAGGCGCGTCTCGATGGCGATCTGGCGCGCCAACGGCTGCTCGCGCTGCCGGCTGAGCCGTCGCCCACGCCTGACGGGAATCCGCAATGATCACCTCCGCGCCCCATGCCCACAGCGGCCTGACCACCGGCACGGTGATGCAACGCGTGCTGGTCGCGGCCCTGCCCGGGATTGCCGCCATGGTCTGGTATTTCGGTCCGGGCACGCTGATCCAGATCGCCCTTGCCGGCAGTGCTGCATTCGCCGCCGAAGCCATGGTGTTGCGACTGCGCGGACGCCCGCCGGGGCCGACGCTCGCCGATGGCAGCGCGCTGGTCACCGGCGTGTTGATCGGCATCGCCCTGCCGCCGCTCGCGCCCTGGTGGCTCGCGATTGCCGGCAGTGCCTTTGCCATCCTCGTCGCCAAACATCCCTATGGCGGACTGGGCTACAACCTGTTCAATCCCGCCATGGCCGCCTACGCGGCGCTGCTGGTGTCCTTCCCTGACGCCATGTCGCAGTGGCCCGGGCCGCGCCCGCTGCTGTCCGACGGCACGCTGCCCGGTCTCGTCGATTCACTGCAACGGATTTTCACCGGGCAACACGCCGCACCGGACGGCTTCACCATGGCGACGCCGCTGGATTTGTTCCGCCACAACTCGGGGCTGATGGTGCAGCAGTTTCAGACCGCGCATCCATTGTTCGCCCGGGGCGATCTGGCCGGCGTGGGCTGGGAAACGGTCAATCTCGGCTTTCTGGCGGGCGGCGTGTATCTGCTGGCGCGCCGGGTCATCACCTGGCACGCGCCGGTCGCCATGCTCGCCGCGCTCGTCCTGATGGCCTTGCTGTGCAACGACGGCGGCAGTTCCGCGAGCCGGGGTCCGCCCAGCCTGCACCTGTTCAGCGGCGCCACCATGCTGGGTGCGTTTTTCATCGTCACCGATCCGGTCACCACCGCCGCCAGCAACCGGGGCCGTTTGCTGTGCGGCCTGCTCACCGGTGTACTGGTGTTTGCCATTCGCGCCTGGGGCGGTTATTCGGACGGCGTTGCCTTTGCGGTCTTGCTGATGAATCTCGCCGCACCTCTCATCGACCGCATCACCGTGCCGCGCGCCTATGGCCATGGGCGCGCGCGGCAACATCATGGGGCGCCGCCGGAATGAGCGACGCAGCGCGCAACGGCGTTTCGGATTCAACACAACGTAACGCAGTCGTGCTGGTCGTGGTGGGACTGGCCGCCGCGATATTGCTGAGCGTCGTCCATTGGCTCACCCGCGCGCCCATCGCTCAGGCGCGGGAACGGGCCGCCGAAGCCGAGCTATTCGCCGTGGTTCCGGCGTTCGCCAAAGCCACCGACATGTCCCTGGACTTTCTGCCCGTGCCGCCCCAATTCCGGACCGGCCTGGGTATCGAGGCCGGCGCGCGAATTTATCGCATCAAACGCGGCGGCGAAATTCTCGCCGTGATCGTGCCGGCACTGTCCCCCTCGGGCTACGGCGGTCCGATCCGCCTGATCGCGGGGATCGACCGCGACGGCACTGTCACCGGGGTAAAGGTGCTCGAACACCACGAAACCCCGGGACTCGGCGATCGCATCGCGGCCGACAAAAGCGACTGGATTCGCCGCTTCACCGGCAAATCCCTGCTCGATCCCGTACCCAACCGCTGGCAGGTACGGCGCGATGGCGGCGCCTTCGATCAGATCACCGGTGCCACCATCAGCTCGCGCGCGGTGGTGCGGCAGGTGCGGCGCGCGCTCGACTATTTCAACGACGATCGCGCGCGCCTGCTGGATGCCGGCGCGATCGCGGCACCGGAGTCCGCGCCATGAACCCGTCCGAACAAAATCCCGGTTTTGGCGCCGGATTGTGGCGCGACAATCCCGCGCTGGTGCAGTTGCTCGGGCTCTCGCCACTGCTCGCCATGAGCCGCTCGGTGGCAACCGCCCTGGGGCTCGGGCTCGCCACACTGGCGGTACTGGTTTCATCCAGCATCGCGGTCGCCCTGCTCCGCAAGCGGACCCCCGACGCGGTCCGGATTCCCGTGTTCCTGCTGCTGATCGCCACCTTCACCGGCTGCATCGAGTTGTTGCTCCAGGCCTACCGTTATCCGCTGTATCAGGCGCTCGGCATCTTCGTGCCCCTGATCGCGGCCAACGGCGCGCTGCTCGCAACCGCCGCCGCCAGCCGCCGGCACTCACTTGCATCGGCGGCGCGCGGCGGACTGCTGGCGGGGCTGGGCTTCGCCTGGGTGTTGCTCCTGCTCGGCGCGCTGCGGGAGTTGCTCGGACAGGGAACGTTGTGCCGGCAAATGGATTTGCTGTTCGGCCCGGGCGCCGCCGCCTGGCAACTCCAGGTGTTGCCGGACGATTACGAATTCCCGCTCTGGGTGCTGCCCCCCGGCGCCTTTCTGTTGACGGGCTTTCTGCTCGCCCTGAAAAACGCCATCGATCTGCGGCGCGGCACCTCCGCGCCACCAGCGTCGGTGCCGACGCCGGGCGCGAAGCGGGTGCGGGTTACCGGCGTGCCGCCTCCGGATTCGCGCAGTTGACCGGCATCTCGCCCCGCCGCAGGCGCTCGACGTTCTCCGCCACCTTGCGCGCAATACCGCGAAAACTGAGATCCGTGGCGCCGCCGATATGGGGTGTGCCAATGACATTGTAGCCAAAAATGGGATCGGCGGGATCCATGGGTTCCTGCCAGAACACATCCAGCCCTGCACCGGCGATGCGTTTGTCGCGCAGCGCGGCGAGCAACGCGTCGTAATCGATCACGCCGCCGCGCGCGATGTTGACGACATAGGCCGTGGATTTCAGCAGCGCAAATTCCGCCACGCCCAGCAATCCGCGCGTCGCATCATTGAGGGGCGGCGCGAGCACCACGAAGTCGGCCTCGCGCAGCGCGGCGTGCAACCCGCTTTCCGGATAGGGTGCCGGCGGCGGGAACATTGGCGACCGGGATGCCCAGGCGCGTCGCCGCCGCGATATCGACCGTGTCCAGGCCGGCGCCGAACTGCTGTACCAGCTTGACCTTGCTGCCGGCCAGCAGGGTTTCGGTGATCGGTGCCAGGGTGGGGATGAGCACGTCGGCCGCGCCCATTACCTCCGCCAGCCGTGCGGGCGCACATTCGAGCACTTCATCGTGGGGCAGCTCGCCCTGGAGCATCTCGCGGATGATGCGCAGTCCTTCCAGACAAAAATAAATTTTCACGCTGTTCCCCTTTTTATTGGGTGATGCTCAGCCGCAGTCCGGGTCCTGCTGGAATTCCACCGTGTTGCCGGCCGGATCGCTGGTGAAGATGAAGCGGTCGAAACGGTCGAACGGGATGCTATTGGCTTCCAGATGTTGTGCGGCGGCTTCGATGTCCGCCACGAAAAATGCCGTGTGCGGACCCATGGGATTGGCATGGTGGCAGGCCATGCCGGGAATGGCGTTGGCGCCGGTGGCGGGGTCGGACTGAATGACGTGGACCTGGCCGTTGGGAAACTGCATCCAGAAACCGGGAATCTTGTCGGCCAGCCTGGCAGGGATATCCCGTTCCACGGTGTTGACGCCGAGCACATCGACATAGAAGTGCCGCATCGCGTCGAGTTCGGCGCGGGTACCGATGGCGCTGTGATTGATACGCGTGACCTTGAGCATGGGGGTTACCTCCGATGATTTTTATCCAGTGTATCCCAAGCTCGCCCCGCGTCCGACGTGCGCCCCGGGGTCAATCGTCGCTTATTTTCCCGCGCAGTGCCTTCGCGGTACCGCGCCTGGTTTTGCTGTCCATGCGCCGGGCCTGTGAACCTTGCGTGGGTTTGGTGGGCCGGCGCTTTTTCGGCACCACCATGGCGGCGCGGATGATGTCGGCCAGGCGTGCCAGGGCGTCGGCACGATTCTTCGGCTGACTGTTGAACGACTGCGCCTTGATGACAATCACGCCGTCGTCGGTGATGCGCGCGTCGCGCCACACCAGCAGTCGCGACTTGTATTCGTCCGGCAGCGACGACGCGGCGATGTCGAAGCGCAGGTGGACCGCGGTCGAGACCTTGTTGACGTTCTGACCGCCGGCGCCCTGGGCGCGGATCGCGTGCAGCTCGATCTCGCTGTCGGGAATTACGACCGTGTTCGATATTTCCAGCATCTGTCGGTTCCTGCTCGGCGGCGCATGTCGGCGAAGTGTTCAGACGGCGCGGCCGGCGGCATGGCCGGACGCCCAGGCCCACTGAAAATTGAAGCCGCCGAGCTGGCCGGAGACATCCACCACTTCGCCAATGAAATACAGGCCCGGCACGATCTTCGACGCCATGGTCGCGGAAGACAACCCGTTTGTATCGACGCCGCCCAGCGTAACCTCCGCCGTGCGATAGCCCTCGGTGCCCGCGGGTCGCAGCGGCCAGTGCGCCAGCAGCTCGGCAACGGCGGCGAGCTCCGGCGGACTGTGTTGCTTGAGCGGCCGGCTCGACAACTCATGCACGCACAAGTCCTGCGCAAAGCGCTTCGGCAGCACGGTCGCGAGCACCGTGCGCAGGTTCGCATCGGGCCGTTCGCGCCGGCACGCTTGCAGCCAGTCGCGCGCGTCGATCCCGGGCAACAGGTCGACGTCGAGCACCTCCCCCGGCGCCCAGTACGACGAAATCTGCAACAGCACCGGACCGCTGATGCCGCGATGGGTGAACAGCATCGCCCCGGTGAATTCAGCGCCGTGACAGCGGACGCTGACCGGCAGCGAGACACCGCTCAGTGCCGCGCAGCGTTCCCGCTCGACGCCGCCCAGGGTGAACGGCACCAGCGCGGCACGCGTCGGACGCAGATCGTGACCGAATTGCCGGGCAACCTGGTAACCAAAGCCGGTGGCACCCAGAGTCGGGATCGACAGACCGCCGGTGGCGATCACTAGCGCGGCGGCGGTGACGGACCCCGTGGACGTAGCGAGGGCAAAGCCGGCATCCAACTTCGCGATGTCTCCGACCGTGCATTTCACCGCGATGCGCACTCCCGCCTGTGCGCACTCGGCGCGCAACATCTCGACGATGTCACTGGCCGATTCGTCGCAGAACAGTTGTCCGAGCTCCTTTTCGTGATAACGGATGCGGTGCTTCTCCACCAGCGCGATGAAGTCCCGGGGTCCGTAGCGGGCCAGCGCCGACTTGCAGAAATGCGGATTGCCGGACAGAAAGTTGGCGGGCGTCGTGTGCAGGTTGGTGAAATTGCAACGGCCGCCACCGGACATCAGGATCTTCTTGCCGATGCGGTTGCTGTGTTCGATCACCAGCACGCGGCGACCGCGCCCGCCGGCGGTGAAGGCGCACATGAGTCCGGCCGCCCCGCCGCCGATAATCACCACATCAAAGTGGCTGGCGTTTGCGTGAGAGCGGCTCACATGCCCTGCTGGCCGGAGTGCCGGGCGTGCCCGCTCAGTAAATCGCGGGCCACGGCTTCGGCGATCTCGATGCCGTCGATGGCCGCCGAGTAAATTCCTCCGGCGTAGCCGGCGCCCTCGCCCGCCGGGTACAGGCCCCGGGTGTTGATGCTTTCCCAGGTGTCGCGCTCGCGGCGGATCCGCAATGGCGACGAGGTGCGGGTTTCCACCGCGGTGAAAACCGCGTCCGCGGCATCGAAGCCGGGAATCTGGCGGCCGAATACCGACATCGCTTCGCGGATCGCCTCGGTGGCGTAGTCCGGCAGCAAACCGCATAGGTTGGTGAGGTGGACGCCAGGCTGGTACGAAGGGATCACTTCGCCGAGCTGTGTTGAGGCGCGGTTGGCAAGAAAGTCACCGACCAGTTGCGCGGGGGCGTCGTAGTTGCCGCCGCCCAGCACAAAGGCGCGCGCTTCCAGATCTTCCTGCAACGCGATACCCGCGAGCGGATCCCCGGAGGGAAAATCCGCCGGCGTGATGCCGACCACGATGGCGGCGTTGGCGTTGCGCTCGTTGCGCGAATACTGGCTCATACCGTTGGTGACCACGCGCCCCGGCGCGCTGGTGGCGGCAACCACGGTGCCGCCCGGACACATGCAGAAGCTGTAGACCGAACGGCCGTTTTTCGCGTGGTGCACCAGCTTGTAGTCGGCGGCCCCGAGCAGCGGATGACCGGCCTGGGCTCCGAAGCGCGCACGGTCGATGATCGCTTGGGGATGCTCGACCCGCAGGCCGATGGAAAAGGGTTTCGGTTCCATGTGGACGCCGCGCGCATGCAACATGCGGAACGTATCGCGGGCACTGTGACCGACCGCCAGCACGACGTGCCGGGTGGCGAGATGCGCGCCGTCCGCGAGCTGCACGCCGGTGACCTGGCGATCCTCCACCAGCAGATCGCTCACCTGCTGCCGGAAGCGGACTTCGCCGCCCAGGGCGATGATTTTTTCACGCATCGCCTGCACCACCGTCACCAGCCGGAAGGTACCGATATGCGGCTTGCTCACATAGCGGATTTCCTCCGGCGCGCCGGCGGCGACGAACTCGGTCAGCACCTTGCGGCCGAGATGGCGCAGATCCTTGATCTGGCTGTAGAGCTTGCCGTCCGAAAAAGTGCCGGCGCCACCTTCACCGAACTGCACATTGGATTCCGGATCCAGCGCGCGCTCGCGCCACAAGCCCCAGGTATCCCGGGTGCGCTCGCGCACCGCCTTGCCGCGCTCCAGCACGATGGGCCGAAAGCCGGACTCCGCCAGAATCAGCGCCGCGAACAGACCGCAGGGACCGAAGCCGATCACCACCGGGCGTTCCTCCAGCCCGGACGGCGCCAGGGCAACGGGCCGGTAGGCGGTATCCGGCGCGCGACCGACGTGGGGATCGCGGACAAATTTTTCCAGCAGCACGGCGTCGCAAGTCGTCTCGATATCGAGCGTGTACACCAGCTGGATATGGCCGCGTCTGCGGGCGTCGTGACCGCGCCGAAACAGCGTGCAGGAACGCAGTTCAGCGTCGGCGATGCCGAGCCGGCTCAGAACCGCCGCGCGCAGCTCGGCGGCGGTGTGATCCAGCGGCAACTTGAGTTCAGTGAGTCGCAGCATGTCCGGACAGCAAGGTCAGGGTCCGTCGACTGGCGGCCGGCAGCAGGCGAGACGGATCAGAGTTCGACCTGACTGCCCAGCTCCACCACCCGATTGGTGGGAATCCGAAAGAAGGTCATGGCGCCCGCGGCATTGCGTGCCATGCTGATGAACAGTTTTTCACGCCATTGCGCCATGCCCGGCACCTTGGTGGAAATCAGCGTCTCGCGGCTGAAGAAGAACGAGGTCTCCATCATGCGGAACTCGATCCCGAAGGCGCTACAGGCCGCGAGCGCCGCGGGCACATCGGGTTCGTCCTTGAAGCCATAGCGCAGCAACAGCCGATAAAAATTCTCCGCCAGAGGTTCAATCGCAACGCGTTCTTCCGCGGGAACGTTGGGCACGTCTTCGTTGGTCACAGTGAGCAATACCACTCGCTCATGCAACACCTTGTTGTGAATCAGATTGTGGAGCAGCGCATGAGGCACGCCTTCGAGACTCGCGGTCATGAAAACGGCGGTACCCGGAACCCTGGGCAGTGGGTGCGCGGCAATTCCGGCCAGAAAGGAATCGAGGTCGACGGCAGCTCCGCCGAGCCGCTGCAGCAACAATTCACGTCCCCGCTTCCAGGTCGACAGCAACGTGAACATCACGATCGCAATCACCACCGGCACCCAGCCGCCGTGGAACAGTTTCGCGGCATTGGCGCCGAAGAACGACAGGTCAACCACCAGGAATGTCGCTGCACAGGCGATTGCCACAAACCGACCCCAGGACCATAACGTCGCCGCCACCACCGCGGCCAATACCGTATCGATGGCCATGGTGCCGGTGACCGCGATGCCGTAAGCCGCCGCCAGATGCGACGACGACTGAAAGGTCAGCACCAGCAGTACCACGCCCGCCAGCAGGCCCCAGTTGACCAGGGGAATGTACACTTGTCCGATCTCCCGGTCCGAGGTATGGACCACTTCGAGGCGCGGGCAATAGCCCAATTGCATCGCCTGTCGGGTCACCGAAAACGCCCCGGATATCACCGCCTGCGAGGCAATGACCGTCGCCGCCGTGGCGAGCAGGACCAGGGGATACAGCCCCCACGAGGGTGCCAGCAGATAGAACGGACTCTGGATCGCGCCAGGATCCCGCAGCATCAGCGCCCCCTGGCCGAAATAATTGAGCAGCAGGGAGGGCCACACGAACCAGAGCCAGGTGAATCGGATCGGTCGCGGGCCAAAATGGCCCATGTCGGCATAGAGCGCTTCACCCCCGGTTACCGCCAACACCACGGCTCCCAGCGCCAGGAAGCCAGCCCAGCGATTATCGAGAAAGAACTGGACCGCATACAGCGGGTTCACTGCCCGCAGCACCGAGGGCTCGGCCAGGATGCTGACAACCCCCAGGGCCGCGAGCACGAAAAACCACAGGCACATGACGGGGCCGAACAACGCTCCCATGCTGGCGGTGCCCCGCGCCTGGACCATGAACAGTACCACCAGTATCACCAGGGTAACGGGCACCACATAGGCTTCAAGCGTTGGCGCCGCGACCTTCAATCCCTCCACGGCACTCAGCACGGAGATTGCCGGCGTGATCACGCCGTCGCCGTAGAACAGCGCCGCCCCGAACAGACCGAGGGACATCAATACCCAGCGCAGTCGCTCGCGGTGCTTGACGGCGCGCAGGGTCAACGCGATCAGCGCCATGATGCCGCCCTCGCCACGGTTGTCGGCGCGCATGATGAAACTGACGTATTTGAGCGTAATCACGATAAACAGCGCCCAGAACACCAGGGACAATATTCCGAACAGATTGCCCTGGGTCAGCGCGAGTGGATGGGACCCCGCGAACACCACTTGCAGGGTGTACAGGGGGCTGGTGCCGATATCTCCGTACACCACGCCGATCGCCGCAAGGGCCAGGGGTAACATACGTTTGTCGGTGGGGGCGTGCGCGTGCTCGGATGAATTCACGGATTTCTCGATGGCAGAGGGAAGATGCCGACTCACCTCTCCCTGCAATGGAGGCGAACAAACGGCAGGCGCGCGATTCTAAGGGATTCCGTTCGGATCGTAACCCTGCAAGAACCACCTGAACCGCGCGCTCTCGCGGCGTCTCGCACGACGGGCTCAGCGGGAACAACCATTCCAAGGCCCGGCCGCGACGCAAGCTGACCGACGGGCCACCGAGACCACACTATACGCACAGGTATCAATGTTGACTTTCGGGTAACACTATGGAGTACTGACGCCCGCCGGGAGCGCCCCGGCTCAGCCCGGTCCAAAACACTTATCCATACTCCCTGGAGGCAACATTCATGATCAAACCGGCGATTTCAGCGGATTCGCACATTGTCGAGCCGCCAAACTGTTACATCGACTTCATTGAGCCCAAGTACCGGGATCAGGCTCCCCGGATTGTGGAGGCGCCCGGTGGCGGACACATTTTCCACATCCCCGGCGTTGATGACGCCATCCCGGTCGCCCTCCTGGGTGCCGCCGGTGTTCCGGCCAACGAGCTCGCCAAATACCGCTTCAGCAAGTTCGAGGATCTCCCCAAGGCGGCCTGGGATCCCAGATTCCGCACCGAAGCCCAGGATCGCGACGGCGTCTGCGCCGAGATCATCTACGCTTCGATCGGCATGGTGCTCTGTACCCACAAGGACTTCGCCTACAAATCGGCCTGCATGCGCGCCTACAACCGCTGGCTCGAAACTTTCTGCGGCGGCGCGCCCAACCGCTTGTTCGGACTGGCTCAAACCGCAGCCGAAAGCGTGGACGAGACGATCAAGGATTTTCGCAAAGCCAAGGAAATGGGCATGGTCGGCATGATGATGCCGGGCCGCCCGCAGCACAAAGACTACGATCATCCCGATTACGACGCCCTGTGGGAGTGCGCGACCGACCTCGACCTGCCGGTCTGCTTCCACATCCTGACCTCCGACGACAACAGCGTGAAGGAAGCCCTGGCACCCAAGCGCGGCGCCCTGGCCAACGGCTTCATGAACATCATGCGCAGTGTGCAGGACGTGCTCGGCGTGTTCCTGTTCGGCGGCAACTTCGACCGCCACCCCAATCTCAAGATGGTGATCGCGGAAGCCGATGCCGGCTGGATCCCGCACTACGCCTACCGCGCCGACCACGCCATCAAGCGCCTGGGCGCGATAGCGGAATCCACGCTCAAAAAGATGCCGAGCGAGTACATCACCAAGAATGTGTCCTTCACGTTCCAGGACGATGCCACCGCTTACCTGAACAAGAACATCGTCGACAGCGGCTGCTTGGTCTGGGCCAATGACTATCCGCACACGGATGCCACCTGGCCTCACTCGCAGGAAATCCTGGCGGAACAGACTTCCTTCCTGACCGACGTGCAGAAGAATGCCATTCGGCACGACAACGTGAAAAAACTGTTTAACCTGCCCATTCAGGTTCAATAACGTTCGTCGTTAAAACCGCCGTCGCCCCCGGGGCGACGGCGGTTTTTTTATGCCCGGCAAATACCCGGTTGCCGCCACCCTCTGCCGGCGCAACAATCGCGGAATCGACTATCTGACCGGGAGCTCCCATGAACCGATTTCTCGCCCTGCACGGCCCCGCTGCCAACGCCATCAAACTCCACTCTGGGTGGCGCGCTGAACGCGTGACGCCGCCGAGCGCACTGTTCGGCGCCAACGGCATGCAGTTCGGCCCGGATGGCCGGCTCTATGTCGCCCAGGCGATGGGCAGCCAGGTGACCGCCATTGACACCGCGACGGGGACGCTGGATCACATCGCACCCAACGGACGCGCCATTACCGGCCCCGATGATGTGGCGTTCGATGCGGACGGCAACATGTATTCGACGGAGGTGATGAGCGCCCGCGTCAGCCGGCGCCGACCCGATGGCCGCATCGATATCGTGGCCGACGCTTTGCCCAGCGCCAACGGCGTCACGGTATTCAGAAATCGCCTCTTCATCGACGAACACCGTCCCGGCGGCCGCCTGTTCGAGCTTTATCCCGATGGCAGCCGCCCGCCCCGGCTGATTGCCGATGATCTCGACGGTCCCAACGCACTCGCCGGCGGGCCGGACGGCAAGCTGTATTTCCCGCTGGTGCCGCGCGGGGAGATCTGGCGCGCCGACCCCGAGACGGGCAAATTGGAAAAAGTCGCCGACGGATTGGCGTTTCCCACCGCCTGCAAGTTCACCCCGGCGGGAGAACTGCTCTCGCCCCAGGCCGGCAACGGCGAAGTGGCCAGGATCGACATCGTCACCGGCCGCTGGCAGGTGATCGCGCGGGTGCGTCCCGGTATCGACAACCTCGCCATCGACCGCGCGAGTAGACTTTTCCTCTCCCACTATGTGGATGGCGGCGTGGCGGAAGTCGCCACCGATGGCAGCAATCGCGAGCGCGTTCTGGTCGAGCCCGGCTGGGTGGGGCCCTGGGGCATCGCCTGTGACCCCTCCGGCGTCGCGCTGGTGGTGGATGGCTTGAGTCTGGCCGCACTGTCCGCCACCGGACAGATCAGCCGTATCGGCAGCCCGCTCGACAAATCGGCACCGCGTTTTGTACGCGCCGTGGCCGCGGGACAGCCTGGCGAAATCCTGATGACCACCGCCCGCGGCGACGTGCTGCGCTACGACATCGGTACCGACAAGGCGCGCGCGCAGGCGGAAAAACTGGGTGAACTCAAGGGACTCTGCGCGGGTGCCGAGGGCGTGATCTACACCGTGCGCGCCACCGACGGCGCCGTGCTGCACATCGCGGCGGACGGCGCGGTCACGCCGCTGATATCCGGATTGAATCGACCCACGGACGTGCTCCTCGCCAACGGAGAACTCCATGTGTCGGAAACCGGCGCGGGGCGGGTCATACGCATTCGCGACGGCGCTGCCACCACACTGATCGGCGGTCTCCGCGATCCACGCGGGATGGCGTGTCTGGACGGCTGGCTCCATGTGCTTGACCGGGGCCGGCGCGCACTCCATGCCATCGGTCTCGATGGCGACGCCGGCGCCATCGTCATCGCCGAAAACCTGCCGGTCGGCGCGATCTGCCCGCTCGACTTTGCCGGCGGCCTCTGTGTGGACCACCGGGGCGGTCTGCTGATCGCCGCCGATGGCGAGGGCAGCGTCCTGCGCCTCACACTGGCCTGACAGCGCATGAGCCTCAATGCCGCAAGCGTCGTGTGGAGTTGCGCATGCCGCCGGTAATCACGTCCATCCTATTACTGCTGTGCAGCAATGTGTTCATGACCTTCGCCTGGTATGCCCACCTGCGCGAACTCAACCACAAACCCTGGCTGGTCGCCGCGCTGGCCAGCTGGGGCATCGCGCTGTTCGAATACCTGTTCCAGGTGCCCGCCAACCGCATCGGCTACACCGTGCTCAGTGTTGGCGAGCTGAAGATCATTCAGGAAGTCATCACCCTGAGCCTGTTCGTGCCGTTCGCGCTGCTGTATCTGAAGGAACCGCTGAAACTCGATTACCTGTGGGCGGGACTCTGTCTGGTCGGCGCGGTATTTTTCATGTTTCGCAGCCGCCTGGGTTGATCAGCGCGCCGCGGGGCGCGCCCCCGTAACCCACCGTTGCAGACTGTCACTTACTGCCCCCTGATTGTCGTTTTCTGACCTGCATCAAGTGTTCGTCAATCTTCTAAAGTGTCTCACCGATAAAAATGCGCCAGATCAACCGGTCTCGCGCGATCACCAAAAAAGTCACAGGGGTAAATGCCATGACCGCAGCAACCGCTCATACCAACATCCCGGCGGATGTCCTCGCGATGCCGCTCGAGGACATCAATGTCGCCGATGCCAGGATACTCGCCACCGAAAGTTACGGCCCCTACTTCGCGCGCCTGCGCCGCGAAGCTCCGGTGCATTACTGCAAAAACAGCGCCTACGGCCCCTACTGGTCGGTGACCAAGTACCACGACATCGTCAAGGTGGAGACCAGTCACCCGATCTTCTCGTCCCAGCAAGGCGGTATCACGCTGGATGATGGCAACCTGGGCCTCGATATCGAGATGTTCATCGCCATGGATCCGCCCAAGCACGACGTGCAGCGCAAGGTGGTCTCACCGGCGGTCGGTCCGGAAAATCTGGCCAAATTCGCCGAGGGCATCCGTGAACGTACCGGCGAGACGCTGGACGCCTTGCCGCTGAACCAGACCTTCGACTGGGTGGATCGGGTTTCCATCGAGCTGACCACCCAGATGCTCGCCACCCTGTTCGATTTCCCCTGGGCGGAGCGCCGCAAACTCACCCACTGGTCCGACACCGCGACCGCCATGACCGGCTATGTATCCGCCGCCGAGCGCACCGCCGGCATGGGTGAACTCCAGGAATGCGCGGCCTATTTCTCCCGCATGTGGAACGAGCGGGTGAACGCCGAGCCGCGCCCCGACCTCATCTCCATGCTGGCCCACTCCGAAGCGTTCCGGAACATGCCTCCGCAGGAGTTCCTGGGCACCCTGATCCTGCTGATCGTGGGTGGCAACGACACCACCCGCAATTCGATGACCGGCGGCCTGCTCGCGCTGAACACCTACCCGGAGCAATACCGCAAGCTGTGCGCCAATCCCAAGCTGGTCGAGTCCATGATCCCGGAAATCATTCGTTGGCAGACGCCGGTGATGAGCATGCGGCGCACCGCGCTGGAAGACAGCGAACTTGGCGGCCAGATCATCCGCAAGGGCGAAAAACTGGTGATGTGGTACTACTCCGGCAACCGCGACGAGGAAGTGATCGAAAACGCCGAAGAGCTGGTCATCGACCGCGCCCGGCCGCGCCAGCATCTGTCATTTGGCTTCGGCATTCACCGCTGCGTCGGCAACCGGCTGGCGGAACTGCAACTGAAAATCCTCTGGGAAGAGGCCATCAAGCGCTGGCCCGAGCCGGGCCAGATCGAGGTGGTGACTCAACCGGAACGCGCGACGACCTACGCCATTCGCAACTACAAATCGATGCCGGTTCGCATCAACGCCTGAACGGAGCACGATCCATGACCGAGACCGTGCTCATTCTCGGCGGCGGCCAGGCCGGCGCGCAGGCGGCAGCCAGCCTGCGCCAGGAAGGCTTCGGCGGCCGCGTGCTCCTGATTGGAGCCGAGCCGCTGCTGCCCTACCAGCGCCCGCCGCTGTCCAAGGCGTTTCTGGCGGGAGAGCTGCCCAAGGAACGTCTGCTTATCAAACCCGAGGCGTTCTATCGCCAGGCCAACGTCGAACCCGTGCTGGGCGTCGTGGCAACCGCGCTGGACGCGCAGGCCCGGCGCCTGACGCTCGACGATGGTCAACAACTGGCGTTCGACCAGTTGCTGTTTGCCACCGGCGGTCGGCCGCGCCAGCTCGACTGCCCCGGCGCCGATCATCCCCGGCTGCACTACCTGCGCACCGTGGCGGACGTGGAACGCCTGCGTCGCCATTTCCGCGCGGGTGCGCGGCTGGTGATTATCGGCGCCGGCTATATCGGCCTTGAGGTGGCCGCAGTCGCCGCCAAGCACGGGCTCCGGGTCACGGTGCTGGAGGCCGCGCCCCGGGCGCTGGCTCGGGTCACCAGCCCGGAGGTGTCGGAATTTTTTCAGCGCATCCACGCCGAAGCCGGCGTCGAGATTCGCTGCAATACCGCGGTCACCCGCATCGAGGGCACGGCCGATCTGGCCCGGGTCATCACCGGTGACGGCGAAGGGCTTGACGCGGAACTGGTGCTCGCCGGCATCGGGCTGCTGCCCAATGTGGAGCTGGCCCAGAGCGCGGGCATCGCCTGCGACAACGGTATTCTGGTGGACGAGCTGGGCAACACCGCGACGCCCGGCATCCTGGCGGCGGGCGACTGCACCAATCATCCCAATGCGATCTACGGCTGTCGCTTCCGCCTGGAATCGGTGCACAACGCCATCGAACAGGCCAAGACCGCAGCGGCCACCATGGCCGGAAAACACAAACCCTACGCCCAGGTGCCCTGGTTCTGGTCCGACCAGTACGATATCAAATTGCAGACGGCGGGCATCAACCGCGGCTACGACAGTGTCGTGGTGCGCGGCGATCCGACGACCCGTTCCTTTGCGGTTTTCTACCTGCTGGGCAAGCGCCTGCTGGCGGTCGATGCCATCAACCGGCCGGCGGAATTCATCGCCGCGCGGACCCTGATTCCGCGCCCGGGCACTGTGGATGCAGCCCGTCTCGCCGATGATGCGGTACCGGTAAAAGACCTGCTGGCCTGAATCCATACCCGACCGCCCGCAGCAAGCTGCGGGCATTCAACAAATCCTGCCCATAAAGGAGTTTCAGCGTGATCAAAGTCACTTATATCGAACACAACGGTACCCAACGCGTCGTCGACGTCGAGGAAGGCATATCGCTGATGGAGGCGGCAGTCAGCAATCTGGTGCCCGGCATCGATGGCGACTGTGGCGGCGTGTGCGCCTGCGCCACCTGCCATGTCTTTGTCGATGACGCCTGGCTCGCCAAGCTGGCGCCCATGGAAAGCATGGAGGATGCGATGCTCAACCTGGCGGAAGGACGCGACACCAATTCCCGCCTGGCGTGCCAGCTCAAAGCCGCGCCGGAACTGGATGGCCTGGTGCTGCGCACACCGATCGGACAGCACTGATCGAAAGTCAGGACGGTCTGACTCCCGGCTCCGGGGGCCAGACCGTATCATTCAGGCGTCGGGATTCTGCCAAAAGGGTTTGCGCAGTTCGTTTTTCATGATTTTGCCGGTGCCGGAAATGGGCAGCGGCTGGGTGCGGATCTCGACCGAGCGCGGACACTGATAGGCAGCCAACCGCGCCCGGCAATGGGCGATGACATCTGCCACCGTCAACGCGACGCCCGCGCGAGGCACCACGACCGCGTGCACCGCCTCCACCCAATCTGGGTGAGGGACGCCGAACACCGCACATTCCCCCACCGCTTCCAGTTGGTGAATGCAATCCTCCACCGCCACCGAGGCCACATTGACGCCGCCGGTGATCACCATGTCCTTGATGCGATCGACGATATAGAAAAAGCCATCCGCGTCGCGGTAACCGGCATCGCCGGTGTGCATCCAGCCGTCGCGCACCGCCTTGGCAGTGGCCTCCGGATCGCGCCAGTAGCCCTGCATCACCATGGGTCCGCGCACGGCGATTTCGCCAACTTCACCGCTCGGCAACGGGCGATCCTGGTCGTCTACGATACGCACGTCAGCGCCCCACACCGCGCGTCCGCAGGAGCGCAGACGTCCGGCGTCCGGGCCGTCGAGAACGTGATAGCGCGTGTCCAAAAATGTCGCCGCCGGCGACAACTCGGTCATGCCGTAGGCCTGACAGAAGCCGACACCGGGAAGTTTCTGCAAGGCGTCCGCCAGCACCGCCTGCGGCATGGGCGAAGCCCCGTAGGCGATGGTGCGCAAACTCGACAAATCGTAATCGCCGAGCGCAGCATCATTCACGAGACGGTTGATCATCGTCGGCACCAGCAGCAGGCTGGTAACGCGATGCCGTTCAATGGCTGCCAATAATTCCCGCACATCAAAGCGCGGGAGAATCACATTGGTGACGCCGGCGGTCACCATGGTGAACACGCGCGAACCACCGGCGGCGTGGAACAGCGGCGTGGCGTGAAGATAGACCGTCGCTTCGCTGAGACCATAGTTGATGATGCCACTCATGGCGTTCCAGAGCAGGTTGCGATGGCTGAGCATCACGCCCTTGGGTCGCCCGGTGGTGCCGCTGGTGTAGAAAATGCCTGCCATGTCCTCGTAACCGCGCAACTGGTCGTCGAGGAGCGGCGAGGAAGCGATCAGATTTTCGTAGGCGCTGTCATCCCGCCCCGGCGCGAAATAAAAGGTCTTTTCCACCGATTCCAGTCGCCCGGAAAAACCGTCGATCAATTCCCGGAAATCCTCGTCGGCGAGCAGAAACCGGGTTCCCGAATGATTCAGGATGTAAACCAGATCCCCAGTGGAAAGCTTGTTGTTGAGGGGTACGATGACCCCGCCCGCCCAGGGCACGCCGTAACTGAACTCGAAGTATTCGGGACCGTTGTGAGACAGGATCGCGACCCGGTCGTCAGGCCGCAATCCCATGGCGACCAGCCCGCCTGCCAGCCGCGCGACCCGATCGCTGAAGTCGCGCCAACTCCGCTGGCGGCCTCCACCCGCCAGCGCGAGCCGGTCCGGGTTGCGTTCGGCGCAACGCCGCAAACCCTGGGTCAGATACATAGGCGGTCTCTCGTCGTGGCATCATGGCGGCCGGGAAGGCGCGCAATGGTAGCCGAAACCGACGAAATTTATGACCGAGTCATGCGCTCCCCGCGGCGAGATCGCGCGAGCGCCCAGCGCGGCAAAGCACTTCGCCAGCCGGCAGTAACAGGCTGGCGAAGCAACTGTTCAGGGGATCAAGGCGCCCAGCGCACAAACCGCTGGAACTTGTCTTGCAGGGAAATCAGCCACCAGGGCGTACCTTCGCCAGTGCCGAGAGTCTGGAGTCCCTGATGCCGGGACAGGATATCGGCGAGCAGCAAACGCTGATCGGACCGCAAGTCGACAAAAAAGACATGCCGCCCCTCATCGAGCACCTTTTGAAAGGGACGAAACCGCGCATTGGGCAACTGAAAGCCCAGAAAGCCCGCTTCCCAGGTGCAAAACCCCAACACAATCACCGCCAGAAAGATAAAGGGAACCCAGCCAAACTGAGCGGCGAAACCGGATGCGGACGCAATCACCAGCACCGCACAGCCGCCGAGAACCCCGCACATCGCCCCCACCAGCCCTTTACGAATCACGTCGGTGCGCATCAGGCTGCTCACCTCGTGCAGCCGGTGGTTGGCCACTTCGCTATCCAGATTGCTCAGCACATGAATCTGTGGTGTCACGACGCCCTGTTGTTCGAGCTCCATTTCCAGAACCTCAAGATCCTGAAGGTTGTCGCTGGCAAAAAAATGTCGTTCCATGGTGACTCTCCTGATGGAATCAGACCTCAGACGAACACACGCCCGTCTCGCGGTGGCGGGATCGCCGGACAACCACTGCCGTTCGATCCGCGACTCACACGACTTAGTCTAATCGGATAAACGAGGTTATCCATGGCCGCCAAGAGAATCAGAGACTTCAAAAAGACATCTGGTCGCAGAGATCGGCTTTGGAGTCCAGAAGCGCCGAAAATGATCGATGCCGACCAGCGCGACAACCGATGGTGATCCTTTCTGCGCGGCAATGGTCTCAGTGACGCGAAGCAAACATATGGAGGATCCGACGGTGCGGCTCAAGCCTGTGGATGGCATGCGGGCAGGCATGCTGGGGTTGCTCGCGCTCGTGTTGGCGCTCCATGGCTCACGAATCTGGGCAGAAACCCAGGTTTATAAATCCACCGATGCCAAGGGGCAGGTCACTTACGGGGATGCGCCTTCTCCCGGCGCGGTTGCGGTCGAGGATCTGGGCGTTACGACGCCAGATCCCGTTGTCTCCGAAGAAGAATTGCAGAAGCGCATCGACCGCGTTGCTGCAACCGCCGACCGCTTGCGCGACGATCGCTTGCAGCGCGAGAAAGCACAAGCCGAGGCCCGACCGCCGGCGGCGCCGATACCTCCCGCCGTTTCCGAGCCTGGCTACGCGTCGGAACCCGCCGGCTACGCACCATTTTGGTATCCCGGTTACAACCGCTATGTGCACCCGCATCAGGTGCCGTTCAGTATTGATATCCACGGTCACGGCGGCGATTTCCACTACGGTGGTTCGGCGGGACATCATTCCGGTCGCGGATACGGTGCGGAGCATGACGATCGGGACCAGTTGCCAGGCGCTGAGGCCCCGAGAATTCCGCAGCGGAAAGCAGGCCTGTTGCGCTCCCCACGCTGAAGGGCCGGCATTTTCGCCGAAGGCGCGTCATTTTTGCCAAGCGCAGGGCTTTGGGGCACAATGCGCCCGCGTTTCACTCCAGCCCAGCCCGCTTCCGCGGCACAAGACATAGGTCATATGGCGAAAGAAGAGTCGATTGAAATGGAAGGCGAGGTCGTAGACACCCTTCCCAACACCACCTTCCGCGTGAAGCTCGACAATGGTCACATTGTCACGGCCCATATCTCGGGCAAGATGCGCAAGAACTATATTCGCATCCTCACCGGGGACAAGGTGAAGGTCGAGTTGACCCCGTACGATCTGAGCAAGGCCCGCATTACCTACCGGGCACGCTAGCCGGCCAAGGACCCGCACTCCGCCGACACGTTTTCTTCTGAAAGCCACGCGCCTCGCACCGACTGGCCCCGCGTTCCTTCTGAACTCACTGCCGCTCTGAAATCGCTGTCGCACCTGCGACCGAGATCAGACGGCGGCGCCCGAGTCATTCCGCAGCAACCATCTCCAGCGCCAGATCGTCGTCTGCCATGGTGACGACAACTTTGCCGCCAGTTTTCGCCAGCGCTCCGAACAGCACGGCTTCGGCGAGAGGTTTTTTGAGTTTTTCCTGGATCAGGCGCGCCATGGGTCGCGCGCCCATTTTCTCGTCGTAGCCATGCTCGGCAAGCCACTCGCGCGCGGCATCATCGACTTCGATATGCACCTTCTTGTCGTCCAGCTGCGCCTGCAACTGCACCAGGAATTTATCCACCACAGTCTTGATGACATCGCGACCCAGGGCACCAAACTGCACGATGGCGTCGAGCCGGTTGCGAAACTCCGGGCTGAACATTTTCTTGATGCTTTCCATCCCGTCGCTGGCGTGATCCTGATGCCTGAAACCGATGGACGCACGGCTCATGAGTTCGGCGCCGGCATTGGTGGTCATGATCAGAATGACGTTGCGGAAATCCGCCTTGCGACCGTTATTGTCGGTAAGCGAACCGTGGTCCATCACCTGCAGCAGCAGATTGAACACGTCCGGGTGCGCCTTCTCGATTTCATCCAGCAGCAATACGCAGTGCGGATGCTTGGTGACGGCGTCGGTGAGCAGACCACCCTGGTCGAAGCCCACATAACCGGGCGGCGCGCCGATCAGTCGCGACACCGTGTGGCGTTCCATGTACTCGGACATGTCGAAGCGGAGCAGCTCGACACCCAGCACCTGGGCCAGTTGCCGCGACACTTCGGTCTTGCCGACGCCGGTTGGCCCGGCGAACAGGAAACTGCCGATGGGCTTTTCGCCCTCGCGCAGACCGGCGCGGGCAAGCTTGATGGCCGCATCCAGCGTGTCGATTGCCGCCTCCTGACCAAACACGACCATCTTCAGCTGGGGGCCGAGATTGCGCAGTTGCTCGCGATCCGAACTGGACACGCTCTTGGGAGGAATGCGCGCAATCTTGGCCACCACCGCCTCGATATCGCCGACACCCACCGTCTTCTTGCGTTTCGACACCGGCTGCAATTGCTGATAGGCACCGGCTTCATCGATCACGTCGATGGCCTTGTCGGGCAGGAAGCGGTCATTGATGTACTTCGCGGACAGTTCCGCCGCCGACTGGAGCGCGCCCTGGGTGTAGCGCAGACCATGGTGTTCTTCGAAACGGGATTTCAGGCCCTGGAGTATCTCCACGGTTTCGGCCACGGAAGGCTCTGGCACATCGATCTTCTGAAACCGGCGCGACAGCGCCCGGTCTTTCTCGAAAATTCCCCGATATTCCTGGTAGGTCGTGGAGCCGATGCAGCGGAAGCGGCCCGAGGTGAGCAGCGGTTTCAGCAGATTGGAGGCATCCATCACCCCGCCCGAGGCCGCGCCGGCACCGATGATGGTATGGATTTCGTCGATGAACAGGATCGCGTTTTCCTTTTCGGCCAGTTCCGCCAGCAGACTCTTGAAGCGTTTTTCAAAATCGCCGCGATACTTGGTACCGGCCAGCAGCGCACCCATGTCCAGCGAATAAACGACGCTGCCCTTGATCGCCTCGGGCACCTCGTCCTCGACGATCCGCTTCGCGAGCCCTTCGGCGATCGCCGTCTTGCCGACCCCGGACTCACCCACCAGCAGCGGGTTGTTCTTGCGGCGGCGCACCAGGGTCTGGCAGACCCGCTCGAGCTCCTGGGCACGCCCCACGAGCGGATCGATAAAACCTTTTTTGGCCTGGGCGTTGAGATCGGTCGCAAATTGTTCGAGCGCGCTGCCTTCCCCACCCGCCGGCGCACCCGCTTCGCCGCCCTGGCCACCGGGCGCGTTACCCGTGTTCTCCGACTGATCGGCAAAGCGGGTCACGCCGTGGGCGATGAAATTCACCACATCGATGCGGGAGATGTTCAGCATCCGCAACATGTAAACGGCCTGGCTCTCCTGTTCGCTGAAGATCGCGACCAGCACGTTTTCGCCCTGGACTTCGTTGCGGCCCGACGACTGCACATGAAAAATCGCGCGCTGCAAGACGCGCTGAAACGCCAGCGTCGGTTGCGCTTCGCGCTGTGGCGCGTCGGTCGCAATCACGGGCGTGGTGGATTCGATGAATTCGTTGAGGTCGTTGCGCAGCGTCTGCAAATCGACGCCACACGCCTTCAATACCCGCAGCGCAGAGCTGTTATCGAGCAGCGCCAACAGCAGGTGCTCGACGGTCATGAACTCGTGCCGCCGGGACGTCGCCTCCTGAAAGGCGGCATTGAGCGTGGCTTCAAGTTCTCTGCTGAGCATGATGGTCAGTCCTCTTACTGATTCGGATCGTCCGCCGGTTCTATCTGGCAAAGCAAAGGATGTTCACGCTCGCGGGCGGCCTGATTGACCTGCTCGGCTTTGGTCTCGGCAACCTCCTTGGTGAACACGCCGCACACGCCCCTGCCTTCGGTGTGCACTTTGAGCATGACGCGGACCGCCAGTTCACGGTCCATGCCAAAGATCTGTTCAAGGATCTCCACCACGAATTCCATGGGCGTGTAGTCGTCGTTGAGGAGAACCACCTGGAACCGGGCCGGGCGTTTGAGCTTGGGTTTGGTGTCCTCGACGACCAGACCGCTATCCGAGTCCTGGTGTTGTTTCGTCATAAGCCTTGCGTACAGTATGGGCGGCGAGCAGCCTGGATGGATCAAGGATAACCCCCTTTCCCGGCGTCTGCACTAGTGCAGAAAACCCCTGCGCGTGCTACCAGGTTGCTGAAAAACTGCTGCGGGGACCATCTGCTTCGTTGCGCGGTGCTCGCTCACTCGCCTATCTGCTTGATATGTCTCGGTCGCTGCGCGCCGTGCGCCTCGCATCTGGCCCCCTCGCGACGTTTTTCAGCAACCTGCTACGCCGCCGACCACGGAACCGGCTTATGCCTGTGCGACCGGACAAGTACAATCCCCTCCCCGTCGAACTTCCGCCTTGCCCATGCCTGCCAACCTGCTGAGCACTCCTCCCGCCAACAAGCCCGGCGACCGGCGCCGCTGGGGCGGTCTGACCGGGGGAACCGCCGCCCTTGCCATTGCCAATGCCGCCCGGGAGTTCGACGGTCTGCTGCTCGCCGTGGCGGCCACCACCAGCGCCGCGACGCTGCTCGAAACCGAGCTGCAATTTTTCCTCGGCAGCGGAGAAGCAAACGCCATCCCCATTTTGCATCTGCCGGACTGGGAAACCCTGCCCTACGACCTGTTCTCGCCGCACCAGGACATCGTCTCCGAACGGCTGCAAACCCTCGGTCGGCTGCCGTCCACCCGGCGCGGAATTCTGGTCGCGCCGGCAACCACCCTGATGAAACGTCTGCCGCCGCCCAGTTACGTCGCGGGCAACACCTTCGTGTTCCGCACGGGCGACCGCGTCAATCTGGATGCGCTGCGCCGTACGCTGGAGCAAGCCGGCTACCGCGCCGCCGACACGGTCTACGAGCACGGCGAATTCGCCGTGCGCGGCGCCCTGATCGACGTTTTTCCGATGGGCGCGAAGCAGCCGATCCGCCTCGATCTGTTCGACGACGAGATCGAGTCCCTGCGCACCTTCGATCCGGACACCCAGCGCACCATCGAGAAAATGACCGCCATCGAGTTGCTGCCGGCGCGCGAGTTCCCCCTCGACAAGGCTGCCATACGGCGCTTCCAGGACGCCTGGCATCTCGGTTTCGACAGCGATCCCCGGCGCTGTACGCTGTACCAGGATGTCAGTCAGGGCTCGGCGCCGGGCGGCATCGAATATTACCTGCCGCTGTTTTTCGAGCACACCGCGACCCTCTTCGATTATCTGCCGGCGGCGGCTCTTGTATTCGCGGACGGCGACATTCATCAGGCGGCCGAGGAATTCTGGCGCGAGGCGACGGACCGCTACCGGGAATACGGCGTTGACTCAAACCGGCCATTGCTCCCGCCACCGGCGCTGTTTCTGACCGCCGGCGAGCTGTTCGAAGCCATCAACGCACTGCCGCGCACGGACCTGCAGACTGCTGTCCTGCCGGAAAAACCCGGCAATCACAACTTCGTTACCGCCGCACTACCTGATATCGCCGCCGACGCCAAATCCCGCACGCCCCTGGCTCAACTGGAAAACCTGCTGGCGCACGCCCGGGGGCCGGTGCTGTTTTGCGCCGAATCCGCCGGCCGCCGTGAAGCCATGCTGGATGTCCTGCGCCCCCTCGGAATCGCGCCGATATCCATAACCGGCTGGGAGGAATTTGCCGCTTCGGACGCGCTCTGGCTCATCGCCGTCCATCCGCTGGAGCGCGGCTTCGTGCTGCCCGACAGCCAGCGCATCCTGATCACGGAAACCGAGCTGTTCGGCCAGCGCGTATTCCAGCGCCGGCGCCGCTCCCGCGAACGCGAGGTCGCTGACCAGGCCGTCAAGAACCTCACCGAACTGCGGCCGGGCGCGCCCGTGGTGCATATCGATCACGGCGTCGGCCGCTACCTGGGCCTGCAATCCCTCGCGGTGGACGGCGAACCCCAGGAGTTTCTGGCGCTCGAATACGCCGAAGGCGCGAAGCTCTATGTGCCGGTCGCCAATCTGTTCCTGATCAGCCGCTACAGCGGCGGCGACCCGGACGCCGCGCCGCTGCACCGTCTCGGCGCCGAAACCTGGCAAAAAGCCAAGGAGAAGGCGGCGCGGGAAATTCGCGACACGGCGGCCGAGCTGCTCGACATCCACGCCCGACGCGCGGCGCGCGTGGGCTTTGCGTACCCGGACCCCGGGGCGGACTATGCCGCGTTCAGCGCTGACTTTCCGTTCGAGGAAACGCCCGACCAGGAAGATGCCATCGCTGCCGTGCGCAAGGATCTGCTGAGTTCGGGCCCGATGGATCGCCTGGTGTGCGGCGACGTGGGCTTCGGCAAAACCGAAGTGGCCATGCGCGCCGCATTCGTGGCGGTCTCCGCCAGTCGCCAGGTCGCGGTACTGGTACCGACCACCCTGCTGGCCCAGCAGCACACGCAGAATTTTCGCGACCGCTTCGCCAACTGGCCGGTAGTGATCGAAGTGATCTCACGCTTTCGCAGCGCGCGCGAGCAGGAAGCGGTGCTGAAACGGGTCGCGAACGGCGAAGTCGATATTCTGATCGGCACGCACCGCCTGATCGCGGGCGACATCAAGTACCGCGATCTGGGCCTCGTCATCGTCGACGAGGAGCATCGCTTCGGCGTGCGCCAGAAAGAAAAGCTCAAAGCCCTGCGCGCAGAAGTCGACATCCTCACCCTCACCGCCACGCCCATCCCGCGCACCTTGAACATGGCGCTGGGCGGGCTGCGCGATCTCTCGATCATTGCCACGCCACCGGCACGGCGGCTATCGGTAAAAACGTTCGTCCATCAAAGCGACCCACGCCTGATCCGCGAGGCCGTGCTGCGGGAAATCCTGCGCGGCGGACAGGTGTATTTTCTGCACAACGAAGTGAAAACCATCACCAGGATCGCGCGCGAGCTGGCCGAACTGGTACCCGAGGCGCGTGTCGACATCGCTCACGGTCAGATGCCGGAAAAGGATCTCGAACGCGTCATGTCCGAGTTCTATCACCGACGCTTCAACCTGCTGGTGTGCTCCACCATCATCGAAACCGGGATCGATGTGCCCAGCGCCAACACCATCATCATCGAGCGCGCCGACAAGCTGGGGCTGGCCCAGCTGCACCAGTTGCGCGGTCGCGTGGGCCGCTCGCACCATCAGGCCTACGCCTATCTGCTCACGCCGCACCCGAACCAGATGACCGATGACGCCCACAAGCGTCTGGAAGCCATCCAGGCCGCCGATCACCTGGGTTCGGGTTTCACGCTGGCGACCCATGACCTCGAAATCCGCGGCGCCGGCGAACTGCTCGGCGACGACCAGAGCGGCCACATCGCCGCGATCGGCTTTTCGCTCTACATGGAACTGCTGGAACGCGCGGTGGACAGCCTGCGGCGCGGCGGCACGGCCGAGATCGATCTCAGCGCGCGCCCCGGCGCCGAGGTCAATCTGCATATTCCGGCGCTGATCCCCGAAGCCTATGTGCCGGACGTGCACACCCGGCTGATGCTGTACAAGCGTCTGGCGAGTGCCGCCGATGAGGCCGCGCTGCGGGAATTGCAGGTCGAAATGATCGATCGTTTTGGATTGTTGCCGGACGCGGTGCGCAATCTGTGCCGGGTCACCGCACTGCGCCAGCGCGCGACCAGCCTGGGTATCGTCAAGATCGAAGCCGGCGTCGAGGGCGGGTTGTTTGAGTTCTCCCAGTCCACCACCGTGGACCCGCTGGCGCTGGTGCATCTGGTGCAGCGCCAGCCGGATCGCTACCGGCTGCGCGGCGCCACGACCCTGAGATTCAGCGTGCGGGCGCCGGCTGCCGAAGAACGCGTGCAGGCGGTCGAGGATCTGCTGGAACGGCTGACGCCGGCGCGGGAACAGGTCGCCTGACCGATCCACGCTGAGCGCGAGCCTGAACCGCTAGCAGCTTGTTGAAAAACTACTGCGGCAGCCATCTGCTTCGTTGCGCGGTGCTCGCTCCCTCGCCTATCGACTTGATATGTCTCGGTCGCTGCGCGCCGTGCGCCTCGCATCTGGCCCCCTCGCGACGTTTTTCAGGAACCTGCTAGGCACGCACCCCGAGCACGCGCCCCGCGCGCTCCGGCATCGGCAACTGCCGGTGCGCTGCCAGCAGCGCCTCGATGCGCGCCCGGGTCGGCTCCGGAAAGGGCGCGCTGCGGCGACTCGCCATATCCACATGCACCGCGAGACATTCGTTGGTGGCGACGAGATGCTCGGGATCGCCCTGATACATCTGATGGAAATAGCGCATCCGCTTGGCGTCGCAATCCAGCAACTGGGTGGTGATGCGCAGTTGGTCGTGGGCGAACACTTCGCGGATGTAATCGACGTTGATCGCCAGGGTGAACATCGAACTGTTCAGGCGTTCGCGGTAATCGAGACCGATGCCAAGCACGTCGTGGAAAGTGTCGGTCGCCTGGTCGAAGGCGAGCACATAGTAGGAAAGATTCATGTGCCCGTTGTAGTCGATCCAGGCGGGATCGACCTTGACCCGGGTAACGGTCGGCATGGCGTGCACAGAGCCTCCTTCAGGTGCCAGCACTCGGCGATCTCGGCCAGGAGTGGTAGTTCGAAAGTATAACCAGATCACGCTCCCGGGATTGATGTCCGGCGCGAGACTCCTATACTCCGGATACCCCCTTGGCCGGACCCGCGAAGGTGAGGATCCCGGCCAAGCCACCCCGACACAGGGAAATCGCCATGAACGCTCTTCCTCGCTTGCTCCGTTGCGCCACGCTGGGCGCAGCCGTCCTGTTCTCCGCCGCGAGTTTCGGCACCAACAGCTGGAACGGCTACCACTGGGCACGGACCACGCCCTCCTTCACGCTCATTGCCGTCGACAGCATGACCGCGGACTGGCAGAGTCAGTTTGAGACGACCCTAGCCAAATGGTCGATCTCCACCGTACTCGACCTCGCCGCCGTGCCCGGCGATGAAAGCGTGCGCGCGCGCAAACGCTGCCAGGCGATTGCCGGACAACTGCGGGTCTGCAATGCCGATTACGGCCAGAACGGCTGGCTGGGACTCGCGTCCATTTACCTCGACAGCGCAGGGCACATCGTCAAGGGCACGGCGAAAATGAATGACAGCTACGCATCGTACTGGACGTTTGAAGAGATGAACCATGTAGTCTGCCAGGAAGTCGGCCATGTGCTGGGCCTCGACCATACCAGTACGGATGGCTCTTCCCAGGGCACCTGCATGGATTATTCCAGTTCGTCCGACAGTCAATGGCCGAACAGCCACGACTATGAAGAGCTGTTTAGCGTGTACGGTCACACAGACAGCTACGACTCCTATGCCACCGGCGGCAGTGGCGGGGGCATAGGCTGTACCGCCCCGCCCGGCAAGGGCTGCAACAAGGCCGGATTTGCAGGCGCGGAACCGGGGGAACCGGAAGTACCGCCCATGGGCGTACTGGTGCGCAAAGATCCGCACTTCGAGATCTGGGTCGCGCCCGGCCGCGACGGCGGACTCTGGATTCATCACGTCACGCTGGTGCCGGACGATGCGCGGGCTTCAACAGGGCGCTAGCAGGTTGCTGAAAAACTGCTGCGGGCACCATCTGCTTCGTTGCGCGGTGCTCGCTCCCTCGCCTATCTACTTGATATGTCTCGGTCGCTGCGCTCCGTGCGCCTCGCATCTGGCTCCCTCGCGACGTTTTTCAGCAACCTGCCAGGCGCTACTTGCCGCCGGCTTTGCGGATGACAAGATAAGTATTGCGCAGCGCCCGCAACAGCGGGTACATCAGCGCGCCGACACGACGCTTGCCGAACAGCCAGAAATTCAGGTTCCCGCCCGGGCGCCCGGGGCTGTGGGCAAGGCGCCAGAGTGCCCTGGCGCCGGCGTAGCGTTCTCCATCCAGCTCCAGAATCAGGGCGCGGTCGGGATCGCAGCCGCCGGGTAGATCCAGCGCAGCCCCGGCGCGGCGGAAATCCACCAGGGTCACGGCGGACTCGAAGCGGCGGCAGTACCAGCGGCAAAACGGGCAGTCGCCATCGTGGATCAGCCGCCCGTTCTTCACTGACACCGACGCCGCATCAGCCGCAACTCACGCCGGTGCCGCGCAGCCCGCAGTAGCCGGCGGGGTTTTTGGCGAGATACTGCTGATGGTAGAACTCGGCGTAGTAGAACTCCGGCGCTTTGCGAACCTCGGTCGTAATCTCCGGGAGCCCCGCCGCCTTCAACTTGGCCTGGTAGTCGTCGCGACTCGCCAGCGCCTGCCGCAACTGTTCCGCACCATAACAGTAGATCGCGGAGCGGTACTGGGTACCGACGTCGTTGCCCTGGCGCATGCCCTGGGTAGGATCGTGAGCTTCCCAAAACACCTTCAGCAACGCGGCCAACGATGTGAGCGCCGGATCGAAGACGACCAGCACCACTTCGGTGTGCCCGGTCATTCCGGAACAGACTTCCTCGTAGGTCGGATTCGGCGTGTAGCCCCCGGCATAGCCCACCGCCGTGGTGTAAACGCCGGGCTGCTGCCAGAAGCGGCGCTCGGCGCCCCAGAAACAACCCAGGCCGAACTGCACGCAGCGCAGGTGCTCGGGGAAAGGACCCACCAGAGGATGTCCGTTGACGAAGTGGCGCTCCGGCACCTGCATTTTGTCGGCGCGGCCGGGCAGCGCGCGCTCGGGTGCCGGCAATTCGGTTTTTGAAAGTCCCATGGCTGTATCCAGAATCAGTTACTGCGAGGATGGAATATACCACCACTCGCGGCCCCTCCCGACCGCGGACCGCTGTCGGGGCCGCAATTGCAATGCCGCGCCCCGGTTCCTATGATCCGCCCTCCCCGCCGCGACCCAGCTCAGGGCGCAGCCACCACCCGGGTTCCGGCATGACCGATCACGCATTGATGCAGCAGATTCTGGCGTTTCGCGGCAAGCCGGAAAACCAGTCACCCCACGGCAATTTTCTCGGGCTGGAAATCATTGATATCGACCGCGGCAAGGGCGTGGTGCGCATTCCCTACCGCGCCGAACTCGCCGGCAATGCCACCACCGGCGTGCTGCACGGCGGCGTCATCACCACCGTACTGGATGCGGCCTGCGGCATCTCGGTGATCTGCGCCCTGGAACAGCGCGCGACGATCGCCACGCTCGATCTGCGCATCGACTACCTGAAGCCCGCAACCCCGGGACAACCGGTCACCGCGGCCGGCCACTGCTACAAGGTGACGCGCAACATCTGCTTCGTGCGCGCCCTGGCCTACCATCTGGACCCGGAAGATCCCATCGCCAACTGCGCGGCGACCTTCATGATCACCTCGCCCCAGACCGGCGAAGCGCGGGCGGAGCGGGTTTCGTCATGAGCATCGTGGAACTGATCCGCCTGGCCAAGGCGAACAACGACTTCGGGGTGCTCTCGGCCGGCATTCCCTACATGAAGACGCTGAACATCGAGGTCCACGAAGCGGACGGCATTCTCACCGTGGAACTCCAGGCGGACCGGATTCACACCGGCAATCCCTGGTTGCCCGCCCTCCACGGCGGCGTCATCGGCGGCCTGCTGGAAACCGCCGCCATCGTGCAGCTCGCCCACGATCAGGACACCGACAACCTGCCCAAGCCCATCAATGTGACGGTGGACTATCTGCGCTCGGGCCGCATCGCGACCACCTGGGCGCGCGCGCAGGTCACCAAGCAGGGGCGCCGCGTCGCCAATGTGCAGGCCAGTTGCTGGCAGGAAGATCCGGACAAACCGATCGCCAGCCTGTTTGGCCATTTCCTTTTGGGTTGAGAGGCTTTTGGGTTGAGCGGCTTCTGGGTTGAGCAGCTTCTGGGTTGAGCGGCACACCGACCGGGCACGCGGCGCGGTTGCATTGGTAAAAATGCTGGCCGTATAGTCCGGGCGGTGCCCAAAGCACGTCAGAACTCAGGAATTGCCATGTATCTCCCCAAGCATTTCAAAGAAACAAACCCGGAGCACATCGCCGCACTTGTCCAAAGCTATCCTTTCGGTGCGCTGGTGACAGCTCCCGATGGCATGCCCTTTGTCAGTCATCTGCCCCTCCTCTTTGACAGCACGGCGGGTGCGCACGGCAAATTGCTTGGCCATATGGCACGGGCAAATCCACAATGGCAGCATTTGGCGGCGAGCGGTAAAGCACTGGCGGTCTTTCAGGGACCACACGCCTATGTTTCCCCTTCGTGGTATGCCTCGCCAGGGGTCCCAACATGGAACTACGCGGTAGTTCACCTCTACGGCAAAGCGCGACTCATTGAGGATGAGGCCAAACTTGAGGGTCTGATTACCCGACTAACCCATATTTACGAATCACCTGTGCCCAGTCCGTGGAAGCCCGATTTTTCAGGAGAGAGACATGCCAAACTGCTGGGCATGATTGTGGGTTTCGAGATCGAAATCACGGACGTACAGGGAAAATTCAAGCTGAGCCAAAATCGCCCAGCCGAAGACCAGCGGCGTGTGATTGAAGCATTGAGCCAGTCATCCGATCCACTCGCAACTTCCGTGGCGAAGCTCATGACAGAAATGAGCGACACCTGATCCATTCTCGTATTCAACACCGGCATACCCAAGCTGGGTGCCAATCCAAGCGAATAACCCTAACCGGAGCCCAACATGTCCCTCGACGCCCAGGCCGCGAAACTTCTCGAAATGACCGCCAACAGCAATGCGCCCGCGCTGGGTGAAGGCACGGTTGCCGAAAGCCGGGCCGGTTTCGCCACCCTCACCGAGATGGTGGGCGTCAAGGCGCCCGCGCCGAAATCCGTTACCGAAGTGCGGATTCCAGGGCCGGGCGGCGCCATCCGCACCCTGGTCATCACCCCGGACACCCAACCGACCGGACCCCGGCCGATTCTTATCTACTATCACGGCGGCGGCTGGGTGATCGGCAGCCCCGAGACCCACAAGGCCGAAGCCTGTTATTACGCGGCGGCGGCCGACTGCATCGTGCTGGTGCCGGACTATCGGCTCGCGCCCGAACATCCCTTTCCCGCCGCGCCGCTCGATTGCTACGCGGTGCTGGAATGGGCGGCCGCCAACGCCGGCCCGCTGGGTGCGGACGGCAGCCGCATCGCGGTGGGCGGCGACAGCGCCGGCGGCAATCTCTCCGCCGTGGTGAGCCAGATGACCCGGGACCGCAACGGACCGCCCATCGCGCTGCAACTGCTGGTCTATCCCGCCACCCGGATGGGCGCCAACACGGCCTCCTATCGGGATTGCGGCGAGGGCTATTTCCTGACCGCAACCGCGATGAAGTGGTTTTTCGATCAATACCTGCGCACGCCCGAAGACTGGGACAATCCGCTGGCCTCGCCCCTGCTCGCCGATAATTTTGCCGGCCTGGCGCCGGCGCTGGTGATGACCGCCGGCTTCGATCCCCTGCGCGACGAAGGCGCCGAATACGCCGACAAACTCACCGCCGCCGGCGTGCCGGTGGAATACATCTGCTACCGCAACCAGATCCACGGCTTTGTATCCATGGCAGGGGCAATCGACGAAGGTCGCCAGTTTCTCGACCAGGCCGCGGCGGCGTTGCGCAAGGCGCTGCACGCCTGAAGCAAACAAGCGCGCAAATTTTTTTAACCATTTTTCGACAAGCAAAACCACCGGGGGATTTATGTCGCAACAACAACTGGACAAACTGCTGAAGATTTTCGAACGCCAGCCGCCGCTGGGAACCGTGCCCATCGCGGAGGAACGCCGCAATCTCGACGAAGGTGGCGCCCGCTTCAAGGTGCCCGCCGATGTGACGCTGACTCCGGTGGATGTCGACGGCATCCGCGGCGAATGGCTGGCCGCGCCGGGTTCCCGCCCCGATCGCGCCGTGCTCTATCTGCACGGCGGCGGCTATGCGATCGGTTCCATCACCAGCCACCGCTACCTGATGCAGAACGTATCGCGCCATTCCGGTGCCCGCACGCTCGGCATCGAGTACCGGCTTGCCCCCGAACATCCTTTTCCCGCCGCGGTGGACGACGCCACCAAGGCCTACCGCTGGCTGCTGGCGCAAGGTTACGCGCCCGGCCGTATCGCCATCGCCGGGGATTCGGCGGGCGGCGGCCTGACGCTGGCCACGCTGGTGAACCTGCGCGACCTAGGCGTGGCGCTGCCCGCCGGCGGCGTGCTGATTTCGCCCTGGGCCGATCTGACCGGCACCGCCGGCGCGGTGATTTCGCGCGCCGCCAGCGATCCCATGGTGAAACCGGACGGTCTGTTCCGGCTCGCCGGCGAATACCTGAAAGGCACCGATGTAAGGCATCCCCTGGCCTCGCCGGTGTTCGCCGATCTCACCGGCCTGCCGCCGCTGCTGATCCATGTCGGCGGGCGCGAGATTCTCTACGACGACGCCATCACCGTGGCCAACAACGCCCGCAAGGTCGGCGTGAAAGCCGATCTGGTCGACGCGCCCGAACTGTTCCACGTGTGGCACGCGTTTGCGCCCATGCTCGACGAAGGCCAGCGCGCGGTGGAGCAGATCGGCGGCTGGCTGCAAGGGCGCTTTCAGGCGTAACCAATAACTCCCAAACACATCGAGGAACAGCATCATGGCCAGCCCGGAAAGCAAGAAACTGCTCGAACTATTGTGGAAAAACTACCCCGGCCCGTCCGACTACGAAAAGATGAAAGACAAGGTCGGCAAAATGCGCGACAACTTCGTGCAGGCGACCAAGAACTTCGCCGCCGCGCCGGCGGGGACCGAGATCCAGGCGGTGGATGTCGGCGGCGTGCCCGGCGAATGGGTCTGCGCGCCGGGCGTGGATCAGGATCGGGTGCTGCTGTATCTGCACGGCGGCGGCTATGTGATCGGCTCGATCCACACGCACAAGGGCCTGATCGCGGCCCTGTCGCGCGCCGCCAACTGCCGTGCGCTGGCGCTCGACTACCGGCTGGCGCCGGAACACCGCTACCCGGCGGCGGTCGAGGACGCCACCCAGGCCTATCGCTGGCTGCTGGCGCAGGGTTACAAGCCCGGCAAGATCAGCATCGCCGGCGATTCGGCCGGCGGCGGTCTGACGCTCGCCACCCTGGTGGCACTGCGCGACGCGGGCACCCCGCTGCCCGGCGCGGCGGTACCCATTTCGCCCTGGACGGATCTGGAAGGCACCGGCGAATCCATGCGTACCAAGGTCGACGTCGATCCCATGGTGGAGCCCGGCGGGCTGTTCGGGATGGCCAAAATCTATCTGGGCGACGCCGATCCGCGCCAGCCCACCGCCTCGCCGCTGTACGCGGATATGACCGGCTTACCGCCGCTGTTGATCCAGGTCGGCGATCTCGAAACCCTGCTCGACGATGCCACGCGAACGGCAGCCAATGCCAGGGCGGCGGGCGTCGATGTCACGCTGGAGGTCTGGCCCGAGATGGTCCACGTTTGGCATCTGTTCGCGCCCATGGTGCCGGAAGGACGTGAGGCCATCGCCCGTATCGGCCAGTTCATAGCTCAGCATACAAATTAACAAAGGTACACAATCCATTGTTTTTAAAATAACAGGAGGGGTTATGACGGGACGAGTAGCAGGCAAGGTAGCCTTGATTACGGGTGGCGGTTCAGGGATAGGCGAAGCCACCGCACTGCGCTTTCAGGAGGAAGGCGCCAAGGTGGTGGTGGTGGACATCAACGGCGACGGCGCGCAACGCGTCGCCGCGACGCTGCGCGAACGTGGTGGCGAGGCGACCCATTTCGTCGCCGATGTCACGGATCCGGAAGCCGTGCAGGGCATGATCCAGCACGCCGTGCAGACGTTCGGCCGCCTCGACATCCTCCACAACAATGCCACCGCCGCCGAGGTCGGCTCCGTCACCAACCTCAGTCTGGCAGGCTGGAACCGCACCCTTGCGGTCAATGTGACAGCGCCCTTCCTCGCCACCAAATACGCATTGCCAGTGATGATCGCCCAGGGCGGCGGCGCCATCGTCAACACCGCATCCGTTTCCGGCACCAGGGGCGATTACGGCATGTCGGCCTACAACGCCGGCAAGGCGGCGGTGATCAACTTCACCCGCTCCGCGGCCATCGAATATGCCAGCAAGGGTGTCCGCATGAACTGCGTCTGCCCTGGCGCCATCGACACCCCGGCGATCCAGGCGCTCACCGGCAGCGGCGCGGCAACGCCCCACATGTCGGTGGCGGGCAGTGCTGCCGGCCTGCCCAGGCTGTCCGATGAAACCCGCGAGAAACTGCGCGCACGGATGGCAGGCGCGCACCCCATCGGCCGTCTGGGCCTGCCCCGCGAGATCGCCAACCTGGTGTTGTTTCTTGCCTCGGACGAAGCGTCTTTCATCACCGGCGCCGCCTACATCATCGACGGTGGACTCACCGCGCATACCGGTCTGCCGAGCATGACCTGACACAGGAAAAGCCATGCACAAAAGAAGGGGCTCCTGGCCCCTTCGCAGCGCTTTTCAGCGGCTCGCCAAGCACCCGGTACCAACGCCGGCACTTGCCGGCTCACTGGCCACTCGGGAAGATTTCTTCGGGCAATGTCAGCTCGCCCCGCGACGTGAAATTCAGGCTATTGAATGCGGGTCCGGCGAGTCTTCCGGTCATCTCATAGCCGAGCTTCCCGCGGTAGTCGCTGGTCAGGACATCGACCGCTTGGCGCGCAATACCGAACACCGAAACGCTCACCGGGACGCCAATGATCGTTTCGCCAAAACGCGGCACGCTGCCACTGGCGTCGCTGACGCCCGTGGCGAAACGCTTGCCCCGCACGTCCATCTGAACCGACACCCCATTGAAGTCCAGCGGGAAGTCATTGGGGTTTTGAACGCGCAGCTTGATCAGCATGCGCAACTCCAATCCTTCAGCTTGCAGCGGCTCAATGCCCACCATCATGACCTGAATGGGTTCGCGACCCCGAAGGGTGGCGCAGCCAGTCTGCAGCAGGACTCCGCAGGCGAGCAGCATGAGCAGTGCGCTGCGATTAATTGACATGATGACCTCCGTTGATTTTCTTCCATCCTCTAGAAGGCTGCTGAAAAGCAGTAACAGCGGCCATCTGCCTCGTTGCGCGGTGCTCGCTCCTTCGGCTATCTGTCGGATCTGCCCCAGTCGTTGCGTGTCCCGCGCTTCGCATCTGGCAGCTTCGTGACGTTTTTCAGCAACCGGCTAGAGACCAACTTCGCCCTCTTCGAAGTAGTCGGAATCGATACGTTTGATGATGTACGAAGCAGAAACCGAAACCCCGACATCAAAGTCCATCATGAGGTCGGCAAGAAGCTGGCCGTCAATGAGTACGACTTTGGTGTCGATGCGGGATGCATAGTCGATCGCCTCTGCGGTGTAAGACGAGGTGGTGATGAAGACACCTTTCTTTGCGCGCTGGCCTTGCAGCGCGCCGACGAACTTCTGGATTTCCGGGCGACCAACAGAGCCTTGCCATCTCTTCGCCTGAAGGTAGATGGTGTCCAGTCCGAGACGATCTTCCTTGATGATTCCGTCAATGCCACCGTCGCCACTTTGCCCGATACGCTCACCTGCGTCGCGGCGAGAGCCGCCATAACCCATCTTGACCAGAAGTTCGACGACAAGCCGCTCGAAAAATCCGGGAGAACACGAGAGGATGCGGCCAAGAATGTCCTGGGCCAGGCTGCGACGAAGCGTCTGGTGGGCAAGTTCGAGAGCTTCCTCCGGGGTTTGCTCCGCTGCGCCAGCAACGGATTCTGCGGTTGCCGTTTCCCTGTTGTTCCGTGAAGCATCGCGGAATTCAATGAATTCGGGAAAGCGCTCAAGATATTTGATGTCGATTCTTGCGGGGCTGTCGCCAAGTATCTGCCTGCCGCGGGCGGTGATACGCAACGTCCCTCGGCGTGGCGACTCCAGGAGCCCCGCTTTCTTGAGGTAAGCGTTTGCCCATCCAACTCGGTTGTTGAAAGTTGCCTGCTGGCCACTTGCCAACAATTCTTTGCGCTCCGCCGGGGTAAGTTGAAATTCAGCAGCGAGAACTTCAACGGCTTCGCGCGTGGTGTGGTCGTTGCCGTCAGCGGCGAAGCGGAGCAGCGGCAGCATCAGCGTTTGGTAGTCAGGAATGGGCATTGTTACTCATTGAATGGCCTGTAACGTTCGCCGTGAGACGCATGCCGCTTGCGGCACATCGCGCTCGACGGCGCGGTCTGATGGCGCTGCCGTGCAACCACCAGAGTCCGCGCGCCTGTCGGCAACACCAACCCGTCAAGCAGCGCTGGCGCTTGGACTTTTCCAGTTATGCAGCTCAGGGATACAGCGCGCGCCGTACAGCTTCATGCTGCGCTCGCAATAGTCATAGGGCATGCCGGCAAAGCTGAAGCAGCCGTTGAGCTGGAAATCGCCGAGATCTTTCTGGCGTGTTTCGAGTTTTTCGAATATCTGCTGTGGCGTGCCCCAGATCTGGAAATCGACGAAGGCATCCGCCACCTTGTCGAGCCCGAGTTCCTGCAGCATCCTGGCCGCGTCGCCGTAGGCGGCGTAGCCCTTGGTGCCGGCGAAGTGCGAACCCGCCATCTCGTAGTGGTTGGCGGCAGTGAGGAAATAGGCCGCGATGTACTTGCGGGCCATCTCCTCGGCGCGCTCGGCGCTGTCGTCGCAGATGATGAAATCGTTGCACAGTACCGGCAGCGGTTCGCGTCCCTGGTGCTTGCGGTACAGCTCCCGGTAGCGGTTCACTTCGGCCGCCATCTGCTCGATGGGGCGCTGCATGAACAGCATGATCTGGGAGCCGAGCTCGGCGCCGGCATCGATGGAATCGGGCGACATCGCCACCGAGAAGGTGCGACCGGCAAAGCTTTTCAGCGGGCGCGGGCGGATTTCGACGCGGGGCTGTTTGACCACTTCGCCGTCATATTCGGCAAATCCGGTTTCGAGCGCCTTGGTGATCATCCGGGCGGCTTCGTTGAACTTGGTGCGGCTCTGGTTCATGTCCTCGCGGAACCCTTCGTACTCCAGGCGCGCCAGCCCACGGCCCATGCCGAGAATGGTGCGGCCGTTGCTGTAGTAGTCGAGCAGCGCGATCTCTTCCGCCACGCGCAGTGGATCGTGCCAGGGCAGAATCACCGCGCCGGTGCCGAGCTTGATGCGGCTGGTGCAGCCGGCCATGTAGCTCAGAAACTGGGTGACATCGGGGCACATGGTGTAGTCGGTGAAATGGTGTTCGACGCACCAGATCGAATCGAAACCGAAAGGCTCGGCCAGTTTGGCGAGTTTGAGTTCGGCGGTGTAGACCTCCTCATCGCTGAGGTTGCCGGGGTTCTGGAACAGCATCTGTATGCCGCATTCCATCGGGTGTCTCCTGGAGTGGTGCCGCCGGGCGGCGCGGGGGTAGAGAAAATCTTCGGGCGGCGTAAGTTACCCCATACCACACCCGGTCGCCAGTCGGGCCGAATCCCCGGACCAAATCGCCCGGCGCCATGACCTGGCGCAGAACATTGGCCTGACCCCGCGTCGCCATGACCGGCCACTTGCCCTAGAATCGGAGCTACACCGCCGCCCGATCACGAGGACATGGGAATGCTTATCTTTCGCCAATTGTTCGACCAGGAATCGTCCACCTATACCTATCTGCTCGGCGACAGCGACACCGGCGCCGCGGTGCTCATCGACCCGGTGTTCGAGCAGGCGCGCCGCGACACCGCGCTGATCGCGGAGCTTGGGCTCAAGCTGACCGCGGTACTGGACACCCACTGCCACGCCGACCACGTCACCAGCGCCTGGCTGCTCAAGCAGCGCACCGGCGCCGACATTCTGATCGCCGCCAATTCCGGCGTCGAAGGCGCGGACCGCTATCTGCGCCAGGGCGAGCACGTCCAGTTTGGCGCGCGCTATCTCGAGGTCCGCGAGACCCCCGGCCACACCAACGGCTGCCTCAGTTATGTGCTCGACGACGAAAGCATAGCCTTCACGGGCGATGCCTTGCTGATTCGCGGTTGCGGTCGCACGGATTTCCAGCAGGGCGATGCCGGGCGCCTGTACCGCTCCATCCATACGCAGATATTCTCCCTGCCGGACGCCACCCGGCTTTACCCGGGCCACGACTACCATGGCCTCACGGTCACCAGTGTCGGCGAAGAGAAACGCTACAACCCGCGCTGCGGTGGGCAGATCAGCGAGGCGGATTTTGCCGGCTACATGAACAATCTCAACCTGGCGCATCCCAAGAAAATCGATATCGCGGTGCCCGCCAACCTGAAGTGCGGCCGTCCCGAGACCGGCGTGGTGCCGGACGATGCGCCGCACTGGGCACCCCTGACCTATACCTTCGCGGGGCTGTGGGAGATCGATCCTCGCTGGCTGGAAGAGCATCTGGAAGCCGTGCAGGTGCTGGATGTGCGCGAACCCGATGAGTTCGAAGGTCCGCTCGGGCATATCCCGGGTGCGCAGCTGATCCCGCTGGGCACCCTGTCGGCGCGGATCGCCGAGATCGCCACCGACAAGCCCGTGGTGACGGTATGCCGCTCCGGCGGCCGTTCCGCCCAGGCCACCGTGCTGCTGCAGCGCGCCGGCATCGAGCGCGTCGCCAATCTCACCGGCGGCATGTTGCGCTGGCGCGCCGGTGGCCACACCGTGGTGGGTGGAGTGAGCGGCTGAAGCGCACCGCTGATAATCCGCCATGCCCGTGGAAACGGGCATCCGGTGCCTTGTTCCTGACGGGTTGCTGCCCCGCCGAGGAAGACCGAGTTAGCTGAACCGGGGCGCCACCTCGGTCATGAACGCCTGCTTGGATTCGCGCCACGCCGTCAGGTGATCGAGATGGTCGTAGGCCATGGTGAGCAGACCACCAAAGCCGCCCGACTCCTGCTGCAAGCGCGCCAGCTTGTCGGCCACCGTCGCCGGCGAACCCACCAGCCAGTTGTGATCGGCCAGATATTCCACCGTGACATCGGCGTCCGTGACATCCGGTTGGTGCTTCATGACTCCGGTCATGCCGAACTGTTTGAAGAGGGGCAGCAGGTACTCCCGCCAGACACGGCCGATCGGTCCGTCGAGCGCCAGCCGCCGTGCCTCGCGGTCGGTTTCGGCCACGAACACATCACGGCCCAGCCGCCAGTCCGCACGCCTGGCTGTGCGCCCGGCCGCGTCCGCGGCCTCCGCGACGATGCGCCAGTTATCGCGCAGATAGCCATCGCCAAGACCAATGCACGCGGGCAGGTAACCGCCGGCACCGGCAAGTTTGAGGGACGCGGATCGGGGGCTCAGCGCCGTTATGGCGATGGGCGGATGCGGTTGCTGGTACGGTTGCAGGTGAAACCGGGTCGGCGGATTGTCCGCCGGCCGGCGCGCGGTCCAGAACTCGCCGCGATGCTCGAAGGGACCATCGCTGGTCCAGAAGCGCACCATGATGTCGAGCGCCTCCGCCATCATGCGACGATTTTGCCCGGCCATCGCGTCCACATCGAACATGGCCCAGTCACCGGGAAAGCCGCCCGCACCGACGCCCACGATCAACCGACCCTGGGCCATGTGATCGAGATAGGCGATGCGTTGCGCCAGTTCAGCGGGATGGTGATAGGGCAACAAAAATGCACCGCTGGCGAAAGTGATCCGCTCGGTGCGATCGATGGCCTGGGCGATCAGCAGATCGGGCGACGGACAGGGTTCCCAGGGCGTGGTGTAGTGCTCGCCGATCCAGACCTCGTCGAAGCCGACGCGGTCAAGAAAGCCGATGTAGTCGAGATTGTGGCGATGCCCCGCGCCGATCCCGCGCTCGGGCGGATTGTTGGGCATCATGAAGGCGCCGAATTTCATCGTGGTTCTCCTTATTTTTATCGCATTTTTCCGGGTATTTTTCCGCTGGTCGCCCCGCTGCGCTGCGCACGAGGCATCCACGTGAAACCGGTAGCTTGCCTCCGGTTGCGATCAAACGCCACCGCCAAAACAACATTGCTGACACAACACCACTAAGACACGCCCAATAAAAAGGCCCGCCGAAGCGAGCCTTGCGATTCAAACACCGATGCTGGTTTACCGGTATTTTTTCAGTTCGAGCCGCGCGATCTGGTTGCGATGGACTTCGTCCGGACCGTCGGCGATGCGCAGGACACGGGTGTGGGCCCAGGCCCGCGCGAGACCCACGTCCTCGGTCACGCCCGCACCGCCGAACACCTGAATGGCGTCGTCGATGATCTTGAGCGCAAGGTTGGGCGCGGCCACCTTGATCATGGCGATTTCCATCTTCGCCACCTTGTTGCCCACGGTGTCCATCATGTAGGCGGCCTTGAGGGTCAGCAGGCGTGCCATCTCGATATTGATGCGGGCGTCGGCGATGCGTTCGAGCCACACGGTCTGCTCCGACAGCTTCTTGCCGAAGGCGACGCGATTCAGTGCGCGCTCGCACATGAGTTGCAGCGCTTTTTCGGCGACACCGATGACGCGCATGCAGTGGTGAATGCGGCCCGGTCCCAGGCGGCCCTGGGCGATCTCGAAGCCGCGCCCTTCGCCCAGCAGGAGATTGGACGCGGGCACCCGCACATTTTCGAACAGCACCTGGGCGTGGCCGTGCGGCGCGTCGTCGTAACCGAAGACCGGCACCCAGCGCTCCACGGTGATGCCGGGCGTCTCGGGCTCGACCAGGATCATCGACTGCTGCATATGCGGCGAGGCAGTCGGGTCGGTCTTGCCCATCACGATCCAGATTTTGCAGCGCGGATCGTGAACGCCCGACGAAAACCATTTGCGGCCGTTGATCACATAGTGATCGCCATCGCGCCGGATGCTGGTCTCGATGTTGGTGGCATCGGACGAGGCCACCGCCGGCTCGGTCATGCAGAACGCGGAGCGGAATTTGCCTTCCAGCAGGGGCGCCAACCATTTCTCCTTGTGCGCCTGGGTGCCGTAGCGTTCGATGGTTTCCATGTTGCCGGTGTCGGGCGCCGAGCAGTTGAACACCTCGGAAGCCCATTTGGATTTGCCCATGATTTCGCACAGGGGCGCGTATTCGAGATTGGTCAAACCGGCGCCGCGCTCGCTTTCGGGCAGAAACAGGTTCCACAGCCCTTCCTGCTTGGCCTTGGCCTTCAGCTCGTCGAGAATCGGCGGGACGCACCAGCGGCCACCCGCTTCGACCTGCTGGTAATAAACCTCCTCATTGGGCGTGACATGGGTGTCCATGAAGTTCTGCACGCGCAGTTGCAGTTCGCGGACTTTGTCGGAAAAAGCGAAATCCATAGGGGCTCCTGATTGCCTGTAGGTGGATCCGACGGCGGCTCGGTTCCAGCCTGTCAGCCGGGGCCACACGTCGAAGTGCCGGGGTCAAAATAACGGGTGGTCCATCATAACCCAAGCCAGCGGGCGCGCGAGCGCCTGCCGGCACCACAACGGGCTGCGATTGACGCGCCGCAAGCGGCACAGTAGCTTGCAGGTCAAACCGGGCTCATGCCCGCACAATAATTTCAAACTCGGGGGTTGAACATCGTGAAACGCAAGCAGATTCTGGAAGGCATCAAGGTGCTGGATTTCACCCAGCACGTCGCGGGTCCGTCCTGCACCCGCATGATGGCGGAAATGGGCGCCGAGATCATCAAGGTGGAACTGGCGCCCACCGGCGACCAGGTCCGCTATCTGGGCTACCAGAAAGGCGGCCGCAGCATTTATTTTCTGCAACAGAACCGCGGCAAACAGAGCCTCTGCCTGGATGCCAAGACCGAGCGCGGGCAACAGATCCTTCACGACCTGATCAAACAGGTCGATGTGCTGATCGAGAACTTCGCCCCGGGCGCCATCGCGCGACTGGGTTGTGGCTGGGAGGTCGCGAGCCGGCTCAATCCGGAACTCATCATGTGCTCGATCTCCACCTTCGGGCAGAGCGGCCCGCTCGCCGACCTGCCCGGCTACGACTATATCGGCCAGGCCTACTCGGGGGTCAGCAGCCTGATCGGCGAGGAAGACCGGGGCCCCAGCCTGCCCGGCGCCGCGCTCGGCGACACCATGACCGGCGCCCATGCCCTGGCCGCCATCAACGGTGCGCTCTTCAACCGCGCCATGGGCGGCGGCGGCGACCACCTCGACATCACCTTGCTCGACAGCTATTTCCACTGCCACGAAATGTCGGTGGGCGTCTACAGCGCCAGCGCCGGCAAGGTGGCGCCGCGCCGCAGCGGCTCGCACCAGCGCATCCTCTGCCCCACCGGCGCCTTCAAGGGCCGCGACGGCTACATCATGATCGTCGCCACCCCGCAGCAGTGGCCGGCGTTCTGCACGGCCATCGGCATGCCGGAGTTGCTGGAGGACGCGCGCTTCGCGCACATCAACGACCGCGTCCGCAACCGCTTCGAACTGATCGCCATCATCGAGGACTGGCTGCAACGCCAGGACAGCGATGCTGCATCGATCAAAAAACTGGAGGCGGCCCGCATCCCGGTGGCGCCGGTGCTGTCGGTGCCCGAGGCCATGGCGCATCCCCATCTGGTTCAGCGCGGCACGGTGCGCACGGTCACCCAGCGCGGCGCCGGCACCTTCCAGATGCCCGGCATGCCGCTGCGCTTCAAGAACCATCCCGGCATCGAGGAACTCGAAACGCCCTATCGCGGCGAGCACAACGTCGCGATTCTGCAGCGGTATCTGGGGTTATCGGAAGAAGAAGTGACCCGGATGCATGCCGACGGCGTGCTGCTGCGGGAGGATATTCCGGCGGTGGGTTGACCAAAGCCCGGCTTGTCTGCGAGGTCCTGAACCGGGAGGTGTGACGGAGATTACGCCTTCGCCGTTCGGGTCTCGCCCGCGTCGCGGACGCTCGCTCCGCCCGTCCGGGTCGAACCGGGGCTCTCATCCCCCGTCCATCCAACAGAAAGGCCTCCCAAATACACAACCCCCTGACGGGGGCTTTTTATTTGGCGGTGAGGGAGGGATTACTCGGGCTTCGCGCCCTCGCCCTCATCCCCCGTCCATCCAACAGAAAGGCCTCCCAAATAAAAAACCCCCTGACGGGGGCTTTTTATTTGGCGGTGAGGGAGGGATTACTCGGGCTTCGCGCCCTCGCCCTTCGGGTCGCCCGCGTTGCGGGCGCTCTCGGAGCCCGCAACGGGGGCTCCGGGTCGAACCGGGGCCCTCATCCCCCGTCCATCCAACAGAAAGGCCTCCCAAATAAAAAACCCCCTGACGGGGGCTTTTTATTTGGCGGTGAGGGAGGGATTCGAACCCTCGATACCGGTAAGGGTATACTCCCTTAGCAGGGGAGCGCCTTCAGCCACTCGGCCACCTCACCAAAAAACTGCTTCGCTCAACAATCGCCCGACCCGCTTGATTGGATGTGGAGTTCGAAAGAGCGCCGGCACCGGATACTCGAAGGTTCCCGGTCGCGGGGCGGTTCATCTTGTTCGCAAGATGGGGCAACTCTCAAGACTGGATGGTTCTCAAGACTGCGACCCGCTCCCTTACCGGCAAACGGGCCGCGATGTTAACACAGCAATAAGTGCTGCCAAAGTGACAACGGCAGTAAATGAGCCGCGGCGAATTTTAGTTGCCGCCGGCGACCACCTGATTTTCTTGCTGGATGCGCTCGTAAATTTCTTCCCTGTGAACCGGCAGGTCGCGTGGCGCGTTGACGCCGAGCCGAACCTGGTTGCCTTTCACTCCCAACACTGTGACGGTTACGTCATCTCCGATGACGATGGTCTCCCCAACCCGTCGGGTGAGTATGAGCATTGCTGCCTCCATTTCTCCATGATGCCAAGTACGAAAATGGCCGTAAAACAATTCGCTGCGGCCTGTTCCTTTCAACGTTAGTTATTGTTTTGCTTGGTGGTACAGCCACCTCTCTCGCCGTACCACACCAAGTTAGTCTAGCAGAGGCCCTGCAAAGTTTCACGAAACGCTAATATTCGAAATCCGGCGCAGCGGCGCCCGTCGGACACCCTTGCGGGACTCCGGCTCTGGCGGGGGTCGGGATCCGTGCGAAAAGTCGTCTCAACTCAAACAGTTGCATCCAGCTCAAACTCGGTATGCAGCGCCCGCACACCAAGTTCGAGGTATTTCTCGTCCACCACCACCGTAATCTTGATCTCGGACGTGCTGATCATCTGGATATTGATATTGTGCTCGGCGAGCGCCCGGAACATGCGCGCCGCCACGCCGGCATGGGAACGCATGCCTACACCCACCAGCGACAGCTTGGCAATGCGGTCATCCGTGGTGATCGAGGTCGCCCCGAGGCTCTCCTGCAAGCCCTCGAGCACACGCAGGGCCTTTTTCATTTCGTTGCGGTGAACCGTGAACGTCAGCGAGGTCGTGCCATCCTGGGCGACGTTCTGAACGATCACGTCGACTTCGATATTGGCATCGCTGATCGGCCCCAGAATACGGTAGGCCACGCCTGGCACATCGGGCACACCCAACACGGTGAGTTTGGCCTCGTCGCGATTGAAGGCGATGCCGGATACCAGGGGTTTTTCCATGTCGTCCTCGTCGTCTAGGGTGATCAGAGTGCCCTGGCCTTCGGTAAAACTCGACAGCACGCGCAGCGGCACCTGGTATTTGCCGGCGAATTCCACCGCGCGGATCTGCAGTACCTTGGAGCCTTGGCTCGCCATTTCCAGCATTTCTTCGAAGGTGATGCGATCCAGCCGGCGCGCGCTGCTCACCACGCGCGGGTCAGTGGTGTAGACGCCATCCACATCGGTGTAAATCTGGCATTCGTCCGCCTTCAGGGCGGCGGCGAGGGCCACGCCCGTGGTATCCGAACCGCCACGCCCCAGGGTAGTGATGTTGCCTTCGCCATCGACGCCCTGAAATCCGGCAACCACCACCACACGCCCGGCGGCGAGATCGACGCGCATCCGCTCCACGTCGATCGCCTCGATGCGCGCCTTGGTGTGGGCGCTGTCGGTGAGAATGCGGATCTGACTGCCCGTGTAGGAACGGGCTTCGCAGCCCAGCTCCTCGAGCGCCATGGCCAGCAGCGCGATCGTCACCTGCTCGCCGGTGGAGACCAGCACATCGAGCTCGCGGGGCGAGGGCATTTCGGAGATTTGATTGGCGAGCGCAATGAGACGATTGGTCTCGCCGCTCATGGCCGAAACCACCACCACCAGATCGTCGCCGCGCGCACGCGCCGCCGCGACCTTGTGGGCAACGGCGCGGATGCGCTCGATCGTGCCGACGGAAGTGCCGCCGTATTTCTGAACGATAAGACTCATGGCTGTTTTCTGATGGGGCCTTGCCCGGAAGCGGCGCGGGAATTTATCACCAACGCTGGTGAAACAGAATAGGTCCGGCGGTCGATCACGCGCCGAGGCGCTGTTCGATCCACTCCGGAACGGAATCCAGCGCGGCCGCAAGGGCACCGACATCAGGTCCACCGCCCTGGGCGAGATCGGGACGTCCGCCGCCCTTGCCGCCGACCTGGGCCGCGACATGCTGCATGAGATCGCCGGCCTTGAGGCGCCCGGTGAGATCCTTGGTCACGCCGGCCACCAGCACGACTTTTCCGTCTTCTTCCGCAGCCAGCAGCACGACGCCGCTGCCGAGCCGCGATTTCATCTGATCGACGATATCGCGCAGGCTGCGCGCGTCACCGCCCTCGATGCACCGCGCCAGCACCGATATCCCGGCCACCTGGCGCACTTCCGCCAGGGGATCGCCGCCACCGGCGCCGGCCAGCCGCACCTTGAGCGCGTCCAGCTCACGGGCCAACTGCCGGTTCTGTTCTACCAGTTGCCCGGCCTTGTCGGCGATGGTCGGCGGGCTGGCTTTCAGCACGGCGGCGGTGCGCGCGAGGCGCATTTCCAGCGCCTCGACATAGGCCTCGGCTACCGTGCCGGCAATGGCTTCGATGCGGCGCACGCCCGCGGCAATACCGGATTCGGCGACGATCTTGAACAGGCCGATGTCACCGGTACGCGCCACGTGGGTGCCGCCACACAACTCCCGGGAGAAGCCGTCGCCCATGGTGAGCACCCTGACCTCATCGCCATATTTTTCGCCGAACAGCGCCATGGCGCCCTGTTCGCGGGCGGCGTCCATGGCCATCAGCCGGGTCTGGACCTCCGAGTTGGCCAGAATTTCGCGATTCACCCGGCGTTCGACGGCCAGAAGCTGGTCGCGGTCGAGCGCCTGTGGGTGAGAAAAATCAAAGCGCGCCCGCTCCGCATCCACCAGCGAGCCTTTTTGCGTCACATGCTCGCCGAGGACTTCCCGCAGTGCCGCATGCAACAGATGGGTGGCCGAGTGATGGCGCGCGGTAGCGCCGCGCGCCGCAGGATCCACGCGCGCGGTCAGCAAGTCCCCGACCGCAATGACACCTTCCGCCATCGTGCCGATATGAAGACAGTTGTCGCCCTGCTTGCGGCAGTCGCGGATGGCAAAGCGGCCGCGCGCGCTCACGAGCTCGCCCCGATCCCCCACCTGACCGCCGCTCTCGCCGTAAAACGGCGTGGTGTCCAGCACGGCGATGCCCTCCTCGCCGGCAGCCAGCTCCGCTACCGCCTCGGCGCCGCGAAACAGGGCGGTGACCCGGCTTTGGCCCGCAAGCTGGTCGTAACCGATGAACTGCGTGGTGCCTTCGATATCGGGCGTAGCGGTGTAATCCACATGAAAGCGGCTGGCCTGACGCGCCCGCTGGCGCTGTTCGGCCATCGCCCGCTCATAACCCGGCATATCCAGGGTGTAGCCCCGCTCGCGGGCAATGTCGTTGGTGAGATCGACCGGAAAACCGTAGGTGTCGTAGAGCGCAAACACCAGCGCACCCGGGATTGCCCGTCCGGAAAGATCGGCCAGCGCCGCTTCAAGCACACCCAGACCGGTATCCAGGGTGCGGGCGAACTGCTCCTCCTCAGCGCGCAGTACGCGCGCCACCCGCTCGGCCGCCGCGGCAAGCTCGGGATAGGCAGCGCCCATCTCGGCGGCAAGCGGCGTCACCAGGCGGTAAAAAAAAGGCTCGGTCGCGCCCAGTTTGTTCCCGTGCCGCAGTGCGCGGCGAATGATGCGCCGCAGCACATAGCCCCGACCTTCGTTGCTGGGCAGCACGCCGTCGGTGATCAGAAATGCGCAGGAACGGATATGGTCGGCGATGACGCGCAGCGAACTTTCCGCGAGGTCGGTCGCGCCGGTAACCGCCGCCGCCGCGCGGATCAGGTTGGCGAACAGATCGATCTCGTAATTGGTGTGCACGCCCTGCATGACTGCCGCGATGCGCTCCAGACCCATGCCGGTGTCGATCGAGGGTTTCGGCAGCGGCCGCAGATGACCCTGGGTATCGCGCTCGTACTGCATGAACACCAGATTCCAGATCTCGATGTAGCGGTCGAGATCGCCGCCCTCGCTGCCGGGAGGACCGCCGGGCACTTCCGGGCCGTGGTCGTAGAAAATCTCCGAACAGGGGCCGCAGGGACCGGTGTCGCCCATTTGCCAGAAGTTGTCTTCGTCGAGGCGCGAGAAGCGCGCCGGACTCACACCGATCTCGCGCAGCCAGATGTCCGCCGCCTCGGCGTCGGAAACATGCACCGTGACCCACAGCCGTTCCGCCGGCAGCCCGAGGCGCACGGTGAGGAACTCCCAGGCATAGGCAATGGCTTCACGCTTGAAATAGTCCCCGAAGCTGAAATTGCCCAGCATCTCGAAGAAGGTGTGGTGGCGGGCGGTGAAGCCGACGTTTTCGAGGTCGTTGTGCTTGCCGCCGGCCCGCACGCAACGCTGCGCCGACGCTGCGCGCTGGTAGGGACGCTGCTCCGCACCCAGGAAAACGTCCTTGAACTGCACCATGCCGGCGTTGGTGAACAGCAGCGTGGGATCATTGTCCGGCACCAGACTGCTGCTCGGCACCACCGTATGATCCTTGCTCGCAAAGAATTCCAGAAACGCCTGGCGTAGGTCAGCGCTCTTCAAAATGGACTCCGTGGATCGATGAAACGCGAGAAAATTTGGTCAGAATCCCAACTGGGATTCGGAAAACTGTTTGCCGGCGAGCAGGTGCAGATGCAGGTGAAAAACCGTCTGCCCGGCGCCGGCGCCGTTGTTGACGATCACCCGAAACGCGTCCTCGACGCCGGCCTGGCGAGCCACCGCGCTGGCCGCCAGCATCAGGTGTCCAAGCAGCGCCAGATCTTCTCCGGACGCGTCACTGAGTTTGGCGATCGGTTTGCGCGGAATGATCAACAGGTGGACGGGCGCCTTGGGCGCGATGTCCCTGATCGCGATGCAATGTTCGTCCTCGTAGATGATCTCGGACGGCAATTCGCGGTTGATGATGCGCGTAAAAACACTGTCGGCCATGGTTTCCTCTCCGGCGCTCTTTTTTCGGTCTGCTGAACGTTTCGGACTGCTGAAAGCCTGTTGCTGCTGCCGTTAGCTGCTCGCCCGGGCGACGGGCGCGGTCAGGAACGCACGCCCGCTCCTCCCGGTTGCCGTTCTTCTGCCGACAGCACGCGCGCTTCCCGTTCCAGCATCACCGGGATGCCATCGCGAATCGGATAGGCAAGGCCGCTCGCGCGGCAAAGCAATTCCTGGTGTTCCGCATCGTATTCCAGCGGCGCCTTGGTCACCGGGCAGACCAGGATACTGAGCAACTGTTTGTTCACGGAATTCCTGTCAGAAGTCGGGCGTCGCCGGTGATCGCACACCGCCGGAAACGCCGCACCAATGCGGCGGGATTCTACGGCAAAGTATGCGCAGGCTCTATGGCCGCAGGCGCAGCGCGGTGCGCTCTCCGGCAGAGGGAGGAGCGGGAGGGAAATACTGAAGCGCCAGCGCCGGGTCGAGGCGGACATCGAACCAGTTCATGCGCCAGTCCAGATGCGGCCCCGTCGCGCGCCCGGTGGCGCCGACACGGGCAATGGGATCGCCGCGCGCGAGTTCGTCGCCTTCCTTCACCAGGATCGCGCTCAGGTGGATGAAGGATGAACTCAGGCCCTGGCCGTGGTCGACAATCAGCGTACCGCCCGAAAAATACAGGTCCGGCTGGGCGAGGCGCACCACCCCCGGCGCCGGCGCCCGCACCAGGGTACCGGTCGGCGCCGCGATATCCAGGCCAAAGTGGGGGTTTTTGGGCACTCCGTTGTAGATGCGCAGGCTGCCGTACACGCCCGTGATGGGTCCATCCAGGGGACGGCTGAAACCGGCCAGGAAGTCGCGCCGGGGAGAATCAACCGCGCGCGCCCGGTCCACCAGTTCCTGCTCGCGACGAATGCGATCCATGACCTCCGGGGGCGGAGTGACCGTGGACTCCGGCACACCGTCCACCCGCTGCACCGCGTAACTGCGGCGTTCGACATCGAAGCGGTAATGGCGCGGTCCCATGGCATCGGTGACGATCAAGGTCATGGTCGCCGGGGCGTCGCGCCCCAGACCCACCACAAAGTGGCCATCGGGAGACACCGGCACGGACTTGCGGTCGAAGGTCACCCTGGCCATCGGCGCCACCCGGCCGATGATCATGCCGCCCTGGCGCCAGACGCCCTGAAATTCCAGGCCGTCGTCGGCTCCGGCGGCGGGAGCGGCCAGCACGACTCCGGCGAACAGGCGGCACAATAGCCGCCGGAAGCGATTCATCGGATACCTCTCACAAGGCGTCAACGTCCCCGGCGCCGGCCGGTGCTGCCAGGATCGCCTGAATTTCGTCGGCACCGAAACCGCGATACTGAAGGAACCGCGCCCGCCGCGCGCGCTCCGGCCAGGCCTCCGCGGACTTGCGACCAAATTTCTGGGTGCTGACGGTCAGCGCCAGGGCACACCAGTCCACCTCTGCCGTGGTCAGCGTGTGCTGAATGAGCTCAACATCGATACCGCGTTCGGTCAACTCGCGACGAATGCGCTGTGGTCCCTGACCACGGCGAATCCGACTCGCGACGAAGGCCTCGGCGAAGCGGGTATCGCTCTGCAAACCTTCCGCGACGAGTTGATCGAGCACCCGCTCGATCAGCACGGCCTCCGCGGCAAAGTCGACGGACAGCTTGCGGACCAGTTCGACGCGGCTGTGCTCGCGCCGTGCCAGCTGCCGCATCGCCGCTGCGCGCAGCGCCCGCGCCGGATCGATCGGGGCTGTACCGGCGCCATCCGCTGTACTGTTCAGGTCGCCCCCTTGCTCATGGCTTCCCCCCGGCAGACACCGTCCCCGCGCTTCGCCTATTCGAACTCCGCGTCCGCTGCGGCGGTCGCCGGGATGGCAGCAGAATCACCACCGAGCAACTTGGCGCGCAGCTGGGTATCGATCTCGGTCGCGATCTCGGGATGTTCGCGGAGGTAATCGCAGGCATTGCTCTTGCCCTGCCCGATCTTGTCGCCGCGGTAGGCATACCAGGCGCCGGATTTTTCGACCAGGCCGCACTTGACGCCCAGATCGATGATCTCGCCCATGCGGTTGATGCCGGAGCCGTAGAGAATCTGGAATTCGGCCTGGCGGAACGGCGGTGACACCTTGTTCTTGACCACCTTGACGCGGGTCTCGCTGCCGACGACCTCCTCGCCCTCCTTGACCGCGCCGATGCGGCGGATATCGAGGCGCACCGAGGCGTAGAACTTGAGCGCATTGCCCCCGGTGGTGGTCTCCGGATTGCCGAACATGACGCCGATCTTCATCCGGATCTGGTTGATGAAAATCACCAGGCAGTTGGAATTCTTGATGTTGCCAGTGAGTTTGCGCAGCGCCTGCGACATCAGCCGCGCCTGCAAGCCCACGTGATGATCGCCCATCTCGCCCTCGATCTCGGCGCGGGGTACCAGCGCCGCCACCGAATCCACCACCAGCACATCGATGGCGCCGGAGCGCACCAGCATGTCGGTGACTTCCAGCGCCTGCTCGCCGGTATCGGGCTGGGACAGGATCAGATCGTCGATATTGACCCCGAGTTTCTCCGCATAGATCGGGTCCAGCGCGTGCTCGGCGTCGATAAACGCGCAGGTGCCGCCCAGCTTCTGGGCCTGGGCAATCACCGACAGAGTGAGCGTGGTCTTGCCCGAGGATTCCGGGCCGTAGATCTCGACCACGCGGCCGCGCGGCAGGCCGCCGATGCCGAGCGCAATGTCGAGCCCGAGCGAACCGGTGGAAATACTCGGAATTGCGACATGCTCCTTGTCACCCATCCGCATCACCGTGCCCTTGCCGAACTGCTTGTCGATCTGGCTCAGGGCCGCCTGCAATGCTTTTTCCTTGTTCGAATCCATCGCGTTACCTCGGTCTGGCGTTGCCATCAATGAAGATGTGGTGAGCTTAGGCCAAAGCGAACAACTGTACAAGCATACAGTTATCGGGAACGGCGGCGCCGGCTGACCCGCCCGCCGGAATCCCGCTTTGGCCTGGACGCCAAGGTAAGCCGGCCCGGGGGATAAAGACAAGACGGCGCGCCGCCCGACCCGCAAAATTGACAGCTTCCGGAAGGCTCCCTTAAGGTGGCTTCCCTTCGTGCCCGCCTGGAGACAACAACCATGCCAAAATCCGTCGAAATTGCCCCCGGGCGTTACCGCGAGTCCTACGGTCGTTATCTGGAAGACTTCAAGGTGGGCGATGTCTACGAACACCGACCGGGGCGCACCATCACCGAGACCGACAACACCTGGTTCACCCTGCTCACCATGAACCAGCACCCACTGCATTTCGACAAGGAATACGCCAAGCACAGCGAATTCGGCCAGATCCTGGTCAACAGCACCATGACCGTCGCGGTCCTCGCCGGCATGAGCGTCTCCGACGTCAGCCAGAAAACCATCGCCAACCTGGGCTGGAAGGAAATCCGGATGCCGGCGCCGGTGTTCGTCGGCGATACCCTGTACGCGGAATCGGAAGTACTGGAAATCCGCGAATCAAAGAGTCGGCCCACCGCGGGTCTGGTAACCGTAAAGACCATCGGCAAGAATCAGCATGGGGTGGTGATCTGCGATTTCATCCGCACCATGCTGATTCCCAAGACCGGCCATGCCGTGGACGACAAGGCCAACTATTGATTCGCGCTCCATCCGCGAGCGCTTCCACCCCCTGTTCCCGACGAGATCCGCCATGGCCAGTGAAGAAGAAATCCTGATTCTCGACAGCGTTCGCCGCTGGCTGGAGCGCGACGTCGCGCCTTACGCTCACGACCTCGAACAAGCGGACGAATACCCTCACGCGATGGTGGCGCAGATGAAGGAACTGGGACTGTTCGGTGCCACCATCGCGCCGGAATATGGCGGACTCGGTCTCGGCGCTTCGACCTACGCCAAGATCGTGGCGCTGGTATCCGAAGTCTGGATGTCGCTGTCCGGCATCTTCAATTCCCACCTCATCATGGCCCGGTGCGTACAGAGCTATGGCACCGAGGCACAGAAACAGAAATACCTGCCGCGCTTTGCCAGCGGCGAATTGCGCGGCGGCATCGGCCTCACCGAACCCGACGCAGGCACCGATCTGCAGGGCATCCGCTGTGCCGCGAAGCGCGACGGCGACCACTATGTGGTGAACGGCACCAAGACCTGGATCACCAATTCCATCGAGGGCGGCTGCATCGGGCTGCTGGTCAAGACCGATCCGACGGCGAGTCCGCCGCGCAAGGGCATGAGCATGTTCATCGCCGAGAAGGGTCCGGGCTTCAACGTCACCCGCAAACTGAAAAAACTCGGCTATCGCGGCATCGACACGGCGGAAATCGTCTTCGAGGATTACCGGGTTCACAAGGATTGTCTGATCGGCGGCATCGAGGGTCGCGGCTTGTACAACGCCGTGGGCGGACTCGAACTCGGCCGCATCAACGTCGCGGCGCGCGGCGTGGGAGTTGCTACCGCAGCGCTCAAGCAGTCGGTCGCCTATTCCCAGCAGCGCAAGACTTTCGGCAAGCCGATCTGCGAGCATCAGGCGATCCAGCTCAAGCTCGGCGAGATGGCCACCCGGGTCGAAGCCGCGCGACTCCTTGTGGAACAGGCCGCGCAAGCCTTCGACCGCGGCGAACGCTGCGACATGGAAGCCGGCATGGCCAAATATTTCGCCACCGAAGCCGCGGCCAAAAATGCCGACGAGAACATGCGCATCCACGGCGCCTACGGCTATTCCTGCGAGTTCGACGCCGAGCGGCTCTACCGCGATGCGCCCCTGATGATCATCGGCGAGGGCACCAACGAGATGCAGCGCATCATCATCGCGCGGCAACTGATCGAGCGAAATCCCGTTTAACCGGATCGCATTAGTGATTGAGCTCCCGGATCGTCCGGTCTAGATTGCCACCATTGTTCCCGGTACCAATAGACGACAACCAATAAACAACAGCGAAACACAGGGGTAACCATGAGCGATCGACTCTACCAACAACTGTCCTGGCAAATCGGCGACGTATCCATCACCCGGCTGGTCGAAGTGGTGCTGGATGCGCCGCTGAACTCCCTCTTCCCCGGCCGCACGGCGGCGGAGCTGGAGCCCTACGCGAGCTGGATGAAGCCCAACTTCATCGGCCCCAACGGCAACATGTACCTCAGCATCCACGCGTTTCTGATTCGCGCCGGCGGTCTCAGGATGATCGTGGACACCTGCGCCGGCAATGGCAAAAACCTGCCGCTGTTCCCCGAGTGGAACAACATGAACACGCCGTTTATCGAGAACATGGCCAAGCTGGGTTTCGCGCCCGAATCCATCGACCGCGTGATGTGCACCCACCTGCATTTCGACCATGTGGGCTGGAACACCCGTCCCGTGGACGGCAAATGGGTCCCCACCTTTGCCAACGCCCGCTATCTGTTCAACAAGGCCGAATGGGAATTCTGGAAGGATCACGAAGATCCCTATGGTGCCAACACCCTTGAGCACGCGCTGCTGCCGGTGATCAATGCCGGTCTGGTCGATCTGGTGGACACCAACCACAAGGTCAACGACGAAATCAGCCTGATCCCCACCCCCGGTCACACGCCTGGGCATGTCAGTGTGCTGATCCAGTCCAAGGGCGCGGAAGCGGTGATCACCGGCGACATGTTCCACCATCCCTGCCAGATGGCGCATCCGGAATGGATCGACATGGCCGACAGCTCCAGCGCGCAGGCCGAACAGACCCGCCGTGCGTTCATGCAGCGCTTCGGCAATCGGCCGTCGCTGGTATTGGGAACCCACTTTGCCACCCCCACCGCCGGCCATATCCGGAGCGACGGCAAGGGCTGGCGTTTCGACACCTGAGTTGTCGGGCAGGAGAGGCGCAGCGATGCAACGGGCACTGATAATCGGCGGCACCGGACCCACCGGACCCCATGTGATACAGGGGCTGCTCGAACGCGGCTACGACACCACCATTTTCCACCGCGGCACCCACGAACCGCCGGGATTGCCGGAGGTCGAACACATCCATGGCGATCCGCACTTTCCGGAAACCATCGCAGCGGCGCTCGATGGACGGGAATTCGAACTGGTGGTGGCCATGTACGGCCGCATCCGGCATCTGGCGGACTACTTTTCCAAACGGTGTGAGCGCTTTATCGGCGTCGGAGGCATCCCGGTCTACGCCGGGCTGATGGACCCCGAGGGACAGCGCCCCTGGGGACTGCCGGTACCGGTGCGGGAAACCGCTCCGCTGTCCGACTATCCGGGCGACACCGACGGCAGCCGCTTTGCCCACATGATCTACCGCACCGAGCGTCATGTGCTGGATCTGGGTGAAGCCGGCGCCTTCAACGCCGCCTATTTCCGTTACCCCGCCATCTACGGACCGCGCCAGCCCACCCCCATGGAGTGGTCGGTGGTGCGCCGGGTGCGCGACGGCCGGCCCGCGATGATCCTGCCCAATGGCGGCCTGATCCTGACCAGCCGCTGCGCCGCCCGCAACGCGGCGGAATATCTGTTGCTCGCCATCGACCACCCGGAAGCGAGCCGCAACCAGGCGTACAACTGCACCGATGACGAGCAGTTCACGCAACGCCAGTGGGTCGAGCTGATCTCGCGCGGCGCCGGCCGGCCGCTGGACATTTTCTCGCTGCCCGAAGAACTCGCGACACCGGCCGAACCCCTGACCCGGATGCTGGGCGGCAGCAATCACTGCCTGCTCGACAACAGCAAAGCCCGGCACGAACTCGGCTACCGCGACCGGGTATCCGCGCAGGATGCCCTGCGGGAAACCGCTGCCTGGTATCTCGCCAATCCACTTGCCGGCACCGATGCCGCCAACCATCCCGATCCTTTCGACTACGCCGCCGAAGACCGGCTGATCACCGCCTACCAGCGCGGCGTCGCCGCCATCCAGGCCGAAGCACCCTTCCCCAAAGCGAGCTACCACCACTCCTACGCGCACCCGAAAGCACCGGGCCAGGGACCGGATCACCGCGGCCGTTAGCAGGTTGCTGAAAAACTACAGCGGGGACCATCTGCTTCGTTGCACGGTGCTCGCGCCCTCGCCTATCTACTTTCGCTGCGCTCCACACGCCTCGCAGCCGACCACCTCGCGGCGCATTTCAGTAACCGTTTCCAACCCACTCCTCGCACTCAATGTGATCGACAACAAAATCGGCGCAGATAGTGAATTTTTTGTCATTGCGAAGGTTTACCCTGACAAAACCCGTCCACCTCACCGAATAAGGAAGGTTGCCATGTCCAATGTCTCGTCTCGTTCGATATTTCGCGCCGCGGCGGTTGCCGGCGCACTCGCTCTGGCACCCATTGCAGCGCATGCCGATCAACTGATGTGGATCGATCATCTGGGGTTTCTCGCCGGCGATCCCAGCGTGAATGTGTCGTTCAACGCTGTGAACTCAGGTGTCGGCAGCGGCCTTTCGGGCCTGATCATCCAATCCACCACGACCGGCGAGGATGCCGACGGCGGCGGCAACAAGGTCATTGAAACCAGCCTCGCGGTGCCACCCGGTTATCTGGTCGACGGCGTACGCGTCTGCTACGAGTTGTCCAACGCCAGCAGCTTCATCAGTCAGATTCGGCTCGCCCAGGTGCAGGATCCCCCCGCGACGGCCTTGGTCCTGCTGGATGATGCCGCCAACCTGACCGACCCGGGTCCGGTCTGCGCCGACAGCGCGATACTGACTACCCCGGCGCACCCCGCCGATGGCGCTCTGTTGCTCAGCCTGCGGGTAAACTTCGGCGACGTCGCCGACAAGATCGTGGTGCGTGGAGTGGCCCTGCACCTTGCCATGGATCCGAAGTCGCTGCTGATGACACATACCCATCGCTACCTCACCGGTCGTGGCGTTGGCCAGAACAACACGGTGGTCCAAACCAGCGGTCCGGTGGATCCGCCGGCACCAGCACCGGCGCCGACGCGGAGATAAGCTGACACCATTCAGATTGACCGCCGAAGTCGATACAAAAAAAAGGGCTGGGGACGAATCCCCAGCCCTTTTTCTGACCATGCATCGAATCTGAGGTGGAAATCTTTCCCGCCTCGGGTCCGGCAGCAGACGCCACTTCCGTCCGGCCGGCCCGGTGCGGCCGCCGACTCAGTGAAACTGATCTTCCTCGGTGGAACCGGTAAGCGCGGTCACCGAAGACACGCCGCCCTGGATCACCGTGGTCATGTCGTCGAAATAGCCGGTGCCCACTTCCTGCTGGTGCGCCACGAAGGTATAACCGCGATCGCGCGCAGCGAATTCCGGCTCCTGCACTTTCTCGACATAGGCTTTCATGTCTTCGCGGGCATAGGCGTGGGCGAGTTCGAACATGTTGTACCACATGTTGTGAATGCCGGCCAACGTGATGAACTGGAACTTGTAACCCATAGCCGACAGCTCGCGCTGGAACCTGGCGATGGTGGCGTCGTCCAGGTTCTTCTTCCAGTTGAATGACGGCGAACAGTTGTAGCTGAGCAACTGGTCGGGGTGCTCCTTGCGGACCGCTTCGGCGAATTTTTTGGCTTCGGCCAGGTCCGGCGTTGCGGTTTCACACCACAGCAGGTCGGCGTAGGGCGCGTAGGCGATGCCGCGGGCGATCGCCTGGTCGATGCCGGCGCGGACCTTGTAGAAACCTTCGCTGGTGCGCTCGCCGGTGACGAACGGCTGGTCGTAGGGATCGCAGTCGCTGGTGAGCAAGTCCGCCGCATTGGCGTCGGTGCGAGCCAGCAGGATGGTCGGTACGCCGGCCACGTCGGCGGCGAGCCGGGCCGCGATCAGCTTCTGAACGGCTTCCTGGGTCGGCACCAGCACCTTGCCGCCCATGTGGCCACATTTCTTGACCGAGGCGAGCTGGTCTTCGAAGTGCACACCGGCAGCGCCAGCCTCGATCATGGCCTTCATCAGTTCGTAAGCGTTGAGGACTCCGCCGAAACCGGCTTCGGCATCCGCCACGATGGGCGCAAAATAGTCGATGTAGTCAGCGTCGCCCGGGGCTTTGCCCGCTTTCCACTGAATCTGGTCGGCGCGGCGGAAGGCATTGTTGATGCGGCGCACCACGGCGGGCACGGAGTCGGCCGGGTACAGCGACTGGTCGGGGTACATGCTGGAAGCGGTGTTGTTGTCCGCCGCCACCTGCCAGCCGGACAGGTAGATCGCCTGGACGCCGGCCTTGACCTGCTGCACCGCCTGGCCGCCGGTGAGGGCGCCCATGGCATTGACGAAGTCCTTGTCCGGACGAAAGCTCGGCCGCCCACCCTCGGTAACGAGCTTCCACAGTTGCTCGGCACCGCGCTGGGCAATGGTGTTGTCGACCTTGATGGAGCCGCGCAGGCGCACCACGTCGTCGGCGCTGTAGGTGCGCTTGACGCCCTTCCAGCGGGGATTGGTGGCCCAATCCTGGGCGATCTGGGCGATTTCCGCGGCGCGGTTGTAGTTGCCGATGGTCATGGTGTGCAGCTCCTGTTGCGGGTGGTGGAGTGGAGACGTTGCGCATTGTATTTTTTGTGGGATGATTCGACTAATTTATCGCTTTTATCTTCACTATTTATCTTATGAATATAGCCCGTGTCGATCTCAACCTGCTGGTGTTCCTGGACGTGCTGTTGCGCGAGCGCAATGTCACCCGCGCGGCCCAGTCTCTCGGCATCACCCAGCCCGCGATGAGCAATGGTCTGCGGCGCCTGCGAGAATTGTTCGGCGACCCGCTGCTGATCCGCACCAGCGGGGGGATGGCGCCCACCGAACGGGCGCTCGCCCTGCAACCGCAAGTGCGCGACATCCTCGCCAGCGTCGAGCAGGCGGTGCAGCCCCGCACCGAGTTCGATGCGGGCTCCGCCAACCGGGTGTTTCGCATCATGGCGAGCGACTACGCCGAGTCCACGCTGGTGCCGCCGCTGCTGGCGTTCCTGGGCGAGCACGCGCCGGGGATCACCCTCGACATCCTCAACCCCAGCGACGTGACCCTGCACGACGTGGAACAGGGCCGGGTGGACATGCTGCTCAACCGCTTCGACGACATGCCCCAGTCCTTCCACCAGGTCACGGTGTGGCAGGACGGTTTCTCCTGTCTGCTGCGCAGGGACCATCCCGCGCTGGCGGATTTCGACCTGGAGCGCTATCTCGCCGGCCGCCACGTCTGGGTGAGCAAGACCGGCATGGGGGTCGGCGTGGGCATGAACCCGCAGGACGCCCAGCGCCTGGGCTGGGTGGACGAGGCGCTGGCGCGACTGGGCAAGAAGCGCCATATCGCGGTCTTCACCCGCCACTATCAGGTAGCGGTGCTGCTCGCCCGCCAGCCGGACTTGATCGTCACCATCCCGAGCCGCCTAAAATGCCGGCTTGATCGACCCCCGGCGCGAGCCGATTTGCCTAGAGGAGAGAGCCATGACCGAACGGGTTCAACAGGGCGGCCTGCACGTAGCGCGGGTACTCGATGATCTGGTGCGCACCGAGATTCTGCCTGGCCTGGGTATCGAACCCGCCACCTTCTGGGCCGGCTTCGCATCCCTGTTGACCGACCTGGCACCGGAAAACGCCCGCCTGCTCGCGCTGCGCGACGACTTCCAGCAGCGCATCGACGCCTGGCACCGGGAGCGCGCAAGCCAGCCTCGGGATCCTGCGGCGTACAAGGCGTTTCTGACCGAAATCGGCTATCTGCTCCCCGAGGGCGACGACTTCGCGGTAACCACGCAGAACGTCGATGCGGAAATCGCCACCATTGCCGGCCCGCAATTGGTGGTGCCCATCACCAACGCGCGCTATGCACTCAATGCTGCCAATGCGCGCTGGGGCAGCCTCTACGATGCCCTGTACGGTAACGACGTGATCCCCGAAACCGACGGCGCGGTGCGCGGCCCTGGCTACAACCCGGTGCGGGGCGCGAAAGTCATCGCCTATGCACGGGAATTCCTCGACGCCAGCGCGCCGCTCGCGGCCGGCAGCCATGCCGATGCCGTCGGTTACCGCATCGTGAACAATGCGCTGGCGATACGACTCGATAGCGGCGCGACCACCGGACTGAAAACCCCGGCGCAATGGGTTGGCTACCAGGGCAACCCGGATTCTCCCGATTGTGTTTTATTGAAAAACAATGGATTGCATGTCGAAATTCAATTCGATCCTGACCACTACGTCGGGCGCGACGACCCTGCACACATCAAGGACCTCTACCTCGAAAGCGCCATCACGACCATCCAGGACTGCGAGGATTCGGTCGCCGCGGTGGACGCCGGGGACAAGTGCCTGGCCTACCGCAACTGGCTGGGCCTGATTCGCGGCGATCTCGAAGAGGTCATTCCCAAGGGCGACAGGCTGTTACGCCGTACACTTAACCCCGATCGCGAATATCTGGACCCCAACGGCAGCGCCTTCAGCGTGCCGGGACGCAGCCTGCTGCTGGTGCGCAACGTGGGCCACCTGATGACCACCGATGCCGTGCTCGACGCCGCCGGCAAGCCGGTGCCCGAGGGCATGCTGGATGCGCTGATCACCGGCGCGGTGGCGGCGCACGACCTGCGCGGACTGGGGCCTTTCCGCAACTCCCGCGCCGGCAGCATCTACATCGTCAAACCCAAGATGCACGGCCCCGACGAAGTTGCCTTCGCGGTGCGTCTGTTCGCGCACGTGGAGCAGATCCTGGGGCTGCCCGCACAAACCCTCAAGATCGGCATCATGGACGAAGAGCGCCGCACCACGGTGAATCTCAAGGAGTGCATCCGCCGCGCCGCCGACCGGCTCATCTTCATCAATACCGGCTTCCTCGACCGCACCGGCGACGAGATCCACACCAGCATGGAAGCCGGCGCCATGGTGCCCAAGGGCGAGATGAAACAGCAGCCCTGGATCAAGGCGTACGAGGACTGGAACGTGGACATCGGCCTCGCCTGCGGCCTGCGCGGTCGCGCCCAGATCGGCAAAGGCATGTGGGCGATGCCCGATCGCATGGCGGACATGATGGTGGCCAAGATCGAGCATCCGCGCGCCGGCGCCAACTGCGCCTGGGTGCCCTCGCCCACGGCGGCCACCCTGCACGTCATGCACTACCACCGCGTCGATGTGGCGGCGCGACAGGCCGAACTCGCAAGTCGCAAACGGGCCAGCCTCGATGACATCCTGACCCTGCCGCTGCTGGGCAAGCGCCAGCTTACCGCCACGGAGATTCAGCGCGAACTGGACAACAACGCACAGGGAATTCTCGGTTATGTGGTGCGCTGGATCGACCAGGGCGTCGGCTGCTCCAAGGTCCCGGACATCGACGATGTGGGCCTGATGGAAGATCGCGCCACCCTGCGCATCTCCAGCCAGCACATCGCCAACTGGCTGCACCACGGGATCTGCTCGGCGGAACAGGTGCTGGCGACGCTCAAGAAGATGGCCGCCGTGGTGGATCGGCAGAATACCGGCGACGCCCTCTATCACCCGATGGCAGCGGATTTCGACGCCAGTATCGCCTTCCAGGCCGCCTGCGATCTTGTTTTCAAGGGTCGCGAGCAGCCCAGCGGCTACACCGAGCCGGTACTGCACGCCCGGCGCCGGGAGCTCAAGGCGCGCGGTCGCTGATCGCCCGTAAATCCGGGGGTGGCAAGGCGTCAAGGGGCGTAGTAACTCGCGCCCCTGCCTGCTTTGGGAGGTCGCCCACCACCGGACTACGCCATCACAGCGCCAGCCGACGCAGTTCCGGGGCTTCCTCGCTCAGGTTCCACAGTTCCTGAAACGCATCGATCAACCGGCGAGCGTCGGCGGGCGCGTGGCGCACCCCGTAACCGCGCAGCGGACGCGCGTGCTGCCAGCACAGCACTGCTCCGGTGTCGGTCACCAGAAATTCGTCCTCGGGTGTGGCGCAGGCAGGCGGCAAGGCACGCAACTGGACGTGGCTCGACAGGCGTTGCGCCAGTCGAACCAGACGATGTCCCGCGCGCGCCAGCGCCTGGGGTTCCCGCACCAGCATCAACACCTCGGCCTGAGGATGACTGGTCGCGAACTCCAGCACTGCGTCGCGCACCGCATCGCTGTCGTAAATCTCGGGATCGAGTCGGGTGCTCAGAATGCACGCACGCCGCAACGCGCGCGGAATCCAGCTCGGGACGCACTCGGCAATCGCGGCCGCGCCTTCCAGCACTTCACGGCGGCGCTCGGCCTCCGACACCGGCGGCGCAGGTTGCTCACGCACTGCAAGCAGATTCCCGAATGGCAAGACCATGAGGCGGTGAGATATTCCGGCCTCCAGGAACTCCTCGCCCCGGGGCTCGAATCCCAGCGCCTCGTAAAAACCCAGGGTCTGGGTCTGGGCATGGAGCTGCAAGGCGCCCTGCCCGCAGGCGAGCGCATCGCGAATGATCCACCGCAACAGGGCCGCGCCGACACCCCGGCGGCGATACTCGGGCAACACCGCCAGCCGGCCAATGCGATCGCCCAGCAGCCGCGCACAACCGATGGGTGCACCGTCGGTTGTGGAAGCCAGCCAGTGCTGCGCGGCGGCATCCTGCCCGTCGAATTCCTCGGCGTCGGGAATCCCCTGCTCGACCACGAACACCTGCCGGCGGATCGCCTGCAGCGCGTCACTCTGCTCCACCCAGGTCACGGGCGCTATCACGACGGGAAAGTAATCCAGGCTCTCCATGGGGCATCGTCGGACTGTGGTTTGCCGCAGGATACAGCGCGGCGCGGGGTGGGGCTAGAATGCGGGCCATCTGACCGAGGACGCCGGGCATGAAGTCTCACTGCGTGCAGAGATCGCGTTACCTGGCACTGTGGTGCTGGATCGCACTGGGTCTGGCGGGCCGCGCGCTCGCTGCACCACCGCCCATCATCGACTACAGCGACCGCTTTCACCCGGTGGTGGGCGCCGCCGGCATGGTGGTATCCCAGGAAGCGGTCGCCAGCCGCGTCGGTGCGGACATCCTGGCGCGGGGCGGCAATGCGGTGGACGCCGCCGTGGCCACCGGATTCGCACTGGCGGTGACCCTGCCCCAGGCGGGCAACCTGGGCGGTGGCGGCTTCATGCTGGTCCACCTCAAAAAGCCGAATAAAACCATTGCCATCGATTACCGCGAGGTGGCGCCGCGCGCCGCGTACCGCGACCTGTTCGTGGGCGCCAACGGGGCGGTGGACCCGGAACTGGCGCGCTTCAGCCATCGCTCGGCCGGCGTGCCGGGCACGGTGGCGGGCCTCGCTCTGGCCCAGAAGAAATACGGCACCCTGTCGCTGGCCGAAGTGATGGCCCCGGCCATCGCGCTCGCCGAACGGGGTATCCGGGTGACCCGCCCGCTGGCGTTCTCCCTCGGCGAAGCCGCTCCGCGCCTGAAAAAATCCACCGCTGCCGCCGGTTATTACCTGCTGCCCGGCGGCGAGCCCCCGCCACCGGGCCATTGGTTGCGACAGCCGGATCTGGCGCACACCCTGCGCCAGATCGCCAAACAGGGACCGCAAGCGTTCTACACCGGCCACATCGCGGCGCGGATCGTCGCGGAGATGAAAGCCCACGACGGGCTGATCACAGCGCGGGATCTCGCCGAGTACCAGCCCGTGGAACGCGCGCCCGTGACCGGCACCTATCGCGGCTATCAGGTCGCCGCGATGCCGCCGCCCTCTTCCGGCGGGGTACACCTGATCCAGATGCTCAATGTGCTCGAAGGCTGGAACCTCGCCGAACTGGGCCACAACAGCGCGGCGTATCTGCATCGCCTGATCGAGACGATGCGCCGCGCCTATGCCGATCGCGGCGAGTACCTGGGCGATCCGGATTTTGTGTCGGTGCCGGTGGCGGAACTCACCTCGAAGGACTATGCCGCGCGGCTGCGCAACGGTATCGACCTCACCCACGCGACGCCGTCAAGCGCCGTGGCACCGACGCTGAAGCTGCCCGCCGAAAGCCCGCAGACCACCCACTTCTCGGTGTGGGATGCCAAAGGCAATGTGGTCAGCAACACCTACACGCTTAATTTTTCCTACGGCAGCGGCATCGCGGTCGCGGGCGCCGGTTTTCTACTCAACAACGAGATGGACGATTTCTCCGCCCAACCCGGTGTGCCGAACGCCTACGGCCTGATCGGCGGCAGCGCCAACGCCATCGAAGCACGCAAGCGGCCGCTGTCGTCGATGACACCGGCGATCCTGTTCAAGGATGGCAAGCCGGTGCTCGTGACCGGCAGCCCGGGCGGCCCGACCATCATCACCGCCGTGTTGCAGATTGTGCTCAATGTGGTCGATTTCGGCATGAACGTGGCGGACGCCACCGCGCAACCGCGCATTCACCATCAATGGCAACCCGATCAGGTGTTTTACGAAGCGGGCGTGAGCCCCGACACCCTGACCTTGCTCAACGGCATGGGGCATACCCTGGTGCGCTCACCCCGGGTGCTGGGCCGCACCCAGACCATCGGCAGCGACGGCGCCCTGCTCCAGGGCGCCAACGACACGCGCTGGCCCGGCGGTGAAGCAGTGGCGGTCGATGGGGTAGCGCGCTGAGCTACCTATCCTCATCTCGCGACACTCGCATGCACAACCAACGGAATCGAACTCAGGGATGCACTGACTCCAGCAGTCTGTTGAGTTCCGAAATGCCGATGTAACCCAGGCCGCTGGCAAAATTCATCATGGCGTCAAGATGGGTGCGGCGGCCGTGGGCGATGCGCAGACTGGTGGCGACCGCGATCACCGAGATTTTGTAATAAGAAAATACCTGGTAGTAGAACAGCCGCTGGCGATCCACCGGGTTGCCCGACACCTGTTCATAGCGTTCCAGAAACTCATCCACCGGCATCAGACTGCTGGCGAGCCCGGTGCCCGCCTCGTCCGGACAACCGAACAGCGCCAGGCTGGCCCAGGCCAGGTCATCGTGGTAATCGCCGAGATAAGCGAGCTCCCAGTCGAAAATGGCGTTGATGGTCAGCGCATCGTCGTACATGAAATTGCCGCTGCGGTAATCGCCATGTACCAGCACCGGCCGCTCTACCACCGGGCGGTTTTCCCGCAACCAGAGCGCCGCGCGCTCCATGATGGGGTGGGCGTCGAGCGTATCCTCGTGCCAGGCGCGCTCCCACAGCCCCAGCGCCCAGTCGTTCGCCTGGGTCGTCCCGGGTGCCGGTACCGCGAAACTGGGCAGGGATTGTGTTCGCCAATCCAGATTGTGAATGCGGGCCAGGATGGCGACGAACTGTTCCTTCAGCGCCGCGCGCAGACTGGGCTCGAAATACATGCCGACCCCGCTCATCTTGTCGGCGCCCGGGGGGCGCACCGTGCCTTCGACAAAACCCGCAATCAGGGCCGGGCGGCCGAGCGCGACGCCTTCCGGATCCAGCCAGAGCACCTCGGGCACCGGCACCACACCCCGCATGGCGCGCAGCACTTCCCACTCCCGCAGCCGATGCGTCTCGACGATGGCTTCGGACGGATCCATGCGCAGCATCAGGCGCTGAGCGACCGGCGCTGCCGCGCCACTCTGGCGCCAGGTAAGAAGGAAACTGAACTGCTCCTTGGACGCGCCCCCCGAGAGTCGCGCCACCTGCTCCACTTTCAGATCGGTCTGCCCGGTTTCCCGCGCGAGGAAAGCGCGCAGCCGCTCCGGCAGCGCGCTGAAATCCATCGAGTGCTCGGGCAGCTCGACGCGCTTGCCGAGCTTGCGGGTAAAGATTTCATCGATGGCAGGCTCCACCGGGTAGCGCGCGCGCATGGCGGCGATCCACTCCGGCGTGGGACTGTGGCGCAGGGCGAGGCTGGCGGTATGGTGTTTCATCCGGCATTCATCCAAATTGCTTGCGCAGGTCGCGCCGGGCTGCACTTGGCGCATCATCGAGCAGACGCTGCAAGACCGAAATCGATATGTAACCGAAGCCGCTCAGCAGATTCATCATGGCGTCGAGGTGAGTGCGACGCCCGTGCGCGGTGCGCAGGCTGGTGGCGACCGCGATCACGGCCATCTTGTAGGCGTTGAGGACGTCGAAATAAAACAGTTTGCCTTCGTCCACCGGCAGACCGCTGTAGTCGCGGTAGCGCGCCAGAAATTCCGCGCGGGGTAACAGCCCGGACACCAGCAAGGTGCCGCTGTCGTCCGGGCAACCGAGGATTTCGCTCGCGGTATAGGACAGGTCTTCGTGGTGGTCGCCGATATGGGCCAACTCCCAGTCAAGCACCGCGTTGATCCGCAGATCGTCGGTGTACATGAAGTTGCCGCTGCGGTAATCGCCGTGTACCACCACCGGATGCTCCACCACCGGCATGTTGCGCTTCAGCCAGTCGGCGGCGTATTCAAGAATGGGATGGGCTTCCAGTGTGTCCTCGTGCCAGACCCGTTCCCATACGCCCAGCGACCAGGCATTGCCCTGGACAGTGCCCGGTTCAGGGCGGTCGTAGGACGAGAGGTCGCGGTTCCGCCAGTCAACGGTGTGGATACGCGCGAGGTGCCGCACGAACTGATCCTTGAGCCCGTCGCGCAGACGCGGCTCGAAATACATGCCGAGCCCGCTCGCTTTTTTACCGCCCTCGGGCTGCACCGTGCCTTCGAGAAAACCCGCGATGAGAAAGGGATGGCCCAGGCTCGCGGGCGTCGCATCCACCCACAGCACCTCCGGCACCGGCACTTCGCCCCACATGGCGCGCAGCAACTGCGCTTCCCGCAGGCGGTGCGTCTCGACGATGGATTCGCTCGGGTCCATGCGCAGGATCAGCTTGCGTGTGGCGCGCGTGCCGTCATCCTGGCGCCAGGTCAGATCGAAGGTGAACTGCTCCTTGGATGCGCCGCCGGAAAGTCGCGCAAGCCGGGCCAGTTCCAGATCCGGCTGCCCGGTGACGCGGCGCAGATAGGTGCCGAGGCGCTCGGCCAGGTTGTCGAAATCGGTGCGATGCTCCGCCGGATGAGCGCGGTTTTCGAGCTTGCGGGTAAGCACCTCATCGAGATGGCTCTCGACCGGGAAGCGGGCACGGATGGCGGCGATCCAGTCCGCCGTGGGCGTGGCGCGCAGACGTTGGGTCGGGGTATGGACGGTCATTTCAGAGCGCACCCGGCAGCCGGAGCTTGCCATCGCGGTAGAGCAGCTCGTCGATATCGGGCAGTTCGTCCGCCTTGGCGTCGAAACCCAGCGGCTTCACCCAGGCGCGTTCGCGTACTTCGAGTTCGCGGAAAAAAGGCCGCAACAGGGCGTCGAAGGATTCGCGCAGCGGGGCGGGCAGTTCCGGCTGGTTGCGGATCAGGGTGCACAGGTGTTCCTTCATGGTCTCGTTGGCGCCGCGCACGAAATGGTAGGGGCGCAGATGTGCGTCGGAGTTCCCCGTTGCGAGCTGGGTGCGCAGCGCGACGAGCGTAACGGCAACTTCGTGTTGTGGCGGAGTCGCGCCATCCAGCAGTGCCACCACTTCGCCCAACAGATTTTTGTAGAGATGGTTTTCCAGCAGTTCGTAGTGAAACACCTTGTCGTGAATCTGCTCCAGAAATCCGAGCGTGGCGGCCACGATGCCCGCCTGTTCCTGGGCGAAGCGGTCGGTCAGGTTCGGCATCACCACCTGCTCCATGGTTTTCTTCATGCCGGACAAAAACTGGGACATCTCCGGGCCCATGGCTACCCCCTTGACTGGTCGTTCATTCGCTGGACAGTGGCCGGGACCGGCTGACGCCGGCCCGGTGTTCGTTATCGTTATGCCGGCAGCTTGCTGTTGAATGCTTCCTTGCACAGATCCTGGACTTCGCCCCAGCCGGTGACGCCGCCGCGATCCCAGCGCACGAATGCATGACTCAGGTACATCTGCGGCCAGGGAATCCAGGGGTTGGCGGTCATGGCGGTGCCAGTGAATTCGTGGACCTTGCCGCGCACGTCTTCCACTTCAAGCTCGAAGAACTGATGCAGGAAGCCGTTGCGGCGCACCTTGCCGGTGCCGCCCTTGATGCCATGGACCCGATTGCCCTCGCGCACATAGCCATGGGCGATGGTCGGGTAGCGGTCGAGCTGTTTGGGGTCCATCAGCCAGATGCAGTGGATGCTCGAATCGTCGGCAAAATTGGCGTTCATCCAGCAGAAATTCTTGAGTGCGCGTTCATCGCGCAGACCCCAGCTGTGATCCATGCTGGCGACGCAGTCGATGGCATAGTGCTTGCCGCGCAGGTTGAGCGAGCCCCGCACGCGGCCGGTCTGATCCCAGTGCCCGGCGTAGGCGTGGGAGCTGACCGTATCGCCTTCGAGTTGTGCGCCCGCCAGCGGGTCCATGTTCGGGTCATGGATGTCGTAGGGCTCCATCAGGGCGGTGTAGGTCACATCAAAGCTGACGCCCTGACCGCCGTCGAAGCGGATCGCATAGTCCATCACCGGCTTGGTGCACTTGATCGCCAGGCCGTTGTTGAGTGCGAAGTCGTCGAGGTTGCCCTTGGGCATGGGCAGATGCACATGGCAGTCGAAATAGTTCACTTCGTGGGGGGTGTTGGAGAAGCCGTCGAAAATCGTCACGCTCGACATCACCGCGCCCAGATTGGGCTTGGCCTGCACATAGGCACCCACATGGAGATTCGCCTCGGCGACATAAAACCCAAAATAATTGGTTTCGGCCCAAGTGTAATGGTCCGATGTGGGGGGATGAAAATACATGTCCTGTGCGGTGATCACATGCTGCTCCTGGGTGGGACTTGGACGGTGATTCCGCGCCGGGCATCAGTGCCCCCGGGCGCGTGTCATAAGAGTCGATCATTATTGTCATGAACGGACTGTAAACTAGTCGATCCAGCGCGATGCGGTCAAGCGACACAGAAAACGCCGGCGCCCGTGTCTGCTACAGTCCGGCGGCCGCGCCACGGTTCAGGGGGATATGAGAATGGAACGCTTTTTCACACTGGGAAAAACCAGCAATTTTCGCCATATGGGCGGCTACCAGACCGCCGCCGGCGCCACCACCCGGGCGGATCGTCTGTACCGCTCGGGCTATGTCAATGCACCCACCGCCGAGGTGCATGAGACCTTCGACCGCCTCGGCATCGCCACCGTCTACGATTTCCGCAGCCCGATCGAGCGCAAGAACAATCCGCTGGCCGTGGCCGCCGATGTCGCCGTGGTCGAACTCGGCATGCTGGTGGCGAGCGTCGAGAATCTCTGGAACATGCTGCTCGCGGAAGGGCTGACACCCGCCGGCGCCGAAAAAATCATGGGCGACCGCTATCTCGAACTGACCCGGGAAGAAATCCCCGGGTACCGCACCATGTTCCGGCACATGGTCGAAAACGATGGCGGCGCCCTGGTGATGTGTTCGTTCGGCAAGGACCGCGCCGGCATCGCCTCGGCGCTGTTGCTGTCCGCGCTCGGTGTCCTGCCGGAACAGGTCGAGGCCGACTATCTGCTCTCGGCCGTCGCCTATGCCGATCAGGATGCCGCCATCGGCAAATTCGAGCAGTTCTTCAGCGCCCAGGGGCTACCCGTGGATCGCGAGATCGTGCTGCCGATTCTGGATGCCCGCCCGCAGTACCTGAACGTCGCGTTCGATCTGATCGACCGTGAAGCCGGCGGCATGGACAGCTTCCTGCACGCCGAGCTGGGCATGGGGCCAGCGGAACGCGAGCAGCTGGTCCGGCGCTTCACCCGACCGCGGAGCTGACCGCCGGAACCTGGCCCATCACCGCACGTGTTGCTGCCGGTCGCGCACGGGCGTACGCTCGACCGCCAACCATAACAATCATCGCTCTGCGAAACAGGAGGTTTGCCGCCATGATGCAATCACCACGCGGACAGCAACACAGATCAGCAACCCCGGCTCTTTCATCGCGAACCCACCGAATCAAGGCGGTCGCGATGGCCGCGCTCCTCACCGCCATCGGGTGCGCGGCGCCACCTCTCCAGGCGGCCGATACCCCAGCCGCCAGCGATGGTCGTATCGCGCCACGTTTGCAAAATCTCGGGACGTATTCCCGCCAGGCGACCACCAGGAATTCGCAGGCTCAAACCTATTTCGATCAGGGCCTGGTGCTGGCCTATGCGTTCAATCACGCCGAAGCCGTGCGTTCCTTTCGCGAAGCCGCCCGCCTCGATCCCGACTTCGCGATGGCGTACTGGGGTGAAGCCTACGCGCTGGGACCGAACATCAACGCACCCATGGACCCGGGGGCCGTCTCGCCGGCCTGGGCCGCGATCCAGCAGGCGCTGGCGAAAAAAGCCGGTGCCACCGAGGTCGAACGCGCGCTGATCGAGGCCCTGGCCAAGCGCTACGCGGCCGACCCCAAGGCCGACCGGGCCACCCTGGACCGCGCCTACGCCAACGCGATGCGCGAACTCGCCCGGCGCCATCCCGGCGACGCCGATGTGCTCGCCATCGCCGCGGAATCGCTGATGGACACCCGGCCCTGGAATTACTGGACCAATGACGGCAATCCTCGCCCCGATACCCTCGACGTGCTCGCGTTCATCGAGCAGGCCATCGCCATCAATCCGAACCACCCGCTGGCGCTCCATCTGCACATCCACGCGCTGGAAGCGTCCCAGCAACCCGAGCGGGCCATTGCCAGCGCGGACCGCCTGGGCGGAATGGTGCCCGGTGCCGGGCATCTGGTTCACATGCCATCGCACCTGTTCTTCCGCGTCGGCCGCTACCAGGATGCCATCGATGCCAATCTCAAGGCCGTCGCGGTGGACGAGGACTACATCAGCCAGTGCCGCGCGCAGGGCCTTTACCCGGCCGCCTACTATCCCCACAACATCCATTTCCTCTGGATCGCCTATGCTTTCGAGGGCCAGAGTGGCGAGGCCATCAAGGCGGCGCGGGCCGCCGCGTCCAAGCCCCACGGCGAAATGGCGCACCCGCTGCAACAGTTCATCGTCGCTCCGCTCCACACGCTGGTGCGTTTCGCCCGCTGGGACGACATCCTGGCCGAGCCGAAGCCGCCCGAGAATCTGAAATTCGTCGAAGCCGCCTGGCACTATGCGCGCGGGATGGCGCTGGCGGCCCGGGAACAGTTCGACGCGGCCGACGCAGAGTTGGCGGCCGTGCGCGCGGCGATTGCCGATCCGGCGTTTCCGGCGGATCTGGTGCTGGTCAACTCGTCACCCGCGCGCATCACCGAAATCGCCGCCCATACCCTGGCCGGCCAGATCGCCGCGGCACGCGGGCACCACGACCAAGCGCTGGCCGAACTCGCCGCCGCCGTGCGCGTCGAGGATTCCATGACTTACAACGAGCCTCCCGACTGGCCGTTTCCGACCCGGCATTATCTCGGCGCGGAACTCCTGGCCGCCGGCCGACCGGTGGAGGCCGAAGCGGTCTATTTCGAGGATCTCGAACGCCACCCCCGCAACGCCTGGAGCCTGCAAGGACTGGTGCAGGCCTTGCAGGCACAGGGGGCGGAGCGGCAGGCAGACCTCAAGGAAGCGGAATCACGACGCAGCGCCGTGTGGCCGCAGGCCGACGTCAAGCTGGCATCGTCGAAGTGGTGACAACGTGTTTGACTCGGTGCCGATCGCACCGGATACGGGTCAGCGCCAAGGCATCTCCCGGTCAAGCAGAAGTGCAGCTTGCGGGTCGGTCGGCACCGGCCTGCAAGCTGTGGAGTGATAGAGATCGCATTCTGAGTCTGGATGCCGTGCCGGCGGTTGAGCAACGCCAACACGCTGGCTGACCGCGTCGTCTGCCCCTGACCGAGGCTCCCGCGGCAGATGCAGATGCAGATGCAGATAATGTCGCCTTCCGAGATCGCCCGCCGGCACGGCGGCGCGGAGCAGCTTCAGCCGACCTCGATCTCGCTCGCGGACACCACCACCCCGTTGTCGTCGGCGTAGACGAATTCGCCGGGATTGAAGGTGACGCCGCCAAAGGTCACCGGGATGTTCAGCTCGCCGACGCCCTTGCGCTCGGTTTTGAGCGGTATCGCGGCCAGCGCCTGTACGCCGAGATCGAGCTCTGACAATGCGCAGACATCGCGCACACTGCCGTAGATGATGACGCCCGCCCAGCCATTGTTCACCGCACTGGCGCCGATCATGTCGCCGAGCAGCGCGCGGCGCAGCGAACCGCCGCCATCGACCACCAGCACCTTGCCTGTGCCCGGCGTGCCGAGCTGCGCCTTGACCAGCGAGTTATCCTCGAAACACTTCACGGTGACGATTGCGCCGCCGAACACGGCACGTCCGCCGAAATTCGAGAGCATCGGTTCCAGCACCCGCACGTCGGGGTGGTCGTCGCACAGGTCCGGCGTCAGGTCACAGGGTGCGCTCGCCATGGGTACTCCTCCTCGCAATTTGGGGGCGGCCAGTATAAACGTGCTCCCGATGCGACAACGTGCGTTGCCAGCGCCGGGCCGGACGTCTAGGCTGCGCGCTTTCGCAGGGTGCGCCATGACCGCGATCCAGGAACTCAGCTATCGCACCGACGCGGCACCGCTGTTGGCGGCCGTGCGCGACCTGCCGAGCCCGGTATGGCTGGACAGCGGTCGTCCGTATTCGCGGGCGGGCCGCTTCGACATCGTCAGCGCCGCGCCGCTGCGGGTATTGACCGCCCCGCCTGGACAAGGCGTCTCTGCGCTCGACGCCGCCGCCGCGCTGCTGGCGGAATTCTCCACACCGGACGTGTCGGGATTGCCCGCGGCGACACTGCCTTTTGCCGGCGGCCTGATCGGCTGGCTGGGCTATGGCCTGGGCATGGAACTTCAGGCGGTCGCACGGCACTCCCCGGAGAGCGCGCGACTGCCGACGCTGCGCATCGGTTTTTATCCCTGGGCGGTCATCGTCGATCACCAGGCACAGCGCACGGTGCTGGTGTTCCATCCGGCCTGCCCGCCGGCGCTGCGCAGCGATGTCGAAAACCGCTGCCGCGCCGCGCCCGCGCGACTCGGCGCGCCGGCCGGTTTTGCGCTGCAAACCCCGTTTATCGCCACCACGTCCGCGGCGCGCTATCGCGCCGACATCGCCCGCATCCTGGCGTATCTCACGGCCGGCGACTGCTATCAGGTCAACTACGCGCAGCATTTCAGCGCGGCCTGTGCCGGTGATCCCTGGCAGGCCTACTGCCGGTTGCGCGCCCTGCTGCCCTCCCCGTTCAGCGCCTACCTCGGCACGGAAGACGACGCCGTGCTCTGTTTCTCGCCCGAGCGTTTTTTGCGTGTCGAAGGCGATCGGGTGGAGACGCGCCCCATCAAGGGCACCATCGCGCGGGGAAACTCCGCCGAGGAGGACGCCGAACTGGCGCACCGGCTGCGAACCAGCGCCAAGGACCGCGCCGAGAACCTGATGATCGTGGATCTGTTGCGCAACGATCTGGGCAAATCCTGCGTGCCCGGGTCGATCGCGGTGCCGGAACTGTTCGCCCTCGAAAGTTTTGCGAACGTCCATCATCTGGTGAGCACGGTCACCGGGCGACTGCGCGCCGACCAGACCCCGCTCGACCTGCTCGCCAACTGCTTTCCGGGCGGCTCCGTCACCGGCGCGCCCAAGAAACGCGCCATGGAAATCATTGCGGAGCTGGAGCCGGTCGCGCGCGCCCTCTACTGCGGCAGTATTTTTTATTTATCGACGCACGGCCGCATGGACAGCAATATCGCCATCCGCACCCTGGTCGCCGACGGCGCCCGGATTCACTGCTGGGGCGGGGGCGGCATCGTGGCCGATTCCGACCCGGAAGCGGAATACCAGGAATCCCTGATGAAGGTTCAGCTGCTGATGAAGGCGCTGAACCCCTGACCGACAACCCCGGGCGGCCGTCTGGCCGTTACAGCGCCAGTTCGCGCTGACTCGCCGCGATAAAGGCGCGCTTCAGTTCGTCGTAAGTCGCCACAGCCGGAAACTGCGGAAACTCCGCCACCACATTGGCCGGCGCCTGAAACAGGATGCCGGCGTCCGCCTGGGCGAGCATGCTGGTGTCGTTGTAGGAGTCGCCCGCGGCGATGGTGCGGTAGTAGAGAGTCTGCAAGGCGAGCACCGCCTGCCGCTTGGGATTGGACTGGCGCAGGCGATAACCGACCACGCGCCCAGCCGCGTCCACTTCGAGCCGGTGGCACAGCAGCGCGGGAAAGCCGAGCTGACGCATCAGGGGCTGCGCGAATTCGTAAAAAGTGTCCGACAGGATCAATACCTGAAACCGCTCGCGCAGCCAGTGCAGAAACTCGGCCGCACCCGGCAGCGGCGCCAGCGTCGCAATCACGTCCTGAATCTCCCGCAGCCCCAGACCATGCTGGTCCAGCAGCGCCAGGCGCTGGCGCATCAACTGATCGTAGTCGGGGATATCGCGGGTGGTGGCGCGCAACTCGGGGATGCCGGTGGCATCCGCAAAGGCGATCCATATCTCCGGTACCAGGACTCCTTCGAGATCGAGACAGGCGATTTCCACAGGCAACTCCAGGGGGTCCAGGGCGGGAAAGGCGGCTACTCTAACCAACCCGCGCGGGGCCGGCAAACCCGCTGCACGCGCAGCGCATACCCGGATAATTCAACCTCTGGGTAACCACGGACGCGGGGCTTCGTCTTTTCCCCGCAGCGATTTTGAAGTGGCAGAATTTGTCGATCCGCGCGACACTTGCGCGCCTTGTGCCCCCGGAGCGGCCCGAAGCTGCCCCGGCTGAACGACGGGAATCGACGCGCTTTCAGCCTGCCACCGTGCGGCCTCTTCTCCAATTTACGCAGGAATCAGCCCGTGAACGACATGCGAAGACCCGCCATTTCCCACGGGGGGCCCGTTGTGATTGACGGGTTGCTGATTACCTCGGGCGCCCTCACCGGGCTGCTGGTGGGCCTCACCGGTGTCGGTGGCGGCGCGCTGATGACGCCGTTGCTGCTGCTGGTGTTCGGGGTCGCTCCCCTCGCCGCCGTGGGCACCGATCTGTGGTTTGCCGCGCTCACCAAAATGGTCGCGACCCGGGTTCACCACGGCTACGGTCTGATCGACTGGTCGGTGGCAAAACGCCTCTGGCTCGGGAGTCTTACCGCCTCGCTGGCAACCCTGGTGTGGGTCCGCCTGCACCCGCCGGAGGACTCCGCCGTGGTGCTGCTCAAGACCGCCATCGCCGGCGCCGTGATGCTGACCGCGCTCGGGCTACTGTTCCAGCGCCGCCTGCACGCCCTGGGCCGGCGGTTGCGCACCACCGATGACGTCCACTTCAAGGCGTTGCAACTGCCACTCACCATCATCGCCGGCGCGGTGCTGGGCGTGCTGGTGACGCTGACATCGGTCGGCGCGGGTGCGCTGGGCGCCGTGTTCCTCGCCTACATTTATCCGCTGCGCCTGACGCCGCCGCGCCTGATCGCGACCGACATCGTGCACGCCATCCCGCTGGCGATCTTCGCGGGCTTCGGCCATCTGTTGCTCGGCAATGTGGATTTTCACTTGCTGGGCAATTTGCTGGCGGGCTCGATTCCCGCGGTATTGCTGGGCGCCCGGCTCTCCGCCCGGCTGCCCCACGGCTTCCTGCGCGGGCTGCTGGCAATGGTGCTGCTGGCAATCGGCGGCAAGCTGGTGTGGTCGGTGTCCGTCGGCTGAGAGACTCGGTCGTGGGCACTCGCCAACGGAAAGCACCGCCCACGGCCCGCTATGACCGGGATGCCGGCTCGATGATCGTAAAGTCGGGATTGGTCGCCGCCGACCCATCCGCAACGCCGGCGTCCGCCGCCTCGGGGCGCGCCGGAGCCTGCGCAACGGCGGCGGGCTGCGCGACGGATTCTTCGCCGGACAGATCCTTCTCAACGGCTTTCTGGACGGTATCGGCCAGCGCATTGAACGCGGATGCAACGACACCGAATTCGTTCTGCCACTTCCGCGAAATCCGCAGACTGAAGTTGCCCGCCGCGAGATCGAGCAACGAGCGCTTGATCAGCAACAGATTGCGGGACACGAGTTTGTTGAAGAAGTAGACCATCAGCAGCACCGTCAACACGACCGTGAGTGCCAGCACCATCATCACTCGGCCCGTTGTTGCCATGACATCGTCGAGCTTTTCCCGACCGATGCCAAGATCAAGGCGACCCACCTGCGTGTCCTTGAACAAAATGGGCACATTGAAATTGTAGATCGGGGATCCGCCGGCGCGAACGACATTGGATACCGCCACGCCCTCCATGTTCGCGACCGGTTCAGCTTCGGGTGGCGGCACCAGAGGCTTGCCCATCAGCGCCTTGTCGGTGGCCGCGCGCACCGTCCCCTCGTGATCGCTGAGAATGATGTAGGCGAAGGAGTTGCGCCGCGCCGCGCCGTCCGCGATGGATTCCAGACCGATCCAGTCCTCGCTCAGAACCGGAACCGCACTTTCCGAGGCGATAAAAGTGGCCAGCGCAACGCCGGAGCCGATGACCTGTTCGGTGAGCATCCGGGTCTGGATGTGAAACACGGTGAGCGCGCTGACGGTCATCACCAAGGCGACAACGCCGCCCAGAATGGCGGTCCATTTGACCTGGATCGGCACATAGTTCCGCTCCTCTTCGTCATCCTGCAAATTGCGCAGTTCGCGTTCCAGGGCCTCCTGCAGATCGCGTCCGCGCTGAAAACGCTTCTCCGGTTTCTTTTGCAGCAGCTTGTTGACAATGGCCTGCAATCCCGTCGGCACTTCCGGGCACAGGCTACGAATCGGCTCGGGTTCCTCCTGGATGATCTGGAGGATGAGCGTGGGCATGGATTCGGCGTCAAACGCCTTGTGCCCGGTCAGCATTTCGTAGAGCACCACGCCGAGGGAAAACAGGTCCGAGCGGCCATCCACGGATTCGCCCCGGGCCTGCTCGGGCGACATGTAGCGCGGCGTACCCAGAATCATGCCGGCCTGGGTGGCTTCATGAATTTCCGGATTGCTGCGGCGGGCAATCCCGAAATCGGCGATTTTCACCGAACTGTTTTCAACTTTGAAAATAATATTGTCCGGCTTGATATCCCGATGTACCACGCCCATGGAATGGGCGTAATCGAGGGCACTGGCGAGTTGCAGCGCAGCCTGCAGGACCGTCTTGATCGGCAGCTTTTCACCCCGGCGCAAGGTATCCGTCAGCGTCTCTCCCTCCAGCAACTCCATCATGATGTAGGGGACTTCTTCAAATTTGCCGACGTCGAAAACCGTCACGATGTTGGGGTGCGTCAGAAAACCCGAAGCCTTGGCTTCCTTGAGGAAGCGGTTGAAGTATTCCTTGTCCACGGCATGATCGCGCTTGAGGATCTTCATCGCCCCGGTACGGTCGATCTCCGGATCGTAGGCCCGATAAACATCCGCCATCGCTCCCGAGCCGACGAGTTCCCGGATTTGATAACGGCCGATCTGCGTGCCGGATCTGTCCATAGCAGGCTTTCCTCTGGTGACTATTTGACTTTTTTGGTTGAGAACAAACGTCCAAGGGCGCCCCGGACGCCCCGTGGCGTTGCGTCGGTAGCGGGAGGCGCCGCCGGAACGACCAGCGTGTGGCGATCGAGGTCGGGCGCGGCGCGCGGCTGACCAGCCGCCGCCCTGGACGCGCCCGGATCGGGAGGTGCCACACCAGCACTTTCCAGAGCGCCGCCGCGCTCGAGTTCCGGATCCACGATGATCAGCGTCACATTGTCCCTGCCACCCGCAGTCAATGAACCCTGCAAAAGACTGGCCACCTGCTCCTGCAACGAGCTGGCTGCCGCCAGCCGCTCGGCGATCTCGCGCTCGCGAATTTCATCGTTGAGGCCATCGCTGCACAACAGCAGACGCTGTCCGGAGCGCAGGACACCGGAAATGCTGTCAACCCGCAATGCATGATCCGGTGTCACACCGATGGATTGGGTGATGATGTTGCGCTTGGGGTGATTGAACGCTTGATCCGCATTGATGATGCCCTTGGCGAGCAGGGTTTCCACCAGGGAATGATCCCGGGTCAGCAGGGTGAGGCGGCCATCCCACAGATAGGCGCGGCTGTCGCCCACCCAGGCAATCTCATAATCGCGTCCGCGCAGCGCCAGCGCGACCACGGTCGAACCCATGTTGGAGCTGCCCTCCCCGCGCCGGATGGCGTCGAGCACCGCCGCGTGAGCCGCTTCGATGGCGGCGCGCAGATCCCCGGTGCGGTGGAACACTTCCTTGATCGTGGCGCGGGTCAGTTCGCTGGCGATCTCGCCGCCCGCGTGGCCGCCGACGCCGTCCGCCACCAGCCACAGGCCGACGTCGGGATCGGCTTCGTAGCAATCCTCGTTGAGGCTGCGCACCAATCCGCAGTGAGTTTCAGCAGCGTAAGCAACCATCAGGCAATCGATTTCCTGCGAAGCGGCGGTACCGCTGCGCAATTTACCGCCGTTCAAAGGTAAAAGCCATTGACGAATCAAACCCTTGGCCCGCGCACAAACCCTGGCCCGCATATCGCAACATGTGATCGCCGGCCCGCAACCTCCGCCTGCCGGGCGACCGCCGCGCGACGAAGATCGGCGGCTCCCGAAGCCGACGCAAAGTTTCCCGCGTGGATTGCCCTTTGTTCCGGAGCGCAGTAACATCTGGGTTCGGACAGGCAGCGCAGGCTGCCTGTTTGCGTTTTCTATTTTCTGTTTCTCGCTGCGGCCCCGGTCGCGGCCACGGCGCGGGACATCAAGACCCGGCGGCAGGCAATGACGATGGCGGATGGCAGTGCTTTGATGAACACCTACGGCGAACGGCGGCTGACGCTGGTGCGGGGCGAAGGCGCCTGGGTCTGGGACGCGGAGGGCAAACGCTATCTGGATGCGCTCTCCGGCATCGCCGTGTGCGGCCTCGGCCACGCCCATCCGGACGTCACCCGCGCCATCGCGGAGCAGGCCGCCACCCTGGTGCACTGTTCCAACCTCTACAACATCCCCGTCCAGCAGGCGCTCTCGCTGGCCCTGCGCGATGCGAGTGGCATGGACAAAGTGTTCTTCGGCAACTCCGGCGCCGAAGCCAACGAAGCCGCGATCAAGATCGCGCGCCTGCACGGCCACGCCCGCAACATCGAGGTACCGGCGATCATCGTCATGGAAGGGGCCTTCCACGGCCGCACCCTCGCCACCCTCACCGCCACCGGCAACCGCAAGGTACAGGCCGGGTTCGAGCCCCTGGTGCGCGGTTTCGTGCGCGCGCCCTACGACGACATCGACGCGATCGAAACCATCGCCCGCAACAATCCCGACATCGCCGCGATCCTGGTCGAGCCCATCCAGGGCGAAGGCGGCATCCGGATTCCGGCTCCCGAGTACCTGGCGCGCCTGCGCGCGATCTGCGACCGCCACGACTGGTTGCTGATGCTCGACGAGATCCAGACCGGCAACGGTCGCACCGGCAGCCTGTTCCACTATCAGCAGCGCGGTCTGGTGCCCGACGTCGCCACCCTCGCCAAGGGCCTCGGCAACGGTATTCCCATCGGCGCCTGCCTGGCACGCGGCAAGGCCGCCGAGCTGATGCGCCCCGGCAATCACGGCTCGACGTTCGGCGGCAACCCGGTCGCCTGCGCGGCCGGGCTCGCGACCCTGAAAGTGATCGCCGAACAGAAGCTCCAGGCCCGCGCCGCCGCGCTGGGGGCACGTCTGCGCGCGGACTTCCAGACCGCGCTGGCGGGTTGCGACAGCGTGCGCGCGGTGCGCGGCGAAGGGCTCATGCTGGGCATCGAACTGGGCCGCCCCTGCGCGGAACTGGTGGATCGCGCCGCCGACCAGGGGTTGCTCATCAATGTCACCGCCGACTCCGTGATCCGCCTGCTGCCGCCGCTGATCATGAGCGACGCCGAGGCCGACCAGCTGGTGGCGACGCTCGCGCCCCTGATCCGCGCCTTCTGATCCGCGCCTGCTCGCGTATTCGACGGCGCTCCCGCCACTTCCTCATACCCGTCCCGCGGGGAGGACCAAAACCATGGAACCGAGACATTTTCTGACGCTGGGCGATCTCTCCCGCGCCGAACTCGACGCCGTCATCGCGCGCGCCATCGCCCTCAAACAGACGCACCGGGAAGGCCGTGAACAGCCGTCCATGACCGGCAAGGTGCTGGGGATGATTTTCGAAAAATCCTCCACCCGCACCCGGGTGTCGTTCGAGGCCGGCATGGCCCAGATGGGCGGCAGCGCGATATTCCTGTCACCCCAGGATACCCAGCTCGGCCGCGGCGAGCCGGTGGAAGACACCGCCCGCGTGCTGTCGCGGATGGTGGACATCATCATGGTGCGCACCTACGCCCACGCCAAGCTTGAAGCCTTCGCGCGCCATTCCCGGGTGCCGGTCATCAACGCCCTCACCGACGCGCTGCATCCCTGCCAGGTGCTGGCCGACATCCAGACCTTCGTCGAGCAGCGCGGCGCGCTGAGCGGCCGGACCGTGGCCTGGGTGGGCGACGGCAACAACATGTGCCAGTCCTACATCGAGGCCGCCGGCCTGTTCGACTTCGAACTGCGCATCGCCTGCCCCGCCGGCTACGAACCGGATCCCGCGCGGGTGAAGGCCCAGGGCGCGCGCATCCGTCTCGGCCACGACCCCGTCGCCGCCGTCGCCGGCGCGGACCTGATCGTCACCGACGTGTTCACCTCCATGGGCCAGGAAGCCGAGCAACAGGAGCGCGCCGCGCGCTTCGCCGGCTTTCAGGTCAATCACCAGCTGCTCGCCGGCGCCGCGCCCGATGCACTGTTCATGCACTGCCTGCCCGCCCATCGCGGCGAGGAAGTGAGCGCCGAGCTGATCGAAGACCCGCGTCACTCCATTGTCTGGGAAGAAGCCGAAAACCGGCTCCACAGCCAGAAAGCCCTGATGCAGTTCTTGCTCGGCCACTACTGAGCACACCGGTACCGACCGCGCCGACCCCGGGATCCGGGCCGGCGCGATTTGCCACGACATCTTCCGTTTCCCGGCCTCCGGCTTCATTTTCCGGCCTTCGGCTTCCCGCTTCCGACCGGTGGCCGTGCGCAAGCTCCCGGTCACGCAATTTCTCCCCTGCCCGCACGCGGCTGGCCACCTTGCCCTACCCGGGTTATCCACAGGCTATCAACACCTTTTTTAGCCACATATTGTGTTGCATTCGCGCGGCGCCCACACTATCTTGTATCTGCTCACCGGACCCGCCCCCACCCCCGGCGGTGGGGCAGGCACTTCCGGGAATGCGGCGTAAAGACCCGTTGCGCGCTCAAGCCGCAGCGCCTCCTTACGCGCAGAGGCAGGCGAGGGACGTTCCGGAAACGCCCCTCAAAACTCCGCCGCGCAACGGCGGACCGACTCCAGAACAACAAACGCAGACAGGCACACCACCATGGAACAGACATCAGACATCAGCTCGTCAGCGCCTGAACCCGCCGCCCGACCTTCGTCAGAACCGACTACAATCACAAGAGATGGTCGTCTTCTACATCTCGGGTCACGGGTTCGGACACGCCTCCCGGGATATCGAAGTGGTGAACGCGCTGCTGCGGCGCCAGCCCCAGGGCGGCACCTTCCACATCGAGGACATCCAGGATCAGGTCGAGCTCGCGCTGATGCGCCAGGGCGAGCACGCCATCGCGCGCAGCTATGTGATCTACCGCGAGGACCGCGCCCGTGAGCGCGCCGCGCGCAAGGCGCCGGCCGCCACGGTTGCAGCCGCCGACACCAGCTCCGGCATCACCGTCGTGCATCCCGACGGCAGCCGCCGTCCGCTCGACCTGGCGCGCCTGCACACGCTCGTGGGCGAAGCCTGCGCCGGGCTCAAGGACGTGGAACCCAAACTCATCCTCGACGAAGCCCTGCGCAACCTCTACGACGGCGTCTCCAGCGCCGACCTCAACACCGCGCTGGTGATCACCGCGCGCACCCTGGTGGAGCGTGAGCCCAACTACACCTACGCCACCGCGCGCCTGCTGCTCGACGGCCTGCGCACCGAAGCGCTCGGCTTCCTCGGCATCGCCGAAGCCGCCACCCAGCACGAGATGACCGCGCTCTACCCTGCCGCCTTCAAGGCCTATGTGGCGCGGGGCGTGGCGCTGGAACTGATCGATCCCGAACTGGCGCGCTTCGACCTCGCCCGTCTCGGCGCCGCCATCGATCCCGCGCGCGACCTGCAATTCAGCTACCTGGGTCTGCAAACCCTCTGCGACCGCTACTTCATTCACAGCGATTCGGTGACCTTCGAGCTGCCCCAGTGCTTCTTCATGCGCATCGCCATGGGGCTGGCCATCCGCGAGGACGACCGCGAGGCGCGCGCCATCGAGTTCTACAACCTGCTGGCGTCCTTCGACTACATGAGCTCGACGCCGACCCTGTTCAACGCCGGCACCCTGCGCCCGCAACTGTCCAGCTGCTACCTGACCACGGTGCCCGACCACCTCGAAGGCATCTTCGGCGCCATCCACGACAACGCCATGCTCTCCAAATGGGCCGGCGGACTCGGCAACGACTGGACCCCGGTGCGCGGCCTCGGCTCCTACATCAAGGGCACCAACGGCAAATCCCAGGGCGTGGTGCCTTTCCTGAAAGTGGTCAACGACACCGCGGTGGCGGTCAACCAGGGCGGCAAGCGCAAGGGCGCCGTGTGCGCCTACCTCGAGACCTGGCACATCGACATCGAGGAGTTCATCGAACTGCGCAAGAACACCGGCGACGACCGCCGCCGCACCCACGACATGAACACCGCCAACTGGGTGCCCGACCTGTTCATGCAGCGCGTGTTCGACGACGGTCCCTGGACCCTGTTCTCGCCCAACGAGACGCCGGACCTGCACGACCTCTACGGCCGCGCCTTCGCCGCGCGCTACGCCGAATACGAAGCGCTCGCGGCCCAGGGCAAGCTGCTCCACAAGACCGTCCGCGCCCAGGAACTGTGGCGCAAGATGCTCGGCATGCTGTTCGAGACCGGCCATCCCTGGATCACCTTCAAGGACGCCTGCAACCTGCGCTCGCCCCAGCAGCACTGCGGCGTGGTGCATTCGTCCAACCTGTGCACCGAGATCACCCTCAACACCCGCGCCGGCGACGACCCCGAAATCGCGGTGTGCAACCTGGGCTCGATCAACCTCGTCCAGCACATCCGTGCCGACGGTACGCTGGATCTCGCCAAGCTGCGCCACACCACGCGCACCGCGGTGCGCATGCTCGACAACGTCATCGACATCAACTACTACGCCGTGGATGCCGCGCGCCAGTCGAACCTGCGCCACCGCCCGGTCGGACTCGGCCTGATGGGCTTTCAGGACGCGCTCTACAAGCAGCGCATCGCCTACGCCTCGGACGCCGCGGTGGACTTCGCCGACCGCTCCATGGAGGCGATCAGCTACTTCGCCATCGAGGCCTCCGCCGATCTCGCCGCCGAGCGCGGCCGCTATTCGTCGTTTGATGGTTCGCTGTGGAGCCGCGGCATCCTGCCCCTCGACTCCCTCGACCTGCTCGAAGCCGAGCGCGGCAGCGCCTACATCTCAGTCGACAAATCCAGCACCCTCGACTGGGACGGCCTGCGCGCCAAGGTGCTCGCGCAGGGCATGCGCAATTCCAATGTGATGGCCATCGCCCCCACCGCCACCATCGCCAACATCGTCGGCGTCAGCCAGTCGATCGAGCCGACCTACCAGAACCTCTATGTGAAATCGAACCTCTCGGGCGAATTCACCGTGCTCAACAGCGATCTGGTGCACGACCTCAAGGATCGCGGCCTGTGGGACCCGGTGATGGTCAACGACCTCAAATACTTCGACGGCTCGGTGCTGCCCATCGACCGCATCCCGGCCGACCTCAAGGCGCTCTACGCCACCGCCTTCGAAGTCGAACCGCGCTGGATCGTCGATGCCGCCAGCCGGCGCCAGAAGTGGCTGGATCAGGCGCAGAGCCTGAACCTCTATATTTCCGGGGTCAGCGGCAAGAAGCTCGATGTCACCTACCGCATGGCCTGGTACCGCGGGCTCAAGACCACCTATTACCTGCGCTCGCTCGCGGCCACCAGCACCGAGAAATCCACCGTCAGCAGCGGCACCCTGAACGCGGTGGCATCGAGCGGTCCGGCGCCGGTACCCCTGGCCTGCTCCATCGACGATCCCGATTGCGAGGCCTGCCAATGACCGCCCGTACCACCCGCGCGAACCGCTACCGATCGAGGAGACACCAGGCATGTTGAGCTGGGACGATTTTCATCACGACGAACCCGTCCGCAAGGCGCCGCCGCCGCAGGCCGAGGCAATCACCCGCCCGGTACCGCCCCCGGCTGCCGCGGAACCAGCACCGGTGCGCGCCGCAACCGGAGCGATGACCGCGACCGCAGACCTGCACCAGGCCGCGCGGGACAACCTCGAAGCCCTCGATGTGGCGCCCGGCCTCGAAGCCCTCGAAATGGGCGCCGCTCGCGTGCAGGTCGACGACACGCGCATGATCAACTGCCGCGCCGACCTCAACCAGCTGGTGCCGTTCCGCTACGACTGGGCCTGGCAGAAATACATCGACGGCTGCGCCAACCACTGGATGCCGCAGGAAATCAACATGACCGCCGACGTCGCCACCTGGCGCAGCGCCGACGGCCTGAGCGCCGACGAGCGCGAGATCGTCAAGCGTTCGCTCGGCTACTTCTCCACCGCCGATTCCCTGGTCGCCAACAACCTGGTGCTCGCCATCTACCGCCACATCACCAACCCCGAGGCGCGCCAGTACCTGCTGCGCCAGGCGTTCGAGGAGGCCATCCACACCCACGCCTACCAGTACTGCATCGAATCCCTGGGGATGGACGAAGGCGAAGTCTTCAACATGTACCGCGAAGTGCCCTCGGTGGCGAAGAAAGCCGCCTGGAGCCTCAAGTACACCCAGGCGCTGGGCGACCCCACCTTCGTCACCGGCACCCCGGAGACCGACCGCGAGCTGCTGCGCAACCTGCTCGCCTTCTACTGCGTCACCGAAGGCATCTTCTTCTACTGTGGCTTCACCCAGATCCTCTCCATGGGCCGCCGCAACAAGATGACCGGCGTCTCCGAGCAGTTCCAGTACATCCTGCGCGACGAATCCATGCACCTCAATTTCGGCATCGACGTCATCAACCAGATCAAGCTGGAAAACCCGCACCTGTGGAGCGAGGACTTCCAGCGCGAGGCGGTGCGCATGATCATCGAGGGCACCGAACTCGAAATCGCCTACGCCCGCGACACCATGCCGCGCGGCGTGCTCGGTATGAACGCCGCCATGATGGAGGACTACCTCCACTTCATCGCCAACCGCCGCCTCAACCAGATCGGCCTCGCCGAACAGTACCCCGGCGCCAGCAACCCCTTCCCGTGGATGTCGGAGATGATGGATTTGCGCAAGGAGAAAAACTTTTTCGAGACGCGGGTGATTGAGTATCAGACGGGCGGGGCTTTGAGTTGGGATTGAGGGAGGCGGGTGTAATTGCCGCCCGCGTTGGGGTGGATTTCGCCGGGAGCTGCCCCGGGATGGCTTCTGCAGCCGCATTTGGCCGCAAACTGGACGCCTCTGAGGTGCAATGTAAGGCGCCTTTTGGGGTGTCTAATTGTAGTTATGCCTCAAGGAGAGAGAAGTTTCATGCAATTCATTCATAGCGATCTGGGCCATCGTCAGCACGGCGAAGTTGTAGAGGTCGCGCTCACGAGTGGAGCGAATGTCCGTCTTATGGATAGTTCTAACTTCTCGAGCTACAAGCGCGGAGCTCGCCACAGCTGCTACGGAGGGTTGGCAAAGCGCTCTCCGGTTCGTCTTGCGATCCCAAACACTGGCCATTGGCATGTGGTCGTCGATATGCAAGGGCTTAGCGGCAGCACCAAGGCATCCATTCGCGTACTGCCAGGTGCGCTGCCAGAGATCAGGGACGCGCCCCTGTCATCACTGCCTGACCTTGTCAGAGAGACACCACCAGAAGTTGTAGCTGGTGGAAAGTCTTATGACGTATTTATCTCTCATGCTTCTGAGGATAAGAATGCTGTTGTGCGGTCCTTAGCCAACGCCCTATCTAATGAAGGGCTCAGCGTTTGGTACGACGAGTTCACTCTTAGAATCGGCGACAGTTTGCGACAGAAGATCGACTGCGGCTTGGCTACTAGTCGCGTGGGCTTGGTTGTTTTGTCTCCACACTTCATCTCCAAGGGCTGGACCAACTATGAGCTTGACGGAATCGTAACCAGAGCAGTTTCGGGTGCGCAGATCTTGCTGCCAATCTGGCATAACATCACGAAGCAGCAAGTAATCGACTTTAGCCCGTCGCTTGCAGACAAGGTTGCGCGCAGCACTGCAACGCATACCGTTGAAGATATTGCTGCCGAGATTGCAGAGTTACTCAACAGCCGTGCGCATGAGGCATAACCATTCGCTGCTGGCGCGACGGCCCTGACGGGCTGCGGCCTGAGCTCAAACGTTATACCTACTCGGCATCGTCTATCACCAAGGGAGATTGAAATGGCAACGCACCCATACATTTCTGGAGCCGGTAACGTCGCCCAGATGGTGGCTCAACTTCGAAAGTCGTTTCCAAGCACCATTTCTTCAGAGACGGTAAAGAAGCTAGGGCTCGCCCCGAATAACGAAAGCTACGTTATTAGTGTGCTTCAGTTTGTTGGGGTAATTGACTCTGAAGGGAAAAGAACGCCTGAAGCTGCAAAGGCGTTCTCTCACCACAAAGATGAGGACTTCGCGGAGCAGTTTGGGGCACTGGTTCAGAAAGCTTATTCGCCGCTTTTCGAGTTACACGGAAACGACGCATGGAATCTCAATAGTGACGAGTTAATTACTTTCTTCCGACAAAGCGACCAGACGAGTGCAGCCATAGGCGGGCGCCAGGCCGCTACGTTCAAGGTACTTGCCGGATTGTCTGGTCATGGAGATATACTCGAACCTAGGCCTAAGAAGGCGACGAAAGCAATAGCTGCCCCAAAGGCCGGAAAAACAGACGCAGCAAAGAAAGTTCAGTCGCCAACACAACCACCCCCCCCTCCGTCTGCAGGTGCTCATCAAAATCACAACGAAGGCACTGGATTTGGATTAACTGTCCGCGTTGAGGTAAACCTCCCAGCAGATGGAACCAAAGAGACATACGACAACATCTTTAAGAGCATCAAGGAGAATCTCTTAGGTGGTTAATACGCTGCAACTGTTTGAACTCGTTGTTCGACGCGCGCAATCAGTTACGGAAGCCCGGTCGGAGCCAGCGGGTGGGTCGCACCCGTTCGACGATAGAAACATCCATACGAGACTTCAAAGTACCTCAAAAAAACTGTTCGATGATGGGCACTACGCTCTTGCGACGTTTGAGGCATACAAACTGCTCGACAAGGACGTTTCGGCGATGGCCAAGCTTTCCGAGTCAGGTGTAAAGCTGATGATGAAGGCATTTAGTGAGCAATCGCCGCTCATTCGGCTTACTAATATGGCATCAACCAGCGAAAAGGACGAACAGGAAGGATACAAGTTCATTTTTTCAGGCTCTGTGATGGCAATTCGAAACCCTAGGGGACATGAATATGGGGTAACGGAGTCTCCGACAGAATGCTTGGATCACTTGAGCCTCGCATCGCTACTACTTCGGCGGCTCGAGAGTGCCAAGAAGTAGGTATAACCCCGCAGTCCAAACAAACGCTGCGTAAAAGGTAACAGATTTATTTTAAAAACTTTCTATTCGGAAATGTGATCAGTGAACATCATTGCACGAAAACCAAAAAACGGGATTTGCCGCCCATAGCAGAGGTGCCGCGTTGCTCTCAGCGCTCGACCAGGTCCGATTGCGGGTATCGAAGTCCACCGAGGCGACGAAGAAATCGCACCTGGGCCAGTTTCTTACGCCCGGACGAACCGCCGCGTTCATGGCCGGACTTTTTCCGCCGGCGAGCGGCAACTGCCAACTGCTGGATGCCGGCGCCGGCATTGGTTCGCTTGCGGGTGCTTTTCTGGAACACTGCGTCGCCGGCAAGTTGAAATGCAAAGACATCCAGGTGACGGCCTTCGAGCTGGACGACAGCCTCCATGCCGATCTGAATCACGGCCTGCTCGGCTACGCGGACCGGTTGCCGCTGCGTTTCGGGATCGTCGGGGGCGACTTCATCGAGGCGGCAGTCAATCGAGTGCAGTTCGGGCAGGCGCGCTTTACCCACGCCATCCTCAACCCGCCGTACAAGAAAATCGGCAGCGATTCCCGTTACCGTCTGCTGCTGCGTCAGGTCGGCATCGAGACCGTCAATCTTTACTCGGCATTTGTCGCGCTGGCGGTGCTGTTGATGGCGCCGGGCGGCCAGATCGTGGCGATCATTCCGCGCAGCTTCTGCAACGGCCCTTACTACCGCCCGTTCCGCGACCTCGTGCTGGAGCGCACGGCCATCCGCCACCTGCACCTGTTCGAGTCACGCAACAAAGCCTTCAGGGACGACGCTGTGCTTCAGGAGAACATCATCATCCGGTTGGAGTGCGGCGGGCAGCAGGGGCCGGTAACCATTTCCACCTCCACCGACGACAGCTTCGCCGACCTTGCCAGCCACGAGCACCCGTTCGAGGAAATCCTGTTCCCGGACGATCCGCAGCGCTTTATCCATGTGCCCACGTCGCCCGGGAAAAACGCCTGCGAGCTATCGCCGGCCATTCGCCATTCGCTGGCGGATCTGAACATC
>JACPPB010000012.1:0-6945 GCA_016191205.1 Gammaproteobacteria bacterium | reverse complement strand
TATCCGCAGGGTTTCTACTGTGTGGTGCGGCGCTTTTCCTCGAAAGAGGAACGGCGCCGGGTGGTGGCGGGCCTGGTTGATCCCGGACTGCTGGGGGACGCGCCCATGCTCGGGTTCGAAAATCACCTGAACCTGTTCCACGCGCACCGCCACGGCCTGCCCGAGGCGCTGGCCCGCGGACTGACCGTGTTCCTCAACGCTACCGCAGTGGATGAGCAGTTCCGGCGTTTCAGCGGCCACACCCAGGTCAATGCCACAGACCTCAAGCGGATGACGTACCCGAGCCGCGAAAACCTGACCAAACTGGGACAATGGGCCATGCAACAGGGGCAACTGACCCAGGCGATGATCGATGAGCAATTTGGAACCCTGACCGCGTGAGCACCAGCAAGAAGAATCGGCACCTCAAGGCCGCGCATCAAATCCTGATTGCCCTTGGTCTCCCCAGGGCGCAACAGAACGAGCGTTCGGCCCTTTGCCTGCTGGCCCTGCTCAATCTGACGCCGGGCAAACCCTGGACCAAGGCGGAAAACCCGTTGCTGGGCATCACGCCCATCATGGACTGGGCGCGCGAACACTACGACAAGGACTACGCGCCGAACACCCGCGAAACTATCCGCCGCCAGTCGATGCACCAGTTCGTTGCGGCCGGAGTTGCGCGCTACAACCCGGACAACCCGGAGCGGCCGGTGAACAGCCCCAAGGCGGTCTATCAGATCGAACCGGCGGCGCTGGCCCTGCTGCGCAGCTTTGGCACCCCGGCATGGCACGACAGCCTGACCGTCTACCTGGCCGGGCGTGAAACCCTCGTGGCCCGCTACGCCAAAACGGAGAGAGAACGGGGTCAGGTCTCTTATCGTAGCATCCGTTTACGCACACACAGATAAACATCCTCGGCATGTGGACGTTTGGTCTTGCATAAACAGACGCGACCACCTCTCCGCAAAACTGGTTGACGCTGTTGCGCAGAGCGCTACACTATGAAACCATGATCAAGTCATTTCGGCACAGAGGACTCGGGCGCTTTTTCGAAAGCGGGACCGCCCGGGGTATACAAGCCGCTCACACGCTGAAATTAAGGCTGCAACTTGCGGCCCTCGACACCGCAACATGTATCGAAGATATGGACGTGCCGGGCTATCGACTGCATCAACTCAAGGGTGCGCGGAAAGGCATCTGGTCAATTACCGTTAACGGAAACTGGCGTATCACGTTCGAGTTTTCCGAAGGCAACGCCTACAGCGTGGATTATGAGGACTATCACTAATGGCCATGCACAGCCCTCCCCATCCCGGCGAGTTCATTCAGGCAACCTATTTGGAGCCCTTCGGCATCAGCTGTCGACTCCTCGCTCAAAAGCTGAACGTTGCCGCATCCACCCTCAACCGCATTCTGAAGCAACAGAGCGGTGTCAGCCCCGAGATGGCGCTACGCCTTTCCAAGGCACTCGGCCGCTCACCGGAAAGCTGGCTTGCCATGCAAGACGCCTATGACCTGGGGGTCGCGAGAAAGACGGCCCAGCTCTCCGGCGTGCAAAAGCTTGATCTCGGCGCCGCATAATAGCGGAGCGAGCTTGAACCCCCGGGACCAACTACCCAATGAAGAACGAACAGAACCGCATCCCGTTGAAAATTGCACCGGGCAAGGGGATCACGCTCAGTCCCGGCGCACACAGCGCGTTGATCCCGGCCATCCTCAAGGATTTCGCACCGCGCTTTGCGCCGGGCAGCACGTTGGTATATGCGAGCGACACCGGTGACAAGTGGAGCTACTTCGACGCGCCACTGCTGGCCGCGCTGGGCGTCGATACGGAATCTCAGGGCAAGATGCCGGATGTAGTGCTCCACTACGCCGAGCGCAACTGGCTGCTGCTGATTGAGTCCGTCACCGGGGCATCCGGTTCCCGTCCCATCGATGACAAGCGGCGCGCCGAACTTGCTGAGCTGTTCGCCGGATCGACAGCGGGCTTGGTCTTTGTCACCGCCTTCCCGACCCGAGCCCTGATGAGCCGATACCTTGGGGAAATCGCCTGGGAAACCGAAGTGTGGGTCGCCGATGCCCCGTCACACCTGATCCACTTCAACGGGGTGCGATTTCTTGGGCCGTACTGAGTCGGGAAACCGGGGACTGATTTATTTCAATCGGCAAGAAGCCGCCCGCGCCTGATACCGGACATTAGCCGCTTCGGGAAACTGCTTGCGCATCATACGTCAAAGACGTATGATGCGGGCATGTACACGGTCGTTGAAACTCCAACTTTTGTCAAGGATGCCAACGACTTGTGGTCGGAAGAAGAGCGCGGTGAATTCTGCGCCTGGATTTCAACCAATCCAGAGGCTGGCTCAGTCATCCGGCAAAGCGGCGGTTGTCGCAAGGTTCGCTGGACAAGAACCGGTACAGGCAAGAGCGGTGGCGTAAGGGTCATTTACTTCACACGCTTGGCAAATGGCGAAATCTGGCTACTCGTCATCTACGCAAAGAATGTCCGGGAAAGCATCCCGGCTCATATTCTCAAGGCCATCCGCGAGGCAATTGAAAATGACTAAGTGCACATCGAAAACTCAAAAAGCAATGACCGGCGAAGAACTTGGTCAGAAACTGCTGACATCCATCCGTGAAATGAAAGCGGGGAAGGCGGCGCGTGTTACAGACGCTTCGCAGAATCAGGTAGCCGCAGCACGCTTGCGAACTGGTTTGTCGCAGGCGCAGTTTGCAAAAGCCCTTCACATCTCGTCTCGTACGCTCCAAGAGTGGGAGCAGGGGCGACGCCATCCCTCCGGCGCTGCACAGGCACTTATCCAGATTGCATTCAGGCATCCAGAAATCATTGCTGAGGTTTTAGCGTGAAAGTGCAAAAAAAGAAAAATGAACGAAAAACGGGGACAGACCGCAAATAACCGTGGCGTCGGGGTCAGTTCTCGCATCATAGCATTCTCAAAAGAGCCCAGGCTAACTCACGCCGCCCCCATCCCCCACTTGAAGAAGGGGTCGGGCGCGCCGCCGTGGAACCGGGACCCGGGTCACTTTCGACCCCGCGCGCCCCGTGATATCAACGGCAAATGCGACCCGTCCCGATTCGGGTCTTACAAGGAAACTCCTGAAAAAAAGTCCTTGAAGCCATAGGGCGCATAGGGGCCGACGCACAGATGTTCGAGCACGCCCATGCCCTTGCGCGTGCCGTCGCTCACCCGCACCACCTGCTGCATGTGCAGATTGGGGCCTTCACCGAGATCCAGCTTCAGCGGGTCGAACACCTCACCGCCGATTTCCATCTCGCCCTGCCACACGCCCTGGCACCAAGTGGGGTGAAAGTAGCCGAGCCCTTTCATGTGAAAACGCAGGATGGGCTCGAAGGCGATGGTGCGCACCCTGCCCTGCAGGTCGGTCAGATCCACTTCCGCGGAGGCGATCCTGCGCGTGCCGGGTTCGTACTGCAGACGATGGGCGACGGCGGCCATGTGCTCGATGCCGGGCTCCTGGTCTGGCACATCGGCGGTCGTCTCGTAGAGCGGAGCGGTCAGCGCCTCACGCGCCAGCACCTCGCCCTGCGGACCCTCGAACGACAGTGCGTGGGAGATGTGGTCTTCCCAGAACAGCGGCGCCCAGATGAAAAACAGCGACGCCGCCGGCCGCGGCGCGCCGGCGTTGGCGGACTTGCCGAAATTGCGCACACCCCAGGAGCGGTCCTTGGTGCCATGGCACAGCGCCGGCTCGACGCGGATGTTGCCGTCGGGATAGCGGACTTCTCCTGCCCAGTGGCCAAACTGATCGAAGCGCGTCGCGTCCATCACCCGGCGCGTGCCGCTCCAGATCGTCTGGCGGGCCTCCTCGATGCCGGCGGTCAGGGTCGAGAACGTCAGATCGCAGGTGATGCCGGTCTTGTTGTCCTCCAGCACCACACGATTGATGCGCATGGGCTCGATCACCTCGATACGGAACGGCCCGCAGCGGGTGTCGGAGCGTTCCAGCGGCGCCCGGCAGGAGGCGAAGAAGCAATGCTGCCGGCCACCCTTTTCCACCACGCTGAAGGCGCAATCGAGAATCCCCAGGTGCGGGTAGACGGCCATGCCGATGCCGAAATACCAGCTGCCGTCCTTGGCGTAGCCGTTGAACCAGGTGCGGTCGTAGAAGTTGACATCGCTGGTGGCCGGCATGGCCAACGGCTCGGCGGTCTGGTGGATCGGGTAGTCATCAAATTTATTGAGCACGGCGGACTCTCCTTATGGCTTGTCGTGGCGGAGGGGATGATAGCAGCGGCGCCGCCTATTGTCGGGCCGACGGGGCAAGGCGACCCGCCAGCGGCGGGGTATCCACTTACAAGGCAATTGTTGTCTGCTCGCTTTGCTTTTCCGCAGGACCGCTGGCCACAAGCACTTATGTGCTGTTCCAGTAGCGTCCGGCAATCGTCTCGGGACTGACGGCTCGGCCGGAAAGCGGAGACCAATCCATTTTTCCCTCCATGTCCCGTGCCAAGCATCCGTCAAACCCGGTCCGCTCACACGGGCACCAGGCCAATATCGGCTTTGCACAAGTCCGCATTACAGGATTGCTGTTGTCGCGCATCAACCATCCGCACAAGCTTTTGGGATAAAGTAATCAGGCCAGGCACCATTGAAACGACCCCCGTTCCGCACGCTACGGAGACGCCAGATATGGACCGACAAACAGAACCGGCAACAGTGCAGGTCTACCCGGTTTGGGATCGCACGACGCGCTGGTTTCACTGGATCAATGTGCTGTGTGTGCTGGGACTTGCCGGCGTCGGCACGGTGATCCTGAACGGCAATGCGTTAGGCATAAGTGGCGACGGCAAATCCAGCCTGAAAATCCTGCATGCGTGGATAGGGTATGTATTTTCACTCAATCTGCTGTGGCGAATGGTCTGGGGATTCTGCGGCGGCCACTATGCGCGCTGGCGGGCGATACTGCCGGGCGGCAAAGGCTATGTCAGTGCGCTGAAAGCCTATATACATGGTGTGAAAGCTGGAGATCCCCCCGCCTACAAGGGGCACAATCCACTCGGCCGCCTGATGGTGGCCTTGCTGTTCATCCTCTTGTCCACCCAGATGATTACGGGCCTGGTATTGGCTGGCACCGACTTGTACTACCCTCCCTTCGGGCACGAATTCGCGGAATGGGCCACGGCCGCCAGTGAGGATCACAGCAAACTGGTGGGACTCAAACCCGGCAAGAAAGAGCTGCTTGATCCCGAAGGCTATGCCGCCATGCGCAAGTTCCGCGAGCCCTTTGTCGAAATCCATGAACTGGCTTTCTTTGCCCTGCTGGGCGCCATTTTTTTACACATCGCCGCGGTTGTCATCACCGAAATCAGGGAACGAAGCGGACTGATATCGGCGATGTTTACCGGCGCCAAGATGTTCGACAAAAAACCTGAAGATTGACCGGGGAGCTATGACTCGATACCTGCATTGGCAGTTTTTCGTCTGTCTGCGTCAAGGGGGGTTGTAGGGTATTGGGGTCTACCATCGAATTTGCAAGGTGACGGGCGCCCCTGAAAAGGGTTGAATCGATGCATCCTCAAGACGGCACCGCGATGCAACGACAATACCGAATGTCTCGGCGCGGTCATTGTCCGTTCTTTGTAATCCCCCACAGCGGGGGTTACCTTTACTCCGCACATATTACTAAAACAAGAAATACATTTTGGGGTCAGGCGGTTACCGGAGCTCCACCGAACATAACAGATGCGCCGGCGCTGCATGCGCCGTCAGGGTATTCAGCTCCACTTCGGCAATCGCCTCCTGGGCGTTCTCTGACAGGAGTAATCACCGTGGCGACGTACGATACCATTATAAAGAACGGGCTCATTTTTGACGGCACGCGCATTCCCCGCTACCGGGGCGACATCGGCATCAAGGATGGTTTGATCGCGAAGATCGGTCGTCTGGATGCGAAGGACGCGAACAAAGTCATCGATGCCGAGGGCAAGCACGTCTGCCCCGGTTTCATCGATCTGCACACCCACTACGATGCCCAACTGTTCTGGGACCCCTACTGCTCGCTGTCGGGATGGCACGGCATCACTTCGGTGGTGATCGGCAACTGCGGGTTTGGTTTCGCGCCGGTGGCGCCCGAGCTGCGCGAGCGCTCCATGCTGTCGATGACCCGCGTCGAGGCGATCCCTTATGAGTCCATGAAGCAGGGGATGCCCTGGGACTGGGTCACGTTCCCCGAGTTTCTGGCCAGTGTCGAGCGTACGCCCAAGGCGATCAATATCCTGCCCTATGTGCCCCTGGCGCCACTGCTGGTCTGGGTAATGGGCATGGAGCGCGCGAAGGCGGGGGCGATGCCGACGCCGGCGGAAGAGGCGGAACTGTCACGCCTGCTTGAAGAAGCCATGGACGCCGGCGGTTGCGGCTGGTCCGCCCAGCGGATGGCGCCCGGCTGTGGTGCCGATATGCAGCGGGATTACGACGGCACACCGATGGCGACCGACGTGATGCACGATGAAACCGCCATCGCGCTCGCCAGGGTGCTGGGACGGCGCAACGAAGGCTTCATGCAGTTCACCCAGGTGGGCACCAAGGATCCGGAGGCGGACCGCGCGCATCTGGAAGAATTGGCGGCGATCAGCGGCCGGCCGGTGCTTTACAACGCGGTGCAGGTGATAACCGGTCGTCCCGAGAATCACCGCAGCGTCCTGCGCTGGCTCGCCGCTTGCCATGCGCGCGGCAACAAGGTTTACGGTCAGGCGCTCACCACCGACTTCGGTTTCACCTTCACGCTCGCCGAATGGAACATGTGGGACGATTCCGAAGCCTGGCGTCATGTCACCACGGGCACCTTCGAGGAGCGACTGGCGAAAATGAGCGACCCCGCCTTGCGACAATCGTTGAAGGACAACCCGCCGGGAATTGTCATCGGTGCGGTTGAGGAGTGCGTGCTGGTACGCACCCACTCCGACAAATTCAACGAGTTCAAGGA
>JACPPB010000031.1 GCA_016191205.1 Gammaproteobacteria bacterium | reverse complement strand
TGCGCCTGAAGGATGTGGCCCGCGTGGAGCTGGGTGCGCTGACGTATGGGTTCTCGGCGACATTCAACGGCTCGCCGGCCGTGCCGATCGGCGTCTACCTGCAACCGGGCGCCAACGCCATTCAGGTCGCCGCCGCCGTGAAGGCGACGATGGACAACCTCGCGAAGCGGTTCCCCGAAGGGCTGCGCTACGACATTCCCTTCAACACGACCCGCTTCGTTGAGGTGTCGATCGAGGAGGTCATCATCACCATCATCCTCAGCCGGGGGCATTATGATGTGCCGACGCTGTTCCACGCCCGCGAGATCGTGCGGCGCCAGCGCGAGGCGCTGCACGCGCGGCGGGCGCGGCGCCGGGATCGGCGCGCGGCAAAACAGGATGTTCGGCAGTGCGGGCCCGGCGGTTCCGGCGAGACGTGATACGGTCGGATTGTCGGGGGGGATACGCAGTAACGGAATGTCGTCGACGGGTCTGGTACCAGAGGCCGGACTCGAACCGGCACGGGTTTTACCCCAACGGATTTTGAATCCGTCGTGTCTACCAATTTCACCACTCTGGCAAGGCCGGGAAAGGCAACGCCGGAAAATTATAGCAGCAAGGGAAATAATCCCCAGGGGGCAAGATGAAAATAGGTGTTTTTTCCATTCTTCCGAACATGGCCGCCGATCCCGCGGTGGTCGCCAAGCACGCCGAGCAACTCGGTTTCGACTCCTACTGGGTGCCGGACCATACCGTCCTGCCGGTGACCTACTCGGACCAGTACCCGGGGGTGCGCGCTGGCGAGCCCGGGCCGGATTACCTCTGGCAGATGCCGGACCCGCTGATTGCGCTAACCCGCGCGGCCGCAGTCACCAGCGCCAAGATGGTGGCGTCCCTGGATTCCTTTTCCGGCGGGCGCTTTCTGATGGGTATCGGCGCGGGCTGGAATCGCGAGGAATGCACGATTCTCGGCGGCGATTTCGACCATCGCTGGGGCCAGACCAAGGATTACATCCTGGCCATGAAGCAACTCTGGACCCAGGCGGAATCCGAATACCACGGCAAGTACGTGGACTTTCCGCCGGTGCGCTGTTTCCCCAAACCGGCGCAGCGCCCGCACCCGCCGATACTGCTGGGCGGCTTCACGGCCGAGCGCGTGTACCAGCGCATCGCCGAATGGGGCGACGGCTGGCTGCCGGTGCTGGAATCGGTCGATCAGTTCCGCCAGGGCGTCGAGCGCCTCAAACGGGCTGCCGATGCCGTGGGTCGTGATTACGGTGAATTGACCAAGACGGTCTTCGGCATCAAGGGACAGTGGGGTACGCCGGAGCAAATCCGCGCGCTGGAAGCGGCGGGCGCGGATCGGGTCGTGCTGTGGCTGCCGGAAAATCTGCCGCTCGACAAGCTGTTGGCCGAGATGGAGGCCATGGCGCGTCGGCTGCTCTGACCGGAGATATCTGCCGCGCTGACTGGCGCTCGCGTAGCCCCGCGTCTGACCAAAGCACTTTTCCGCCGTCGCGGCAGTGGTTCGCCGTGGCGGCGGTTTGGGTGGGGTGCGGTTTTCGGCTACCCTTGCGCCTTTTTTCGGACCCCCCATGCGCCGGGAGCTGTTTCACTACGATCTACCGCCGGAGCTGATCGCGACCCATCCGCCCCAGCGGCGCCGCGACAGCCGGCTGCTGGTGCTCGACGGGCCGCGCGGCGCGCTCAGCCATCGCCACTTCCCCGATCTCCTGCAACTGGTGCGTCGCGACGATCTGCTGGTGTTCAACGACACCCGCGTGATGCCGGCGCGATTGTTGGGTCGCAAGGACAGCGGCGGCCGCGTCGAGGTGCTGATCGAGCGTCTTGGGGACGATCCGCAGCGCGCGTTGGCGATGATGCGGGCGAGTAAAACGCCCCGGGCCGGCACCCGCATTCACTTCGACCAGGGGGTGACGGCGCAGGTAGGCGGGCGTCGCGATGACCTGTTCGAACTCTGTTTCGAAGGTTCCGTTCCGATTGTCGAGATTCTGGAAGCGATCGGCGAAATTCCGCTGCCACCTTACCTGGGGCGGCCGGCCACCGCTGCCGACCGGGAGCGTTACCAGACGCTGTATGCCCGCGAGGCCGGGGCGGTTGCCGCGCCCACGGCGGGACTCCATTTCGATCAAGAGCTGCTCGCGCAACTCGCCGCGCAGGGCATCGGCATGGGGTTCGTCACGCTCCACGTCGGTGCGGGTACTTTCCGCCCGGTGCGCGCCGACGACATCCGCGAGCATCGCATGCACGCCGAGCGCGTCACCGTGACTGCGGAACTGTGCGCACAGGTGGCGGCGACCCGCGCCGCCGGTGGGCGGGTCATCGCGGTGGGCACCACCGCCGTGCGCAGCCTGGAGACGGCGGCTGCCGGCGGCGTGCTGCGGTCGTTTGTCGGCGACACCGATATTTTCATTTTTCCGGGTTACGAATTCCGCAGCGTGGATGCGCTGATCACCAACTTCCATCTGCCGGAATCCAGTCTGCTGATGCTGGTGTGTGCTTTCGCGGGTCATCGCGCGACGCTTGCCGCCTACCGCGCGGCCGTGGCGGAGCGCTACCGGTTCTTCAGCTATTCATGCCGGTCGGTACCTACGGCACCGTGAAGGCGATGGCGCCGCGCGATCTGGTCGCCATCGGCGCCCAGATGGTGCTCGGCAACACCTTCCATTTGATGCTGCGCCCGGGCACCGAGATCATCCGTGCCCACGGCGATCTTCACGATTTCATGCAGTGGCCCGGACCCATCCTGACGGATTCCGGTGGTTTTCAGGTGTTCAGTCTGGGTGCGCGGCGCAAGATCACCGAGGCCGGGGTGCGTTTTCAGTCGCCCATCGACGGCAGTCCGGTGGAGCTGGATCCGGAGCGTTCCCTCGCCGTGCAGCGCGAGCTGGGTGCCGATGTGGTGATGGCGTTCGACGAATGCACGCCCTATCCGGCGGACGCGGCCACCGCGCGCGCTTCCATGGAGTTGTCGATGCGCTGGGCGCGGCGCAGCCGGCAGGCGCACGGGGACAGTCCGGCCGCCCTGTTCGGGATCGTGCAGGGCGGTATGTACGAAACGCTGCGTGCGGAGTCCCTCGCGGCCCTCACCGACATCGGCTTCGACGGCTACGCTATCGGCGGCCTTTCGGTGGGCGAGCCCAAGGCGGACATGCTGCGGGTACTGGACGGCCTGGCGCCGCGCATGCCGGAGGCTTCGCCACGCTATCTGATGGGCGTGGGCACGCCGGCCGATCTGGTCGCGGCGGTGCAGCGCGGCATCGACATGTTCGACTGCGTGATGCCCACCCGCAACGCCCGCAACGGGCATCTTTTTACCCGGTCCGGCGTGGTGCGGATACGCAACGCGGTGCACAAGACGGATACCGGGCCGCTGGACAGCGCCTGTGACTGCTATACCTGCACCCACTTCAGCCGTGCCTACCTGCACCATCTGGATCGCTGCGGCGAAATTCTCGGCTGCCAGCTCAACACCATCCACAATCTGCGCCACTATCAGTGGCTGATGCAGGGTCTGCGCGAGGCCATCGCGACCAACCGCCTCGACGCCTTTGCGCGGGATTTTGCCGCCGCCACCGGCGCTCCGTGACCGGCTGCCGAAGCAGTGCCTTGCCCGGCAGGCAATGTTCGTTGGAGGGCAGGGGGGATTGACCTATAATCGCGCGCTTTGGCCAAGGCCCCTCCCCACTTCATGAATCGCTATCCGCTTTGGAAATACCTGCTGATTCTGTGCGTGCTGGCGATCTCGTTCGTCTATGCCGCACCGAACCTCTATGCGCCGGATCCGGCCGTCCAGATTTCGGCGCAAAACAGCGCGACCCGGATGGATGATGCCGTACTCGCCAGCGCCGCTACAGCCCTGGACGCAGCCGGCATTGGCCACTTCGGGGAGTTGATGACCGGGAACAGCGGCCTTATTCGGGTACGCGAACGCGATCAGCAGCTTGCCGCCAAGCGGGTGGTACAGCAGGCATTGGGCTTCGACTATGTGGTGGCGCTCAATCTTGCACCGACCACGCCGACCTGGCTGTCGAACCTGAAAGCCAAGCCCATGAAGCTCGGTCTCGACCTTTCCGGCGGGGTCCACTTTCTGCTCGAAGTGGATACCAGCGACGTCATGGCGGCGTACCTGGAGACAAAATCCACGCAGTTGCGGGAAGCTCTGCGCGCCGCCGGCACTGAGGCACGCTACCAGTTCGTGCGCGTGGAGGGGGACCACATCCTCGCTACCTTTGACACGGCAGCGCGCCGAGACCGCGCTGCGGCCATTGCGGCGGTCGGTGATTTTCGCGAACTGGTGGCGGCGCCCGCCGACAGCGATGGCCGCTACCTGCTCAGCCTGACGCCGGGGCCGAAAGTCATTGCCGGGCGTGAGGATTACGCGGTCTCCCAGAATCTGACGACCCTGCGCAACCGGGTCAATGAACTCGGCGTGTCGGAGCCGCTGGTCCAGCGCCAGGGTCGCAATCGCATCGTGGTGCAGTTGCCTGGAGTACAGGACACGGCCGAAGCCAAGCGCATCATTGGCAAGACCGCCAATCTCGAATTTCGCCTCGAAGCGAAAGGCGAAGGTCTGGCGCGGGAAAGTTTCGAATTTCGCGAAGCATCCGATCGGCGCGAGCCGAAAGCCTGGCTGGAGCGCGATCTGGTGATTACCGGCGACCGGGTCATCAACGCGGCGTCCGGCTACGACGAAAACGGGCGGCCCCAGGTCAATATCACGCTGGACAGCGATGGTGGTCGTGCCATGTCCCGCGCCACGCGCAGCAATGTCGGGCGTCGTCTCGGGGTACTGTTTGTGGAGACCCGGCAGCGCACCGAAGAGCGGACCAATGCCGAGGGCGTCGTCGAAAAAATTCCGGTCGATTACCAGGAAAAGAAGATCATCAGTCTGGCGACGATCCAGAGCGCCCTGGGGGTGCAGTTCCGCATCACCGGGTTGGCCAGTCCGCAGGAAGCGTCCGAGCTCGCCTTGCTGCTGCGCGCGGGCGCCCTGGCGGCACCCATGAAATTCGCCGAAGAGCGCACCATCGGACCCTCGCTCGGCGCGGAAAATATTTCGGCCGGGGTGCTCTCCACCGAGATCGGATTGGCGGTAGTGGTCGTCTTCATGTTGTTCTATTACCGCATGTTCGGGCTCTTCGCCAACCTGGCGCTGACCGCCAATATGGTGATTCTGGCGGCGCTGATGTCGATCATCGGCGCCACGCTCACCCTGCCGGGTATTGCCGGGTTCGTGCTGACCATGGGGATGGCGGTCGACGCCAACGTGCTGATCAATGCGCGCATCCGCGAGGAGTTGCACAACGGGCAGACCATCCAGGGAGCGATCACCGCCGGCTATGATCGCGCCTATACCTCGATCGTCGATTCGAATCTCACCACCTTGCTGGTGGCGGGTATTTTGTACGTCATCGGCACCGGCCCCGTGCAGGGGTTTGCGGTGACCTTGTCGCTCGGCATCCTGACTTCCATGTTTACCGCCATCATGGGTACCCGGGCGCTGACCAACCTGGTTTACGGCAGCAACCGCAACCCGAAAAAACTCTGGATCTGATTCATGGCCGACTCCCCGGTGAGCAATCCCCCGATCATCAAATTCATGGCCTGGCGGCGTCCGGCACTGCTGGCGTCCGCCGTGTTGACGGCCCTCTCCATCGTCGCCATCGTTTTCAAGGGGCTGGTGCTGGGACTCGATTTCAGTGGCGGTACCCAGATCGAACTGCACTTTCCCAAAGCGGTGGAAACCGAGGTGGTGCGCGCGCGGCTGAGCGCGGCGGGTTTTGTCAGTCCGGTGGCGGCCCACTTCGGCAGCGAGAGTGATCTGCTGATTCGCCTGCGTGAAGGCGGCGATGATCTCGCTACCCGCGTGATCGCGGCGATCGGGCCCGATGCGGGCGGTACGCCGGAGCTGCGCCGCATGGAGTTTGTCGGTCCCCAGGTCGGCGCGGAATTGCGCGATCAGGGCGGGATAGCCGTGCTGGTGGCGCTGCTCGGAATCCTGATTTACGTCGCGGTGCGGTTTCAGTACAAGTTCGCGCTGGGAGCGGCGCTTGCGGTGGCCCACGACACCATCATCACGGTGGGGTTTTTCGCGCTCTTTGGTTATGAATTCGATCTCACCGTGCTGGCCGCCGTGCTGACGGTGATCGGCTATTCGATCAATGACACCATCGTGGTGTTCGACCGGGTGCGGGAGAACTTTCGCCTGGTGCGCAAAGGATCTCCCGAAGAAGTGATGAATCTGTCCATGACGCAGACCCTGGAGCGCACCTTGCTGACGTCGGGCGCCACCCTGCTCGTGGTGCTGGCGCTGTTTTTTGTCGGCGGTGAGGTGCTGCACAACTTCGCGATCGCGCTCATGGTCGGTATCGGTTTCGGCACCTATTCGTCAATTTACGTTGCCTCGGTGTTGGCGCTCGAGCTGGGCGTGCGGCGTGAAGATCTGCTGTTGCCGGTCAAGGACAGTCAGGAATTCGACGGGCTGCCCTGATTGCCAGGACAGCCCTGATCGGGAAGCGCTGCGCCCGTTGCGTCCTCACCAGATTTTGACGCGCTCTCCGGGCGGCAGATAAAGCCTGGCGCCGGGGGCGACGTCGAAGGCATCGTAGAAGGCGTCGATGTTGCGCACCACGCCGTTGACGCGAAACTCCGGCGGCGAATGGGGATCGACCCGCAATAGCTGTTCCGCCAGTTGGTCGCGACGTTTCATGCGCCACGCCTGCGCCCAGCCCAGAAACACCCGCTGTTCCCCACTGAAACCGTCGATCACCGGCGCGGCCTGGCCCGCGAGCGCCATGCGGTAGGCCCGCACCGCGATTCCCACGCCACCCAGGTCGCCGATGTTCTCGCCCAGCGACAACTCGCCATTGACCTTGCGTCCCGGCAGCGCTTCATACTGGCTGTACTGCGTCACGAGTACCTTGGTGCGGGCCTCGAAGTTCGCCCGATCCGCGGGCGTCCACCAGTCGTTCAGGTTGCCGTCGCCGTCGTATTTGCTGCCCTGATCGTCGAAGCCGTGTCCGATCTCGTGACCGATCACCGCGCCGATGGCGCCGTAGTTGACGGCGTCGTCCGCGGCCAGATTGAAGAACGGCGGCTGCAGGATGGCGGCGGGAAACACGATCTCGTTCAGCCCCGGGTTGTAGTAGGCGTTGATCTGTTGCGGCGGCATGAACCATTCATGGCGATCCACGGGCCGGCCCAGTTTGGCGAGCTCGTAGGCGTGGTTGAATGCGTTGGTGCGCAGGATGTTGCCGATCAGGTCGTCGCCGCGCAGATCAAGGCCCGTGTAATCCCGCCACTGGTCCGGGTAGCCGATCTTGGGGGTGAACTGATCCAGCTTTTTCAATGCGCGGGCACGGGTTTCCGGGCTCATCCAGCCGAGCTCGCTGATGGAGGTTCGGTAGGCTTCCAGCAGATGCCCCACCAGTTGCTCCATCCGCGCCTTGGCCGCGGGCGGAAAATGCTGTTCGACATAGAGTTTGCCGAGCTGCTCGCCGAGGTGCGCGCTCAGGTTGTCGATGGCGCGTTTCCAGCGATCCTGGGGTTTGGCCTGGCCGCTCAGGGTGCGGTTGTAGAAATCAAAGTGCAGGTCCGCATACGCCGGTGGCAGATAGGGCGCGAAGGCGGTGAGCAGCCGCACGCGCAGATAGTCCCGCCACACGTCCGGAGCCGTGTCCTGGAACAGGGCGTTGAGCGCGGTTACATAGCTGGGCTGGCGCACGACGGCGGCGGTGATGGTCTCGATTCCCTGCGCGCGCAGGAAGCCGTCCAGGTTGTAGCTCGCCAGCAATTGCGCGAGCTGTTCACCGGTGCGGCGATTGTAGGTTTTCTCGGCATCGCGGTTATCGACCCGGCTCCAATGGTGTCTGGCGAGGCGGGATTCCAGTGCGATGATGCGCGCGACCGTCGCCTCCGGCGCAGGTTCTCCCGCGAGGATGAGCAGCTTGCTCAGAAAGTCGCGATACTTCGCAAGCAGCGCCTGGCCATGCTCGCTGGTGTCGAAGTAATAATCGCGGTCGGGCAGACCGAGCCCGCCCTGATCCAGATAGAGAATGTAATGAGTGGCGTCCCTGTCATCCTGATTCACGCCGAGTTCGAGGGGCGAGTCGACGCCGAGCACGCTGGCGTGGCCGAAGTAGGCTGCGATGGCCTGGTGATCGGTCAGTGCCGCGATGGCCGAAAGCTCTTCCGCCAAGGGACTGAGGCCGCGTTCGGCAACGACTTTCTCATTCATGAAGGCGCTGTAGAAAGCCCCGATGCGCGCGTGCGCGGAATCCCGCGGCGTGCTCTCCTGGGCCGCGGCAGCGGCAATGTCGCGCAATTGCAGGAGGGTTTGTTCCTGCAGGATCGGAAACGAGCCCCAGGTGCTGCGATCCGCCGGAATCTCGGTCTCGGCCAGCCACTTGCCGTTGGCGTAGGCGAAAAAATCGTCTCCCGGACGAATTTGTGGATTCATTCCCGAGCGATCGACACCCGACGCCGGGGCCGCGGGCGGCCCCCCACAACCGGCCAGTAAAATGGAGGCGAACAACAGGGTACGGAGGACGCGCATGGGAGTTTCCAGGTAACCGCCGGGGCAGTGACGCCCCGGCGGGAGCAGATGAATGGGGCTGTGAATTACGATGACCTGGGGGTGTCGCCGCCGTCCAGGCTGAGCGGGCCGGAACCGAACCCGGCAACGAACAACAGACCGCCCATGATGGCAATGTTCTTCATGAAGTTGCGTTGCTGCTCGCCCATCGCGGTGGCGTCCTCGATGTTCCAGTAGGCATGAAACACCAGAGTGACAGGGATCATGAACAGAAACATGACGAGCGCGGCCTCGCGGGCACGCCAGCCGAGCAGCAGCATCAGGCCGCCTCCCAGTTCGATGATGATGGAGAGCACCAGCAGGACGTTGACCATTGGCAGGCCCTTGGCTGCCATATAGCCCGCGGTGCCGGCAAAGCCGAGGATTTTCATCAGACCAGCCGGAATGAACAGCGCGGCAATCAACACGCGACCGGCCAGCGGGCCGAATTTCCGGGTGGTGTTGTGGATGCAGTTACAGCAATTGATCATGGTGTTTCTCCCGTTATTGTTAGGGCACCTCTGAATAACCCCTCTCATTTGGCATAATTCCGGTATCGCGTTTAACTCGAGACGATGCCATGAGCCAACTGACTTTCGCAGAAGCCGAGTACGAGAACAAGAAGCGCAAGACCCGGCGCGAGCTATTCCTG
>JACPPB010000030.1 GCA_016191205.1 Gammaproteobacteria bacterium | reverse complement strand
TTTTGCCCCGCCGTGGGGGGGTGGCTTTCCAGCACCCGTATCGTGCGTCCCTGCGCATTGACCTCGACCTGCTCATAGCCGATCACGCCGCGCAACTCCGTTTCATAGGAGCGTTCCACCCCATTGCGCCCCGCCTCGGTGAGACCGGCGTAGGTGCCTTCCGCCGCATTGCGCAGATCGCGTTCGTCTACTGCCCCCACATAGCCGATCACCTGCGCGGTACTGGCGCCGAAGGGATAATGGCGGGTGAGGTCGGCGCGAACATCCACGCCGGGAAACTGGAAGCGGTCGATGGCCAGCCGCGCCACCTCTTCATCGGTCAGCCGGTAACGCAGGGGGAGCGCGTCAAATGGCCGGCTGCGTTTGCGCTCGCGCTCAAAGCGCTGTCGATCCTTGGGGGTAATTTCGATCAGCCGGGACAATTGATCCAGGGTCTGCGGGAGATCCGGCACATCCTCCGGGACGATTTCGAGCCGGAATGACGGCAGGTTCTCGGCCAGCAGGATACCGTTGCGATCGAAGATCAGGCCGCGTGGAGGCGGCAGGGGCCGCAATCGCACCCGGTTGTCCTGTGACAGGGTGACAAAATGGTCGTGACGCTGGACCTGCAATTCATACAGTCGCAGACCCAGCCCCGCCAGCATGAGTGACGCCAGTACCAGCGCCAGGGTCATGCGATTGCGGATGAGTCGCCGCTCCAGTTCGGGATTGTGCATCCGCACGGACTGACCGGATCGCGACCGTCGAAACATGGGCGATCTCACGCCAAGCCGAAGCGACGCCGCAGATGGCGCAGCAGGGCGAACACCCAGGGCCAGATCAGGCCGCTGGTCAACAGGCCCAGCCAGGGAAAGTCCGGCTGTCCTCGATTGCCCATGCCTGCCAGCCAGAATCCCGGAAAGACGGCGACGGCCATCAGGGGGATCAGCAACAGGCTTTGCTGCCAGACCGGAAACGCCCGCAGCTGGAGATGGAGGCGCGCCACGGGATAGGCCACCAGCGTCAGACTCAGTGCCTGGACGCCCAGCACGTCACCCCGA
>JACPPB010000017.1 GCA_016191205.1 Gammaproteobacteria bacterium | reverse complement strand
TCGGGTTCGGGTTCGGGTTCGGGTTCGGGTTCGGGTTCGGGTTCGGGTTCGGGTTCGGGTTCGGGTTCGGGTTCGGGCTCCGGCTCCGGCTCCGGCTCAGGCTCAGGCTCAGGCTCAGGCTCAGGCGCGACGGGGTGCGGCGGCGCAAGAATCGACGCGATGGCGCCGTGCTGGGGTTCCATGGTCGTGGTCGTGGTCGTGGTCGTGGTCGAGGCGGGCGCCAGCTGGTCGGCATCGACCGGGTGTTCGATCCGCCAGTCCGTGTCCGGGCGGAGCCAGAGTGGCGTTACTGGCGCCGGCTCGGGTACCAGGGCCACGCCGTGGGTATTGGCGTCGAAGGGCGCCAGGCAGAAGCCGCAGCGCACCAGACCGCCGGCCGCGCGCCGTTGGGCGCCGGAGATGCGAAAGCAGATATTGCAAGTGGGACAGCGCGCGCCGTATTCGGTCACGACAGGGCTCCGGAAAGCGGCGGCCCGCACCGCCGCAGCGTGTGGGCCGCGGCGGGTTCGAGCGGCCCGTTCAGCGGGTTTTGCAGCCCGTCAGTCGCGCCCAGGATTCGCGCACGGCGGGTGGCGCAAAATCGAACCAGGGCGCGTAGGCGTCGCGGACGGCCGCGCACTGGGATTCCAGAATGCCCGACAAGCATAAACGGCCTCCTGGCGCGGTGAGCGCGGCGATCCGGGGTGCGAGCGCGATCAGCGGGTTGGCGAGGATGTTGGCGAGGATGACATCATAGCCGCCCACGTCCAGTGCCCCGGGTTCGGTTATGGTCAGCTGTTCCGGCGTGATGCCGTTGCGCTGCGCGTTGGCCTGGGTCGCGGTAAGTGCTTGCGGATCGATATCGATTGCCACTGCGTGGGTGCAGCCGAGCAGGCAGGCGGCGATCGCGAGGATGCCCGAGCCGCAGCCGAAATCGAGCACGCGCGCACCGGCGGGCGGTTCGGCGGCGAGCCATTCCAGGCAGAGAGCGGTGGTGGGGTGATCGCCGCTGCCGAACGCCAGACCCGGGTCGAGCAGCAGGTTGACGGCGGCGGGTTCCGGCGGGTCGCACCAGCTCGGGCAGATCCACAGGTGTCCGCCGCAGTGGCGGGGTCGGAAGTGCTCGCGCCAGAGATCGTTCCAGGGGCGCTCCCCCAGTTCACTCCAGCGCGCCGCGGGCACCGGCCCGGGCAGCAGCGCGGCCGCCAGTTGCAGCCAGGCGTCGGTGCGGTCGCAGTCGCCGGCAAACAACCCGGTCAGGCAGACCTGTTCCCACAGCGGGGTTTCCCCCGGCGGCGGTTCCAGTACCGGGTTGTCACCGGCATCGCTCAGCGTGACGGCCAGGGCGCCGGCCGCGAGCAGGGCATCGCTGTGGCGCTCGGCGTCCGCGCCGGACACCATCAGGCTCAGTTGTTGCCAGCCCGGTCGGGAGTCGTTCACAGGCCCAGCTTCTTCTCCAGGTAGTGAATGTTCACGCCGCCGCGCTGGAAATCACCATCCCGCACCAGATTGCGGTGCAGGTCGGTGTTGGTCTTGATGCCCTCGACCACCAGCTCGTCGAGCGCGGTGCGCATGCGCGCCAGCGCGCTTTCGCGGTCGCGGCCGTGGGTGATGATCTTGGCGATCAGGGAGTCGTAGAAAGGCGGCACCCGGTAGCCATTGTAGAGATGCGAGTCCACCCGCACGCCGTTGCCGCCCGGCGCGTGGTAGGCGGTCACGGTGCCCGGGCTGGGCAGAAACGTGGTGGCGTCCTCGGCATTGATGCGGCACTCGAACGCGTGGCCGCGAAATACGACGTCTTTCTGGGTGAAGCTCAAGGGCTCGCCGCCTGCGATCAGCAGTTGTTCGCGGACGATGTCGATGCCGGTGATCATCTCCGTGACGGGATGTTCGACCTGGACCCGGGTATTCATTTCGATGAAATAAAAGTTGCCGTTTTCATACAGAAATTCGAAGGTGCCGGCGCCCCGGTAGCCGATGTCGATACAGGCTTTGACGCAGGCGTCCTGGACGCGTTTGCGGGCGGCCTCGGGAATGTCCGGCGCCGGTGCTTCTTCGAGCACTTTCTGGTGGCGGCGCTGCAGCGAGCAGTCGCGGTCGCCCAGGTGCACCGCATGGCCCTGGCCATCGGCGAGCACCTGGATTTCCACGTGGCGCGGCTTTTCGAGGAATTTTTCGATGTAGACGCGGCTGTCGCCAAACGCGGACTGGGCTTCGCTGCGCGTCAGCGTCACCGCGTTCAACAGGTGGGGTTCGGCGTGGACCACGCGCATGCCGCGACCACCGCCGCCGGCGGCCGCCTTGATGATGACCGGATAGCCCACGTCGCGCGCCACCGCGATGATCTCGGCCGGTTCTTCGCTGAGGGTGCCGTCCGAACCCGGCACCGTGGGTACGCCGGCGGCCTTCATGGCGGCGATGGCGGATACCTTGTCGCCCATCAGCCGGATCACCGCGGGTGAGGGCCCGATGAAGGTGAATCCGCTGCGCTCCACCTGTTCGGCGAAGTTGGCGTTCTCCGCCAGGAACCCGTAGCCGGGATGGACCGCGACCGCGCCGGTCACTTCCATGGCGCTGATGATGGCCGGGATGTTGAGGTAGCTGTCGGCGGATGGATTCGGGCCGATGCAGACGGATTCGTCGGCAAGGCGGACGTGTTTCAGGTCGGCGTCCACCTTGGAATGCACGGCGACGGTCTTGATGTCGAGTTCCTTGCAGGCGCGCAGAATGCGCAGCGCGATCTCGCCCCGGTTGGCGATCAGGACTTTACTCAGCATGGAGAAAGGGTTCCGCGGGCTAGAGAATGGTGATCAAGGGCTGGTCGTATTCCACCGGCGCGCCGTCCTCGGCGAGGATGGCGCCGATGATGCCGGCCTTGTCGGCTTCGATCTGGTTCATCATTTTCATTGCCTCGACGATGCAGAGCACGTCACCGACTTTGACGCTCTGGCCCACTTCGACGAACGCTTTGGTGCCGGGCGCGGGGGACCGGTAGAAAGTGCCGACCATGGGTGAAGCCACCAGATGGCCCTCGATGGCCGGTGCCGCGGGTGCGGTATTGGCGGGTACCGGCGCGGCCGCTGGCGGAGCGGCAAAGGCCATCGGGGGCGCGGCATAGGTTGCCGGGCGATGGCGGCAGATACGGACCGACTCCTCGCCCTCGCGGATTTCCAGTTCGTCGATGTTGGACTCTTCGAGCAATTCGATGAGTTTCTTGACCTTGCGTATATCCATGAACCCTCCGTTGCAGGTGATGGCGGTTTGTCCGGTGTCGATCGCGACCTTCAGGCCGGGGCGCGGAGGCTGGCCAGCGCGGCTTGCAGCGCCAGTTCGTAGCCGAGCGCGCCCAGCCCGCAGATGACGCCGCTCGCGATATCCGAGAAATAGGAGTGATGGCGGAAGGTTTCACGCCGGTACACATTGGACAGATGGACTTCGATAAAGGGTATGGCCACCGCCAGCAGGGCATCCCGCAGCGCCACGCTGGTGTGCGTGAAGGCGGCTGGATTGATGAGGATGCGGTCGACGTCCTCGCGACCGGCGGCCTGCACCCGGTCGATCAGTTCGGCTTCGGAGTTGCTTTGCAGGTGCACGAAATCGTGGCCTGCGGCAGCACACAATTGTTCCAGGCGGGCGTTGATGTCCGCCAGCGTGGTGCCGCCATACACGCCGGGTTCCCGGGTGCCGAGCAGATTGAGGTTGGGACCGTGCAGCGCCAGTATGGTGGCCATGGGTTGGCTTCTGATGGAGTCGTGACGCGGTGGAGCGGAAGTGTGCCTCAAGCCGGTTTTGTTGTCCAGATGGCCGACAAATTGGCAGACGTTAAACGCATATTCGGTACATGTTGCCGGCAGTTAACGGATTCCGCCGGTAGTGGGCGCAACCCCCGGAGGCGCGTTCAGCGCGCTCAGCACGATGGTTTCGGTGAGCAGTTGCGGCAGGATGCGCGCCGGTTCCCCGGGCGGAAAATACAGGTAAAGCGGCACGCCGCTGCGGCCGTGGGCGCTGAGCAGCGCGGTGATTTCGGGATCGTAACGGGTCCAGTCGCCCTTCAGGTAATGAATGCCGCGCTGTTTCAGCGTGGTGCGAAACAGCTCCGACGACAACGCCATGCGCTCATTGGCGAGGCAGGTGATGCACCAGTCCGCCGTGAGGTTGACGAACACCGGCGCGCCGGCATTGCGCAGGGCCTCGAGGCGCGCCGCGCTGTAGGGTTCCCATGGGTGTTCCGCCGGAGCGCCGGCCGGCTGGGCGAGCGGCAACCCCAGTCCCGCGACCAGCAGCGCGGCCGCGACCACCCGCCCTGGTGCATGCCGGCTGCGGCAAGCCAGCCACGCCGCCAGCGCCACCAGCAGCAGGCCGAAGGCGGCCGCCAGCACCCGGTCGATATCCGTCTGCCGACCGAGCACCCAGAGCAGCCAGAGCACGGTCGCGTACAGGGGAAAGGCGAGCAGTTGGCGAAACGTTTCCATCCAGGGGCCGGGGCGTGGCAGGCGCCTGAGCAGTCCCGGCAGCGCGGTCAACACGAGAAATGGCAGTGCCATGCCGAAGCCGAGGGCGGCGAAGACGCCCAGCGTGAGCGCCGGCGGCAGAGTCAGGGCGACACCCAGCGCGGTGCCCATGAAGGGTGCGCTGCAGGGGCTGGCGACCACCGTGGCCAGCACGCCGGTCAGGAACGACGCGCCCAGGCCGTTGCCGCGAGCGGCGCTTCCGCCCAGGCGGCCGGGATTGATGAGCAGGGGCAACTGACCGCCAAACCCGAGTGCCATCAGGAAAAACAGATACGCCAACGCGGTTACGAAGCCCGGCGACTGCAACTGGAAGCCCCAGCCGACCGCCTCGCCCGCGCGGCGCAGGATCAGCAGCAGCACCGCGATGGCGACAAAGCTGAGCACCACGCCGGCGCCGTAGGCGAGACCGTGAGTCGCGACCCGGTGCCGGTGGGCGTGCGCCGTGGTGAGACTCATCACCTTGATCGAGAGCACCGGAAACACGCAGGGCATGAGGTTGAGGATCAAGCCGCCGAGGATCGCAAAACCCAGCAGCGTCAGCAGCCCGGGCGCGCTGGCCGTGACGGAACCGGCGGAGACCGAACTGGCGGTGCCGGCGGCGGGCGACGGCGCGGCGGTCGGGGCAACCGCCCCGGCAGCAAGATCGGCCGTGAAATACTGGGTGTGAGGTGGGTAGCACAGGCCGGCGTCGGCGCAGCCCTGGGAAGTTACGCTCAGCGTGATCGCTGGCGGTGGCGGCTGGAGAAAATCGACGCTGACCAGCGTGCTGTCATAGAACACTTCGAGATTCTTGCCGTAGTAATCATCGTAGATCTCGCGGCCCTTGCCGGCGTGGATTCTGGTGGGAATAACCACACCATCCATCCCCCGAGCCTGCACGGCAAAGTTGTCTTTGTAGAGGTAATAGCCCGGCGCGATGTTCCACTCGAGCAGCGCCTTGCCGCCGTCGAGCCTGACGGAGAGTTGATAGGCTTGTTCAACCGGTAGAAATTGCTGATCGGCCTGGAGCAGGTTTGAGCTGTTGCCCGCGGACGCAAAGGGGTCGGCGGCCATGGCGGGGGTCGAACCCAGGATCAGCAGCAACCAGTACAGAGCAAAACTACGGTAACGCGACATGGACTGATCTGCGGTTGCGGGCGGCCCGGTTTCGACCCGGCAGCGGGAGCTTGGTTTCAAGGCCGGTTATTGTGGCGTATTCTCGGTCCCGCCGCAGCCGAAGCCGCGGAGCCGATTCTCATCACGGGCAGTACGACCATGGCGATCAAAGACTGGGTACGGAATTCGCGCGGGAATGCCGGTGGGGGGGCCATCGCGTCGCGCAATCCGGGTGTCGGTGCCTGGATGGTGGTGGCCGCCGTGCTGGTCACGATCGCGCTGGGGCTGTCCTGGTACTGGTCGCGGCAACCGCAACTGGCTCCGCTGCTGGCGGGCGCGGACCGCACCAGCGTCAGCGGCGCGCGCACCACGGCGACACTCATCGCGCTGGTGGACACGCTGCTCGACAAGCCGGGCGGCTATCTGACCAACGACATGCTGCCGCCCGGACTCTGGCTCGACAATATGCCGAACTGGGAGTTTGGCGTTGTCGTGCAGGTGCGCGACGCCGCAAAGGCGTTTCGCGAGGCGTTCAGCCGGTCCCAGTCCCAGTCGACGGAGGATCCGGATCTCGCCCTCGCCGAGCCGCTGCTGAATTACGACACGGATCGCTGGATTTTTCCGGCGACGGAGGATGAGTACCGCAAAGGTCGCGATCATCTGGCGCGCTACTACGCGCGCCTGCTCGACGGCGATGAAAGCAACGCGCAGTTTTATGCCCGCGCCGACAATCTGCGCTACTGGCTGGGAACCGTGCAGAGCCGGCTCGGCAGTCTGTCCCAGCGTCTGGGGGCCAGCGTCGGCCAGCGCCGGCTCGGCGTCAAATCGGGTGAAGGCGCGGATGCCGCCGCCGCGCACCCGGCATCCGCGCTGGTCAAACCGTCCTGGTGGAAAATTGACGATACGTTTTTCGAGGCGCGCGGCACGGCCTGGGCACTGATCCAGTTGCTCAAGGCAGCGGAAGTGGATTTCGCGGACGTGCTGCAAAAGAAAAATGCCCAGGTCAGCCTGCGCCAGATCATCCGCGAGCTGGAGGCGACGCAAAAGCCGCTGCGCACGCCCATCATTTTGAATGGCAACGGGTTTGGCGTGCTCGCCAACCACTCGATCACCATGGCGTCCTACATCAGCCGCGCGAACGCGGCGTTGATCGATCTGCGGGAATTGCTCGCGCAGGGCTGAGACGGAGATCGCATCTGCGGCTACTGGCTGAACGCGTTGTGGCGCACTGTGCGTTTATGATGGGGCGCGCAGGGCCGGCGTGCCAGCCTGCCGGCGCATACTCCCCAACCAGGGCTTATATCCAAGGCGGATAAGACCAACGATGGCAGGCATCGGCCCTACAGCGGTAACCCGGACTGCGGCGGACGAATTCTGGACCGGCGAGGACGTTGATCTTCCCGCGTTGATACTCAGTGAGCAGCAGACCGGGATCGCGGTACTGGACTCCCGGCGCAGGGTCATTTGCTGGAATCGCTGGATGGTCGACTGGACCGGCGTGGCGGCACCGCAGGCCCTGAACAGCTGTCTCGACGACCTGTTTCCCGATCTGGCGGCGAGCGAGTTGCTGAGCGCGCTGGCGCAGGTGGCGGAGAACGGGATTGCCATCGGTTGGTCGCAGTACCTCGACCCGGAACGGCTCGACCGCGTCGAGACCGCCATGACGCCCGGTGATCGGGCCCTGCCGCTGTTTCGTCTCTCGATGTCGCCGGTGCCCCTGCCCGACGGTCGTGGCACTCTGCTCGAAGTCGTGGAAGCGCCTTTTCAGCCGGGTTTTGAGCGGCGGCGCGGTGCGCGCACCGACATGGTCGGGACAGCGGTCTACCTGGACGAGAGACATGCGGGTGTCATCGAGGTGGACGCCTGCGGGCGTATTCAGTCCGTCAATAGCGCCTTCGGCGCCATCACCGGGTTCGTTCCGGAACTTCTGATCGGGGCGCCGGCCCGGCTGGTGTTTCCGGCGCTTGGCCGCCGCTCCGGAGCGGACGTGCAGGCGCGGTTGCTGGGTGAGGTCAACCCCCGGGGCCGCTTGCAGGCGGTCACCGCCACCGGTGATCTCCGGTGGTTGGAAGTATCGCCCTGCACGCCGATCGATTCGCCCGACGGATTGGTCTTGTTGTGCCGCGACGATACCGTGCGGCTCGCCGAGCGCCGGGAGTTGCAACTCAAGGCCGAGCTGGTCGCGGCACTGTTCGCCCAGGTTGCCGACGGCGCGCTGCTGATGGATCAGCGGGGGTGTATCGAACGGGTGAACGCCCCCGGACTCGAACTGTTGGGCCTCGATTTCGACCAGACCGCCGGCCGCAGGGTCGACGATCTCATCGGCTTCGTTGACGCGGAAACCGACACCCCGGTGATGGTGCTGCAGGCGGCCCTGGCGCGCGGGGCGGCGCTGGCGATGCCTGCGGGTACGGTCCTGCGCCGCGCCGATGGCGGCAGTCTTCAGGTGGCGGCAACCCTCACGCCCCTGCGGGATCAGGACAACGAACTGGTCGGCGGACTGCTGGTGTTTCGAGCCTGCACCGAAGCGCCCCAGGTGTCCCAGCGGCTCGCGTGGCAGGCGGAGCACGATGCGCTCACCGGATTGAGCAACAGGTCCGCGCTGGCCAACGCGATTGGACAGCGGCTGGGGCAAATTCGTGGCGGCGAACCGGTTGCCGTCCTGCTGTATATCGACGTCACGAATTTTTCGCTGGTCAACGATACCTGCGGTCACGCGGCGGGCGATACCCTGCTGCAACGGGTGGCCCGGCTGTTGGAACGGCATATCGGGCCTGGCGAGATGCTGGCGCGGATCGGCAATGACGAGTTTGCGCTGCTGCTGCAGCGGCCGGACGCCGCCGCTGGCGGCGCGGTCGCCGAAGCCGTGCTGGCCGACTTCCAGGCGTTCTCCTTTCCCTGGGGCGAGCGCCGCATCAAGATCGGAGTCAACATCGGTGTCGAAATGATCGACAGTCGGTCCGATTCCGACATCGACGTTCTGGTGGCAGCGGCGGCGAGCTGCGCCAAGGCCAAGGACATGGGCCGCAACCGGATGTATTTCGCGGTGGCCGGCGGTCGCAGCGGTCGTGGCGATGGCCTTGATGCCTGGGTGCCCAGGATCAGTGCGGCGCTGGACGAAAACCGGTTCCGGTTGTTGTTCCAGCCGATCATCGAGCTCCGTTCCGACGCGGAGCCGGGAGTGCGGCACTGCGAAGCCCTGGTCCGGATGGTCGGTGCCGGCGGTGAGCTGATTTCCCCACAGGGCTTCATTCCGGCGGCGGAACGCTATGGCCTCATCGAGGATATCGACCGCTGGGTGGTCGCGGAAGCGGTGCGGGTACTGCAAGGACTGCCCCGCGCGCAGCGCGATGGCTTCAAGCTCTCGGTCAATCTGTCGGGCGCCACCATCAGCGACGAATCCAGCGCCGCCTACATTCTGGACCTGCTGAACCGCTCCGGAGTCGATCCGCGCCGCTTGCAGTTCGAGATCACCGAAACCGCGGCCATTCGCCAGTTTGACCGCGCCCTGAGCCTGATTCATCGGCTGCGCGCCCACGGCTGTTACTTTGCCCTTGACGACTTCGGCAGCGGCCTGTCGTCATTGCGCTATCTTCAGGAAATCCCCGTGGATTACCTCAAGATCGACGGCGCCTTCATTCGCAAGATGGAATTGAGCGACGTGGACTTCACCATGGTGAGCACCATCAATCATCTGGCGCACACCATGGGTATCGCAACCATCGCCGAAAGCGTCGAGAACGCCCAGCAGTTGTCGATGTTGCGCGATCTGGGTGTCGACTGCGCCCAGGGATTCTTCATCGCCATGCCGCAGCCGCTGGAAAGCATCCTGGTTTGATCCTCGACGGGCGGCGGAAAAGCGCCGCGAAGGGGGCGCGACCCGCGCAATGACGCCGCTGGCTGCCGCGGCAGTTTTTCAATCAGCCGCCAGGTGTTTTTGACACAGCACGTTTAGCGGTCAGCCGCGGCGTTCTTCGGACCGGCTCCGCCCTTGAGTTACCATGGCGCCTCGCCGCGAGTGAGAGTGCCATGCCGAAGGATTATCTGAAACGCATCCTGGATGCACGCATCTACGATCTGGTCGAGGAGACACCGATCGATGACGCGCCCATCCTCTCCGCGCGCCTCGGCAACCGGGTGCTGCTCAAGCGCGAGGACTTGCAGCCGGTGTTCTCGTTCAAGCTGCGCGGCGCCTACAACAAGCTGCTGCAACTGTCCGAGGCCGAGTGCGCCGCCGGTGTGGTGGCGGCCTCCGCCGGCAACCATGCCCAGGGGCTGGCACTGGCGGCCCAGAAAATGGGCATCAAGGCCACCATCGTGATGCCGCGCACCACGCCCCAGATCAAGGTCGATGCCGTGCGCAGTCGCGGCGCGCGCGTGGTGATGCAGGGCGACACCTACGATGAAGCCTCCGAGCACGCCCACAAGCTGGTGGCCGAGCGCGGCATGGTCTACGTCCATCCCTTCGATGATCCCGATGTGATCGCCGGGCAGGGCACGGTGGGGGTGGAGATCCTGCGTCAGCATCCGGGGCCGCTGGACGCGCTGTTCGTGCCGGTGGGCGGCGGCGGGCTGTGCGCGGGCATCGCCACCTACGTCAAATACGTGCGGCCGGAAATCAAGATCTTCGCCGTGGAAGCGGACGATTCCGCCTGCCTGGCCGCGGCCATGGCGGCGGGCCGCCGGGTGCGGTTGAAGGAAGTGGGCCTGTTCGCCGATGGCACCGCGGTCGCCCAGATCGGCGAGGAGACTTTCCGGCTGCTGAAAAATCGCGTCGATGGCGTCATCACGGTGTCGGTGGACGAGATCTGCGCCGCCATCAAGGACATCTACGACGACACCCGCTCCATCGCCGAGCCGGCCGGCGCGCTGGCGGTGGCGGGCCTCAAGAAATACGTGGTGCGTGGCGGTCACCGCGATCAGACGTTGCTCGCCATCGACAGCGGCGCCAACATCAATTTTGACCGCCTGCGCTACATTGCCGAACGCACCGAGAGCGGCGAGCGGCGCGAGGCGGTGCTCGCGGTCACCATTCCCGAGCAGCGCGGCAGCTTTCGCCGCTTCTGTCATGCGCTCAGCCGGCGCAGCGTCACCGAGTTCAACTACCGCTATGCCGACGCCGGCGAGGCGCACATCTTTGTCGGCATCGCGGTGGCCTCCGATGCCGACCGCATGGCGTTGCTGGAAGATCTGCGGGCGCGCGGCTATCCCGTGGTGGACATGACCGACAACGAGATGGCCAAGCTGCACATCCGCCACATGGTCGGCGGTCGCGCGCCCGGCATCGACGACGAAGTGGTGTATCTGTTCGAGTTTCCCGAACGCCCGGGGGCGCTCGCGAACTTTCTCGATAAGCTGGGCGGGCGCTGGAACATCTCCATGTTCCACTACCGCAACCACGGCGCCGCCTACGGCCGCGTGCTGGTGGGCATGCAGGTGCCGCCAGCGGCGCGCGGCGAAGTGCCGCAGTTTCTCGATGCGCTCCACTACCGCTACTACGAGGAGACCGGCAACGACGCCTACCGTTTTTTCCTGAGCTGAAAGCTTCCGCGCCGAAAGGGACGCGCGCGATATCGCTCAGCGCTTTCGCGATCGGTAAATGCGGCATCGCCATTGGCGTCTTCACGGCAGGCTTCAAGGCAAGCCGCCATCTCCTCAGGGGTTCGGATGGTGTTCGGCTACCGCATGGCGCGTGGTAACGGTCCTGAGCATGAGGTTTTCCCCGCAAGACGTGCGTCTCGCACGTTCGTTTCTCTGCCTTCATGTGCTCAGCGTGTAATCCTTCCCGGATTCCGGGCGCCCTCAAAACCAGAACCTGGCGCCTACCACCAGCTCCAGATCGTCGCTGCGCTCGCCCTGATTGCGGGCAAAGTCGGCGCTGTTGCCGAACTTGCGCCAACCCACCACGCCGACATAGGGCGCGAACTCGCGGCGAATCTCGTAGCGCAGGCGCAGACCCAGTTCCACATCGGACAACCCCGAGCCGGTGTCGGTGGCGCGATCGTCCTGGCCGTGCAGATTGATTTCGATATCCGGCGCCAGGATCAAGCGCTGGGTGAACAGCAGATCGTAGCGGGCCTTGAGGCGCAATGCGGTGCGGCCGTCGGCGTCGGCGAACAGCGTGACGTCGGTGTCGAACCAGTAGGGTGCCAGGCCCCGCGCGCCGAGCGCGAGCCAGTTGCGATTCGGCTTCGGCTGTAAATCGCTGCGCCAGCCCACCTGGATATCCCAGAACGGCGCGAGCGCGCGGCTGTAGAGCGCTTGCACTTCCGCCTCTTTGGTACTGCCCTCGCTGCGCCGGCCTTCGGTTTTGAACCACAGTTTGTCGAGATCGCGGCCGAGCCAGGCTTCGCCGTCCCACACCAGGGCCCCGTCGCCGGCGCCATCGCGCCATTCCAGCTGGTCGAACATCACCTTGCCGAGCAGGGGGTTGTCGTCGCCGTGGGCGCGAACCTGGCCGGGCGCGAGCAACGCCAGCGCGGCAAGCAATCCGATGGTGGTTTTCATGCGCCGCCCTCCACGCGAACTTCGCGCATCATGCCCAGCATGTGATAGAGCAGATGGCAGTGATAGGCCCAGTTCCCCGGCGCATCGGCGGTAACCAGATAACTGACCCTGGCGCCCGGCGGCACCGACACCGTGTGCTTGCGCGGAATGCGCGCGCCGTCGCCGGTTTCGAGATCGCTCCACATGCCGTGCAGATGGATGGGGTGATGCATCATGGTGTCGTTCACGAGGGTGATGCGCAGCCGCTCGCCCAGGCGCAACAACAGCGGCTCGGCATCGGCAAACCTGATGCCATCCAGGGACCACATATAGCGCGCCATGTTGCCGGTGAGGTGGAGCTGGATTTCCCGCTCCGGCTCGCGCGGGTCGGGGGTGCCGTAACGGTGGCGCAGATCGGCGTAAGTGAGGACCCGGCGCCCATACAGTGATTGGTGATCGCGCAGGCCGACACCGGGATCGTCGAGCCGGTAGCCGGACGGCTCCGCGCGGGCATCCACCTGCGGGCCGTATTCGGTGGCGCTGTGGCGCACCGGGGTGCTGCTGCCGTAACCCGCCGCACCCGAGCCCATGGTGCGGGACCCCAGGGCATTGGCTTCGACGGCGGGCATGGCGTGGCCCATGGCGGCATGATCCATGGTCGAATGGTCCACCGCAGCACCCTGATTGCCGCTCATATCCATGTCGCCCATGTCGGCGCCGCCCGCGTCGGTGGCGCCCATCGCCATGCCGCTCATGCCCATATCGACGTGGGTGAGCACCGGTCGGGGGTCCATGGTCGGCAGCGCCGCTTTCAAGCCCGGATCCGGCGTCAGCGTGCCAAGGGCGTAACCGCTGCGGTCGATGGCCTGGGCGAACAGCGCGTAGGCGGTATCGCCCGCGGGTTCGACGATGACATCGTAGGTCTCCGCGACACCGATGCGGAAATCGTCCACCGTCACCGGCTCCACGGGCTGGCCGTCGGCGGCGATCACGCGCATTTTCAGGCCCGGAATACGCACATCGAAATAGGTCATGGCGGCGGCGTTGATGAAGCGCAACCGCACCCGCTCGCCGGGCCGAAACAGTCCGGTCCAGCCGGCGGCGGGAGGCTGGCCGTTCATCAGATAGGTATAGGTGTAGCCGCTGACATCGGAGATGTCGCTGTCGCTCATCCGCATCCGGTTCCACATGGCGCGCTCGCGCCAAGTCTGGACGACGCCCCTGGCCTGGATGTCGCGCCAGAGATCGCCGGCGGTGCGTTCGCCGAAGTTGTAGTAGTGGCTGAGCTTCTTCAGCTTGGCGTGGACATGGGCCGGATCTTCGTCGGTCCAGTCCGATAGCATCACCACATAGTCGCGTTCGCAGGCGAAAGGATCCGGCGCGCGGGGGTGGATGACCAGGGCGCCGAAGTTGCCGGTCTGTTCCTGAAATCCGGAATGGCTGTGGTACCAGTAGGTGCCGCTCTGACGCACATCGAAGGCGTATTCGAAGCTCTCCCCCGGTTTGATGCCGTGAAAGCTGATCCCCGGCACCACGTCCATGGCGGCGGGCAGCACGATGCCGTGCCAGTGGAGGGAGGTTTCCTCGGCGAGCTGGTTGGTCACCCGCAGCCGCACCCGGTCGCCCTCGCGCCAGTGCAGTATGGGTCCGGGCAGGCTGCCGTTGATGGTAGTGGCGAGGCGCTCCACGCCGGTGAAATTCACCCGCTGGTAGCCGATGCGCAGATCGAAGCGTTCGCCCGCCAGCTCCGGAACCGAAGCCGGTCCGCCTGCGGCCGCCAGCAGGCGGCCGCAGGCGAGCGCGGCGCCACCCGCGGCGAGCCCGGTGACGAAGCGCCGTCGCGACAGCCGGATGCCGCTCCCAAACCGGTGCAGGGTGCCCTGTGTACTTTTCATGAAAAACCGCCGTTTTGTGATCGCCTTTGGATCGCGCCCCAAAAAACGGGCGCACCTTGCCTGCAATCAGGCGGCGATGGGCGGGCGCTGGATGACGAGCGGCTGGCGGGAGGAGAACGGCAATGCGGCGAACGACGGCGGACGGGAGACCGCCGGTATCGGCAGCACCGTGATCAGGGTCAGCAGATGGCCCGTGGCGGAGCCCGGGCAGTGTTTGCACGGTTGCCCACAGTGATCGGTGCCGGCGGCTTGGTTGCGGGACTCCGCGCAGTGCTTTGGCATCGCATGTCCGCAGTCGTCGGTCGCTGCCAGATGCCCGGTGGCCGTTGTCGCCGGGCCGCCGGCCGGCATCACCATCGGCGCCGCGGCCATGGCCACCGCTTGCCAGCACAGCAGCAGCGCGAGCAACCAGGGCAGGGGTTTGATGGCAGGCATCGGCAACACAGTGCGACCGTCGATAGCGCAGTAGAGCACAGGCCGACGAGTTGGTTCAACGCGCGGGATCAATGGCGAAGCGCTCGCGCCAGGGCGCGGCAGCCCGTCGAATACATCAGTCGCGCCGCAACCCCTGCCACAGGCAGAGCGCAAACAACCCGGCGAAGGCCATCAATGTGTAACCCGGGATGCTGATCCCGAACAGCGACCACTGGATCTCCGCGCAATTGCCGTCGCCGCGAAACAGCAATCCGAGCGCTTCCTTGAAGGGCAGGGCGTCGAACAGATATTCGGCGGGCGGTCCGCAAGCGGGCACCTGGTCCTTGGGCAGGCTTTGCAGCCAGAGCTGGCGCAGCGAGAACCCCGAGCCGCCGAGCGCCGTCAGCATGCCGAGGCCGCTGTAGACCCACTGGCCGCCGCGCCCGGGGTGATGGATCGCGGCGATCAGCAGCACCAGCCCGGTGGCGATCACGAAGCCGCGCTGCAGGATGCACAGGTAACAGGGATTCAGGTCCATCGCGTACTGCATGTAGAGCGCGACCACGATGAGTCCGGCGCAGCCGAATGCCCCGATGAAGTTGAGTTGGCGGCGTGAGGGCATCAGCTGGGAATCCTGAGAGAGTGGTGGGCGCGGATGCTTTCAGAGCCGTACCGCGACGTCAAGGCAGAGACCGTCCGTGATTCCCGCTGCCGGCCCGGCGATGGCTTGGTTCAGTGCGGCCAGGCTTGCGCGAAAGCCCTGCTCGAAGGTCGCGGCGCAAGGCTGCATCGGCGGCCAGGCCTGTTCCAGGGGCACCGCGTGGCGCAGCCGCTGGCCGATATGTGCGAGCACCCGGGGAATCTGTTCGGCGTCGCGGTAGCTTTCGAGCCAGCGCAAGGCCGGCGCGCGATCGCAAAAGGCGCGTGCTCGCTCCGGCAGCACCTCGCGGTGGCTGGCGAGGGTGCGATAGAACGTCTGGCAGAAATCGCCCAGCGGTTGCGGATGAAAGTCATCCCAGTCCCGCGCCAGCAGGTGGTCGAAGACCACATCGATGACGATGCCGCCGTAGCGGCGCCAGGGCGCGGGAAACAATTCCAATAACTGCCGGGTTGCCGGCAGACCGTCGCACAGGGCATCGATGTGGCGGTGCAGCTGGATGCCGGCTTCGATACGCGGCGGGTAGTCGCCGCGCAACGGCCCCTTGACGAAATCGCCGAGCAGACCACCGACCTGCATATCAGGGTCGCTGCCGGCGAGATACAGGTGGCCGAGGTAGTTCACGATAAAAAATCATTCCGGAAAATGCAGGAAGAAAAAATCCATGCCGAAAATTTCGCGGCGAGATGTTCAGTGGAACATGGCTGCCGGGACATTCTCACGGAGAAAAATCTGACCGGAAATTTGCACGGAAATTTGCACGGAAATTTTCCCGGAAATGAAGTCCCCGTCAGTCGCGCGGCGCCGGTCGCTCAGGGATTCGGATCGAAATCATACTGGGCGTAATAGGCGGCGAGAAATTGCGCGAAATCCATCGTGTCGGCGGCTTCCAGCGCGGCCTGGTCGGCCAGCGACTGCGTTGCCATCGCCTGGTAGCGCGCCAGCGTTGCCGAGTCGAGCGGCGCGGCGCGGAAATGGTCGCGGCCACCGGCATCATGGCGGTGAACAGTTCGCGCGCCCAGTCGGTGAGCTTTTGTTCGCGGCCGAGGATTTCCAGTTTCAGATCCGGGTCCCGGCCGCGGTACACCACCTGATGCTGGTTCGACTGGAGCAGCCGGTGTTCGTCGGGGCTGGTGGGCGGACTCTCCGACAGCAGGCAGAACAGCAGAAAGGTATCGACAAACCGGATTTGTCCGGCGTCGATGCCCACCGGCGCGTAGGGATTGAGATCGATACAGCGCACCTCGATGTATTCGACGCCGTGCTGTCCGAGCGCGCGCAGCGGCACTTCGCCTTTGTCACTGGTGCGTTTGGGTCGGATGGTGCTGTAGAACTCGTTTTCGATCTGCAACAGCGATTTGCTCAGTTGCCGGTAGCCGCCGTCGGCGTCTTTCAGGCCCAGGGCGGCGTAGGGCGGATAGGGCGTGGTCAGGCCCTGGCGAAGGTTGGCAATATAGGACTCCAGGCCGTTGTAGCATATGTTGAGCTGCTGCTGGGCGGTGCTCTGATAACCCAGGTTGCCCATGCGCAGGGAGGTCCCATAGGGCGCGTGCAGGCTGTGGGCGTCGTCGCCGAAGGGTATCAGGCTGTGTTCCCGCCCGCGGACGAAGGAGCGACACACAGCCGGCGCGGCGCCGAACAGATACAGCAGCAGCCAGAAGTAGCGGCGGAAATTGCGGAGCAGGCCGAAATAGCGCGCGGTCTTGTATTCCTGCAGCGACTGGTCCGCGCCGTCGTCGGCGCGCAGCACTTCCCAGCAGCTGTCGGGCAGCGACCAGTTGTAGTGGATCCCGGCGATGGTCTGCATCAGGCGGCCGTAGCGATTGCCGAGGCCAATGCGGTAAATGGTTTTCATCCGCCCGATGTTGGAGTTGCCATAGCGCGCCACTGGAATGTCGGCGTCCTCGCCCAGCACGCAGGGCATGCTGTTCACCCAGATCAGCTCGTCGTCGAGCACCTGATAGGCGAAGCGATGGATCTGTTCGAGCGTCGCCAGGGTATCCGTCACCGAGGTGGACGGCGGTGTGATGAATTCGAGCAGCGCCTCCGAGTAATCGGTCGTGATGCTGGGATGGGTGAGGGCGGAGCCCAGCGCGCGCGGGTGCGGGCGCTGGGACAGATTGCCCGCCGCGTCCACGCGCAGACTTTCCTTCTCGATGCCGCGCAGCACCTGCCGCAGCAGGGGTCGGTTGGCGGGCTGATCGAGCAGCCCCAGGCGGCGTTCGAATGGAGACATGGAGACGGGCGTCAGCAGCGGATGCGGGTGGTGCCGGGATGCCGTGGCGTCGGCGGTGCGAGGGATTCCGTTCGGTCCCGTTGCGGATGGCGGTCGCCGGCAGCGTGTTGGCGCATGGGGGTCATGGTGCGAGTCTGGAATGGCTGGCTTTCAGTGTAACCCAAGCCCGCCGACCCGCAAGCCCGTGGACCCGCGCGAGCGCCGCCGGGGGACATAATCCGGTCACACTGAGCCCCGACAATTGCCGCGACAACACTGCCGGAGGCAGCCATGAAAGTTACGGTAATGGGTAGCGGCTATGTGGGACTGGTGAGCAGCGCGTGTCTCGCCAACGCCGGTCATCAGGTCGTGTGTTTCGATATCGACAGTGTCCGCATCGAGCGCCTGCGCCAGGGTATCTGTCCGGTATCCGAACCCGGCCTGGAGGACTGTATCGCCCAGGGCATGCGGGCCGCGTCGCTCGTTTTCAGCGCCGAGGCGGTCACGGCCTTCGCCGGTGCCCAGGTAATCATCATCGCGGTGGGTACGCCGCCCGGCGAGGATGGCTCCGCCGACATCTGCCATGTGCTGGCGGCGGCGACGCTGGTGGGCAGCCACCTGGAACAGCAGGCGCTGGTGGTCACCAAGTCCACCGTGCCGGTGGGCACCACCGAACAGGTGCGCGAGCGTATCGCGCAAGTGCTCGCCAAGCGAGGCGCGAAGCTCGAATTCGCGGTGGCCTCCAATCCGGAGTTTCTCAAGGAAGGCGCGGCGGTGAGCGATTTCATGAAGCCGGACCGCATCGTCATCGGCACCGATTCGCCCTGGGCGGAGAAACTCCTGCGCGGCCTCTACGCGCCGTTCAATCGCAATCGCGAGCGCATCATGGTGATGGACGTGCGCTCGGCGGAGCTGACCAAATACGCCGCCAACGCCATGCTGGCCACCAAGATCAGTTTCATCAACGAGATCGCCAACATTGCCGAAACCCTGGGCGCCGACATCGAAAAAGTCCGCCAGGGCATTGGCGCCGATCCCCGTATCGGCTATCAGTTCATCTATCCGGGTTGCGGTTACGGCGGTTCCTGCTTTCCCAAGGATGTGCGCGCGCTGGAGGCCATCGCCCTGAACGCGGGCTACCGGCCGCAATTGCTGCGCGCGGTGCGCGAGGTCAACGAGCGCCAGAAGCAGCGGCTGGCGGAGAAAGTGCTCGCCTATTACGGCAAGGACATTCGCGGCCGCACCTTCGCGCTCTGGGGGCTGGCGTTCAAGCCGCGCACCGACGACATGCGGGAAGCACCGAGCCGGGCGCTGCTCGAAGCCCTGTGGCAGGCGGGTGCGCCGGTGCGGGCGTTCGATCCGCGCGCCATGGCTGCCTGTCAGACGCTGTACGGCGAGCGCGACGACCTGCTGCTGCTCGGTACCAAGGAAGCCGCCGCCAAAGGCGCCGATGCGTTGATCATTTGCACGGAATGGAAAGGCTTCTGGGCGCCGGATTTCGATCTGCTGCGGACGCTGTTGCGCACCCCGGTGATCTTCGATGGCCGCAATCTTTACGATCCGGCGCTGCTCGCGGAACAGGGTTTCGATTACATGGCCATCGGTCGTGGCGTCGATCCGGAGCAGGCGGGCGCCCTGGCCCGGCGGCGGGGGTTGCCGGTAAGGGCGGCGTGAATACCTGCACGGCTAACGCGCCGACAGCCGGGGCAGTCGCAACAACTGAAATTCCGTCCCCGCGCTGGCCGTCCGTTCGCACTTGAGCGGCTGTTGCAGATCGCCCCAGTGCACGAGTTCGAGCCGGCCGCCGCGGTGCTCCACCAGCGCGGTGCAGCTTTCCACCCAGTCGCCATCGTTGCAGTAGATGAGATCGTCGATCACGCGCAGCTCCGGCTGATGGATGTGGCCGCAGACGACGCCGTCGAAACCGCGCCGGCGCGCCTCGTGCACCGCGGCACGCTCAAAGGTTTCGATCGCCGCGCGGGCATTGCCGACGCGGTTCTTCACATAGTAGGCGAGCGACCAGTAAGGCAACCGCAGTCGGCGCCGCGCACCGTTGGCCAAATGATTGAGTATCAGCAACAGCGAATAACTGGCGTTGCCGACCCAGCGATTGAAGCGCGAACACAGCACCACATGATCGAACTGGTCGCCGTGTATCAGCAGCAACCGACGGCCATCGGCGGTGGTGTGAACCGCCTCCATCGCCACCTCGATATCGAGAAACTGCCGCGCCGCGATATCGCGCGCCAGCATGTCGTGATTGCCGGGCACATAGATCACGCGGGTGCCTTCGGCGGCCTTGGCGATGATTTTGCGCAGCACCGCCTGGTGGCTGCGCGGCCAGTAGAAGCTTCGCTTCAATGCCCACAGATCGACGATGTCGCCGATCAGGTAAAGCACGTCGCACTGGGTACGCTCCAGAAAGTCGAGAAGAAACTCGGCGCGGCAGCCGCGGCTGCCCAGGTGGATATCGGAGAGCCAGATGGCGTTGAGGCGTTGTGTGAGCGGTGAAATGTCCGGTGGTCCGGCGGGCCGCCGGCGCTGAAAAGGGAGTGCGCCCGCTGTGCTGTTTGCAGAGGTGTCGGGTTCAGGGTTCAGAGACAACAGGATGCATCTCCGGCGGTGGAAACAGCGGGGCGTCGGGGAACCGGGTGGTACGCCACAGCGCCGCCGACAGCGCCTGGATGTCCGGGTCGTGGCCGGCGGCAAGCCAGCGCGCGATGGCGGCGGCCACATCCGGATAACGCACGCGCACCGCGCGACCGTTTTCCAGCCAGGCGCGCACCTGTGCGCCATCGAGGCGATCCATGGTGTAGGCTAGCCCCAGTTGCGCCAGTGCCATGGCGTTGGCGTGCTGCTCGGACTGTCCCAGCACCGGCTTGACCAGCACTTTGATGCCCAGTTGCAGTGCCTCGCTCGCCAGCTCGAAACCGGCGTTGCAGATCACGCCGCCGGAGCGAATCAGCTCCCCGTGAAAGCCATGGCGATTGGGCCGCTGCCAGCGGATCTGCGCGGCGCTCTCCGCTACGGTGTCGGCGTCCGGGTGATACACCGTAAACTGGAAGTCGGCAAAGGGCGCGAGCAGCGCGCTGATGGCGGCGGGCGTCTCGAAGGGCAGGTAGACCACGATCAGCCGGGCATCCCGCTCGTTGCCTGCCTCTTGCACGGGCGCCACCGGGGGCAGCAGCGGCGCGTCGAAGTGGTACCAGTGCAAACCCAGACAGGTGTCCGCCGGCGCCATCCAGCGCAGCAGCAAACGCTGGTGGTAGTTGCCGCCCGGTCGCGGGACCGGGTATTGAAACGCATACTGGTGGCCGATGCCGACGCAGGGTTTGTGGCGCAGGCGCGCGGCCCAGGCGGTCACCGGTTCGAAGTCGGTGAGGATGAGGTCGTATTGCGACAGGTCCAGGGAGCGAACTTCGCGCAGAAAGCGGCGGGGATTGAATTTCCGCAAGGTGCCAACGCTGCGCAGCCGGCCGGCTTCGATGGCGAGAGTGAAGCCCTTGCAGAGCCGGTAGTCGCCAAACGGCTCCATGTCGAAGAACTGGTCCGCTTCGCGCCCGGAAAACAGGTAGTCCACCGCGAGGCCCTGGTCGGCCATGGCTTTGGCCATGGCGCGCGCGCGCGTGATATGGCCGTTGCCGGTGCCCTGAACGCCGTAGAGGATGCGCATCAAATGGGTAATCCAGAAGACAGCACGCTGATGGCCAGCAACCCGATGCTGGTACCCATCAGGGCGCCGGCGGCGATGTCGGAAGGAAAGTGCACGCCCAGAAATACGCGCGAGGTGCCGACCAGGGCCGCCCACAGGTACAGCGGCACCAGCAGGGCCGGGAAGATCCAGCCGGTCGCGGTGGCGGCCAGGAAAGCGCCGCTGGTGTGTCCGGAGGGAAAGCTGAACTGGTCCGCCGGCACGATGAAACTCTCGAAACCGGGCAATGCGTCCGCCGGGCGATTGCGTTTGAGACCGCGTTTGAGGATGGCGTAAAGCGGCCGTTCAACCGCAAAGGCGGTGGCGAGCACGATCAATAGCGTGGTCGCGGTCGTGCTGTTGATCGGCAGCAGCGCCAGGGGAGCGGCGAAGTAGTAGGGGCCGTCAGCGGTTTTGGAAACCAGGCGACCGACGGCCGTGAACAGCGCGCGGCGCTTGCGGCGCATGCACCAGTTGAACGTGAAGACATCGCCCTGCTGGATATATCCCAGTACGGTGCGGCGCTCGGATCGGGCTCGGTTCATGTCCAGCAAGGCTAGAGCGAGAATGTTTCAGGCTGAAAACCGCCAGGTGACCGAGACGTGACACTGCCGCGCGGCCGCCATGCCACGGGAGCCGTGCCGCTGAGGGACCGTGCCGCTGAGGGACCATGCCGCTGAGGGACAAAGTTGCCCGGATCGTTGCTGTCCGCGCCGTGGCGCGTTCGTTGGTCCGGGCTGGAATGCGCTTTGTCGGGCCGCGCAGCCGCGCCACGACCTTCATCGGCTGCGGGCGATCCGCAGCCAGCGCGTCATTCGGTGCGTCGAGGGTGGAACAACTGGCAAAGCGGGGGGGCCGCGCCGAACGCACGGCCCGTGCGCCGCTCAATCTTTCTTGTAGCCGGCCGTAGGGCAGCCGAGGCAGCGGACGAAGGTGTTTTTTGCCGGCCAAACCACCAGTTTTTGCCCCGAATCCTTCACATTTCCGCCGGCGGCGGTAAAGGGCAGGGCAACGAGCCATATCGCGGTGCCCAGCACGGTGGCGGTGAACAACAGCGGGCGCCCGATCAACAAATCGCCGCCCATCGCCACGGCGGACACCTCGTTGGGGTCCGCATTCTCGTCATCGACGGCGAATGCCGGCTGGCAAAGCAGCAGCGCCGTGGCCAATGCCAGCGGTCGCGCAACCCGGCTTTTTTTGAAGGCTTGCAGTTTCACTGGTGCTCCCTCCTGAGTGAACCACGCGGACATCTGCCCAGCTACCGGGCGAGTCGCTCTGCCGGGAGTATAGAGAGAGTGCTGGCGGAAGCCAACGCCGGGGCGAGCGCGAGTTCACAGACTGGCCACCCGGTTCACGGGTTGCCAACCCGGGTGGCTGCGTGCGTTCCGGTGCCTCCTGCCGCGCAATCGAGGCGTTCGTCAAATTGCAGGATGATGCCGTCGGGATCCTGAAACAGGCAGGTGAGCACGGTGCCGCCGGGTGTCTCGCCATAGGCCCGGTTGGGCGCTGCCGGCGCTCTGTGTCGAATGCGCCGCCCATGGCAAGAATTGTGGCGGCGGGCTTGATTTGGGTTAGCACCGCCGAACGGTGCTGGTCTATAATCCCGGCCCGCTGGCACCGGGCCGATTCGTGACGGTTATCCGCACCCTTGGTCGACCGGCGCCGGTAACCCGCAGTCGGTAGGCCGATGCGGCGCCGGCCAACACGGTTGGCGGAGTCAGGTCTACCCCGGATCCTGCCCTAACCTCTGAACATGGCGACCCTGTACGGCGAACCCCGCCGGGCCTAGCGAAGCTTTACATGACCGAGCTGTTGAAAATCTTCCCGGACGCCCCGGAATTCTGGGGCACGATAGTGTATGTCGTGGCGGTTTTCTGGCTCTGCGGCCTGATGCTGGGCCTGTCCTGGCTGCTGGGGGGGCGCAGCGGTGCGCGGGCGCGCAACGAACCCTTCGAGTCGGGAGTGGTTTCCGCGTCTCCGGAGCGTCTGCGGCTGTCGGCGAAGTTCTATCTGGTGGCGGTGTTCTTTGTGATTTTCGATGTCGAGGCGCTGTTTCTTTACGCCTGGGCTGTATCGGTGCGTGAAGCGGGTTGGGCCGGTTTTGTGGAAGCGGCGCTCTTCATCGGCGTGCTCGGCGCCAGCCTGGTTTATTTGATCCGCGTCGGCGCGCTCGACTGGGCGCCGCGGGCCTACGGTCGGCGTTCGCCCGGCAACAATTCCTGAGGCGCGAGGCCGATCCCATGCAATACAGCTTTACCCGCGTCGATCCGAATCGCCCCACTGGCGTTTCGCCCCTCGCCATCAAGACCGAAGAGGCCTTCACCGAGGAAGAAGTCCGCCGCAATGTGCTGACCGCCAAGCTGTCGGATCTGGTGCAGTGGGGACGCAAACATTCGATCTGGCCCTATAACTTCGGTCTGTCGTGTTGTTATGTCGAAATGGCGACCGCCTTTACCTCGACTCATGACATTGCCCGTTTCGGCGCCGAAGTGATCCGCGCGTCGCCGCGCCAGGCTGACCTGATGGTCATCGCCGGCACCTGCTTCATCAAGATGGCGCCGGTCGTGCAGCGCCTGTACGAACAGTTGCTGGAGCCCAAGTGGGTGATCTCCATGGGCTCCTGCGCCAACTCCGGCGGCATGTACGACATCTATTCGGTGGTGCAGGGCGTCGACAAATTCCTCCCGGTCGATCTCTATGTGGCGGGCTGTCCGCCGCGCCCCGAGGCTTTTCTCCAGGGGCTGATGCTGCTGCAGGATTCGATCGGCAAGGAGCGGCGGCCGCTGTCCTGGGTGGTGGGCGACCAGGGTATTTACCAGGCCGAGATGCCGGTTCAGCGCGACCTGAAGCAGGCCGAGCGCAAGGCGCAGACCGTGCTGCGCACGCCGGACGAGGTCTGACGGATGGCTGACGGCACGGTTCCCGGATTGCCGGACAGCGCCAGCGCGGTCATCGCGCTGTGTGGCGCCGACGCGGTCACGGTCGAGTCCACCGTCGACCGGGTGCCGACCCTGTGGGTGCCGGTGGCACGCATCGTCGAGGTGCTGCGCCTGCTGCGCCTGCTGCGCACCGGGGTGGCGCAGCCCTACCTCATGTTGTACGACCTGACCGCCGTCGACGAGCGCTTGCGCAAGTACCGCGACGGCTTGCCGGCAGCAGATTTCACCGTCGTCTACCACCTGCTATCGGTGGACCGCGACATCGCCACGCGCGGGCAGGGCGACATCCGCATCAAGGTCGCGTTGCGCGGCGATTTCCCGTCGTTGCCGACCGTGTCCGGCATTTATCCGAACGCCAACTGGTACGAGCGCGAAGTCTGGGATCTGTTCGGCATCGGCTTTGAAGGCCACCCGCACCTGCGCCGCATCCTGCTGCCGCCCACCTGGACCGGCCACCCGCTGCGCAAGGACTACCCGGCGCGCGCCACCGAATTCGATCCCTTCCATCTCGACGCCCTGCGGCAGGATCAGGAACAGGAGGCGCTGCGCTTCATCCCCGAGGACTGGGGCATGAAACGCGGCACCGACGATCACGACTTCATGTTCCTCAATCTGGGTCCCAACCATCCCTCCGCGCATGGCGCTTTCCGCATCGTCCTGCAACTGGACGGCGAAGAGGTGGTCGACTGCGTGCCGGACATCGGCTACCACCATCGCGGCGCCGAGAAGATGGGCGAGCGTCAGTCCTGGCACAGCTATATTCCCTACACCGACCGCATCGACTATCTCGGTGGGGTCATGAACAACCTGCCCTATGTGCTGGCACTGGAAAAACTCGCCGGCATCCAGGTGCCGGAGCGCGTCAAGACCATCCGGGTGATGCTGGTGGAATTCTTCCGCATCACCTCACACCTGCTGTTCTACGGCACTTTCGCCCAGGATCTCGGCGCCATGTCGCCGGTGTTCTACATGTTCGTCGACCGCCAGAAAGCCTACGACGTGATCGAAGCCATCACCGGCTTTCGCATGCACCCCGCGTGGTTCCGTATCGGCGGCGTCGCCCAGGATCTGCCGCGCGGCTGGGACCGCAAGGTGCGCGAGTTCCTCGAATGGATGCCCAAGCGCCTCGACGGTTATCGCAAGGCGGCGCTGGAAAATGCCATTCTCAAGGCGCGCTGCAAGGGCGTTGCCGTGTACGACACCGCCAACGCGATGGATTGGGGCGTCACCGGCCCCGGCCTGCGCGCCACCGGCTGCAACTACGATCTGCGCAAGGCGCGCCCCTATTCGGGCTACGAACAGTTCGATTTCGAGGTGCCGGTGTTCCACAACGGCGATGTCTACGACCGGGCGCTGGCGCGCGAGGAAGAAATCCGCCAGTCGCTGCGCATCATTCAGCAGTGTCTCGACAACATGCCCTCGGGGCCGTACAAGGCCGATCATCCGCTGACCTGTCCGCCGCCGAAGGAGCGCACCCTGCGCGACATCGACACCCTGATTCCGCATTTTCTCGGGGTGTCCTGGGGACCGGTGATGCCGGCCGGGGAGACCAGCCAGATGGTCGAGGCCACCAAGGGCATCAACAGCTATTACCTGATGAGCGACCACAGTACCGCGAGCTACCGCACCCGCATCCGCACCCCGAGTTTCACGCACCTGCAACAGATCCCGTCCGTGGTGCGCGGCCAGATGGTGCCCGACCTGATCGCGCACGTCGCCAGCATCGACTTCGTGATGGCCGATGTTGACCGCTGAGACTGTCTTTCCGGCGCCCGGAGCGACCCGCAACCGTTGCGGGTGGTTGTCCCATGGGTGCGCCGGGCCGAGCGCAGGAACCACGCCATGAACGACAACCTGATCCGGCTCACCGATCTGGAGCGCGAAGTGCCTTTTGCACTGAGCGATGCCGAGCGCCACGAAATCGAACATGCGCTCGGTCACTACCCGGACGGCCGCGCCGCCAGTATCGAAGCGCTCAAGATCGTGCAGCACCACCGCGGCTGGGTGCCGGACGGGGCGCTCGCCCCGGTCGCGGCGCTGATCGGCATTTCCGCCGCCGACCTCGAAGGCGTCGCGACGTTCTACAGCCTGATTTTTCGCCAGCCGGTCGGCCGCCACGTCATCAAGCTGTGCGACAGCATCTCCTGCTATCTCACCGGTTACGACGAACTGCGCGCGGCGCTGGAGCAACAGCTCGGCATCGGTTACGGCCAGACCACGCCGGATCAGCGCTTCACCCTGCTGCCGGTCTGCTGCCTGGGCGCCTGCGACCGCGGGCCGACGCTGATGATCGACGACGCCCTCCACGGCGATGTCGCGCCGGGTGCGGTCGCCGAGCTGCTGGCGGCCTACCCATGACGCGCGAATCCACCATGACGCTCGCACAGCAATTGCTGACCAAACCCCTGACGGCGCGCGTCAATACCGCGCAGCCGATGGACCTCGCCGCGTTCGAGGCGAGCGGCGGCTACCGCGCGCTGCGTCTGGCGCTCAAGGAACTGTCGCCCCAGGATGTGCAGGCGCGGGTCAAGGATGCGAATCTGCGCGGCCGCGGCGGCGCCGGTTTCCCCGCCGGGGTCAAGTGGGGCCTGATCCCCATGGGGCCGGACGCCGGGGTCAAGTACCTGGTCTGCAACGCCGACGAAATGGAGCCGGGCACCTTCAAGGATCGCCTGCTGATGGAAGGCGCGCCGCATCAACTGGTGGAAGGCATCCTGGTTGCCGCCTACGCGACCCAGGCCACCACCGGCTACATTTTTCTGCGCGGCGAATATGTGCTGGCCGCCGCGCGCCTGAATCAGGCGCTCGCCGAAGCGCGCGCCGCCGGCCTGCTGGGGCGCAACATCCTCGGCAGCGGCTGGGATTTCGACTGTTTCGTGCACACCGGGGCCGGCCGCTACATCTGCGGCGAAGAAACCGCGCTGATCAATTCCCTCGAAGGTCGCCGCGCCAACCCACGCGCCAAACCGCCTTTTCCCCAGATCGCCGGGGCCTGGGGGCGTCCGACCGTGATCAACAATGTCGAGACGCTCAATAACGTTGCGCCCATCGTGCTGAATGGCGCCGAGTGGTTTCGCGGGCTGTCCCAGGGCAAGTCTCCGGACGGCGGCACCAAGCTCTACGGGGTGTCCGGGCGGGCCAAGCGACCGGGGGTGTTCGAACTGCCGATCGGCACCACGGCGCGCGAGATTCTCGAACAGCACGCTGGCGGCATGAAGGACGGCTACCAACTGAAGTGCTGGCTGCCGGGCGGCGCCTCCACGGATTTCCTGCTTCCCGAGCATCTGGACCTGGCGATGGACTACGACACCATCGGCAAGGCCGGATCGCGCATGGGCACCGGCCTGCTCGCCGTCGTCGATCAGACCCACAACATGGTGTCGGTGGTGCGCAATCTGGAAGAGTTCTTCGCGCGCGAGTCCTGCGGCTGGTGCACGCCCTGCCGCGACGGCCTGCCCTGGACCGTGAAGATTCTGCGCGCGCTGGAAGCCGGGCAGGGTAACAGCGGCGATATCGAGCAGTTGGTGTCGATGACCAAAGCGCTGGGTCCGGGCCGCACGTTTTGCGCGCACGCGCCGGGCGCCATGGAGCCGCTCCAGTCGGCGCTCAAATTTTTCCGCGCCGAGTTCGAGGCCGGCATCCGGGCGGACCACGCCCCTGCCGCCGGCTCCCCGGCCAGTTCCGCAGCAGGTTGAGCGATGGCCATCCTTCACGTCGACGGCAAGCAGTACGAGGTCACGGGCGGCGACAACCTGCTCCACGCCTGCCTCTCGCTGGGCCTGGATATCCCCTATTTCTGCTGGCACCCGGCGCTCGGCAGCGTCGGCGCCTGCCGTCAGTGCGCGGTCAAGCAGTACAGCGGCCCGGATGACAAACACGGTCGCATCGTGATGTCCTGCATGACGCCGGCCACCGACGGCAGCTGGATTTCCATCGACGATGCCGAGGCCCGGGAATTCCGCGAGACCATCATCAGCTTCCTGATGACCAACCACCCGCACGATTGCCCGGTGTGCGAGGAGGGCGGCCACTGTCATTTGCAGGACATGACGGTGATGACCGGCCACCACAACCGCAACTACCGCTTCACCAAGCGCACCCACCGCAATCAGGAACTGGGGCCGTTCATCAAGCACGAGATGAACCGCTGCATCGCCTGTTACCGCTGCGTGCGCTACTACAACGACTACGCGGGCGGCACCGATCTGGGCGTGTACGGGGCCGCGTCCAACCTCTACTTCGGCCGTGCCCAGGACGGCGTGCTGGAGAGCGAGTTCGCCGGCAATCTCACCGAGGTCTGCCCCACCGGCGTGTTCACCGACAAGACCCATGCCGAACGCTACAACCGGCGCTGGGACATGCAGTTCGCGCCCAGCATCTGCACCGGCTGCGCGGTGGGCTGCAACATCTCGCCGGGCGAGCGCTACGGCGAATTGCGCCGTATCGAAAACCGCTACCACGGTGAAGTGAACGGGTATTTTCTCTGCGACCGCGGCCGTTTCGGCTACGGCCATGTGAACCGCAAGGATCGGCCGCGCCGCGCGCTGCTGGCCGGCACTGACGGTCTGGTTCCCGCCGAGGTGGACGCCGTGCTCGCCTTCATCCGCGCGCAGCTTGGCGCCGGTCGGCCGGTGTTCGGCATCGGCTCGCCGCGCGCTTCGCTCGAAGCCAACAGCGCCCTTATGGAACTGGTGGGACGCGCTAATTTCAGCAGCGGCCAGACCGCAGCGGACACCGCGCTGGTCGGCCGCTGTCTGGATGTATTGCGCAGCGGCCCGGCGCGTTCCGCCACGCTGCACACCATCGAGCAGGCGGACGCCGTGCTGGTGCTGGGCGAAGATGTGCTGGCCACGGCGCCGCGCATCGCGCTGGCACTGCGCCAGGCGGCGCGCGGTCGCGCCACCGCGATGTGCGCCGAGCGCAAGGTGTCGCAGTGGCAGGCCGCCTCCGCCGCCGACATCGCGCAGGGCGAGCTGCATCCGGTATTCGTCGTGACCCCGGCCGCCACGCGCTGCGACGACTTCGCCCGCGAAACGCTGCGCGCCGCCGCGCCCGACCTCGCCCGCCTCGGTTTCGCCGTGGCTCATGTCCTCGATCCCGCCGCCCCCGCCGTGTCGGGTCTCGATGCCGATACCGCGGCGCTCGCGGAGCGCATCGCCGCCGCCCTGCGCGGCGCGCAGCGGCCTCTGGTCGTCTCCGGTACCGGCTGTCGCGACATCGCGGTGATCGAGGCCGTCGCCAATATCGCCAAGGCGCTGCACGCGCTCAATCCGGCGACAGAGATCTGCCTCGCAGTGCCTGAAGCCAACAGTCTCGGCGTTGCGCACTTCGCGGCCCTCGATCTGGAAACCCTGCTGGAGCGTGCCGCGCACGAACCCAGCGTGGTGGTGGTGGTCGAGAACGATCTCTACACCCGCCTGAGCGCGGGGCAGATCGATCATGCGCTCGCCGACGCTACCCTGATCGTGCTCGATCACCAGCTCACCGCGACCGTCAGTCGCGCCCAGGCGGTGTTGCCGGCGGCGAGCTTTGTCGAGGGCGACGGCACGCTCATCAACTACGAAGGTCGCGCGCAACGCTTTTTTCAGGTCTACGACCCGGCTTACTACGATCCCGAGGTGGCCGTGGCCGAATCCTGGCGCTGGCTGGACCGGCTGCAGAATGGCGCCGCCGCGCACGAAAATCTCGACCAGGCGGTGGCGCTGTGCGAAGCCGCGGTGCCCGCGCTGCGCGGCATCGCCGCCGCCGCTCCCGACGCGAGCTTCCGCCTGCGCGGCATGAAGATCGCCCGCGCCCCCCAGCGCCAGTCCGGCCGTACCGCCGCGCGCGCGAAGATTCGCGTGCATGAAATACGCGCAACCCAGGATCCGGATTCCGCACTCGCCTTTTCCATGGAGGGCGTCAACGGCGCCGCCGGAGTGGATCGGCCGCCGGCACTGGTGCCCTTCGCGTGGGCGCCGGGCTGGAACTCGCCGCAATCCTGGAACAAGCTCCAGGCTGAAGTCGGCGGCCATCTGCGCGGCGGCGATCCCGGTGTGCAGTTGATAGCTGGTGGCGCGGGTCGCGACTATTTCAAAGGCGTGCCCGCGGCAATGGCGCAAGACGGCGCGCTGCGCGTCGAACCCCTGTACGAACATTTCGGCAGCGAGGAACTGTCGGCGCGCGCCGCGCCGATCCAGGCGCGCATGGCGGCGCCGCGCATGGCGCTCAATCCCGCCGACGCCGCGCGCCTGGGTATCGGTGCCGGCGAACACATCGGTGTCCATGTCGCTGGCCAGACCCTGCGCCTCACCGTGCAATTGCGCCCCGATCTGGCGCGCGGCGTGGTCGGGCTGCCGGTCGGCCTTGCCGGCGTGCCGCCGCTGCCGGCCGGCGCCATTGCCACGCTGGCACGGGAGCCCTGACCGATGTTCGCCGCGCTGCTCGCCTGGTTGATGTCGCCCCCCGTGCTCGCCGCGCTGTGGGCCGTGGTGCAGGCCGTGGTCATTCTCCTCGGCCTGGTGATTTCCGCCGCCTGGATGATCTGGCTGGAACGCCGCCTGCTGGCGCTGTGGCAGGATCGCCTCGGCCCCAACCGGGTCGGCCCGTTCGGGCTCGGTCAGGTGATCGCCGACATGATCAAGATTTTCTTCAAGGAGGACTGGACGCCGCCCTTCGTCGACAAGTTCACCTTCGTTCTGGCGCCGCTGCTGGCGATGAGCCTGATGATGCTGGGCTACGCGCTGGTGCCCATCACGCCGACCTGGGGTGTGGCGGCGCCGGAGCTGGGCCTGTTGTTCTTCTTCGCGATCGCCGGACTTGCGGTGTACGCGGTCATGCTGGGCGGCTGGTCATCGAACAGCAAATACTCGCTGCTCGGGGGCCTGCGCTCCACCGCGCAGACCATCTCCTACGAAGTCTTCATGGGCCTGTCGCTGATGGGTATCGTGATGCAGGCCGGCAGCTTCAATATGCGCGACATCGTGCTTGCCCAGCAGGCCGGCTGGTGGAACGTGATCCCGCAATTTTTCGGTTTCTGCGTGTGGTCGCTGGCGGCGATCGCCGTTACTCACCGTACCCCCTTCGATCTGCCCGAGGCCGAATCCGAACTGGCGGCGGGTTATCACACCGAATACTCCGGCATGAAGTTCGGCATGTTTTTCGTCGGCGAGTACGTCGGCATCGTGATGGTGTCCGGTCTGACCACCGCGCTGTTCTTCGGCGGCTGGGAAGGGCCGTTCTGGAGCGACCGGATTCCGTTCGTCTGGTTTGCCATCAAGTCGCTGCTGTTCATGTCGAGTTTCATCCTGCTGCGCGCCGCGCTGCCGCGCCCCCGCTACGACCAGATGATGGCGGCGGCGTGGAAAGTCTGCCTGCCGCTGTCGCTCGCGAACCTGCTGATCACGGGCGCCGTCATCCTCTGGCAGGGGTCGGGAGCCTGACATGAACAAGATCCGCGCCGTGCTCTACGGCATTTACACCGTCATGCGCAGCATCGCGATGATTTTCATGCACAGCTTCCGGCCCCGCGACACCGTGGCCTATCCGGAAGTGCGGCCCTATGTTCCGCCGCGTTACCGGGGTCGCATCGTGCTGACCCGGGATCCGGACGGCGAGGAGCGCTGCGTCGCCTGCAACCTGTGCGCGGTGGCCTGTCCGGTCGGCTGCATCGCGCTGCAAAAGGCCGAGCGCGACGACGGTCGCTGGTACCCCGAGTTTTTCCGCATCAACTTTTCGCGCTGCATTTTTTGCGGTCTGTGCGAGGAAGCCTGCCCCACCAATGCGATCCAGCTCACGCCGGATTACGAGATGGGCGAATACAAACGTCAGAACCTCGTTTTCGAAAAGGAACATCTGTTGATCGACGGACCGGGCAAATATCCGGACTACAACTTCTACCGCGTCTCCGGTCTCGCCATCGCGGGCAAGGACAAGGGCGAGGCGCAGGATGAAGCGCGGCCGATCAACGTCAAAAGCCTGCTGCCCTGAGGACGGGAGGATGATCGAACTGACTTTTTACGCCGCCGCCGCCATTGCCGTGATCGCCACGGCCATGGTGGTGACCTGCCCGCATCCGGTGCATGCGTTGCTGTACCTGGTGCTGTCGCTGCTTGCGGTCGCGACGGTGTTTTTTACCCTGGGCGCGCCCTTTGCCGGTGTCCTCGAAGTCATCGTCTACGCGGGTGCCATCATGGTGCTGTTCGTGTTCGTGGTGATGATGCTGAACCTGGGCCGACGCACGGTGGAGCAGGAGCTGCGCTGGCTGGCGCCGGGCGCGGCGGTCGGGCCGGCCCTGCTGGCCGGCGTGCTGCTGTATCTGCTGCTGCGCAACCTCTGGGGCTTGGATGCGGCGCCCGTCGGTCTGCAAACGGTCGGCGCGAAGGCCATCGGCGTCGCCCTCTACGGACCTTATCTGCTGGCGGTCGAACTCGCCTCCATGCTGTTGCTGGCCGGCCTGGTGGCCGCCTATCACCTGGGCAAGCCGGAAGCATGACGATGATGCAAGCCATTCCGATGGAACACGGTCTGCTGCTCGCCGCCGTGCTGTTCGTGCTGGGCCTCGGCGGTCTCGTCCTGCGCCGCAATGTCATTTTCATGCTGATGGCGATCGAGGTGATGATGAACGCGGCGGGACTGGCCTTCGTCACCGCCGGCAGCCGCTGGCAGCAGGCCGATGGCCAGATCATGTTCATCCTGGTGCTGACCCTCGCGGCGGCCGAAGCCAGCGTCGGCCTGGCGTTGGTGATCCAGCTTTATAAACGCTTCAAGACGCTGGATATCGATGCCGCCAGCACGATGCGGGGCTGACCATGGACATGCTGAACACGGACATGCTGATACTGGCTTGCGTCGCTCCCCTCGTCGGCTTCGTGCTGCTCGGGCTGGCGCGGGGTCGCATCCCGGAAAATCTCGCTGCGCTGCTCGGTGTCGGCAGCGTTGGCATCGCCGCCCTGGCCACGCTGAATGCGGGCTGGCAGTTCTTCGATCAGCCGCCAGCCGAAGGTTTCGTCGCGGTCAACCTCTGGACCTGGATGCAGGTGGGCAATTTCGCCCCCGCGTTCACCCTGAGGCTGGATGCGCTGTCGCTGGTCATGATGGGCGTTATCACCGGCGTCGGCTTTTTCATCCACCTGTTCGCGTCCTGGTACATGCGCGGCGATCCGGGCTACACGCGCTTCTTCGCCTACATGAACCTGTTCATCGCCAGCATGCTGTTTCTGGTGCTGGGCGACGATCTGCTGTTTCTGTACCTGGGCTGGGAAGGCGTGGGCCTCGCCTCCTACCTGCTGATCGGCTTCTGGTACCAGGACCCGGCGAACGGCCTGGCCGCGCGCAAGGCGTTCCTCGTCACCCGCGTCGGCGACACCCTGCTCGCCATCGGGCTGTTCCTGCTGTACCGGGAGTTCGGCACCCTCAATATCCAGGAGCTGGCGACCAACGCGACCCTGCACTGGGCGGTCGGCTCGCCCCTGGCGACCATCACCGCGCTGCTGATACTGGGCGGCGCGGTGGGCAAATCGGCGCAGTTGCCGTTGCAAACCTGGCTGGCGGACGCGATGGCGGGGCCGACGCCGGTGTCGGCGCTGATCCATGCCGCCACCATGGTCACCGCGGGCGTTTATCTGATCGCGCGCACTCACGCCCTGTTCGCGCTGGCGCCCTTCGCGCAGCACCTGGTCGCCGTGATCGGCGCGCTGACCTTGCTGCTCGCCGGGTTCACCGCGCTGGTGCAGACCGACATCAAGAAGATCCTCGCCTACTCGACCATGAGCCAGATCGGCTACATGTTCCTGGCCGAAGGCGTGGGCGCCTACGGCTCCGCCGTGTTTCACCTCATGACCCACGCCTTTTTCAAGGCGCTGCTGTTTCTCGCCGCGGGCTCGGTGATCCTCGCGCTGCATCACGAGCAGGACATTTTCCGGATGGGCGGATTGCGCAAGCGGCTGCCGTTCGTGTTCGCCTGCATGCTGGTCGGCACATTCGCGCTGACGGCATTCCCGTTCACCGCCGGCTATTACTCGAAAGACGAAATCCTGCACCAGGTTTATCTGAGCGGGCACCATGAACTCTGGGTCGCGGGGCTGGTGGGGGCGTTTCTGACGGCGCTCTACAGTTTCCGTCTGATCTTCATCGTGTTCTTCGGCGCCGAGCGTTTCGACACCGGGCACGGCACACCCCAGGGCGCACGCACGCTCGATCACCATCTTCCGCTCGCGGTGCTGCTGGTGCTGGCGCTCGGCGGCGGTCTGTTGCAGTTGCCGCTGGCAGCCATGCTGGCGACCGTGCTGCCGGCGGTACAGGGTACGGAGGTCGAGACGGCCGACAGCTTTGCGGAGCAGCTGCCGCTGCTGGTGTCCCTGGCCGGCATCGCCCTGGCTTGGCTGCTGTTTGTGCAGTTCCCGCGCGTTCCCGCGGCGCTCGCGCAAAACAGTATCGGCGCCGCCGTGGCACGGCTGTGGCGCAGCGCCTGGGGCTTCGACTGGCTCTATGACCGGCTGTTGACCCGCCCCTTTGTGGCGGTCGCGACGCTCGGCCGCAATGATGTCGCCGACCGCCTGCTCGGCGTGATTCCGGCGACGCTGCGCGGCGCCAATGCCCTGCTGGCGTGGACCCAGACCGGCAATTTGCGCTGGTATGCGGCGGTCGCGGGTTTTGGAACCTGTTTGCTGCTCGCGCTCGTGGCGCTGCGCTGAACCGCTGATTAAGGATTGCGACGATGGTGTTGGTCTGGCTGATCCTGATTCCCCTGCTCGGCGCCCTGCTGGCCTGGCTCGGCGGCCGCTGGTCGAGCGCCTGCGCGCAGGGGATCGCGCTGGTGGCGATGCTGGCCTCGCTGGCGCTTTCGCTGTGGCTGTGGCGCAACGGCGACTACAGCCTCACCGGCGCCGGCTTCACCGCCAGCCTCGGCGTGCTGCCGCAATGGGCCTTCGAGTTTCGCGCGGACTGGATCCAGAGCCTCGGCATCAGCTTTCACCTGGGCCTCGACGGCCTGTCGCTGCTGATGGTGGTGCTCACCAATCTGCTCGGCGCGGTGGCGGTGTGCTGCGGTACCCGCGACGCCGGCACCCGGCCCGGCCTGTTCTATTTCAACCTGCTGTGGAATCTCGGCAGCGTGATCGGCGTGTTTCTCGCGCTCGACATGTTCCTGTTCTTCTTCTGCTGGGAAATGATGCTGGTGCCCATGTACTTCCTGATCGCGCGCTGGGGTCAGGACGCTCCCGGCGGGCGCCGGCGGGAAGCGGCGGCGCTCAAGTTCGCGGTCTACACCCAGTCGTCCGGACTGCTGCTGCTGCTCGCCATTCTGGCGCTGGTGTTTTTCCATCAGCAGGCTACCGGTGTGCTCAGTTTCGACTACCACGATCTGCTCAACACGCCGCTGCGCCGCGATGTCGCCTGGCTGGTGATGCTGGGTTTCTGGATTGCCTTCGCGGTGAAGATGCCAGTGGTGCCATTGCACACCTGGCTGGCGGACGCGCACTGCTGTGCACCCGCTGCGGGATCGGTGGATCTGGCGGGGTTGCTGCTCAAGACGGGCGCCTATGGCCTGCTGCGCTTCGGGATTCCGTATTTTCCCGAAGTCGCCCACGAGCTGGCGCCCGTCGCCATGTGGCTGGGTGTGCTCGGCGTGGTGTACGGCGCCGTGCTGGCGTTCGCGCAGACCGACCTCAAACGCCTGGTCGCCTACAGCGGCATTTCCCACATGGGCTTCGTGCTCATCGGGCTTTACGCGGGCACCGAGCAGGCGCTGCAGGGCGTGGTGGTGCAGATGATCGCCCACGGCCTCTCGGCCGCCGCGCTGTTCATGCTCTGCGGCGAAATTCAGGCGCGGCTGCAAACCCGCGAGCTCGGTGCCATGGGCGGCCTGTGGGCCACCATGCCGGCACTGCCGCCGCTGCTGTTGTTCTTCGCCCTCGCTTCCCTCGGTCTGCCGGGCCTCGGCAACTTCGTGGGTGAATTCCTGATCCTGCTGGGTACATTCAGCGTCGCGCCCCTGGTCACCGTGGTCGCCGCACTGGGGCTGGTGCTGGCGGTGGCCTATGCGCTGATCATGGTCCAGAAAACGCTCCATGGCGCGCCGCACCGGGTGGGTACGCTGGCGGCGCTCGATACTCCGACTTTGGGCCTGATCGCGGTGCTGGGGTTGCTGTTGGTGGGGCTCGGGCTCTATCCGCAGCCGGTGATCGACCTCGCGCGGCCTTCGGTGCAAGCGGTCCAGCATCTGTACGCCGCGGGTGGCGCAGCCGGGGCCGGCGTTGCCGCTGACGCAGCGCTTGACACTGAAGCGGTTACCACGGGAGCGCCGCAATGAACGCGATCCAGTTCGATGCGACACAGTTCGGCGCGATGCTGCCGATGGGCGTCCTGTCCGCCACCATCGTCGCGGTCATGCTCGGCATCGCCGTGCGCCGCTGCCACCGCGTCACCGCCGCCCTGTCCATGCTGGGTGCCGCGCTGGCCTTGGTGTGCGCGCTGCCCATCTGGCTCGGTGGCACCGGACCCGTCGTGGTCACCCCGCTGCTGACCATCGACCCGCAGGCCGGGTTTTACATGCTGCTGGTGCTGGCTGCCGTATTGGGTGTGCTGGCTCTTTGTCCCGCCTATTTTGCGGGCTACGCCGGTGATCGCGAGGAGATCTACCTGTTGATTCTGCTGGGCGGCCTCGGTGGCCTCACGCTGGCGGGCGCGAGCCACGCCGCGACGCTGTTCATCGGGATCGAACTGCTCAGCCTGCCGATGGTGGCCGGCGTGGCCTATGCCATCCATGATCGCCGCGCGCTCGAAGGCGGCGTGAAATACCTGGCACTGTCGGCGGGGGCATCGGCCACCCTGCTGTTCGGGCTCGCGTTGATCTACGCCGGTATCGGCCGCCTCGATCTGGGCGCGCTCGCCGCGGCACTGGCCGGCGCGGGCGCCGACACCCCGCTGGTGCTCATGGGCGGCGCCATGCTGATCGCCGGCCTCGCCTTCAAGCTGTCGCTCGCGCCCTTCCACCAGTGGACGCCCGACGTTTACGAAGCCGCGCCGGCGCCCGTCGCGGCCTCTCTCGCCACCGTGGTCAAGGTCGGCGTATTTGCGGTCGTGTTGCGCCTGCTCCACGCCGGCGGCGGCACCGCGGCAGCGCCGTTCGTCAATGTCCTGGTGGTGCTGGCGCTGGCCTCGATCCTGATCGGCAGCGTACTGGCGCTGCGCCAGGACAATCTCAAGCGCCTGCTGGCCTATTCCTCGATCACGCATTTCGGCTTCCTGCTGATCATTCTGGTCGCGCCCGGCGCGGGCACGTCCGCCGTTGCGGCCATCTATCTGCTCACCTATGTGGTCACCGCCCTGGGAGTGTTCGGCGCCATCGCGCTGGCGTCCAGCCCCGCCGGGGCGCGGGATCGCGAGCTGCTCGGCGACTACCGCGGCCTGTTCCAGCAACGCCCCTGGGTGGTTGCCGCCCTGACTCTGATGCTGGTGTCGCTTGCGGGGATTCCCGTGACCGCCGGTTTCATCGGGAAATTCAGCGTGCTGGTGCTCGGCGTAGCCGCCGGCCAGTGGCTGCTCGTGGGTGGCCTGCTGGTCGGAAGCGCCATCGGCCTGTTTTACTACCTGCGCGTGATAGGCGCGCTCTACGCGGCGCCGCCATCCGGCTCCCCGGCCCCCGTGGCCACGGGGGCCACCGTCGCGGTGCGCTGGTCCGCGGGTGCCGTCATGGTGCTGCTCGCCGTCCTGCTGACACTGGCGATCGGGGTCTATCCGGAACCGTTGCTCCAGCTCCTCCGTCCCTGATCGAGCGCCGCCTCCGCGCTCAGTGGGCAAGTGGCTTTTACTACATCACCACGCAAGGTGACGGGGCAAGATCAAATTGCCTCGCTTCGACAACCTGCAGCTGGATCGGCAGCTGGTGCGTCACACGCTTCAAACTTCCCTCCCCGGTGTTGAGCTGCCGAGCCAGCGCCGGACAGCGGCATGCCTGGCTATCAGGATCGCCGCGCGGGCTTCCGCTGGCTGGTGTCGCGCTTGCGGAACGGCGATGTCCAGATGCCGGGCTCGGGGCCTAGGGCAGCCAGGGACACCGCGTGCGGGGGCCGATCCGAACGCCACCCAACCGCTCGGTTGCCCGGATTGGGCCTGGGTCGGGCGCGCTGATCATGCAGTGACGGCGCGACCAGCATCATCGGTTATGAAGCGTTCGATCGACAGGGAGAGGTCCGCGCTGAGCTCCACCAGCTGCCTGCCGTAACCGGTTGTTTCCATGGACAGTTGCGCGGTGTTTTCAGATATGCCGTTAATGCGGTGGATATTGTTGTTGTTGCTGGCGATGGTCTCAAGTTGTTGTTCGAGGATACGAGAAACGTCTTCGCTCTGTATGGCAAGCGCGGAAAACGATGTCGAAATGGCACCCAATGCCTGCTGAACCAGCGACGTGCCTTCGGCACATCGGTCAGCTCGTTGACTGCTGCTCACCATGATTTCGGAAACATGTCGCGTGCCGTCCTGAATATCGGAAATCAATTTTTCTATCTGCAATATCGATTGCTGCGTTCGCTTGGAAAGATTGCGCACTTCGTCAGCGACCACTGCAAAGCCTCTGCCCTGCTCGCCGGCGCGAGCGGCTTCTATCGCCGCATTCAGGGCCAACAGGTTGGTCTGGTCGGCAACCGACTTGAGAACGTCCAGTATCTCGCCAATTTGCTGCCCTTCCCTGTCTAGGCGCTCGACACTCGCAATGGAGCCATTCAGGTACGCGGATAATTCGTGGATTTGCTCCAGGGTTTTGCTCGCCAAATCGATATGATCCATATTCACGTCGCGGGAATCTCTGGATGACATAGCGGCGTTTCGGGAGTTTGTCTGTATATCGATAGCTGTATTTGTCAGCTCCTCCGATGCTGCGGCGAGAGAAGATAGTTGATCCTTGGCTTTTTCAGCATGATCATACACTGTCCTGCTTTGAGTGAATACTTCATTCGAGATGTCTTGAACCGAATAAATTATCGACTTAACTTCGGAAACAAGCGACTGTATTTTTTCCATCATCGAGTTAAACCGGCTTCCGATCCGCTGAAACTCGTCTTTCCCATCCAAATTGACCCGGAGTCCTATATTGGATTTTGACTCCACCGCCATCATGACGGCCAGCAGGGCATTCAAGGGTCTGTTTATTGATCGGAAAATTGACACTCCCAAAAAAATTACTATTGCCGTTGTTATGGAAAATATCAGAATTGACAAATTGCTGGAAGCTCTCAGGTTATCGGTTTGTTGATGCAGGCTGAAATTAACCATTTCCTGGCTTTTCCCTGCCAATACATCCAACTGTTTTATGAAGGGATCCATCCCGGGGTAGAAGTCCATATCGATGAAAGTCGACACGCCACTCAATGACCGCTCCGTGATCAAGCCTTCGAGTCTGTCGATGGTCGCCATCGCAGAATCGTAGGCTTGACGACCTGCTTGATCGACACTCATGGAGTTGGCGTTCGCATCTGCCAGATAGGCTTCCCAGTTGCCGGCGATAGTCTTTTTTGCCTGCTCGATTATGATCTGGCCGTCGCCCCACAACAGCAAGCTCAAGCGCAGTTTTACTGCGCTGTCAACAACGTTATTTGATATGGAGTTTCTTATCGAAGATATCCTTTCTGCCTGCTTGAAGCCGTCAACGATTTTCCGTGCGGAAGATTCCTGGATTGACGTGGCCAACCGTTCATTGACCAGCTGTCCACCGCCCTGAATAAGAAGGGGTATTACGATCAAAATTGATAATTTAAAGCCGACGGAATGAAAGAATGAACTGATGTTTTCGGACACAAACTGCTCCTGACGCCAACTGCTGGATTTGTAGCTATCGAGGTTTCACGGAAATGCAATATTCCAGCGTAAAAATCTCCGATCAATTGATTGTTAACAAGTCGCTGGTGGTAAAGGTTCTTCCGCCTGCAAAAATGTTCGGGAGATGAAGGGATTTTCTGGCGCCGAGAACCCGAGATCGTGGTCGTGTGTGTAAGTAAAAAACAGACGCCTATGCGTTCGATTGCGCTCTCGCCAGCCCTTGGTGATTCGAGCCGGTATTCAATATCTTGAATGTTGCCGTTTTGTTACAGCATTGCTCATGCGGGCGACAACCGTCCCAGCGCCGCGGCGAGTGCGACTTCCACCGTCAGCACCCGGGGGCCGAGGGTTACGGGAGTGAATCCGCAGGCGACCAGGGCGTCAACTTCGTAGGGAATGAAGCCGCCCTCGGGTCCCAGCGCCAGCAGCACAGCTTTGTCCGTGCGTGCCATGGTGAGCGGCTCGGCGCTGCGCGGATGCGCCACCAGACGGCAGCGCGCGCCGGCGATGGTATCCAGCTCATCCTCGACGAAGGGCTTGAAACGCCGGTGGATGTGGACGCGGGGCAGCGCGGTGTCGAGCGCCTGCTCCAAGCCAAGCAGCAGTTCGGCGCGCAACCGTTGCGGCGTCAGCAGCGGCGTTTGCCAATAGCTCTTGTCGACCCGCCAGCCATTGAGCAGATGGATTTCCTTGACGCCGAGCATGGTGGCCGCGCGCAGCACGCGCCGCAGGATCTTGGGTCGGGGCAGGGCGAGAATCAGGCTCACCGCCAGTGGCGGCGGCGGCGGCGAATCCAGTGTCACGGTCAATTCCGCCATCCCGGTGTCGAGCTGCATCAGCGTTGCGGTCCCCAGCGCGCCATCGAGCAGCCCCGCGCGCAGTTCGCTGCCGGGCGCAACCCCGAGTACTTCGCGCAGATGGACAAGGCGGTGATCGCGAATCCGCACCCGGTCCGGGGCGACAAAATCCGCGGGATGCAGCAGCAGCAGATTCATCGAAGCGTCAGCGAAGTTCCGGCACCAGCCGGATCTCGAACAGGCGCGGCCACAGCTTGCCGGTCACGAACAGACGTTTGCCGGCAGCGTCCCAGGCGATGCCGTTCAGTACATCGATGGGGTGTCCCGGCGCGGCGGTGGGCGTCAGTCCCTTGAGGTCGATCCAGCCGGTCACCCGTCCGCTTGCGGGATCGATGCGGGCGATGTGCTCGCTGCCCCAGACATTGGCCCAGATTTCATCGCCCACCATTTCCAGTTCGTTGAGCCGCGTGACCGGCGCGCCGGCGTCGGTGACCGCGATCCGCCCCCGTTCGGCGAAAGTCTCCGGATCGCGGAAATACAGGGTGGCGGAGCCGTCGCTCATGATCAGCCGGCGGCCGTCCCAGGCCAGTCCCCAGCCTTCGCCGGAATAAGCGAAGGTGGCGCGCAGCGCAAAGGTATCGCGGTCGCGGACGAAGGCCTGCTGTTCGTGCCAGGTGAGCTGCACGATGCGGTCGCCGACCACCGCAATCCCTTCGCCAAACAGCCAGGGCGCGAGCGCGGTCCGTCTCAGCACCCGGCCGGTGGTCAGCTCGATTTCGCGCAGGCTGGAGTGTCCGAGCTGCCCCGTGCTTTCGAACAGTCTGCCATCCGCCCAGGCGAGGCCCTGGATGAAAGCCTCCGGGTCATGGGGATAGCTGTGAACGATCTCGTAGCCGTAGTGCGGGGCGGCCTGCATGCCGGGTGCCGCCATCGCTGCCGCGCCCCCGGAAAGCGCTATCCAGATAACCAGCGCGCGCGCGCCGCCGGTGGCTCTGCCGCGGGCGTGGCGCAGCGGGCGTCGGCTGGCAGTGCGGCGATGCGCGGCTACGGCGAGAAACATCATGCGATGTCGTTCCTCGAGGAGAGTCAGGTAACCTGAAATCCGTCAGGCGTGGTTCGCCGGCGATTGTAGCCCGGCGGCCGGACGGAAATTGAAGTCGGCGGCGGGTGCGGCTGACGCCGGCCGGCGCCGATAAATGGCGTTTGGCACACCGCTGGGTGCCACATCCGGGCATTTGGTCACACTGCGGTGGACGGCATCTTGTTGCGGTGCCGACGGAGACTATCCTGCGTCAGGCAGAGAGTATTTACGGAGGACGGCAATCCGCTGTCGGGCAATATAGATGACCTTCGATGTCCGGGTGCCGACCGTGGTCCCGGGAAGGGCACCTGGGAGCATGGAATGGCACCACTGGTCGAGCGCAACGCTCGCGATTATCCGGTCAGGGCGGTAACCACGCACGCGGCGTTCCTGTGGCTGCTCGCGCTGGGGTTGCTGGCGACGCTGTTCTGGTTGCTGGAGCGCAATCAGGACACGGCGGCGATGGACAGGATCGGCGCCCGTGAACGCGCCGTCGTGGGCCTCGGCGCTGATATCGCCGCTGCCGAGCTCAGGTTGCCGGTCGCGGACCTCCCCTATCTTGCCGACCTGCCGGCGTTGCGGGCCTGGCTCGCGGATGCGAGTCCGGAAGCGCTTGATCGGCTTGGACGAAGCTTTCTCACGCTGGCCCGCCACCGGGATACCTACGCCAAGATTCGCCTCTTCAGCGCCCAGGGTGCCGAACTGGTACGGACCAACGGGCAGGCTGGGGGAGCGGAACTGGTCCCGCGGGACCGTCTCCAGAACAAGGCCAGCCGCTATTTCGTCCAGGCTGGCCTGGCTCAGCCCCCGGGCGCCATCCACGTATCCCGGTTCGATCTGAATGTCGATGACGGCGTGATCGAGCGGCCCTTTCGGCCCATGCTCAGATTCGGTACGCCGGTGCTGAGCCCGAACGGGGAATCGCGCGGTCTGGTCACCATCAATTATCTCGGCCAGCGGCTGCTGGATCGTCTGGCGGCGCTCGCACTCGATGCGTCGGGGTCGGGTCTGTGGCTCCTGGATCCCGAAGGTTATTGGCTGCTGGGCGAGCAACCTGACGAGCTCTGGGGTTTCATGTTCTCCGAAAGCAGCGGGGCGCGCTTCCAGGACCGCTACCCGGCCGCCTGGGCGCAAATTGGGCACGCGGGCGGGAAGGATGCCGGACAGACGATGGTTGCCGGCGACCTCTTCACCTGGCACCGGGCGCGCCCGTCCGGACCCGTCGAAAACTGGACGCTGACCGGTCCGGGGGCGGCGGGCTGGCTGCTGGTGTCGCGGGTACCCGCGGCCACGCTGGCGGCAGCCTTTGCAGACGAACGTCGGCTACTGCTCGCGGGGTTTGCGGCGTTGGCCGCCGGGACCTTGGTTGCCGCGCTCGCCGTGGCCCATTACCGCGTGCGGCGGCGACAGGCAGAAGCGCGGGTACGCGCCGGGGAGGTGCAATTGCGCGGGTTTTTGGAGTCGGCGCCCGACGCAGTGGTGATCGTGGATGGAGACGGCAAGATCAGGCTGGTCAACAGCCGCACCGAGGAGTGGCTTGGCTATGGGCGCGAGGAACTTCTGGATCAACCGATCGAGCTCCTGATTCCGGAGCGCCTGCGCGATCAACATCGGCTTCACCGCGCCGGCTACCAGGCGGCACCCACCGCGAGAGCCATGGGGATCGGCCAGGAACTCGTGGCGCGGCGCAGGGACGGCAGCGAGCTGCCGGTCGAGATCAGCCTGAGCTCCACGGCGACTGGCGACGGGAATCTCGTGACTGCCATCATCCGCGATGTGTCGGAACGACGCCGGCTCGAGCGGGCGCGGGAGACAGCCCTCGCCCGTTATCGGGAACTGGTGGATAACCTGCCGGTAGGAATATACCGGAGCAGTATCTCGGAGCCGCGCCGGTTTCTGGAGGTGAATCCGGCTTTGGCGGCCCTGTTCGAGGCGGAGTCGGTCGAGCAGTTGCTGGCGGTGCATCCGGCGCGACTGTATCGGGATGAATCGGTGCGGGCAGAGGTGGTAGAGCAACTGAAACAGACGGGCATCGTGAGCGCGCGCGAACTGGTAATGGTTACCCTGCGCGGGCGGGAGTTCGATGCAGCGCTGTCGGGAGTGATCAAGACAGGCCTCGACGGTCAGTATGTCGATGGGGCGGTCGCGGACATCAGCGCCCGCAAGCACAGCGAGCGCGAGGTGGCGCGGCTCCACGACGCCGTGCGCGCGCGTGCCGCCGCCCTGGAGGTCGCCAACCGCGAACTGGAGGCGTTCAGTTATTCGGTATCCCACGATTTGCGCGCGCCGCTGCGGGCAGTGGACGGCTTCAGCCGCATTCTGATTCAGGACTATGGTCCCCGCCTCGATGACCGGGGCCGGGAGCACCTCGGCCGGGTGCGCGCCGCTGCCCAGCATATGGCGGCGCTCATCGACGACCTGTTGAAACTGGCGCGGGTCAGCCGCGCGGAGCTCACGCTGGAGCCGGTCGACCTGAGCGCGCTCGCCACCGAAGTCGTGGCGGAGCTGCGGAGGTCCGAGCCGGAGCGCAGGGTGCGCTGTCTGATCCAGCCCGGCATCCAGGTCGGGGGCGATGTCCGCCTGCTGCGGGTGGTGCTCGATAATCTGCTGAGCAATGCCTGGAAATTCACTGGTCCACGGGCCGATGCGGCGGTCGAGTTCGGCGCCGATACCGGGGCGGATGGCGTGGTCTATCGTGTCCGCGACAATGGTGTGGGGTTCGACATGGCCTATGCCGACAAGCTGTTCGGGGCCTTTCAGCGACTCCACGACGCGCGCGAGTTTTCCGGCACCGGTATAGGTCTCGCGACCGCCCAGCGGGTGATTCACAAGCATGGCGGGCGCATCTGGGCCGACGCCAAGGTCGGCGCCGGCGCAACCTTTTACTTCACCCTGGGAACAGCGGAGGGAATATGAGCGAGCAGACGATTCTGCTGGTGGAAGACAATCCCGACGATGCGGCACTGACGCTGCATGCAATGGATTCCAACCAGATCAGGAATCCGGTGGTGGTGGTACGGGACGGGGTCGAGGCGCTCGATTACCTGTTCGGAACCGGAATCCATGCCGGCCGGGATGTCAGTGCGTTGCCGACCGTGGTGCTGCTGGACCTGAAACTGCCCCGGATCGACGGGCTGGAGGTGTTGCGGCGTCTGCGCGCCGACTCGCGTACTCGGTTGTTGCCGGTGGTGATTCTTACCTCCTCGAACGAAGACGAGGATCGTCTCAAGGGCTATGCGCTGGGCGCCAACAGCTATGTGCGCAAGCCGGTGGATTTTGACGAATTCGTACGGGCGGCGGGACAGCTCGGGCTTTACTGGCTGCTGCTGAATGCGCCCCCACCTTCGGTGTCTTGAACTCGGACAGGAGAAGTGTCATGGAGGAACCTCGAAGTTCCCGCCAGCCGTTGCGGGTTCTGATGGTCGAAGACCGCGAAGACGACGCGCTGCTGCTGATTGATCACCTCGAAAGTGGTGGCTTCAGCACGGACTGGCGGCGGGTCCAGGGCGAGGAGGAACTGGTGGCCGCGTTGGAGCAGCCCTGGGATCTGGTGCTCTCGGACTACTCCATGCCCGGTTTCAACGGGGTTCGCGCGCTGGAGCTGGTGCGGGGGCGGGATCCCGATGTCCCGCTGATCTTTGTGTCCGGCACCATCGGCGAGGAGACCGCGGTCGAAGCGATGCGCTCCGGGGCCCAGGATTACGTCATGAAAGACAGCCTGACGCGCCTGATCCCCGCCATCGATCGTGAACTGCGGGAGGCAGGGCAACGCCGCGAGCGGCGGCGGACCGACCAGACTTTGCGGCAGTTGTCGCAAGTGGTGAAGCAGGCCGCGGACGCGGTGTTTGTCACCGATCGGGATGGGCGGATCGAATACGTCAATCCCGCGTTCGAGCGGTTGACGGGCTATCGGAGTGCCGAGGCGGTGGGAAACTTTCCCAGCCTGTTCCGTTCGCGGCATCACCCTGACGCTTTTTACGGCGAGCTCTGGGAGCGGGTATCGGGCGGCGTGGCGTACGAAGGTGTTCTGGTCAACAAACGCAAGGACGGCAGTCTGTTCCACGAACACAAGGTGATTGCGCCACTGCTGGACGAACGGGGTCGGATTACCCACTTTGTGTCCACCGGGCGGGATATCACCGCCCGCGTGCAGGCCGAGAACGAGCGCGCGCGGCTGGTGGCAATTCTGGAGGCGACGCCGGACCTGGTGGCCATAGTGGCGCCCGATGGCGTTCTGGACTATCTCAACGGCGCCGGGCGCCGACTGCTCGGTCTGGGTGCCGATACCGAGCTGGCCGGGCGTTGCCTGCGCGATATTTTTCCGGAACATGTCGCGGAACACCTGTTCGCGGAAGCCTTTCCCGTCGCCTGCCGTGAGGGTTTCTGGTCGGGGGAAACCACGGTGCGGCCGCCGGACGCGGTGGCGGACATCCCTTTCTCGCAGGTGGTCCTGGCGCACCGCGGCGAGGATGGTTCGGTCGATTACCTGTCGACGGTCGCGCGCGATATTTCCGAGCGCAAGCGTTTGGAGGCGGAATTGCAGCACCAGGCCACCCACGACCGCCTCACCGGACTGCCCAACCGTTTTCTGCTCGCCGATCGTCTGGGAGCGGAACTGGCCCATGTGCGCCGGCACGGCGGTCATGTGGCGGTGATGTTTCTGGATCTGGACAATTTCAAGCGGGTCAACGATAGCCTGGGGCATGCGGTCGGCGATGCCCTGCTGCAACAGGTCGCGGCGCGGTTGCAGTGCTGCCTGCGACCCACGGATACAGTGGCGCGTCACGGTGGTGACGAATTCACCGCCGCGGTCGGCGATCTGAACCGGGTCGAGGACGTGCTCGCGGTGCTGCGCAAGATCCGGGCGGCGTTCGAGCGTCCTCTGCACGCGGGCAGTCACGAGGTGTTCGCGACCTTCAGCATCGGTATCGCCCTGTTCCCCCACGATGGCACCAGCGTCGAGGATCTGTTGCGCAACGCCGACACCGCCATGTACCGGGCCAAGGCGGGGGGGCGCAATCAGTACCGCTTCTATGCTCCCGACATGAACGCGCGCGGCCACGAACTGCTGGCGCTGGAGGCGGGCTTGCGGCGGGCGCTGGAACAGGAACAGTTTCAGCTGTTTTATCAGCCCCAGGTGGATCTGCACACCGGCGCCATCGTCGCGCTGGAGGCACTGATCCGCTGGCGCCACCCGGAGCGCGGTCTGGTAGCACCGGCCGAATTTCTGCCGCTGCTGGAAGATAGCGGGCTGATCCTGCCGGTGGGAGAGTGGGTGTTCCGCCGCGCCTGTGTCGATGCCCGCGCCTGGTGTGCGTCGTTGCCGCACCCGCTGCGGGTGTCGGTCAATGTTTCCGCCCTCCAGTTCACCGATCCGAAGCTGCCTGCCACGATGCGGCGGATAATGAACGAGGAGCGGATGCCCGCCGGCAGTCTCGAACTGGAGATTACCGAGAATCTGATGATGCGCGATCCGGTGCTCGCGGGCGAGACGCTGCGCGCGTTGCAGGCCCTGGGCATCAGCGTCGCCGTCGACGATTTCGGTATCGGCTATTCGTCGCTCTCCTACCTCAAGAATTTCCCGCTGGACGTGCTCAAGATCGATCAGACGTTCATTCGCGACCTTACCGAGGATCCCGGCGATGCCGTCATCGTGGAGGCCAGTATCTCACTCGGGCACAAGCTGGGCCTCGCCGTGGTCGCCGAGGGCGTGGAAACGGAGGCGCAGCTGGATTTTCTGCGCGCCAACGGCTGCGACCGGGCACAGGGTTACTTGTTGGGGCGGCCGCTGCCGGCGGTCGAGATCGCGGCCCTGTTGCCGCTGCGCCGGCAATGGTAGGGAATGTTGGCACCCGCAGCACCGGGGATTGTTCCTGGCCGAGGCTTTTGCGGGAAATGGCGGTGGCGCGGTCTATGATCGGTGCCAATGCCAGGCAGAGGTTCCAGCCATGACGGCAACACCGAGCCCCGGGATCACCGACTTGCAGCTGCGGCTGGGCGTACCGGCCGCGCTGCTGATAACCGCCGCCGCCGGCTGGTGGTGGTCGCTGCGAATGGCCGCCGACATGGGCGCCGGGGATCCCGCCATGGCCGGCATGACCATGGGCCAGATGCTGTCGTTTGGCGGCTTCGTACTGGCCTGGCTGGCGATGATGGCGGCGATGATGCTGCCCGCCATCACGCCAGTGCTGCGGCTCTATGCACTCGCCGCCGCCCATGGCCGGGTGGCGCCACTGCCGTTCTTCGTGGTGGCCTATCTGGTGATATGGACGCTGCCTGCCATCCCCGCCTATTCGGTCTGGCGCTGGCTCGAAACACCGTTGCTGCAAGGTGCGCCCTGGGCCGCCCGTCTCGCCGGCGGCGTACTGGCCGTCGCCGCCATCTGGCAACTGACTCCGCTGAAGGCGGCCTGTCTGCGCCATTGCCGCTCGCCGCTGTCCTTCTTCATGCAATATGGCGGTGGCGCCGCACGGCCGCTCGGCGCGTTTCGCATGGGCGCCGCGCACGGCCTGTTCTGTCTCGGCTGCTGCTGGGCGATGATGGCGGTGCTGGTCGCCCTGGGCACCATGAGCCTGGGTTGGATGCTGGCGCTGAGCGTGCTGATCTTTCTGGAAAAAATCGCCCCGGGAGGTGAGCGCATCGCCATCCTCGGAGCGGTGGTGTTTGCGCTCGCCGGGATGGCGCTGCTGTTCGATCCCGGGTTACTCACCTACCTGAACTGATCGTCCACCGGACCGAGGATCTGAATCATGACTACCGCGACTCCATGGCAACTCAAGGGCAAGGGCTTTGAATTCTGCAACTGCCAGCCCGGCTGTACCTGCAATTTTTCCGGTTTTCCCACCTCGCCGGACGGCAGTTGCAAGGCGGCCGTGGCGACCCGGATCACTTCCGGCCGCTGTGGCAATGTGGATTTGTCGGGCATCGACGCGGTCGCCCTCCTGGATTGGCCGAAGGCGATTCACGATGGCAACGGCAAGGCGGTGTTCGTGGTCCCGCCCGCGGTCAGCGATGCGCAGCTGGGTGCCCTGGCGCAGATTTTCACCGGCCAGCTCGGTGGCATGCCCTGGGCGATTCTGGGCACCACTTATCAGGTCGCGGGCGTGGTGCGTGCGCCGGTGACCATCACCGAGAACGGGATTCACAGCGGGTTTTCGATTCCTGGCGTGGGGCAGGCGCAAGGCACCAGCCTCAAAAATCCGGTGACGGGGGCAGAGCACCGGGTTGCCATCGACCTCGACCAGGGCTTCATCTGGAAGCGCGGCGACTGCGGTCAGGGCAGCTTCGAGGTTGCCGCCGAGGGCATCCACATGAAGTTCGACGCCAGCAACTGGATCCTCTACGACTTCGACTGGAGCAATCAGGCTTGAGCCGCGTCAGGATGGAGACCATGGGGGAGTGAGCCGGCTCGCCGCGATTCCCGTATCCATTCTGGATCTGGCACCCATCCGCGCCGACGGCGATGCCGGCAGCGCCCTGCGCGACGCCCTCGATCTTGCGCGCTGTGCCGAGGAACTGGGCTACACCCGCTTCTGGGTCGCCGAGCACCACAACATGGACGGCATCGCCAGCTCCGCGCCGGCGGTGCTGATCGCCCACCTCGCCGCCGGCACCACGCGGCTGCGCCTGGGCGCGGGCGGAGTCATGCTCCCCAACCATCCGCCGCTGGTGGTGGCCGAACAGTTCGGCACCCTGGATGCGCTGCATCCGGGCCGCATCGACCTCGGGCTCGGGCGCGCGCCCGGCACCGATCCATTCACCGCGCGTGCATTGCGCCGGGACCGCCCCGGTGGGGTGGAGGATTTCCCCGCCGAAGTCGCGCAAGTGCAGCGCCTGCTGGGGCCGGCGCTGGCAGGACAGCAGTTACAGGCGATACCGGGAACGAACAGCGGCGTCGCCATCTGGCTGCTGGGGTCGAGCCTCTACAGCGCCCGGCTGGCGGCCGCGCTCGGCCTGCCCTACGCCTTCGCTTCGCATTTCGCGCCGCACCATCTGGAAGAGGCGCTCGCGCTTTACCGGCGCAATTTTCAACCGTCGCCCGCGCTGACACAGCCCTATGCGATGGCGGGCGTACCGCTGATCGCGGCGCTGACCGACGCGGAAGCCGAATACCTCGCCACCAGTCTGAAGCAGCGCGCGCTGGCGCTGCTGCGCGGTCAGAGTCTGCGCCTGCGACCGCCGATGGCGGATCTCGATGCGCTCTGGTCGCCGGGCGAGCGGGCGGCGGTGCAGGGGTTGCTGGGCCTCGCCGCCATCGGCGGGCGCGAGCCGGTGTGTGCCCATCTCGAAAACCTGCTCGTCCGGATCGGTGCGGACGAACTGATGTTCACCTGCGATATCCATGACCAGAGCCTGCGCCGCCGCGCGCTGGCGCTGTTGATGCAGTGGCGCGCGGACCCCTGAACGGAGCCGGAACGGGCTCTGCTACCATCGCGGGCTGTTGATTGGTGGGTTTGTCATCCTGATGCCGGAACTGACCATCCCAGTGATCAGCCTGCTGGTGGGCGTGGCTTTCTGCGCCGGCTTTGTTTCGTCCATGGCCGGGGCGGGTGGGCTCATCACACTGCCCGCACTGCTCTGGGCCGGTCTGCCGCCGCTGGCCGCGCTGGGGAGCAACAAGGTGCAGAGCGCGCTCGGCACCCTCGTCTCGACCATCAAGTTCGTGCGTTCCGGGCATCTGGATCTGCGCGTCGCCCGCACCGGATTGCTGATGGCCAGTGGCGGCGCGGTGCTCGGCACCTGGGTTGTCCAGCGTCTGTCGAACGCCGTGCTGGAACCCCTGCTGCCGCTGCTGATGATCGCCATCGCGCTGTATTTCCTGATCTCGCCCCGAATTGGGGACGAGGACACGCCCCGGCGGGTGTCGCCGCGCGTTTTCGACTACGCTGGCGCGCCGGCAATGGGTTTCTACGGCGGCTTCTTTGGTCCCGGCATGGGCTCGGTTTTTCCGTTTCTGCTGGTCAGTCTGCGCGGCTACAACCTGCGCAAGGCCACCGCTCACACCAAGGCGCTGGTGCTGACCATCAACGGGACCTCGGCGCTGCTGTTTGCGGCGACCGATCGGGTGGTCTGGGGTCTGGCGCTGACCATGGCCGCCGCCCAGATGCTGGGTGCCTGGTTCGGGTCGGGACTGGTGATCCGGCGCGGCACCCGGCTGGTGCAGCCGGTGATCGTGGTGGTCACCGTTGCCGTCGCGGCGCGTCTGCTGTGGATGCGGTAATGGCCTGACAGGGCGCAAAAAACATCAGGAGATGACCATGGGTTTCAGATTGTCCGTCGCCGCGCGGTTTCTGCTCTACACCGCCGCCTTCATCGTGGTGGTAGCCGGAATGAAGGCGGCAGCCTCGCTGCTGGTGCCTTTCCTGCTGTCCATTTTCATCGCGCTCATCTGCGTGCCGCCGGTCGCCTGGCTCAAGGGGCGCGGCTTGCCGGGCTGGGCGGCCATTGCGGTGATGGTGTTGGCGATCATCATCGCCGCCGCCCTGGTGGGCACCCTGGTCGGCACCTCGATCCGGGATTTCCGCACCGATCTGCCGTTCTATGAGAAGCGGCTCATCGAGATGACGGCGGGCTTGCAGCAATGGCTCGCGGGACGCGGGATGGTTTTCGATATCGGCGACTGGCGCGACAGCGTCAACCCCAGCGCGGTGATGCAGCTTGCCGGCAATACGCTGGCGTCGCTCGGCGGTATCACCACCAACGGTTTCATGATCCTGATCACCGTGGTGTTCATCCTCGCCGAGCAGGTGGGGTTTCGCGACAAGCTCGCCCAGGCGCGCAGCGTGCCGCGCGATTCGCTCGCGGCGATCGGCCGCTTTACCGAGAGCGTCAATCACTACGTCGGACTCAAAACCTTGACCAGCCTGCTCACCGGTGTGCTGGTGGGGCTGGCGCTGTGGCTGCTGGGTGTCGGCTACCCGGTGATGTGGGCGCTGCTCACCTTTCTGCTCAATTTCGTGCCCACCATCGGATCGATTCTGGCGGCGGCGCCGCCGGTGCTGCTGGCGCTGGTGCAGGTCGGGCCGGTGACGGCGGGGCTCGCCGCCGGCGTTCAGATCGTCATCAATGTGGTGATTGGCAATGTGCTGGAGCCGCGCTGGATGGGCCGCGGACTCAACCTGTCGCCGCTGGTGGTGTTCCTGTCCCTGGTGTTCTGGGGCTGGGTGCTGGGGCCGATCGGCATGCTGCTTTCGGTTCCGCTCACCATCCTGGTCAAGATCGCGCTGGAGAGCGATCCCGGCACCCGCTGGATCGGCGTGATGCTCGGTCAGGGCGTGGCGCTGATGCCGGCGGCGGTCGCGGCGACCGCGCCTGAGCCGCAGCCGCCGGAGCACAAACCCGACACCGGGCAATGAACCGGCGGTCGGCGCCGTCGGGCCAATGGCGGTGCGCCGCGCGGTTAACGTTCGGCGGCGCGGAGGATCGGCGCGATGATCGCATCTTCCTGCATCTTCGCTACCGTCGACCCGAGTCGCTCGGTGCCGCGAAACAGGATCAGCGTCCCGGCGATGCTTGCATTCAGATACTTGAGCACGCGCTTCTGGTTATCGTAGTCGACCCACAGGATGTTCAGGTCGGCTTCCGGATGCTGCTTCTGGAAGCTGTCCAGTAGCGCGCGCTGCGCCCGGCAGGCGGGGCAGCCGGGTCCGGTGACGGCCACCAGAATCAGGGCATTTTCGTCCTGCAAGGCCTGGAAACGCCGGTTGGTGTAGGGCCCGGTCGAGGGCGCGGCGGTCGCTGCCGCGGCCGCCAGCGCGAGCAGGGCGGCGAGCCAGAAGCGACGGGCGGGAAGTGCGGACATCGGAGAGTCTCCTGCGGCGGGGTGGTGAGCGGTCGGGGCGCCGGAAGTTGATTGTAGCGCCGCTCCAGCGTAGCACCCGAGCATCTGTGCCGGCTTGTTTGCCGCATTTCAGCGCCGTCGCCAGCGGTGAAAGCGCGCCACCCAGCGCAGCAGGGCCGCGGGCTGGTGGGCCTGTTTCCAGCGCCCGGCGGCGTATTTGCCGGCTTCCGCCAGGGTGGGATAGATGTGGATGGTGCCGAGGATCTTGTTGAGTCCGATGCGCTGGCGCATCGCCAGCACGAATTCGGCGATCAGTTCCCCCGCGTGAGCCCCGACGATGGTGGCGCCCAGAATGCGGTCGCGGCCGGGTACCGTGAGCACCTTGACGAAGCCCTCGGTGGCGCCCTCGGCGATGGCGCGATCCAGGTCCGCCAGGGGAAATAGCGTGACTTCGTGGGGAATGCCGCGCGCTTTCGCTTCGGTCTCGTTGAGTCCCACGCGCGCCACTTCGGGGTCGGTGAAGGTGGCCCAGGGAATCACCGAATAGTCGACCCGGAACTTGCCGCCGCGCAGTCTCAACAAGGGCGCGAACAGGGCGTTCACCGCGCAGTACCAGGCCATGTGGGCGGCGGTGTGGGTGAACTGGTAGGGCCCGGCGACATCGCCGCAGGCGTAGATGTTGGGAAAGCTGGTTTGCAGGAATTCGTTCACTTCAATGGTTTTGCCGGTTTTCACGCCGAGTTCCTCCAGGCCATAACCTTCGAGGCGGGCGGCGCGGCCCACGGCGACCAGGATCTGATCGCAGGGAATCCGGAGCTCCTGTCCGGCGCGGGCGCAGATCAGGGTTTTTTGATCGGCGATCATCTCGACGCGGATCGCCCGGGTATCCAGCAGCACAGTGATGCCTTCGGCGGCAAACCGCGCCTGTAGGGTGTCCGATACCTCGGGGTCTTCGCGGATCAACAGGCGCGGCAGCATCTCCACCTGGGTCACTTTGCTGCCCAGGCGGGCGAAGGCCTGCGCCAGTTCGCAGCCGATGGGACCACCGCCCAGCACCACCAGGCGCGGCGGCAGTTCGCGCAGCTCCCAGAGGTTGTCGGAGGTGAGATAGCCGGCTTCCGCGAGCCCGGGCAACGGTGGCACGAAGGGTCGCGCGCCGGTGGCGAGCACGATATTGGGCGCGCTCAGACGCTGGCCATCGACTTCCACCGTCCAGGGATCGACCAGCCGGGCATGGCCCCGCAGGCACTCGACGCCGAGCGCTTCGTAACGCGCCACCGAATCATGGGGTTCGACAGCCCGGATCACTTCCCGCACCCGGGCCATGACCCGCGCGAAATCCGGCACGGCCTGCACGGCAGCGAAACCGAATTCCTCGGCGCGGCCGAGTTCGTGGGCAAGTTTCGCCGCGCGCAGCAGCGCTTTCGAAGGCACGCAGCCGGTATTGAGGCAGTCGCCGCCCATCCGGTGCGCTTCGATCAGCGTGACCTTCGCTTTCACCGCTGCGGCGATATAGGCACTCACCAGGCCGGCGCTGCCGGCGCCGATCACGATCAGGTTGCGGTCGAAACGTTTGGGTTTGGCGAAGTCCGCGTACTGGCGTCGCGCCCGGATGCGCGCCACGAGCGTGCGGGCAAGCAGCGGAAACAGGCCCAGCAGCGCGAACGCGCCGAGCAACTGCGGCGAGAGAATACCGGTGGGCGACGCCAGTTGGCCGAGCTGGGTACCGGCGTTCACATAGACCAGCGTCGCGGGCAACATCCCGAGCTGGCTCACCCAGTAGAAGGTCCGGGTGCGCATCGCGGTCAGGCCGAGCAGCAGGTTGATGACAAAGAATGGAAACAGCGGCACCAGCCGCAGGGTGAACAGGTAAAACGCGCCGTCGCGGGCGATGCCGGCATCGATGGCCTGGAGACGGCTTCCGTAGCGGGATTGGATGGGATCGCGAACGAGGTAACGCGCGATCAGAAACGCCAGGGTGGCGCCAAGGCTCGATGCGAAGGAGACCAGCAGCGTCGCCCACAGCAAGCCGAAGATGGCGCCGGCGGCGAGGGTGAGTACGGTCGCCCCGGGCAGCGAGAGACCGGTGGCCACCACATACAGGGCGAAGAAGAACGCGGTACACAGGAACGGATGCGCGTCCCGGTAACCCACCAGGGTCGCGCGCTGGCTCTGTAGATATTCGAATGACAGCCAGTGGCCGAGATCGAGCGCAAGAAAGGCGATCACGGCCAGGCCGACGAGCATCCAGAGGGCAAGACGTTTGGTCATGGTCGTCGTCGGGTCCGTCACTGTCGGCAGGAGAGGGTCGGTATGCCGGGGTCGGTGCGGCAAACTCCGCATACAGTGGTCGCGGCCCGGACCGCATTGATTACGCGCGGATACCGAGGGTGCTAGAGTGCCAACCCATCCGGTCGGGAACGCGTCATGTCCAATCAGAGCATCCAGCTCACGCCCGAACTTTACACGTATCTGCTCGAGGTCTCGCTGCGGGAGTCGGATCTGTTGCAGGAGTTGCGCGACCGCACCCGCCAGATGCCGGAAGCCAGAATGCAGATTGCGCCCGAGCAGGGTCAGTTCATGACGCTGCTGGCGCGCCTGCTCGGGGTGCGGCAGGCGCTGGAGATCGGCGTCTTCACGGGCTACAGCGCGCTCTGCGTGGCGTCCGCGCTGCCCGCCGACGGCCGTTTGATCGCCTGCGACATCAGCGCCGAATACACCCGTATTGCGCGGGAATACTGGGCCCGCGCCGGCGTCGCCGACCGCATCGACCTGCGCCTTGCCCCCGCGTCCGAAACCCTGGCGACGCTGCTCGCCGAGGGCGCCGCGGGCAGCTTCGACCTCGCCTTCATCGACGCCGACAAGACCGGCTACGCCGGCTACTACGAACAGTGCCTGGCGCTGCTGCGGCCGGGCGGACTGATCGTGGTCGATAACGTGCTGTGGGGTGGCCGGGTGCTGGATACGGCGACCGCCGATGCCGACACGCGCGCGATCCGGGCGTTCAATCGCCGTATCCACCGGGATGTGCGGGTGGACCTGAGCCTGGTGCCCATCGGCGACGGGCTCAGCCTGCTGCGCAAACGCTGACCGGCCGCAACGGCGCGCCATGCACTGGCTGTATCTCGCGCTGGCCATCGTCGCCGAGGTGGTCGCCACCTCGGCGCTGAAGGCAGCGGAAGGCTTCACCCGGCCCTGGCCTGCGCTGTTCGTGGTGCTGGGCTATGGGGTCGCGTTTTATTTTTTGTCGCTGACCCTGAAAGTTGTCCCGGTGGGGGTCGCCTACGCCATCTGGTCCGGAGTCGGGACCGCGCTGATCGCCGTGATCGGCTGGGTACTGTTCGGCCAGACCCTGGATGTCGCGGCCCTGATCGGACTCGCCCTGATCGTGGCCGGCGTCGCGGTGTTGCAGGTTTTTTCCCGCTCCCTGGGCGGCTGAAGTCCGCTGCGGGAAGTCAGCTGACTTCCGGATAACAACTGGTGACATCCGGCCAGCCTTTCGTCTTTATCTGCTGGTAGTGATCCCAGAAGGCGTTGTCGATGGCGCGCTGCCACTGCGGCGTGTCGGTGCGCCGGTAGCGGGAGAGCTGCCCGGGGCCGCCGTTATAGGCGGCGTAGGTCGCGCGAATCAGGTTGTCGTCGCCGCCGGGACGCCGATTCTCGCCGCGCCGCAGGGCGTAATCGACCAGATAGTGTTCGAGAATCTCGGTCCCCGCCGCGATGTTGTAGTCGGCCTCGTCGTTCAGGCGCTTGAGGTCGTAGAGCCCGCGCCACACGCGGCCGTTGATCTGCATCATGCCGACGGCTCCGACGGGGGATTTCAGCACCTCGGGTTTCGCCGCGGTACCGACGAACTGGCGCCAGCAGGATTCCTTCCAGGCGGTGGCGCGCACCAGGGGAGTGAACGATTTGGCCAGACGCAGCGGCAGATGGGAGTCCTTGCCCAGGCGGGCGTTGGCCTTGTCGTCCAGGATCGCGGCGACCTGTTTGAGGTAGGTCTCGATCTCCCCGGGGCGGGGTACCTTGGTTTCGAGCCGCGGCGCGGACTCGGCCGCCTGCGCCGCCGGCACCAGCCACTGCACCAGATTCTGGAACATCGGGCGGACGCGACTGGTCTCGGGATCTTCCAGCAAGAACAGGTTCCGCAGTCGCTGGTCCACCTCCAGCGGCAAGGGCGTGAACGAAGCAGGTGCGGCGTCGGCGAGCAGCATGCGGGCGAGCCGGCGCAGGCCGTCGCGGGTGATCTCGATGCCGTATTCCGGACCGAGCCCGTCGAGTGCCCGCAGCGCGTCGCCGCCGGCGATGAATCCGGCAAGGTGCAAGTCGTTGCCGAGCGCGGGCAGATTGGCGCGCGCGAGCGTCGCAAGGTGGGGGCGCAGGCGATCCCAGGTATCGGCGAACAGTTTCCGCACCGGATCGCCGCCCGGATGATTCTCGGTGAGCGCCTGGGCGATGGCGTAGCGCGCGTCCAGCAGCACGCCCAGCAGCTCGAAACGCAGATCACGCGAATCCGCTGTTTCCGCGAGCATCGCGATGATGGTGGTCAGAAAGCCGTCCAGCTCGTCCTCGACACGCGCCCATTCGGCGAGTTCTTCCGGGGTGAGAACCGGTTCGGGGCCGGCGGCGACCGGACGGGGTGCCAGCGCGAAACCGAGCGTGGCGCGCAAGCCTTCAGGGAGTACCGCAAGCGACTGGATGTGGCTGCGCTTCACCAGCGGCGGCGGGGCTTCCGCGCCGGTTTTTTGCAGTTCCACCAGCAGGGCGTCGATGGCGCGCAGCGGCTCGGCCAGATCCACCCGCACCTGACCCAGTTGCGGCAGAATCAGTTTTTCCGCGAGCACTTTCGCCGGCTGGCTCAGCAGACCCTCGGTGCCGTCGCCACGCCACACCTGCGCGCCGAGCGGCGTGAACACCACCGCAAGGCCGGAATCGTCGGTCCGGGGCCTGAGTTCGACGGTCATCTGGCCGTGCCAGGGCTCGGGACCGCGGCACTCGCCCATGACCTCGAGCGCGGTCGTCACCACCAACCTGAGCTCGACTTCGAGCGATCCCTGGTCGGTATGGACTTTGGGATCGGCGACCTCGACCCGGTTGCAGGCGTTCTCCGCCAGGGTCGCGCGACGCTCTGCGTCCATGTGGAGGGCGAATGCGACGGCATTGTCGAGGTAGCGCCCGTCGATCGTCAGGGGTACGGCGACGTCGGCACTGTAGGTTTTCGGCGCGAGCAGGGCGCACGTCAGCAGCAATCCGCGGGCCAGCAGGGTGCCGAAGCGGTGAACGCGGGCGCGGGGCGGGGGCGTGCCCTTCATGATGAACAACTGACCGCGATGCCTCTGCCCCAGTCCGGGGGTGGCGCCGCGTAGCGGGCGAATTCGGGTGGCGGCTCGAACGGCTGCGCCAGCGCCCGGCGCAGGTTGTCGATTTCGCGGTAGTCACCCTGGTCGACCGCCGCGCGGATCGCGGTTTCGGCCAGATAGTTGCGCAGCACAAGGGCGGGATTGATCTGCCGCATGGCGGCACGGCGCTCTGGCGCGCCGCGGGTTTCCGCGCCGAGCCGCGTGCTGTAACGCGCCGCCCAGGCCGCGAAGGCGGCGCGATCGGGGCACAGATCGCGCAGTGGCGTGTTGGCCGCGTCGGGCACGAAGTCGCAGAGGTGGCGGAAAAACAGCGTGTAGTCGACGCCGCCGTTGGCAAGGAGGGCGAGCAGATCGTCGATCAGGGCGGTATCGCCGGGGAGTTCCAGTGCCAGGCCCAGCTTGTCGCGCTGGCGGCGGCGCAGTTCCGCGAGCAGCAGCGGCTCGTATTCCAGCAGCACGGTGCGCAGGTCCTCGGCCGCGATCAGCGAACTCAGTCCGTGCGCCAGGGCGTTGCAGTTCCACAGCCCTATCGCCGGTTGGCGGTGGTAGGCGTAGCGGCCTTCGTGGTCGGAGTGATTGCAGATGTGCCCGGGATCGTAGGCGTCCAGAAAACCGTAAGGCCCGAAGTCGAGGGTCTCGCCCAGAATCGACATGTTGTCGGTGTTCATCACCCCGTGGCAGAAACCCACGGTCTGCCACTGCGCGATCAGGCGCGCGGTGGCGTGCACGGCGTGGCGGAACAGTTCCAGATGGGGTTGGGCGGCCGCCGCGAGTTCGGGAAGATAGGTGGCGATCACATGGTCGGCCAACGCACGCACTGCATCGGGACGCTGGCGGTGATGAAAATACTCGAAGGAACCGAAACGGATGTGGGTACGCGCCACCCGGATCAACATGGCGCCGGCTTCCACCTGCTCGCGCAGTACCGGCTCGTCGCTGCCGATGATGGCGAGCGCGCGCGTGCTGGGAATGCCGAGGCCATGGAGCGCTTCGCCGGCGAGGTATTCGCGGATGGTCGAGCGCAGCACCGCGCGGCCGTCGGCAAAGCGCGAGTAGGGCGTCTTGCCGGCACCCTTCAAATGGAGATCGAGCAGGCCGGCGCGGGTTCGCACCTGTCCGAGCAGCAGGCCGCGGCCGTCGCCCAGTTGCGGACTGTACCCGCCGAACTGGTGGCCGGCGTAGACCATGGCGAGCGGCGCGCTGCCGGGCGCGGTGACATTGCCGCTGGCCCAGGCGAGGAACTCCGGGCTCTCCAGCACGTCCGGCGCCAGGCCGAGCAACTCCGCCGCCGCAGGATTCGTCGCCACCCGATGCGGATTGGCAAACCCGGTGGGCGCGAGCGCCGTGTAGAAGGCATCGCCCAGACTGTGAAAGCGGTTATCGAAATGAAGTCCCTGCATGGCTTTATTGTATCAGGGGACATCCTTGCAGCAGGGCTCCGCTGGAATCGGCAGCAGCCGGTAACCCGAACCACGGGTGTGCCAGGACAGGTAAAACCGGTTTTCATGGACCAGCAGTTCGGGGCGGTCGGCAGTTCCCGTGGCGGTGGCGAGTTCGCGCGCCGGACCCCAGTTCGCACCGCGATCCGCCGAACGCTGGGTCAGCACGCGGATGCTGCCGCCGCGGTACTCCTGCCAGAGCAGCACCACCGCGTCCGCCTCGGCCGCGACCGCCGGATTGATGGCGTAGGCGTCGGGATCGCCGAACGCTTCGGGGTCCGAGAAATGCGCGCCGGCGTCATCGGAGTACGATCGGAACAGTCCCCGGTGAGCGCCGAGGGTGAACCAGGCGAGGTGAAGGCGGCCAGCCGGGGTGATCGCGAGCGCCGGCCCCTGGGTCGGGCAGGCCGCGATCCGCCACTGATCGAAAGTGACGCGCTGTACCATCGCTGGCCCGGCTGCGGGTACGCGAATCAGGCCGTGGTCGCGGATGTTCCCGGGATACACAAAGCGCGCGGCGATGACCGCCTGCCCCTGCGGGTCGAAAGCCAGCGCGGGCCGGCAGCAGTCGCACAGGCCGGTGGCCAACAGTTGCTGCGGCAGGTCCGCGGTCGCGCGATACAGCGCCGTGGGCGCGCCCGGTGCCGCTTCCTGGTACCAGAAATGCTGGGGTTCGCCGGCGCTGTTCACCGCAAATCGGTGCAGCCGACCGGGCGCCTGTGCCAGGGGCTGCGGGATCGAAAAGCTGCGCCCGGTATCCGTTGACAGCGCGTGAAACAGGCGTGCCGTGCCGGTCCCGGCCGCCACCGGATAGACGACATGCACGGTGTCGCCGGCGAAGGCGATGCCGGCGCGCTCTTCGACGGAGACCGCGAGCGGCTGGGGCTCGGCGTTCACGGGCACGGGTTTGCTGAACGTTGTGCCGAAATCGTCGGAATGATCGGCGTACACCTGATGGCCGTCGCTGCGCAGGCGCCACAGGCGGCCATCGGGAGCGAAGGCCGCCGTCACGGCGAGCTGAAAAGCGGGCTCCGCGCGGGCGCTGGCGTGGCCGCCGAACAGCAGCGCGCACGCGCAAGCACACGCCAGTGCGGACCAGGGCGTGTGCTTGCGTCGGGTCATGGTGTTGCGATGCGGATCAGAACGCGACATTCAGGGAGCTTAGCACCCGATAGTCCGGGTCCGCCTGGGTGCCGTTGAGGTTTTCCGCCACCGGAACGCCCAGGGAAAGCGCCAGGCCCCAGCCCGTCTTGTTCAGGTAGCGCACGCCGGGCGACAGATAGACGATATTGCCGCCGGAATTTTCGTCGCGCTGGCCGTGGATCTGCTCGCGCTCCCGGTGCTCGCCATTGAGCTCCAGAATCAGATCCCAGGCGTGCGACTGCATCAGATCGTAGGGATTGGCCGGGCGCTCGCCGCCGAGCCGGTAGGACATCGCCAGATTGTAGCTGAGGACATCACCCAGGTCGGTGTGCTGGGCGCCGGTGGTGACGGCGGAATAGAGCAGGCTGGCATCGTAGGACAGCGCGCCGGACAGGTGCGTCGCCGCGACTCCCAGCAGGCCGTCGGTGGAGCCCGAGCCGGGCTGGAACTCAGTCTCCAGACGTTCGCCGCCGCTCTTGCGGTTGGTCTCCCCCGTGGGCAGCTTGACCCCGAACAGCGCGGCGAGGTGTGTTTGCTGGTCCGCGCTGCGCAGGAAACGGTATTCCCCGAACAGGGTGGCGTCGCCGAGACCTTCGGGGTCGCCCAGATTCAGGATCCGGTCTGCGTGCCCGTGGGCACCGGCGCCGTGATCGTAGACGTGATGATCCGCTTCCCTGACGTTCTGGCGTTGGATATAGGGCAGGCGCAGTCCAAGGGTCAGGTCGTCGGTAACACCATAGCTCAGTCCGAGCGCGGTCGATGACAGAATGTCGACGCTGTGCAGTTCAGTGTCCGCCAGCCGGTGGTCGGAAAACCGGGAAAAATTGTTGTACTCCGAACGCAGACTGACACTCCAGCGGCCCGTCGGCAGCGTGATGGCGGACTCGGTGTAGATCGGACTGCCGGCGCTGCCACCCAGACCGACGGAAGCGTGATCGGCGGAGGCGGCGGCGGTCAGACCGAGACTCGCGAGCAGTGCGATGGCGCCTGCGCTGTGGCGTACAAGGTTGGGCATGGCGGACTCCTGCGGGATGGCGATTGGCGGCCCGCAAACTACCGGCGCGGACGACTCCTGTCGATGCGGCAAATTGTCGCACCCGTGGCGCGCCGCCCTTGTTGTTGGCGGGCTCCCGCCCGCGATAATGACGGCATGGAATTGCCCGAACCGCGCAAGATCATTCACTGCGATTGCGACTGCTTCTATGCCGCCGTCGAGACCCGCGACGATCCCGGCCTCGCCGGCCGGCCGCTGGCGGTGGGCGGGCCGCCCGAGCGGCGCGGCGTGGTCGCGACCTGCAATTACGAGGCGCGCGCCTTCGGCATCCGCTCGGCGATGTCCATGGCGCAGGCGCTGCGCCGCTGTCCCGGACTGGTGGTGCTGCCGCCGGATTTCACCCGCTATCGCCAGGCGGCGGAACAGATCCGCGACATCTTTCTCGACTACACGCCGCACGTCGAGCCGCTGTCGCTGGACGAGGCCTTCCTCGATGTCACCGGTGTGAGTGCCGCCGGCGGCAGCGCGATCCGCATCGCCCGGGAAATCCGTGCGCGGGTGCGCGGCGAAGTGCGCATCACGGTGTCGGCGGGCGTCGCGCCCAACAAGTTTCTCGCCAAGATCGCCAGCGAATGGCGCAAGCCGGACGGCCTGTTCGTGATCACCCCGGAGCGGGTCGATGCCTTCGTGCGCGCGCTGCCGGTGGCGCGGCTGTTCGGCGTCGGCGCCGCCACCGCCAAAAAGCTGGCCGGACTCGGGATCGAAACCTGCGACGATCTGCGCGTCCTGTCGCGACCCTTGCTCGCCGAACATTTCGGTGCCCTGGGGCAGCGCCTGTACGAACTCTGTCGCGGCATCGACCAGCGTCCGGTGCTGGCGGATCGGCGCTCCAAATCCCTCAGCGTCGAGACCACGTTTGCGCAGGATCTGCCGGGGCTGGCGGCCTGTCTCGATGCGCTGGCCGAACTCCACGGCGAACTGGAACGGCGTCTGGCGCGGCTCGATACCAGTTACCGCATCGAACGCCATTTTCTGAAACTGCGTTTCGATGATTTCACCGCCACCACCATCGAGCGCGCCCTGCCCGAGGGCACGGCGCTGGCGGGCTACCGGCGTTTGTGTGAAGAAGGATGGATGCGCCGCACGCGGCCTGTGCGCCTGCTGGGCCTGGGCGTGCGGCTCGGTGACCGCGCGGGTTCCGAACCGCAGCAGGGTGATCTGTTTGCCGCCGGTACGGAGCCTTCGGCTACAAGCCCAGCCGGTTGAGCACCCGGTAGAGCAGGTCGTGGGATTTGCCGTAGGGTGGGTAGAACAGCTCCGGCCTGCCCACCTTCGGGAAAGTGAACACCGGGCGCAGCTTGCTCATTTCCAGAAAGCCGTCGTGGCCGTGGTAGTGACCCATGCCGCTGGCGCCCACGCCGCCGAAGGGAATGCCGTGCTGGAGCACATGGAAGATGCAGTGGTTGATGGTCACGCCGCCGGACAGGGTCTGGTACAGCACGCGCTCCTGCACGGCCCGGTCGTTGCTGAACAGATAGAGTGCCAACGGCCGCTCGCCGGCGTTGATGTAATCGAGCACTTCGTCGAGGCTGTCGTAGGGCATCACGGTCAGCAGCTGGCCGAAGATTTCCTCCTGAACGATGCGCATTGCCGGATTCACGTCGAGCACCAGGTGCGGCGGAATCTTGCGCAGCGCGTCGTGGTAATCGCCGTCCACGAGACTGACGGCGCGGGCGCCCTTGGCCACGGCGTCGTCCAGCGTCTCCCGCAGCCGCACATAGGAGCGCCGGTCGATGATGGAGGTGTAGTCGGAATTGTGAATGTCCGGGTAGCGCTGGCGCATGATCTCGCCGGCGACGGTGACGAAACTCTCCACCTTGGCGCGCGGCACAAACAGGTAGTCCGGCGCCACGCAGGTCTGGCCGGCGTTGACGAACTTGCCGTACAGCAGGCGGCTCGCGGCTTCCCGCAGATCGAAGTCGTCGCAGATCACGGTGGGCGATTTGCCGCCCAGCTCCAGGGTCACGGGACACAGGTTTTCCGCCGCCGCGCGCATCACGTTGCGGCCGCTCTCGGCGGAGCCGGTGTAGACGATGTGATCGAACGGCAGATTGGAAAACTCGCTGCCGCTCACGTCCGGCAGATAGGCCAGGGTGTCGTCGCCGAAAGCATCGCGGCAGAGTTGCTGCATCAGGCGGCAGAGGTTCTGTGAATTGGCGGCGAGTTTGACCATGCAGCGGTTGCCGGCCGCGAGCGCGTTGATGATCGGGCCGACCGAGAGATAAAGCGGGTAATTCCAGGGTGTGGCGATGCCCACCACGCCTTTGGGCTGCGGGATCACCCGATTGCGGCCGGTGAGGAACAGTACCGAGGTTTTGCGCTTCTGCGGCCGCATCCAGCGTTTGAGGTGCTTGCGAGTCTCCCGGATCGCGCTCAGCGAGCCGAAGATTTCCACCAGTTTGGTTTCGGTCGGATTGCGGTGGCCGAAGTCGGTGGCGATCGCCGCCGCGATGGCGTCGGCATGGGTGGCGAGCAACTGCTCCAGCCGGGTCAGCAGGTCGAGTCGTACCGCGAGCGACGGGTAGGGCTGGGCGCGACAGGCGTCCTTCTGGAGCTTGAGAACGCGCTCGGCTTCGGTCTGGGGCGCGGTGATGCTTTTGAGGTGAAGTTGTTGGGCCATTTATTGTCCTCCCGCGGAGCGCTCCGGCCGGGATGGCGTGCGCTGCTGGCGCGAGCATACGCGACCCGCAGGCGACGGGCGAGATGGGGCGCGAGGCACGGGCGAGCGGTACTTCCACGGTATTGATCGGCCGCCGGCAGATCTACCGGCAGTAATTTCGCGCGGTTAGCAGGTTGCTGAAAAACTGCTGCGGGCACCATCTGCTTCGTTGCGCGGTGCTCGCTCCCTCAACTATCGACTTGATATGTCTCGGTCGCTGCGCGCCGGGCGCCGCGCATCTGGCCCCCTCGCGACGTTTTTCCGCAGCCTGTTAGTGCACCGGCACGAAGTCCTGCTGAATCCCGGCCACCAGCCAGGCGGGTTGATGGCCATCAAGGCGGAGGAAATTCCATGCCTCCTTGAAAGCATTGGCCGGGCCGCCGACGTCCTCGCGCATCATGCCGGAGAAGTGCACGCTCGCCAGTTGCGAGCCGTTGGCGAGCGTTTCGATGCCGAGCAGTTCGGCGGTGCAACTGACCACATCGGTGTGATTGGTTGCCGTGCCGCGGTCATTGAGTTCCAGTTTGATTTCCGCAAACATCTCCGGCGTGGTGAATTCGCGGATGTCGTCGAGGTCTGCCTGATCCCAGGCCGCCTGCAAGCGGATGAAGTTGACCTTGGCCAGGTGCAGGAATCCTGCGGTGTCAAATTCGGTGGGAATCGCCCAGTTCGTTTCCGGTTGCGCGGCGACCGCGTCCTGGGGCGCGGCCGACGCTGTGACGGGAGGGCTATTGTCCCGCCAGGGCGTGGGCGAACCGTTGTAGCTTCCCGTCGGCGGTGTGGCGAAAAACCGCCGGTACAAAAAGATCCCGCCCATCACCAAGCCGGCCATCAGCAACAGGCCGCCCATGCCGCCCCCCAAACCGCCTCCCATGCCGAAATGCGACATCAGTGCGCCGATCCCCAACCCGGTGGCGAGGCCCGCGAGGGGGCCGAGCCAGCGATTGCGCGGCGGCGGCGTTGCCGTGGGCGCCGCCTGCCGCTGGCTGTAGGTGCTGGACTGACGTCCCATGGAGCGCCCCCCGCTGAGACTTCTGGCATCGGCCATCTGGGTAAACGCGAGGGCGAAAACCAGGCCGACGATGGTTGAGATAACATATGTTCGGTGCCGAGCGGGCATTGCGGATTTCCTGTTCAAACAGCGGTTTTGTGCGCGCCAGATTACTTCAGAATCCGGCCGCGTGGTCGCGTGGTTCGATGCCGCCGGTGCGGATTGGTTCACCGTCCGGTCGTAGCGCCAGCCAACCAGTGGCGCGGCGGGCGGGGCGGCGGTTGCAATGCGTTTTTGGCGCACCCGATAATGGCGTCTGTCCTTCGTAGTGAATCAGCATGGCTGCAGCGGTAAGGATCGCCGTGCTCGGCGGTGGCAGCTTCGGCACCGCCATCGCCAACATGGTCGCCGGCAACGGTCACGAGGCGGTGCTGTGGATGCGCGACGCCGCCTACGCCGCCCAGTGTCAGGCGTCGCGGAGCAACCCCCGTTATCTGCCCGACTACCCGCTCGATCCCAATCTGTCCATTACCGCCGATCTTGCCGCGGCGCTGGCCGGTGCCCGGCTGGTGTTCTTTTCGGTGCCGAGCACCGCCTTTCGCGCCGTGGCGCGGCTGGCCGCGCCGCACATTGCGGCGGGGACCGTGGTCATCAGCACCGCCAAGGGCTTCGCGCCGGAAGGCTTCCTGCGGATGAGCGAAGTGCTCGCCGAGGAACTTCCCGGCGCCCGCATCGGCGTCATCAGCGGGCCCAATCTGGCGCGGGAGGTGGCGCGCCATGCCATCACGGCGACGGTGATCGCGAGCGCCGATCCGGAAGTCTGCGCGCTGGTGCAGGCGCTGCTGGTCACGCCCTATTTTCGGGTCTATGCGAACCCGGATGTGTTCGGCGTCGAGCTGGCGGGCGCGCTCAAGAACATCTATGCGATCGAAGCCGGCATGGCGACCCAGATGGGCCTCGGGCAGAACACCATGGCGGTGCTGCTGACGCGCAGCCTGGCGGAAATGACGCGCTTTGCCGCGACCCTCGGCGCCAATCCCATGACATTTCTGGGGCTCGGCGGCGTCGGCGATCTGTTCGTCACCTGCACGTCACCGCTCAGCCGCAATTTCCGCATCGGTCGGGCGCTGGCGGCGGGCGATTCGCTGGAGGCGGCGGTAGCGGCGATCGGTCAGGTGGCGGAGGGCATCAACACCACCCGCATCGTCAAGCGCAAGGCGGACGAGCTGGGCATCTACATGCCGCTGGCGAGCGCGCTGCACGCCGTGCTGTTCGAGGGCCGGTCGATTTCGCGGGTACTGGCCGGAATGGCGGTGTCGGAGCGCAGCGACGACGTCGAATTCCGGGTCGGCTGAACCCTAACAGGTTGCTGAAAAACGTCGCGAGGGGGCCAGATGCGAGGCGCACGGAGCGCAGCGACCGAGACATATCAAGTAGATAGGCGAGGGAGCGGGCACCGCGCAACGAAGCAGGCGGTGCCCGCAGCAGTTTTTCAGCAACCTGCTAACTCGCACGAGGCGACGTCATGAAGCTTTATGTATTGCGCCATGGCGAGGCCGAACCCCTTGCGCCCTCGGATGCGGCGCGCCGGCTGACGCCCCGGGGCGAGGCCGAGGTGCGGGCGGTAACACAGGCTTGTGCGCAACGGCTCGCCGGGTTGCAGCGTGTCGTCACCAGCCCCTATCAGCGCGCGCGGCAGACGGCGGCGGAACTGATGCGCACGCTGAATTTCTCCGGTGAGCTCCTGGTCGAGGCCGCACTCACCCCGGCGGGCGATGCCGGGCAGGTCGCGGCACTGATCGATGCGCTCGGCAGCGAGGCGCTGCTGCTGGTCAGCCACCAGCCGCTGGTGGGCGAGTTGCTGCGTTATCTCACCGACAGCGAGGACGTTGGCTCCATGGACACCGCCTGTCTGGCGGCGCTGGACATCACCGCCTGCGCGCGCGGCGGGGCGCGTCTGCTCTGGCTCGAACGTCCGCCCGGCTGAGCCAGCGCCGGACGCCAAATTTTCCGCGGTACGAGCTCCTCTCATGAGACCTGTCGAACACGCATTTTCCTACGATGGCCTGCGCATCGCCGCCACCGAATGGGGCGATCCCGCCGGCACCCCGGTGCTGGCCCTGCACGGCTGGCTCGACAACTGCGGCAGCTTCGCACCGCTGGGCCGCTTGCTGCGGCAGGTGCGCCTGATCGCGCTCGACCTGCCCGGCCACGGCCACAGCAGCCACCGCTCCGCGGACGGCACCTACAACATCTGGCAGGACGTGGGCGTGATACATGGAGTCGCCGAGCAACTGGGCTGGGAGCGCTTCGCGCTGCTCGGCCATTCGCGCGGCGCCATGATCTGCACCCTGACCGCCGGGACGTTTCCCGAGCGGATCAGTCATCTCGGGCTGCTCGACAGCTTCGTCCCGGCGACGGTGGCGACCGCCGACGAGCCCGAACAGTTGCGCGGCGCCATCCTCGACCGCGCGGCACGCCGCGCTCAGATGCCGCGTCTGTACCCGGACATCGAGGCGCTGACAGCGACCCGGTTGCGGGGGCTCTCGCCGCTGTCGGCGCTATCCGCTCCCGACATCGTGGCGCGCGGTATGGAACAGGTCGAGGGCGGCTATCGCTGGCGCAGCGATGAAAAACTCAAGCTCGATTCCGAGATCAAGCTGACGCCGGAACTGGTACGCAGCTTCGTCGAGCGCATCGAATGTCAACTCCTGTTGTTGTTGTCGGACATTGGACGTGTGGAGCGTTTCTACGGCATGGAGGCTCACGCGCGGGACATGGAAATCGCCGAAGTGCGCGGCGGCCATCATTTCCACATGGAAGAACCCGCACCGGAAGTGGCGCGGCGGCTGGATGCGTTTTTTGCTGGCAGCCCTGTGCGATCTCAGTTGAGCAGCGACAGAAACTCGTAGCGGGTCGCCTGTCTGGTGCGGAATACCCCCAGCATGGCGGAGGTCTTGGTCACCGAGTTCTGCTTTTCGACGCCGCGCCTCATCATGCACATGTGCTGGGCTTCGATGATGACTCCGACCCCCAGTGCGCCGGTGACTTCTTCGATGGCCCTGGCGATCTGGGTGGCCAGGTTTTCCTGAATCTGCAGGCGGTGGGCGAACATATCGACCACCCGCGCCACTTTCGACAGGCCCAGCACATGGCCGTTGGGAATGTAGGCGACGTGGCATTTGCCGATGAACGGCAGCAGATGATGTTCGCACAGCGAATAGAGCTCGATGTCCTTGACGATCACCATCTCGCTGCTGTCGCTGGGAAACAGCGCTTCGTTGATCAGCTCCTTGAGATTCTGCTGATAGCCGCTGGTGAGGTATTCGAAAGCCTTGGCGGCGCGCTCGGGGGTATCGAGCAGCCCGGGGCGATTGGGGTCTTCGCCGATGCTCTCGATAATTTTGCGGTATTGCTCTTTCATTGGGTGCCGGTCGTGAGTGGCGGACGGTTACCCTAAGTGAGGCGGCCCGAAAGGTAAAGACTTGCTCCAGCCCGCCGGATGGTGTCTGGCGGGCTGGCATCCCCTGCCGACCGCTAGCGGCTCGGCGGGCGGTAGACTTTGATCGGCCGGTAGCTCTTGTGATACGCGGGCTGCTTCGCCCAGCGCAGGCCGGCGCTGATGCCGCCGTCCACGGCGATCGCCTGGCCGGTGACGAAGGTCGATTGATCGCCGGCGAGCCAGCCGGCCATGGCGGCGATGTCCTGGGGCTGGCCCACGCGGGGAATGGGCTGGGTGATCTTGTAGTCGAGATCGGCCATCTTCTCGTCGCGGCCCACGGTGTTGGTGGCGAGCGGAGTGGCGATGAAGCCGGGGCAGATGGCGTTCACCCGGATACTGTTTTCGCCCACTTCCAGCGCCACGGATTTGGTGAGATGGATCACCGCCGCCTTGGCGACCGAGTACAGGTGCGGGGTATGGCCGGCGATCAGGCCGGCGACGCTGGCGGTGTTGATGATGCTGCCGCCGCCCTGGCGTTTCATGACCGGGATCGCGTGCTTCATGCCCAGAAAAACGCCTTTCAGCAGCACATCGAAGGTGATGTCGTAGTCTTCCACCGGGGTGTCTTCCAGCGGCCCGATGGCGCCCCCGAAACCGGCGTTGTTGAAAATGCAGTCGAGCCGGCCCCAGCGCGTCACGGCACTGGCAATCGCGGCCTTGACCTGGTCTTCCTGGGTGACATCCACCGCCGCGAACAGCGTGTCGGCGCCCAGTTCGGCCGCGAGTTTTTCGCCGCGTTCCCGCTGCATGTCGGCGATGACGACGCGCGCGCCCTCGGCGACGAAATGCCGCACCGTGCCCTCGCCGATGCCGCTGGCACCGCCGGTGATCAACGCCACCTTGCCCTGGAGTTCGTTCATGGCTGTTTTCCTCTTTGGTAGAAAGGTCTGTTGTAAAAAGATTTGTTGTGAAAAGGTCTGTGGTAAAAAGGAATGAAGAGATGGGACGCGGGATCAAACCAGCTTGGCCCGGTGGGGTCAATCGACTGGCGCGATGCCGGGAATAAAGATACCGCCGGAAACATCACCAGCAAGATCGCCAGAATTCATCGAGCAATTTTTCATTACCAGGGGAGTCCGAAAAATGAGCACCGACGCAGCCCGAGAGGCTTTCGATCCGGAATTTCTGAGACGGAAATACGCCGCCGAGCGGGACAAGCGCCTGCGCCCCGACGGCAATCAGCAGTACCAGGAGATAAAGGGTGAATTCTCGTATTTTCTCGAGGATCCCTACGTCGAGACGCCCATCGTCCGGGACCCGCTGGAAGATGCCGTCGAGGTGGCCATCATCGGCGGCGGCCTGGGTGGCCTGCTGGCCGGGGCGCGCCTGCGCGAAGCCGGCATCGAAGATATTCGCGTGATCGAAAAGGGCGCGGATTTCGGCGGCACCTGGTACTGGAACCGCTACCCCGGCGCGGCCTGCGACATCGAGGCCTACACCTATCTGCCGCTCCTGGAAGAACTGGGCTCCATGCCGCCACGCAAGTTCTGCGATGCGCCGGAGATCCTGGCCCACTGCCGCAGAATCGCCGAACACTACCGCCTCTACGACAACGCCTGCCTGCAAACCGCCGTCAGCAAAATGGTCTGGGATGAAGGCGTGCGGCGCTGGATCATCCACACCGACCGCAACGACCGGATCCGGGCCCGCTTCGTGGTCATGGTCAACGGACCGCTGAACCGGCCCAAGCTGCCCGGCATCCCGGGCATCGCCGACTTCAAGGGCCATACCTTCCACACCAGCCGCTGGGACTACCACTACACGGGCGGGGATCCCCACGGCAACCTCACCGGTCTGCGGGACAAGCGGGTCGGGATCATCGGCACCGGCGCCACCGCGGTGCAGTGCGTGTCCTATCTCGGCGAATGGGCCAGGCAACTGTATGTGTTCCAGCGCACGCCCTCCGGCGTCGATCCGAGAAACGACCATCCCACGGATGGGAACTGGGCGGCCAGCCTGAAGCCGGGCTGGCAAAAGCAGCGGCAGAAGGATTTCACCGCCATCCTGACCGGCCGCGGCGGACGGCGCGGCGAGATCGATCAGCTGGATCAGTTCGATGACGCCTGGGTCGAGATGGGCAAGATCTACCGGCGCCGCATGCGCGAGGCCGGCAAGGACGTGCCGCGGGAAAAAGTCCTCGAGATCTTCGAGATGTCGAACTTCGAGAAAATGGAAAACATCCGCAACCGCGTCGACGCGATCGTCAAGGACCGGGAAACCGCGGAAGCCCTCAAGCCCTGGTACGCTTTCATGTGCAAGCGGCCCTGCCTCGACGATCGCTTCCTGCCCACCTTCAATCGCCCCAACGTCAAGCTGGTCGACACCGGGGGCAAGGGCGTCGATCGCATCACCGAAAAAGGCGTCGTGGTGGACGGCGTCGAATACGAGGTCGACTGCCTGATCTTCGCCACCGGTTTCGAGGTGGGCACCGACTACACCCGCCGCGCCGGCTACGACCTGATCGGGGTCGACGGCCAGAGCCTCGAAGAAAAATGGCAGGACGGCATGGTGACGCTGTTCGGCATTCACAGCCGTGGCTTTCCCAACTGCTTCATCATCGGCAACGGCCAGGCTTCGTTCACCGCCAACTATCCCGATGGCCTCGACGAAGGCGCCAAGCACATCGCCCACCTCGTCAGGCACTTCGAAGCGCACGGCATCACGCGCGTCGACCCCACTGCGGAGGCCGAGCAGGCCTGGTCCGCCGAAGTGGCGGGCACCAAAGCCCGTGGACCCCAGGGCGGTGCGGGCTGCACGCCCGGGTACTACAACCTGGAAGGCCAGCACGACCCCAGAGCCCGGCGCAACCAGCCGTTCGGCGGCATGATGGGCGCCAACAGCTATTTCGAACGCCTGGAGGCCTTTCGTCAGGCGGGCGATATGCCGGGGCTGGAGCTGTCCTGATCGGAGCGCGCAGCGGCTGGACGATGAACCGCAGAGCCTGTCAACAACGATAAGGACACGGGCATGAATGCAGATGAGTACGCCACCCGGTTGCGCCTGCTGGAGCATTATCTGCTGCTGACGCTCGAAGCGTTCGAGACCGAATTCGAGGAGCTGCGGTTTGGCGATCTCGCGGTTTCGCAGGAGCGCTTGCGAACGGCGCTGGAGCCGCTGATCCCCGCCACCCGGCATGGCCTGGAAGCGCTCGACCCGCCGCCGGAGCGCGCCGATCTCCAGCGGCGGATGCTCGCCGCCGCAAGTCGCTGCGAGGACGCCGCACAGCTCTGGTGGCAGGGCCGGGGCGCGACCTTCATCAACAACTTCGTGCAATGCCGGCAAATGCTGGTGCAGACGCTGGAGGAGCTCTATCCCCTGCGCGCGCAACTGCCGGTGCTGGGTGCCCATTTCGGCGCCAACCCGGCGTTGGCCGGCGGCCATCCCGGAACTGGACTGATCGCGTGGGAGCCCTGCGAGGAACACGAAGCCTGCGCGCTCTATGTGCCGGACGCTTACACGCCGGATCGCGACTGGCCGCTGATCGTCGCCCTGCACGGCGCTTCCGGCAGCGGCCGGGAATACCTGTGGGCCTGGCAGCGGCTCGCCGCCGAGCACGGCTATCTGGTGCTGGCGCCGAAATCGACCGAAATCACCTGGTCGGTCCTTGAGCCCCACATCGACGTGGCCTCCGTCACCGGCGCCATCGACCGGGCGCTGGCCGAATATCGGATCGACCACAACAGGGTGTTGCTGACCGGACTCTCGGATGGCGCGACCTTCAGCTATCTGCTCGCGTTCCTGGCACCGGAGTACTTCGCCGGCGTGGCGCCCATCGCCGGTGAGCTGAGCCAGGTCGCCGAGCCTTTGCTGCGCCGCCGCGAGGGCCGCGAAGTGCCGCTGCTGGTGGTGCATGGCGCGCACGACCACATCTTCCCGATCCAGACCGTGCGCAGTACCTGCGGGCTGCTGACCCATCTGGGATACGACATCCGCTTCGACGAGCTGCCGGACTGGGGCCACGCCTACCCGTATCGCATCCATCGCGAGCGGGTGCTGCCCTGGTTCGAGGCGCTGGCGGTGCGCCCCCGCCGGGTGAGCTGAGGGCGGCGCCACACCATCAGACTCAGGAAGGTTTCCATTCCCGGGCCGTTGGCGTAGAATCGCGCGCCTTCACCGCGCCGTGCAGGTGCGGACGCAGACTAGAACACACACCAGGACATGTCATGGTAAAGATTCGATTGGCTCGTGGTGGGGCGAAAAAACGTCCCTTCTATCATCTGGTTGTCACTGACGACAGAACGGCGCGTGACGGCCGTTTCATCGAGCGCGTGGGGTTTTTCAATCCCATCGCAAAAGGCGGTGAAGAGCGCTTGCGCGTCAATGCCGCGCGTGTCGAGCACTGGTGCAAGCTGGGTGCGCAGGTAACGCCGCGGGTCGCCGATCTGGTGCGTGAAGCCGGCAAGGGTGCTGCGGCGCAAGCCACCGCCTGAGCCCGTGTTGCGCCCGGCGAATCCGCAGGCGGCGCCGAAGCAGCCCCTGAAAATTGGCCGTATCGCGGGCGTGTACGGCATCAAGGGCTGGGTAAAAATCGAATCCAGCACCGCGCCGGCCGGCAATATCCTGAACTATCGGCCTTGGTGGCTGTGCGAAGCCGGTGTCTGGCGGACCGTGGCGCACGATGCCGGACGGGTGCAAGGCCAACAGGTGGTGGCCCATCTGGCGGGGGTGGATGATCGGGATCAGGCGCGGCGCTACTGCCGGCTGGACATCCATGTCGAGCTGGCCCAACTGCCGGCGCTTCCCGATGATGAATATTACTGGCATGAGTTGATCGGGCTCGCGGTGTATGGGCGCGCCGACGGATGCCGGGTGCGACTGGGCACGGTGACTTCGCTGCTCGAGACCGGGGCCAACGATGTGCTGGTGGTGCGCGGTGACGACCAGAGCCGGGATCGTGCGGAGCGGCTGATTCCCTATGTCAACCAGGTGGTGCTGGCGATCGATCGCGCGGCGGGCACCCTGGATGTGGACTGGGATCCCGATTACTGAAGGGTCGGCGCAGCCATGAAAGTCGCGGTAGTGACGTTGTTTCCGGAAATGTTCGGAGCCTTGGTCGATTACGGCGTCAGCGGTCGCGCGGTGCGCACTGGTTTGCTGGACATCCAGTGCTTCAATCCGCGCGACTACACCCTGGACCGCCATCAGACGGTGGATGATCGTCCCTACGGTGGCGGCCCCGGCATGGTGATGCGACCCGAGCCCCTGGGCGCGGCGATCACCGAAGCGCGGGGCTGGACGGAGGGCGCGCGGGTGCTCTACCTGTCGCCGCAAGGCCGGGTGCTGCGCCACGCCGCCGTGATGGAGATGGTGGGTGCCGCGCGGGATCTGATCCTGATTGCGGGCCGTTACGAAGGCATCGACGAGCGCATCGTTGCGCTCGAAGTCGATGAGGAATGGTCCATCGGCGACTATGTATTGAGCGGCGGAGAATTGCCGGCCATGGTGCTGCTGGATGCGCTGATCCGGCAACTGCCGGGAGCACTCGGCGACGCCGACTCGGCCCAGCAGGACTCTTTTGTTGCGGGGCTGCTGGATTGTCCGCACTATACGCGGCCGCCGGAATACCGGGGTCTCGGTGTGCCGGAGGTGCTGTTGTCCGGCGACCACGGCGCCATCGAGCGCTGGCGGCGCCAGCAGGCGCAGGCGCGCACGCTGGCGCGGCGTCCGGACCTGCTGGCAGGACGCTAGCGGCGCATTGAATGAGTGACGGGAATTCCGTTAACGAATTGCACTAAACAGTGGCGGTCAGGATCCGGTCTCCCGGTTGGGGGAAAGCGGACACCGACCAAAACCACATGACGGCATTACGCGGGAGAAGACGATGAGCAAGAACCCAATTATCGCGCAGATCGAAACCGAGCAAATGGGCAAGGAAATCCCGGAGTTTCGTCCCGGCGATACCCTGCTCGTGCAGGTGAAAGTCGTGGAAGGCACCCGCGAGCGTCTGCAGGCGTTTGAAGGCATCGTCATCGCCAGACGCAATCGTGGGCTCAATTCCGCGTTCACCCTGCGCAAAATTTCCAACGGCATCGGCGTGGAGCGCACGTTCCAGACCTACAGCCCGCACATCGACAGCGTGAAAGTTGTCCGTCGCGGCGATGTTCGCCAGGCCAAGCTCTATTATCTGCGCGACCTTTCCGGCAAGGCGGCCCGGATCAAGGAACGCCTCGGCTGAACTGTTTGCCGGCCACTGTGGTGGCCGGCAGCTTCGGGGTGCGCGAGACTGGCGCCATGACTCCCGACGCGCGCCTTATCGACGATCACCTCAATGCCCTCTGGCTCGAAAAGGGCCTGAGCGACAACAGTCTTGCCGCGTATCGACGCGACCTCAATGCATTCGCGAGCTGGCTCGCCGAAGCGGCCCCCGGGCCCGCCAGCGGCCTGCTCGGCGCCGATCCCGTCCGGATCCAGGAATACCTCGCCGACCGCTATCGGCAACGCGCGAGTCCACGTTCGGTGGCGCGCGCGCTGTCCTGTCTGCGCGGCTTCTACGATGCGCAATTGCGTTCCGGAACCCTCACGCGGCACCCCATGGCCGGCGTCAGCAGCCCGAAGCAGGGGCGCCCGCTGCCCAAGTTTCTTTCCGAAATCGACGTCGAGAAACTTCTCAATGCGCCGGACATCACGCAGACCATCGGGCTGCGCGACCGCGCGATGCTGGAGCTGCTGTACGCCACCGGGCTGCGGGTGAGTGAGCTGACCGGCCTCTCGCTGGATCAGATCAATTTACGGCAAGGCGTGGTGCGGGTGCTGGGCAAGGGTAGCAAGGAACGCCTGGTGCCGATGGGCGAGGAGGCGATGCACTGGTTGCAAGCCTATCTGCGTGACGCCCGTGCCGCACTCCTGGGAGCCCGGCAGAGCAATGCCTGTTTCCTCACGCCGCGCGGCAGCGGCATGACCCGGCAAGCCTTCTGGTACCGGATACGGCACTGGGCGCAGTGCGCGGGTATCGACAAACCCCTGTCGCCCCACACACTGCGCCACGCGTTTGCGACGCATCTGCTCGATCACGGGGCGGATCTGCGTGTGGTGCAGTTGCTGCTCGGTCACAGCGATCTCTCGACCACCCAGATCTACACCCATGTGGCGCAGACGCGCCTGCGGGAGCTCCACGCGCGCCACCATCCGCGCGGCTGATAAGCGTGGCGTTGACGGTTTTTCAGCCGCCCCTGGGGCTATAATCCGCACCCTTGCCTGCCCAGCTCCCGGGAGCCGTCCGTGAACCATTTTCTCGCCGTCTGTGTTGCCCTGCTGCTGTCCGGTGCTGCGCTTCAGGCGAGGGCCGCGGATACCGTCCCGGCGGTCGATCCCGCCATCGCCAAGGCCATTGTCGCCAGAATGCAGGCGGCGCGCCCGGACCTCGGCTATCAGGTGCTCAGGCCCAGTCCGATCCCGGGGTTTTACGAAGTTCAGGTCGCCGGCGGGCCGGTGCTCTATGTACGTGAAGGCGGTGAATACTTTTTCGATGGCGCGCTCTACCAGGCGCGCCCCGGCATGTTTGTGAACTTGCGCGAGCAGGATCTGGTCGAGAAGCGCAAGCAGGCGCTCGCTGCGCTTCCGGTGAGTGACATGATCGTGTATTCGCCCGTCGGCAAACCCAAAGCGACGCTCACGGTCTTCACGGACGTCGATTGCGGGTTTTGCCGCAAGCTGCACAAATCGGTGCCCGAGCTCAATGCCATGGGTATCGAGGTTCGGTACCTGGCGTTCCCGCGTGCGGGTCTCGGTTCGGGCTCCTACCGCAAGGCCGTTACCGCCTGGTGTTCCGACAACCGCCAGGAAGCCCTCACACGCCTTAAAAACGGCGAAGATGTGCCGGAAAAGCTGTGTGAAAACAATCCCGTGGCGGCCCAGTTCGAGCTTGGACAGGAGCTGGGCGTGAGCGGTACCCCCGCCAGCATTCTCAGCGACGGCACCCTGATTCCCGGCTTCCGCAGCGCGGCCGATATTGCCAGCATCCTGGGCGTGGACACGACGCCGCCCGCGCATTAACGGGCGCCTCCAGGGGTGCCGCTTTTTTCTGGGGGACGATGAATGCCGGTCAAGGTCGGTTTGTGCGGCCTGGGAACGGTCGGGCGCGGTACGGTGCGGGTGCTGTCCCGCAACGCCGATGTGCTGGCCCGGCGCAGCGGCATCGGCATCGAACTCGTGCAGATCGGTGCGCGCAACGCGGTTCCTGACGCGGATACCGGCGCCATTCCGTTCACCCGCGATATTTTCGCCGTCGCGACCAATCCCGAAGTCGATATCCTGGTCGAACTGATCGGGGGCATCGAGCCGGCGCGGGAGCTGGTGCTGACCGCCATCGCCCACGGCAAGCAGGTGGTGACCGCCAACAAGGCGCTGATTGCGACCTGCGGCAACGAGATTTTTGCCGCCGCGCGCGCACGCGGCGTCACCGTGGCCTATGAAGCTTCGGTCGCCGGCGGCATTCCCATCATCAAGGCGCTGCGCGAGGGTTTGGCCGCCAACCGCATCCGCTGGCTGGCCGGCATCATCAACGGCACCAGCAATTTCATTCTCAGCGAGATGCGCGACAAAGGCCGCCAGTTCGCCGATGTACTGGCGGAGGCGCAATTGCTCGGCTATGCCGAAGCCGATCCCACGCTCGACGTGGAAGGTATCGACGCCGCCCACAAACTCGTGATTCTGGCGGCGCTGGCCTTCGGCATGCCGCTGCGCCCGGATGCGGTGTACATCGAAGGCATTACCGCCATTCAGCCCGAGGACGTGGTCTATGCGGGCGAGCTCGGCTACCGCATCAAGCACCTGGGGGTGGCGCGCCGTAACGGCCGGGGCATCGAGTTGCGCGTGCATCCCACGCTGGTGCCCGAGCGCAGCCTGATCGCGCAAGTGCACGGCGTGATGAATGCCATCATGGTCAAGGGCGACGCCGTGGGTGCCACGCTGTATTGCGGCCCCGGCGCCGGCGCCGAACCCACGGCGTCCGCCGTGATTGCCGATATTCTCGATATCGCGCGCCGCCTGGATGGCGGTGGCCGCGACGCCACGCCGGTGCCGGGTGGTGGACCGGATGCCGCGGAGCCGCTCGAAGTGCTCGACATCGCGGCCGCCGAAAGCGCCCACTACCTGCGTGTGTCGGCCCTCGACAGACCCGGAGTGCTGTCGCAGCTCGCGCAGATTCTCAGCGCCCACGGCATCAGTATCGAAGCGATCATCCAGAAAGAACCCGCGCCGGGCCAGGACCATGTGCCCCTCATCATGCTCACCAACCGCACCCGGGAGAGCGAAGTGCGCGCCGCCATCGGCGCCATCGAGAGGCTCGAATCCGTGTCCGGTCCGGTCGTCCATCTGCGCAAGGAGTCCCTGGACGATGCCTAGCCGCCGCCTGTTCCGCGAGACCCACACATGAAGTACATCAGCACCCGTGGCGGCTGTGCGCCGCAGTCGTTCACCGAAGCCGTGCTGACCGGGCTCGCGCCCGATGGCGGCCTGTTCGTGCCCGAGCGCGTGCCGTCCTACAGCGCCGCTGAAATCGCGTCCTGGCGCGGACTGGATTATCCCCAGCTCGCGCAGCGGGTGATGGCGCCCTTCGTGGGCGATGAGGTGCCGGCCGCCGATCTGGAGCGGATCATCCAGCAGTCGTACCGCGACTTCCGCCACCGTGCCATCGCGCCCCTGGTGCAGACCGGCCACAACGAATGGGTGCTGGAGCTGTTCCACGGCCCGACGCTCGCCTTCAAGGATTTCGCGCTCCAGTTTCTCGGCAACCTGCTGGATCATCTGCTGGAGCGGCGCGGCCAGAAGGTGGTGATCCTCGGGGCTACCTCGGGCGATACCGGATCCGCCGCCATCGAGGGCTGCCGCCGCTGCCGCAACCTCGACATTTTCATCCTCCACCCCCACAACCGGGTGTCGGACGTACAGCGCCGGCAGATGACCACGGTGCTGGCCGACAACATTCACAACATCGCCATCGAGGGTAATTTCGACGACTGCCAGCGTTTGGTGAAGGCGAGCTTTTCGGCACAGGCGTTTCTGCCCGCAGGGCGGCAACTGGTGGCGGTCAACTCCATCAACTGGGCGCGGATCATGGCCCAGATCGTCTACTATTTCTGGGCCGCGCTCGCCCTGGGTGCGCCGCAGCGACCGGTGAGCTTTTCGGTGCCGACCGGGAATTTCGGCGACATCTTCGCGGGTTATCTGGCACACCGCATGGGGCTGCCGGTGCAACAACTCATCATCGCCACCAACGCCAACGACATCCTGCACCGCTGCATCAGCGGCAACGACTACAGTCGCCACCCGCTGCTGCATACGCTGTCGCCCAGCATGGACATCATGATTTCCAGCAACTTCGAGCGCCTGCTGTTCGATCTGTACGAGCGCGATGGTAAAGCGCTGGCGGCGCTGATGGCCGGCTTCGAAACCGGCGCGGCGACCCTGGACCCCAGGGCTCTGGGCCACGCCCGCACCCTGTTTCACAGCCATCGCGTGGACGACGCGGACACCGTGGCGACGATCCGCGCCGAATACGAAGCGAGCGAATACCTGCTCGATCCCCACAGCGCCATCGGTGTCGCGGCGGCGCGGCACTGCCGTCGCGATCGGGAGACGCCCGTGGTGTGCCTGGCCACCGCGCATCCGGCCAAATTCCCCGACGCCGTGCAACAGGCCGGTTATCAGGGCGCACCGCCGCTGCCCCATCACATGGCCGATCTGTTCAAGCGCACGGAGCGCTACCAGGTGTTGCCCAATGAACTTGCGCCGCTGCACCGCCACATCGCGGACAACCTGACCGCCTGATGCTGACCGCACCCGGCGCACGCGCAGTCCGTTGCTTCGCGACACGGTACGCCGCGACGCCCGGTCGGCGCGGTCGCGGCAATGGCTGAGGTGCCGATACCGGAGCGTGCCCTGGCGCTGAAGGCGCGACCTCTGATCGGCCCCGAAACCGCGTTCGGCGACGATCTTCCGCAGTGGTTGCGCCGCATTTACGCGGCGCGCACCGCGACCCCGGATGCGCTGGATCTCCAGCTCGGCTGGATTCCTCCGGCCACCGGCCTGCGCGGCATCGAAGCGGCGCTGGCGTTGCTGGTCGCGGCGTTGCAGCGGCAGTCGCGGCTGCTCATCGTGGGCGACTTCGACGCCGATGGCGCCACCAGTACCGCGCTCGCCGTGCTCGGGTTGCGCGCCTTGGGTTTTGCCCAGGTGGATTTCCTGGTGCCCAACCGCTTCGAGTACGGCTACGGGCTGACGCCGGAAATCGTCGCGCTGGCGCAAACCCGCAACCCCGACCTGATCATCACCGTGGACAACGGCATCTCCAGCATCGCCGGGGTCGCCGCCGCACGCGACGCGGGCATTCGCGTGCTGGTCACCGACCACCATCTGCCGGGACGGGTGCTGCCGGCGGCCGACGCCATCGTCAATCCCAACCAGCCGGAGTGCGGCTTCCCTCACAAGGCGCTGGCGGGCGTCGGCGTGATGTTCTATCTGCTGGCGGCGCTGCGCGGCCGGCTCAAGGCCGACGACTGGTTTGCGCGGCAGGGCATCGCCGAGCCCGCGATGGCCGACTGGCTCGACCTGGTGGCGCTCGGCACCGTGGCCGACGTGGTGCCCCTCGATCGCCTCAACCGCACCCTGGTCCACCAGGGGCTGCGCCGCATTCGCGCCGGGCGCTGTCGCCCCGGGGTGCTGGCCCTGCTGGAAGTGGCCGGTCGCGATCCTCGCCACGCGGTCGCCGCCGACCTCGGCTTCGCCGCCGGCCCCCGCCTCAATGCCGCCGGCCGCCTCGACGACATCAGCCTCGGCATCCGCTGCCTGCTGGCTGACGACAGCGCGCTGGCGCGCTCCCTCGCCGCCCAGCTCGACGAACTGAACCGCGACCGCCGCGCCATCGAAGCCCAGATGCAGCGCGAAGCAACGGAGCACGTCGCGCGCTTGCAGCTTGACGAGGACCTGCCCTGGGGCCTGTGTCTGTACGATCCCGGCTGGCATCAGGGCGTGGTCGGCCTGCTGGCGGGGCGGGTGCGCGAGCGCGTGCACCGGCCCGTGATCGCGTTCGCCGACGGCAACAACGGCGAACTGAAAGGCTCCGCCCGATCGATACCCGGACTGCACATCCGCGATGCGCTCGATGCGGTCGCGGCCCGGCATCCCGACCTGATCGGGCGCTTCGGCGGCCACGCTGCCGCCGCCGGACTGGCGCTCGCCGCCGAGAACTTCGCCGCCTTCGCCACCGCCTTCGACACCGTGGTGCGGGAATGGCTTGTCCCTGCGGATCTGGAGCTCGAAATCCTTCACGACGGTGAAGTGCCCGCCGCTGAATTAACGATCGAGAATGCCTATCAACTGCGCGCCGCCGGTCCCTGGGGCCAGCATTTTCCCGAGCCCAGTTTCCATGGCGAGTTTCGGGTGCGCGACGCGCGTGTGGTTGGCGCCACGCATCTCAAGCTGACGCTCAGCCCGCTGGTGGACGATCGGCTGCTGGATGCCATCGCGTTCAACGCGGTCGCCGCCGGGGAAAAGCCCCAACTGCCGGAGCGCATCCGGATCGTCTATCGGCTCGATGTAAACCGCTTTCGGGGCGTGGAAAGCCTCCAGTTGCTGATCGAACACATCCTGTGATCCGGCGGCGGCGTCACCACGGATGATGGCGCCGGCCGGGGGCGATGCTATTGCCCGCCATCGGTGGCAAAGTGACGCACCGGGAGCACCACCCCGGCAACATTGCCCGTCATCACACTGCCGTACTGTCACCGCTTGCCCCGGCGATTTCGGTAACTGCTGCGCCAACAAACAGAAGATGCGCCAACAACAGAAGAACCCTTATGAGCGTTCTGCAATCACCTTCGGGACCTGAATACGGCGCATCACTGTTCAGCGCCCAGTTTGTGCTGCTGCTGGCGGTGACGACGCTGTTCGGCCTGTCGTTCTCCACTTATTTTCTGTTGCCCAAGTTTCTGGCCGTGGCGCTCGCCGCCGACCCGGTCACCATCGGCAGCGTGACCACTATTTTCTGGCTGGCATCGGCACTGACGGTGCCCTTTGTCGGCGGCCAGATCGACCGGCGCGGGCGCAAGGTTTTTGCCGCCGCCGGTGGCCTGATCCTCGCGCTGTCCTGCGCCGGGTTTCTGTGGGTCGACAGTGTCGGGCCGCTGATCTGGACGTTGCGCATTCTCCAGGGCATCGGTTTCACCTTGTTTTATGTCGCGGTCGCCACCCTTGCGACGGACATCTCGCCGCCCGCCCGCCTGGGTCAGGCGCTCGGTATCTTCGGCGCGGTGATGATCTTCACCAACGCGGTGGGGCCGGCCTTTGCGGAGTGGACATCGGAGCATTTCGGCTGGAAGACGGTGTTCGCGGCGACCGCCGCCACGTCGGTGCTTGCCGCGGTATTTTCGCGTTTGATCCACGAACAGCGGCATGCCCCCCCGGCCGGTGGACAGCACACGAGCCTGCTCACTGTGTTGCGACGGCCAGGGATGCTGCCGGTAACCATGGCCTCGGCCATGGTGGGCTGGGCGTTTGGCACCCTGTTCACGTTTTACCAGCCCTGGGCGCTGTCGCTTGGCATCAAGAAGGTCGCGATTTATCTGGTCGCCTACGCGGTGGCGGCGGTCTCGGTGCGCGTGCTGTGCGGCGGTCTGGCCGACCGCCTGGGTCGGTTGCGGGTGGTCCGCGCGATGTTGCTGATCTACGTGTTCGCGCCCCTGGCGCTGATCTGGCTGGATTATTTTGGTCTCTTCATCGCCGGCGCCGTGCTGGGTCTGGCGCAGGGCATCTACTATCCGGCGCTGAATGCAGTGGCGATCGATCTCGCCACCCCCGCCGAGCGCGGCAAGGTCATGGCCGCCTACAACGGCGCGTTCAATCTGGGGCTGTCGGCGGCGGGGCTGGTGCTCGGCCACGTGGTGATCGCCACCGGCTACCGCACCGTGTTCGCGCTGGCCAGTGTGGTCAGCATCGCTGCCTTTGGGTTGCTTGCGCTGACGCCGGAGCGGGGTAGTGTCGGCCGGAATGAACCGGTGGTGTGATCCTGGAAGCGAGCCCGGCCACGGATGGTCGGCGGCAGGGCGGAATGGCAGGCTCGCTACGGTGGCCCCTGATCCCGCTGCTTTTCTGATCCGCCGCGCGGCATTTGCCTCCCGTGTCGCCAGCCGCTACAGTCGGGCCACGCAACAGGGAACGTCATTCTCAATGGCAATGTCAGCCGCCTCCCGTTCAGATCTGCTCCAGCGTACTTCGCACTGCCAGCCCGCGCCGGTTGAGCACGTGCGTGTAAATCTGGGGTCAGTGGGTGGGTCAAGATGGGTCAATGGGGTTATAGATCAATCGAGTCTTACCCCATTGACCCCCGAATTGGAGGAACTGGCCGGCATCGCCAAAAGCGCCCGCAAGGATGGCTACCGCGACCGCAAGCACCGCTACAGAGTACGTTCTTTGATTAAATGCAACAATGCGAGAACAGACCCCTGTGCCTCTCCAAAAGCGGCGCGCCCCTCAACTTTACGTTATCTGGCTCACACAGGTAGGGGGCTCTGAATGCATATAGACATTAACAATATTCGCTACCCTTACAGTTCCATTCCGGATACCTGCCCCCTATGTCATCACGGCATCGATCCACGGCTGATCGGCACAAATGCCATCGAAAGAGAAGGTCACAGGGGCAACATTCTTCAATTCATTTTTCGTTGTCCTCGACAAGATTGCCAACATGCATTTATTGCCACGTACTGGCAGGGGCATGATTTTCGCGGAACACTGGAAAAGAATTTTTCTCTGAGAAATACATCACCATATCGCGGCAAAGAGCCAGTAATACCCGAAGAAGTCAAAAAACTCTCTGCTAACTTCGTTGAAATCTATTCCCAGGCACACACAGCGGAGCATTACGGACTGAACCAGATCGCTGGTGTTGGATACCGAAAATCTTTGGAGTTTTTGGTTAAAGACTATTGCATCTCCAAGAATCCCGACAAAGAACAAGAAATAAAGGCCAAATTCCTTGGTGCTTGCATCAACGAATTCGTTGATGATACGAACGTTAAGGAATGCGCCAAGAGGGCGGCATGGTTGGGCAATGACGAATCTCACTACGTTCGTAAGTGGGAAGATAAAGAGATAAAGGATCTGAAGATTCTTTTGGAGCTAACCATGGCATGGATAAGAAATCATGTCTTAACGGCGCAGTACCTAGCCGATATGGATACCGCCACATAACAACCGCTTCCACTGGACGGCGTCGCTAGCAGGAAAGGGGGTCAAGCAGGAAAGGGGGTCAGGTCTTTCATTGTAACATTCCGCCTACATGGCGCAGGAAAAATAGGGGTATTGCAATCATATATTGTCGGCATGGGGTCAGTCTTTTACCGCGACTGCACGTGTCGCACCAGCGGCTCACCTCACTTCCTTCGTCGCGCCGTCCGAGTTCAGCACTGCTTGCCCGAATACTTTGCGATGTGAAGATCAGCCGCGATCAACTTCAGAGTCTTTTATAGCCCCGGACACTTCACCGCGCGCGGCTTGCCACAAAATGCCGCTCCCGCGGCGGCGAGCCGGTGAGCTGCAGCAGTCGTTGTTCCGCGGCGTGGTCGTTCCCGGTCAGGCGTTCGCGCTGACGCAGGTATTCCAGCCACGACTCCACCAGAAACGTCTCCCGCACGGTGTCCGGCCGGTCGGGGGCGTCGAAGACTTCCCAGAAATAGGCACCGCTGCGCTGCCGGATCATGCGCATCCGGGCGAGTTGGTCCAGTACCGCGTCGCGTCGCGCCGGATCGATCTGGTAGTCCAGCGTCACCATCACCGGACCGCGTTCGTGGGCGAGGTTCGCGGTGTGGGCCGGGGGCGGCCCCGCGGGTCGTTGGCTCAGATCCCGATGGCCTTCCTGGGCAATGGGATAGCGTTTGCCCAGCAGCACCGACGCCAGCAGCCCCGCCACCGCGATGACGATGCCCGCCTGCACGCTGAAGGCGTCCGACAGATAACCCCAGAGCGCGCTGCCCACCGCGACGCTGCCACCGTAGACGAGCATCACCAGCGCCAGCACGCGCGCCATCACCCAGCCGGGTGCGGTGGATTGCGAGGCCACCACGATCGACGAAAACAGCATGATCCAGCAGATCCCGATCACCAGCGTCAGTAGTCCCAGCAGCCAGTAGTCGCGGGTCCAGGCAAGGGCGAGCAGCGCCGTGCCCAATACGAAGGTCGCGCCGCCAAACACCTGATTGCGGGTTGCGCGGCGCAGCAGATGGGGCAACAGATTGGCGCCGATCAGCGAGCCGATACCGGTACCGCCCACCAGCAGGCCGTAGATCTGGGGGCCGGCGCCCATCTGGCGCAGCACGATCACCGGCAGCATCGACCAGAACACGCTGATGAACAGAAAGCTGGCCATGCAGCGCACCAGCAGGGCGAACAGTTCGGGATCGTTGCGGGTGTAACGAAAACCGGCGCGCAGGGCGGTGGCGAAGGATTCCGCCGGCAGTTGCGTCTGCACGTGGAACGCGCGCGGGTGGCGGAACACCAGGGTGCCCAGCACAAACACAAAACTCGCCGCATTGAGCGCGAACACGGCCACGGGCCCGGCGGCGGCGAGCAGCAGTCCGCCAATGGTCGGGCCTGCCGCCTTGCTGATGTTGGTGCTCAGCGAATTCAGGGTGATGGCGTTGCTGAGTTCGGTGCGCGGCACGAAGGTGGGGATATTGGCGCTCCACGACGGGCGCATCATGGCGTTGCCCGCGCCGAGGCAGAAGGTGAGCAGCAACAGCCACCACTCCGTGGTCATTTCCAGGTGGGCGAGGACGGTGAGCGCCACCGCCGAAATCAGCAGCCAGACGTGCAACGCGATCAGCACCGTGCGGCGATTGCAGATGTCGCCCATCACGCCGGCGGGATACGACAGCAGAAAAAACGGCAGGGTGGTCGCGGTCTGGATCAGCGCAATCATCAGGTTGGAGGGTGCCATGCCGGCCATGAGCCAGGTGACGCCGACCTCGTTCATCCAGGTGCCGATGTTGGACACGGTCATGCCCAGCCACATCACCCGGAACAGCGGGTATCCCAGCGGCGACCAGATCGAACGGGAAATGGGAGGCGGTTGGCCCATCACTGGCATCGGTTGTGGATCGGAAAGCTGGACGGGGCCGCTGCGCGCGGCCCGCGTGTCATCGAACCGTCACAGTATATACGCCGGGCTTTGCGCGGCATGGCACCCGGGAGTCGGGCCTGGATCGGATTCCATAAAAAAACCCCCGGCGACGTTGCCGGGGGTTTGTGGCTCGGTTGCTCAGCCCGCGGCGGGGATCGGCACGGTCTCGGTGTCGCGGCCGGAACGCAGCACCGTTCCCGGCCGGGTGCCGGTGAGCTGGTTGTCGCGGACGATCACCTTGCCGTTCACCAGCACCTGAGAAATGCCTTCGGCTTCGCAGTAGAGGCGGCCGGCATTGCCGGGCAGGTCGAAGCGCATGTGGATGGGTCCCTTGCGGATGCGGTCGGCATCGAACACCACCAGATCGGCGTGCCAGCCGACCGCGATGCGACCGCGCTCCTTGAGCCCCATGAAGCGGGCTGGCAGGTCGGTGATCTGATGCACGCCCTCTTCCAGGGTCATCAGGTTGCGCTTGCGCACGCCCTCGCCCAGCACGGTGGTGCTGAAGGCGAAGGTGTCGATCATGTCCAGGTGGGCGCCGGCATCGGAGGCGCCCACCAGCGTGCGGGGATCCTTCCACACCGCCCCGCGCAGCGCCCAACTCTCGTCGTCGTCGCCGCCGAGGCGGGGCATGAAGCAGGTTTTCAGTTCATCGGCCAGCGCGATATCGAAAAAGGCATCGGCCGGACTTTGCTTGCGCTCCGCCGCCACTTCCGCGAGCGCGCGGCCCTGATAGGCCTTGGTGGCGGGCGAAAAGGTCTGCTCGATGGTCATGGCGCTGAAGTTGCCCATGGCGCGCAGCAGCACCGGGACGTCCGGGTGCGCGGCGTTTTCGACCAGGCGCGCGCGGGTCGCGGGATCGGCCAGCGCCGCCATCCGTTCGGCGAGCGGCAGGCCCAGCACCGCGGCCCAGCCCGGCAGGGCATCGAGCCCGAAACCGCTGAGCAGGTTGAGACGCAGCGATACCGGCTGCGCAAAGGTCAGCGCGCGGATGGTCGCGCCCCGCTCGGCGGCATAGTCCGCCGCCTTGATCTGGCTCTCGTAAATGGCGCGCGCGCCGGTGTTCACGATCAGCACGTTCCAGTTCAGCGACCGCTGCGCTGCCAGCGACATGTCGGTCATCAACTGCATGTGCTTTTCTTCGAACGGACCCACTGTCGGAATGAATTCGAGCAGGGTGCCGGGGTGATCGCGCAGGCAGCGGCTCAGCGCGATCAACTCCTGGCCGGTCGCGGCGCGGGAGGGTACCGGGTGGCCGGCGCCGTCGTTGTGGGTCGGCGCCTGGGACGACGAAAAGCCCATGCCGCCTTCGCTGAGCGATTGGTGCAGCAGCTTTTGCATGGCTTCGAGCTGGCTCGGGCTCGCCACCTGATCGACCGCCGCTGCGCCCATCACCGCGCGCCGCAGGGCCGAGTGGCCGACCAGAAAGCCGACGTTCACCGCCGGCTGGCGTTCCTCGACGCGTTCGAGGTAGCTCCCGAACGAGGTCCAGTTCCAGGGCACGCCATCGCGCAGGCTTTGCAGCGGCATGCCCTCGACCCGGGCCAGCATCTTCATCAGATAGTCGCCGCCGTCGGCGGTGAGGGGCGCGACCGAGAAGCCGCAGTTGCCGGCGAACACGCTGGTGACGCCGTGATAGCAGGACGGGCTCAGCGCCGGATCCCAGAATATCTGCGCGTCGTAATGGGTGTGGATATCGACGAAGCCCGGGGATACCACCATACCGGTGGCGTCGATGGTTTCCGTCGCTGGTTCATTCACTGTGCCCACCGCCACGATGCGACCGTTCTTGACGCCGACATCGCCCTGGTAGCGCGCGGCGCCGGTGCCGTCGACGATGGTTCCGCCTTTGATCAGATAGTCCAACATGATTCACCCCCGATGGTTGTTTTGGAAAAAAAGCTGGGCAGGAAAGCAAGCAGGCTGCGATCCAGCATAGACCCGACGATCGGCGCAGGGAAGATCAATCCGTGGCTGCAGGTCCGGACTGGACCTCGGTTACGGAGTCGCGACGGGGATGGTGACAAGCTGCTGGCAAGAGCGTTGCGGCAGCGCAGCCGCGATAGCCGCGGCGGCGGAAGGTCAGTTGTCGTTGGTCCCGAAATCGAGCGGCCCGGACCAGATGGCAAGCACCAGGCAGCCGCCCTCGCTGGTCACCGCGTGGCGGCTGCCGGGCGGGCTGACCAGCAGGGTGCCCGCCGGGTAGAGTCCGTTGGCGTCACGCTGGGAGCCTTCCAGGATCAGAATATGCTCGTAGTCGATGTGGCGATGTTCCGGCACCGAGGCGCCGGGGTCATAGCGCAGCAGCGCGGCGGCGGGGCCTTGGCCGGGCTGACCGTAAAGGGCGTGAAACGCGACCCCGGGACGGAGCGGCTCCCAGCGCAGTCGGTCGGGGTCCGCGGCGCGCTGCAACAGCTCGGTGAATGCACGCGAATGCCCCGTCATCCGCGCAGGCCGGTGAGCAGTGCCGACGATTCGGCCACTGCCCCGAACACTCCGCCCTGCATCTTGATCATCTCGAGTGCCGCCAGGTGGTTGCCGTGGTCCGTGGCCCCGCAACAGTCTGCCAGCAGCAGACACTCGAAGCCACGGTCGTTCGCCTCGCGCATCGTGGTATGCACGCACACGTCGGTGGTGATGCCGGTCAGCACCAGATTGCGCACGCCGCGCACGTGCAGCAGCAGTTCCAGGTCGGTGGCGCAGAACGAGCCCTTGCCGGGCTTGTCGATGATCGGCTCGCCGGGCAGGGGCGCCAGTTCCGGGATGATCTCCCAACCGGGTTCGCCCCGCACCAGAATTTTTCCGCACGGTCCGGCGTCGCCGATGCCGGCGCCGATGCGCCGTGAGCGCCAGCGCTTGTTGGCCGGCAGGTCGGACAGGTCCGGCCGGTGGCCCTCGCGGGTATGGAAGACGTGGTAGTCGCGGGTCCGAAAGGCCGCGAGCACCGCGCGGATCGGTTCGATGGGCGCGCGGGTCAGCGACAGGTCGTAGCCCATGGCATCCACGTAGCCACCGGGACCGCAGAAATCGGTCTGCATGTCGATCACGATCAATGCCGTGTTGGCTGGGCGGAGGTCGCCGTCGAAGGGCCAGGGGTAGGGGTCGGCGTCGAGGTAGCGTTCAGGCATCGTGTCGACTCTCAAGGGAGTGAAGTGTCATTGGTGGTCAGTCACCGCAATGGCCAAGCAACTTTTGTGCTGGGTTCAGGAATTCGCCAGCCAGGCCCGCCAGCCGCCCAGCGCGGAGATGTCCCGGGCGCCCGCGATCGCGTGCGCCTCGCACAGGAAACCCTTCACGAGACCGCCGTCGGCCAGCTCCACGCTGCCGATGGCCAGCGGCGCCGGCACACCCGCCAGGAAGGTGCCGACGTTGGCCAGCGGCAGGGTCCAGACCTCGACCTCGATGCTCGCCCCGGCCGCATCGCGCACCAGGCCCGGGCGCGCTGGGCTGAAGCCGGCCAGTGCGTACAGGCGGTAGGCGGGTGCGGTGCGGGTGCGTGCGAGCAGTTCGCCGCCCAGGCTGGTGAGTTCAGCATTGAGCGGCAGGCCCTGCATGTGCCCGCCGCAGACGGCGATGGCCAGCACGTCGGCGTTCGCCATTGCCCCGGTCATGGGCGCTGTATCGGCGAGCGGCAGGCCGGTGGCGCCGAGTGTTTCATTGATGGCCCGGTGCAGCCGGTCGGCCCGCAGCAGCAGTGCGCGGTCGTTTCCGGCGGGCGCCTGCAGGGTGACGCCAAAGGGCAGGCCGTTGGGCAGGAAACCGGCGGGGACCGCCACCGCGCACAGGTCGAGCAGATTCACATGGTTGGTGTAGTAGCCGAGCCGGTCGTTCAGGGTCAGCGGGTCGGCCAGCACCGCCGCGCGCGTGTAAGGGGTCGGGATGGTGGGGGTGACCAACAGGTCGATGTCCAGCCACTGTGCCCGCAGCATCTGGCTCAGCGCGAGCAGCCGGTACTGCGCGGCAAACGCATCGGTGGCGCGGAAACGACTGCCGCCTTCTATGATCTGTCGTACCACCGGTAACAGCGCTTCCGGTTGATGGTCCAGGAACTCGCGGATCGCGAGGTAGCGCTCGGCCAGCCAGGGACCCTCGTAGAGCAGGCGGGCGGCTTCGCGAAAGGGCGCGTAGTCCACTTCCACCGGATCGCCGCCGAGCGCAACCAGAGTGTCGATGGCGCGCTCGAAGGCCGCGAGACTCGCGCCGTCGGCAAAGAACTCCCGCTGTGCGGGCTGAGGGATACCGAAGCGGAACCGCGTCCCCGTTGTCGCGGCGGCGGCCGGGAAGACTCGCGAAAACGGATCTTCGACGTCGACACCGGCGATCACCGCCAGCACCGCCTGCGCATCCGCGCTGGTCGGGGCGAACACCGATACGCAGTCCAGCGAACGGCACGCCGGCAGCACACCGCGCGCGCTCACCAGACCGCGGCTGGGTTTGAGGCCGACCAGATTGCCGAGCGCCGCCGGCACGCGGCCGGAGCCGGCGGTATCGGTGCCGAGCGCGAAGCACACCAGGCCGTGGGCCACCGCCAGCGCGGAGCCGGAACTCGATCCGCCGCTGATGTAGTCCGCATCGAAGGCGTTGGCGGGAATGCCGTAGGGCGAGCGGGTGCCGGTGAGGCCGGTGGCGAACTGGTCGAGATTGGTCTTGCCGACGAGCATGGCGCCGGCGTCCAGTAACTTCTGCACCGCTGGCGCCGTGCTTTCCGGTGTGTAGGCGAACGCCGGGCAGCCGGCGGTGGTCGGCAGGCCGGCCACGTCGATATTGTCCTTGACCGCAAAGGGGATTGCGAACAGCGGCCCTTGCGGGGCGGCATCGAGCTGCCGTGCCCGTTCGCGCAGCGCCTGGTCGGATACTGGCGTGATCCAGATTCCCTCGGCCGTCACCGCCCGGCGCCGGGCGATAACCTGTTCCGCGACCGCTTGCGCGGTCAGACCGGTGGCGAGCGCAGCGCGCAGCCCGTGCAGCGTGGGCAGGGGCGCGGCCTTGGCGCCCGTGCCGATGGCCGGGTTGGTCTTCACCAGATCCATTTGATCATCGCCTGGGCAACGTCCTCGTCCATGCCGCTGATGCCGAACTTGTTGCGCCAGATCTGGTATTCGACGCCGGCTTGCAATTTGCCGGCGCCGACGCCCATCAGATCACCCACATCGACCAGCAGCCGCGGCGCGGTGATGATGTTGTCCTTGAGCGGATCCACGCCCCAGGCGTAATCGAAAAAGCCTTCGAACATCATGGGCACCGGACCCAGTTTGAAGGGCGCACCCCAGGCGAGCGTGATCTGTTGACCGGTATCGATTCCCGATTGCTGGGGGTCGCGGATATACCAGTTCACCTGGAAGAACTGGAATCCCGGCAGCTTGAGATCCACCGCGGCGCCATACAGCCAGGTCTGCTTGACGGGCGACTCGGGAATTTCCAGTGTGGAAGTGAACAGCACGTCCTGGATCAACCCCCATGACAGATCCTTCCCCAGGATCTTGCCCAGCGACAGGCGAGGCGAAATTTCGGCGTAGAAATTGCCGCTGGATTTGCCCGTGGTGCCGAAGCCGTCGCCCTCGCCGTCGGGATTGGTGATGTCGACAAACAGGAAATTGTCGCCGTATTTCCAGGCGTCGAAGTGTTCGATGGTGACGATGCTGGCCTCATCGCTGTGGCTGAAGCCGCCATTGGGATTGAAGTCGGCATAATGGGCGCCGTGCAGGTACTGGATGTTGGTGGTTGCGAAATCGGCCGACCCGGCGTTGACGGCGGCCGGCAGCAGGGAACCGGCTGCCGCCAACGCCAGGGCGCTGACGAGGTTGCGCGATCTGCGCTGGCGGGTCGAAGGAACGCTGACTTGATGTGCTGTGCTCATGGCATGACTCCTGGTGGGGTTGAGCCGTCTTGAATACGATCATGTATGCAAATGGCGGCGGTGAAGCTCGATCAGTTCCAGTCGTTGGCCCGCAGGGGATATTGGCCCGGTCTCAGTCAGCGGCCAGGGCTATGGGCGCTGCGACCGGCTTGCTGAGGGACTGCCGGGCGCAGCCGTAGAGCACCGCGGCGACGATCAGGTAGGCCAGGGCCACGGTAGGACTCTGGCCGATGCCGATGGCTTCGCCGTGCATGAAACCGAAGAAGGTCAACACGCCGCCCACCGCCGCGAACCCGGCGGCTTTGCCGAAGGTCCGATCGATGATGCAGGCCGTGATGCCCGCCAGGATCAGGCTGCCCAGGATCGCCCCGCCGCCCAGCACTTGCAGTCCGTGGTACAGCACCCCAGTGCCGGCGAGCTTGTCCAGGCCCACGGTGGCGGCGTTGGTGCCGGCGGCGCCCAGCGCGTTGTCGATCATCAGCTTGCCCCAGGCCGCCACCTGGGGCACCAGCGCCAGCATGATGGCGGGCGCATGCGCCTTGGGAGTCTCCTGAAAGGCCTGGGCGCCGATCAGCATGCCGATGTAGAGCAGGATCGGCGAGATCGCCACCACCGGAATCAGCGCCATCAGTACCGCCACGATGCCGAACCAGGACAGGATCAGCACCATCGCGCCGGTGGCAGCCGAGTAGCCGATGCGCCCGCCGATGGCCTTCCAGCCCGGATGACCGATGTAGACGGCATTGATGAAGGGATTGCCCAGCAGGCAGCCGATCAGGCTGACCACGCCGTCGGCGGTCAGCACGCGGGTGGTGGGGAAGCGGTCGCCGCCGGCCTCGGCGCTTTCCACGTTGTCCATGGCCTCGACCAGGTCGTAGATACCAAAGGGAATGGCGGTGACCAGGATCACGGCCAGATATTCGAAACCGCCGAATACATGACCGAACGCCGGCAGCGGTACCGAAAAGCCGAAACCGGCGAAGGAGGCGCCGAGTTTGTCCAGACTCATGCCACCGAAGTGGAAGCCAAAGGCCAGGCCACCCCAGGCGATCAGTGAGCCGACGGCGATCGCCACCAATCCCGCCGGAATGCCGCGCCAGTAGCGGACGCCACCGAACCAACTTGCCAGCAGAATGGCAAAGCACACGACGCCGATGATCGGGTCCATGTACATGTCGAGCGCAGGCTTGAGCGAGATGAACGCGATGGACACCCCGGCAAGTGCGCCGATCAGTGCGGCGCGCGGGGTGATCTTCTTGATGTAGGGCGCGATGAAGCCGCCTGCCATCAGTACGAAACTCTGCACGAACACCCAGGTGAGGCCGGCTTCCCAGCCCTTGATGGGATTACCGGTCTTGGCTGCAATCGGCAGCATGATCACGAACACCACCACGAACATGTGGGGTACCGAAATTCCGGAAGGCAAGGCACAGACTGTGTCGCGGCCTTCCTTTTTGGCGAGTTGATAGGCCAGCCAGGCGTCAGGCCGGTGGCGGGCAGGATGCGCCCGAACACGATGTCGTCCGGCAGTTTCAGCACGTAGCGCAGCAGCGCGGTGAGGGTGAGCACGTTGACCAGGATATTGGTACCGAAGCCGAAGAAGGCGTTCCAGTCGCCGCTGGTCCAGAGTTTCGGGGTGGTGGTGTTCATGGCAGGCAACCTCGCGGATGGGTGGGGCGGGGGTATCAGGCGTTGGCCTGGGTCAGGACGGAGCAGACGGCCGCCGAGTCGGCGACCCAGCCCAAAATGCCGCCCTGGGCGACGATCATCTCGAGCGCCACACGGTGAAATTCCGGGAAATAGGAGGCCACGGCGTCGCTCACCACCAGGCACTCGTACCCGCGGTCGTTCCCCTCGCGCGTGGTGGCGTGCACGCATACCTCGGTGGTGACACCGGCGACGATCAGCGTGTGGACGCCGTGGTTGGCGAGGATCAGCGCCAGATCGGTGTTGTAGAACGCACCCTTGCCGGGCTTGTCGAGCACCGGTTCGCCGGGTGCGGGCGCCAGCTCGGGGATGATGTCATGGCCGTGTTCGCCGTGGATCAGGATGCGGCCCATGGGACCGTGATCGCCGATCCGGAGCGGCCCCTTGCCGCGCGCCAGCTTGGCGGGGTGTGCGTCGGCGAGGTCCGGCCCGTGGCCCTCGCGGGTGTGGATGACCAGCAGTCCCGCGTTGCGGGCCGCGGCCAGCAGGCGCTGGCACGGGGCAACGGCGCTGCGCAGCAGCGCCACGTCGTTGCCCAGCATGGCACCAAAACCGCCGGGTTCGAGAAAATCGCGCTGCATGTCGATCAGGATCAACGCCGTCGTCGCCAGCCTGAGATGCAGCGGGTAGGGCGTCGCGGGGATCTCGACCAGCGCGGGGGTCAGATCGGATGCCATTGCAGTCGTCCGGGCATGTTGCATACATCAAAGCATTCAACTTGCGTGCCAAGGCGCACATGGCTCGCAGGTGCCTGAAAATCCTGTAGGCAGGTCTCGGTAACCGGACTTCGCGAGTTACAGATGCGAACTCGGGCGCACCACTTTGGTCCGATTTGTTGTATACAATGGTGCGTATCGAGAGTCGGATGGGGCATCAGATGTCGTCAACCACCAAGGCAACGCCCGCGGATATTTATCGGCAACTGAAGGATCTGATCCTGAGTTTTGTCTTCTATCCCGGCGTTCGGGTGACGGAAAACGAACTGGCTGACCGCTTTCACGTCAGCCGCACGCCGGTGCGGGAGGCGCTCCAGCGCCTGGCGGCCGAGGGCTATGTGACGATCCTGCCCAAGCAGGGCTGCTTCGTACGCGATATCGACATCGATGAGATCAACCACTACTACGATGTACGCATCGGGTTGGAGATGCTGGCACTGGAGCTCGCTTGTCAGGCGATGTCCGACAGCCAGCTCAAAAAGCTGGCCGCCGCCTGGGATCCCGAGCAGGTGCCCAGCAAGCCGCCGACGGTAGCGGCCATGGTGGCGCGCGACGAAAGTTTTCACCTGGCGCTGGCGGCAGGCACCGGGAATGCCGTGCTCGCCGGCTACCTGAAGGATGTCAACGATCACATCCATATCGTGCGGCGGCTGGATTTCACCGATCCCACACGCATCGAACAGACTTACCGGGAGCACCATGAGGTGGTGCAATGTCTGCTGGCGCGGGATGTGGATGGCGCCAAGCAGCTGTTACAGCGCCATATCCGCAAGAGCGCGGAGGTCGCCAAGGCCATCACGCTTACCCAGCTCGCCCAGCAGCGTATCCTCGCCCACGCCAAACGATAAGCTGCGGTGCGGGTGATCGGTCTCCCACCGGGGGACCGTCTCAGGAGTTCTCCCAGACCGAGGTGATCGAGCGCGCGACCGACCGTGTGGTTGACGATATCCTCGATGCCGGCGGGTGCGGTATAGAACGCCGGCACCGGCGGTGCCACCACCGCGCCCATTTCGGTTACAGCCGTCATGTTGCGCAAATGGACGAGGGTGAGCGGCGTCTCGCGGGTCAGCAGCACCAGCCGGCGCCGCTCCTTCAACGTCACGTCGGCGGCGCGGGTGACGAGATTGCCGCCCAAGCCATGGGCGATGCCGGCCAGCGTGTTCATCGAGCAGGGTGCGATCACCATTCCGGCGGTGACAAAGGAGCCGCTGGCGACGGTCGCGCCGATCTCCCGGTAGCCGTGACTGACCGTCGCCAGCGCCTTCACCGCCGCCGGCTCCATGCCCAGTTCCTGCTGGAGGGTGGCGGCACCGGCCGGGGACAGCACCAGATGGGTTTCGACGTCGGGCAGGTCGCGCAGCACCTGCAACAGGCGCACACCGTAGATGGCACCGGAGGCGCCGGTGATGGCGACGATCAGCCGTTTCGGCATGGGCGGGATTCCCGGCTCGCGTTACTGACCGTCATTGTACGGGGCGGGGGACTGGGCGGCGGTGTTCAGCGCGCCGCAAAGTTCGGCAGCACGCGGCGTGCGAACAGGTCGATGCTGTGCAGCAGCTTGTCCGGCGCCAGGATGCCCTGGGGAATCAGCAGAAAGATTTCATCGAGGGGGATCGCCTTGCCCACGGCTTCGATGCGCCGGTTCAGGGTGTCGGGACTGCCCACCAGCAGCTCGGGCACGCCCTGTCCGAAGGGCTTCATCCACTGATCCCACAGCCAGGCCATCTCGCCGTACCACTCCCGCGCCTGGGCGTCGGTCTCGGCGCACACCATGATGCCGCCCCAGCAGGCTTGCTCGCCGGGCCGGTAGGCGATGTCGAGACGGTCGGCCTCCGCGCCCCATTCCTTCCACAGCAGTTGCAGAAAATCGAGATCGTCGGCCAGCACGATGGGGCGGCCCTTGTGGCGCGCCCAGAACTTGGCCGAACGCAGGCTGTGGGAGAAACCGCCGTAAAGCGGAATCTCGGCTTGCAACGGTCGCGGCGCGATGCCGATCTGCTCGACCAGCATGTCTTCGGTGACACCCCGGCCGTAGCGGGAATACACCGGGTGCGGGTGGGGATTGCGAAATCCCGGCGGCGGGAACTGCCAGTATTTGCCGCGATGGCTGAAGGTGTCCTCGCGCAGCGCTTTCAGCACCACGTCCACGAATTCGGCGAAGTATTCGCGATTGTCCTCGTCGGCGGCGGAGCCTTTGTTCCAGGGGCCGACCGCGGTCAGTTGCGGCTGGATCTTGAAGTTTTCCAGCCAGCGCGCCTGATAACCGCGCACCAGACCGACGCCGAGGCGTCCGCCCAGCATGCAGTCGAGGGTGGCGATTTTTTCGGCGGTGACCAGCGGATTGTTGGTGGTGGAGACGAAACCGCACGGAATGATGCGCAGCTTTTCGCTGTGGCGGCCCAGCCACATGGCCATCAGGCCGGGGTCGTTGGCGGCCTCGAAGCCCTCGATCTGGAGGTGGTGTTCGGGGTGGCCGAAGCCGAAGTAACCGGAGCGGTCGGCCAGCCGCGCGAGCTCGGCGATTTCCGCCAGCATGCGGCAGTAGCGCGCCGGGTCCTTGCCCGCCATGCCGGCTTCCAGCTCGGCGCGGCGACCCACGGTCCCGTACATGAACAGATTGAATTTCATCGGTGGCGCCCCTCTGTCAGGTTTTTTTATCGCCGCCGATGATAGGTGCGCCCCGGCGCGGGTGCCAGCCGCGCTTTGGCGGAGCGGTCAGCGATTGACGTCGATCACCACGCGGCCCTTGATCGCGCCGGCGAGAATGGCGCGTCCGAGTTCCGGTACCCGCGCCAACGGCTCCACTGCATAGATCGCGCGCAGCAGGGCGCGGTCCACCAGTTTTGCGAGTTCGTCCCAGGCGCGCTGGCGGCGCGGTTGCGCGGCCATCACCGAGTCGATGCCACGCAAGGTCACGCCGCGCAGGATGAAGGGCATTACCGAGCTGGGCAGCCCGGCGCCGCCGGCGAGTCCGCAGGCGGTGACGATGCCCTCGTAGCGGGTCTGGGCGATGACGCTGGCGAGCGTGTTCGCGCCCACCGTATCCACCGCTGCCGCCCAGCGTTCGGCTTCCAGGGGCGCGGCGTCGCGGGCCAGGTCCGCGCGCGGAATGATCTCGCTGGCGCCGAGTTGTTCCAACAAGGCGCGCGCCTCTTCAACCCGGCCGGTGACGGCGGTGACCTGATAACCCAGCTTGGCCAGCAGCATGATCGCCACGGTGCCGACGCCGCCGGCGGCACCGGTGACCACCACCGGGCCCGCCTCGGGCTTCACGCCCCAGTCGCGGATCGCCTGCACGCACAGCATCGCGGTGTAGCCCGCGGTGCCGATCGCCATGGCCTCCTCGAGGCTGAAGGCGTCCGGCACCCGCACCAGCCACTCGGGCTTGAGCTTCTGGCGCTGCGCATAGCCGCCCCAGAAGCGCTCCGACAGGCCGTAACCGTTGACCAGCACGCGGTCGCCAGGCTGGAAGCGGCTGTCGCGGGACGTCGCTACCGTGCCGGCGAGATCGATGCCGGCCACCATGGGGAATTTGCGCACGATGGGCGAGGCACCGGTGACGGCGAGGCCATCCTTGTAGTTGACGGTGGAATACGCGACATCCACCAGCACGTCTTCGTCGGGCAGGTCGGCCAGTGTCAGGCGCTTGATGGTGGCACTGACGCTCTTGTCTTCGTTGCGGTCGAGCACCAGGGCATTGAAGGTGTCGCTCATTGCCGGGTCTCCGGGCTATGCGGTCGTGGATTGTGGTTCATGGACGGAATCGGGCGGATCGGTCAGACGACGATTTTCGCGTACTTGCCTTTGTAGAAGCCCAGGGGTTCGCACTCCTGCACACTCATCTCATGGACCCGGCCCACGACGATGATATGGTCGCCACCTTCGTAGAGGTTCTCGGTCGAACATTCGAAGCGCACGCTGAAGTCAGCCAGCAGGGGCGCGCCCTGGACGCTCTCGTACCACTGCAGGTTGGCGAACTTGTCGGCTTCCTTGGTGGCAAACAGGCGGCTGATGTTTTCCTGGCCCGCGTGGAGGATGTGGATGGCGAAGTGTTTCGCCTTCATGAACGCGTTGTAGCAGTTGGCGGTCTTGGCGACACTCCACAGTACCAGCGGCGGATCCAGGGATACCGAGGAGAAGCTGTTGGCGGTGGCGCCGACCGGCTTGCCGTCGACATCCTTGGCGGTGACGACGGTGATGCCGGTGGGGAAGGCACCGAGTGCATCCCGGAATTGGCGTTGATCAAGACTCATGGTGGTGTCCCCTCTCAAATGGAGTGTTGAATGAATTCGGTTTCGAGTAGGACGCCGATGCCGGCCGGCACGGCGTCACTCGCCCTGGAGGCGGGCCAATTTAGCACAGCGCCCGCGGGTGCCGCACCCGCGGGCGCTGGCTCAGCGGTTGGCCTGTACCGCCGGGCGCGCCGACACCCGGTCGTACCAGGCCTTGAGGTTGACGCACTCGGCGGGAATTTCCGCCTTGATCCACTTGGCGAAGTCGCAGGTGACCAGCGTGGTGATGTCCGCGACGGAATAGAAGTCGCCGGCGACATAGGGGCGGCCGGTCAGTCGCTGCTCGAAGTCCGCGAAAAAATTCCCGACCCGCGCACGGCCGCGCTCGGCCAGTTCCGCCGATTGCGGATAGGAGTGCGGCCCCACCACCGCGCGATCCGCGAAGCCCTTGGCGGTGTTGCGGAACACTTCGGCCACCGCGAGCAGGCCGTTCATGAAGGCGAGGTGATCCCACATCTCGCACAGGGCTTTCTCGGTCGGGGTGCTGCCCAGCAGCGCGGGCTTGGGATGAATCTCCTCGAAGTAACGGCAGATGGCGCGGATCTGGCTGATGCAGGTGCCGTCGTCCAGTTCCAGCATGGGGATGTCGCAGGCCGGATTCTTGGCGCGGTATTCGGGGCGCAGTTGTTCGCCTTTCATCAGATCGACGGGAATGCGCTCCACCGCAATGCCTTTTTCGGCCAGAAAAATGTTCACGCGACGGGGATTGGGTGCCTGGGGGTAGTCGTAGAGTTTCATGTCTTATTATCCTTGCAGAGGTGGGATGCGCGCAGCGCCGCAAGCGGCGTTGCCTTCGGGTGTCGCTTTGCCGCATGGTAGCAGCGGCCTCCTGTCCAGACCACGGGGCACACCACGGAGTAAACCATGACCCGAGTTCCGAGCAGACCGTGACCCCCAAAACACCTTTGTTGACGCTCGACGACGCGCGTGCCCGGATGCTCGCGGAAGTGGTTCCGGTGGCGGAAACGGAAGACATTCCGCTCGCCGCACTCTCGCGCCGGATTCTTGCCCGCGCCGTCCATGCGCCCCAGGATCTGCCGCCGGCCGACAACTCCGCCATGGACGGTTACGCTGTGCGCCATGCCGATCTCGCGCCCGACGTCCGGTTGCGGCTGATCGGCAGCGCGCTGGCCGGCGCGCCCTTTGCCGGCACGGTCCGCGCGGGTGAATGCGTGCGCATCACCACCGGCGGCAATCTGCCGGCGGGGGCGGACACGGTGGTGATTCAGGAAGATGTCGAGCGGACCGGCGATCAGGTGCGGTTGACGGCGGAGCTGGGTGAGCGCGGCGCCAATGTGCGTCGGGCCGGCGAAGACGTGGCGCGCGGCGAACGGGTGCTGCCGGCCGGTCGGCGCCTCGGCGCCATCGAGATCGGCGTGCTGGCGACGCTGGGGTTGGCGGCCGCGACGGTGCGGCGCCGGCTGCGGGTCGCCCTCTTTGCCAGCGGCGATGAACTGCGCCCGCCCGGCGAAGCCCTCGCGCCGGGACAGATTCACGACAGCAATCGCTATGTGATCGCGGCAATGCTCGACCGCCTGGGTGCGGAGGTGCTCGATCTGGGCATCGTCCGCGACGATCCGCAACGGTTGCGCGCCGCCTTTGTGCAGGGCGCCGCGAACACCGACCTGGTCATCACCTGTGGTGGTGCTTCCGTGGGCGAGGCGGATCACGTCCGCGCCCTGCTCGACGAACTGGGCGAAGTGGGCTTCTGGAAAGTGGCACTCAAACCCGGCAAGCCGTTTATTTTTGGCCGTCTGGGTACGGCATTTGTGTGCGGCCTGCCGGGCAATCCGGTGTCGGCACTGGTGACCTTTCATCAACTGGTGGCGCCGGCGATCCGCAAACTTCAGGGTGCCGATGACCCCGCGCCGCTCTGTATCAGCGCCAGCGCCGGTGCGCCCCTGCGCCGCAACCGCACCCGACTGGAACTCTTGCGCGGCCGTCTCGAAGCGGATGGCGCCGGCGGCTGGCGGGCACTGCCGGACCCGCAGCAGAGCTCGGGCGCCTTCGCCTCCCTGGCACGTTGCAACGCTTTTATCCTGGTGCCCGCGGGCAGCGGAGCGATCGCGACTGGCGAGATGGTGCAGGTTTTGCCATTCGATGACTTGCTCTGAGTCATCGGTAGTGCGGGGCGCGGCTTGATTTTTACCCCTCGTTGGAATCCACTAGGGCACGACACATTTTTTAACCATCCGATTCACTGTTCCGATCTTTTTACTGGGGGTATTCATGCTGCGCGCACCTGTAGTTTCCGCCGATTCCCATATCGTCGAGCCGCCCGAGTGTTACCGGGATTTCATCGACCCCAAATACCGCGATCGCGCGCCCTATCTGGTCGATGACGGGAAAGGCGGCGACGCCTACGCCATCGAGGGCTACAAGCGGCCCCTCGAGATCGGCCTGATGTCCGCCGCCGGCATTCCCGACGAAGTCATGCCCAAGCTGGGGCCGCACCGCAAGTTTTATGACATGCACCAGAGCGGCTGGGATCCGACCAACCGCGTCGAGGACCAGAAGCGCGACGGCGTCGATGGCGAAGTCATCTACGCCTCGGTCGGCATGGTGCTGTGCAACCTCAAGGATGCGCTCTACAAGGATGCCTGCTTCAAGGCCTACAACCGCTGGCTCGAAGGCTATTGCAGCGCGGCGCCGAAAAACCTGTTCGGGTTGGGCCAGACCGCTGTGCTGTCGGTGGACTCCGCCATCGAGGATTTTCGCCGCATCAAGGCGGCGGGTTTCGTGGGTGTGATGATGCCCGGCCGGCCGGTCGAGGAGGACTACGACCACCCCATGTACGACGCCCTCTGGGAGTGCGCGACCGACCTCGACCTGCCGCTGTGTTTCCACATCCTCACCTCGCGGGAGAGTGCGGCGGCGTTGACCGAGTATCGCGGCCACAAACTCAACAGCTTCCTGAAACTCATCCGCGGCATCCAGGATATGGTCGGCCTGTTCGTCCTGGGCGGCGTGTTCGAGCGCCACCCCGAGCTCAAGTTCGTCGGCGCCGAGGGCGACGCCGGCTGGCTGCCCCACTACATGCACCGCATCAATCGCGCCGCCTACCGGCACGGCCACGGCAAGCACGGTCCCGTGTTGCCGCGCCCGCCGAGCGAGTACATCCGGGAAAACGTCTGGCTGACCTTCCAGGACGACTGGGAAGCCTTTGCCTGCGCGCACCGCATGAACTCCAAGCGTCTGCTGTGGGCCAACGACTTCCCCCACAGCGATTCCACCTGGCCCTGGTCGCAGGAGATGCTCGCCAACCACACCGCGGGCGTGTCCGAGGAAGTGCGCGAACAGGCCATGGGGCTCAACTGCATCGAACTGTTCAATCTGCCGATCCCGGTCCCGGCCCGCCACTGAGGCGCGGTACCGATGGAACTGCCCCGGCGTCCGTGCGTGACGCCGGGGCGGTTTCCCCGCGCGAGCTGACTGCATACCGATTGTCCAGAGGAGATTTCCCACCATGAAATTCGGCTATTTCACCGAGCGTCCCTATCGCCACATCGACGAAAACGTCGTGCTCGCCAACAAGGCGTTCTTCGGCGTTTCCAACCGCTATTTCGATCGCAAGAAGGCGGCGGACGACTACAACCAGTTCATCGACGAATACTGTTTTGCCGAGGAAGTCGGCTTCGACGGGCTGGCGCTGAACGAGCATCACGGCAACCCCTACTGCATGGGCAACGTGATCAATACCGAGGCCGCCGTATTGGCGCGCGCCACCCGCAAGGCCAAGATCATTCTGGTGGGCAACCCGCTGCCGGTGATCAAGCACCCGTTGCGGATGGCCGAGGAACTGGCGGAGATCGACCTCATCTCCCGCGGCCGTCTGGTGGCGGGCTGGGTGCGCGGCGCCGGCTCCGAACAGTTCTTCAACAACGCCAACCCCTCCTACAACCGCGAGATGTTCAATGAAGCCCACGACTTCATCATCCAGGCCTGGACCCGGCCCGGCCCCTGGCGCTACGAGGGCAAGCATTTCCACTACCGTCATGTGAACCCCTGGGCGCTGCCGCTGCAGGAGCCCTATCCCCAGCAGTGGATTCCCGGCGTGCTCTCGCCCGAGACCGTGATCTGGTGTGCCCAGAAACGCTACCCCTACATCGGACTGGGTTCAGCGCTCGGCCCCACCTGCGATCTCTGGGATCTCTACGCCGACACCGCCGCCGAGCTGGGCTACCAGGCCGGCCCGGAGAACTTCGGCTATCTGTTGCCGGTGTTCGTCTCCGACAACGAAGCGGAAGCTCAGCAGATCGGGCGCGGCTACGCCTTCGGCGGCGGCCAGAACGGCTTCAGCCGTCCCGAGCACACCTTGCCGCCGGGCTACAACTCCAAGACCGCGACCCGCATTCTGGCCAAGGCGCCGGGCGGTTCCTGGCTCGGCGTCAGCAAGGACAAGCTGGCGGCGGCGCGCAGCGGGAAGTGGCAGGAGGAACAGGATTTCGACGTGATCAAGGAAAAACTCTGGAATTCCTACCAGCGCGCGCAGGAAAACCTGCAAATCGTGGTGGGAACCCCGGAGCAGGTGATTCCGAAGATCAAGGCAATCCTGAGCGTGATCCGTCCGGGTTCCTTCACGTTCTTCAATGTGCAGGGCGTGGCGTCCGACCAGCAGCGCAACCGCTCCATCGAACTGATCGGCAAGCATGTCATCCCGGAGCTGCGCGAGTACTCCAACAGCATCGGGCTGTTCGACTCCTTCGAACGCACGCCGGGGTCCGTGCCACTGGCTCCCGGTTCCCGGCGGGCACCGGTGTGCGACCGCGCCGGCATGGCGCAACTGGGTTTGCGGGTCTCCTGAGCCGGTCTTGCGGCCATCACCAGGGCGGGGGCATCCCCGCCTTTTTTTGCGCCCGCGCTCCGCTACCGGTATGGTCGCGTCCTTTGCCGGACTTGCGCCATGATGGATCTGATCGATTTCATTCTGCACGTCGACCGCCATCTGCTGGGCCTGATCGGGCAGTACGGGCTGTGGGTCTACGGCATCCTGTTCCTGATCGTCTTCGTCGAAACCGGCTTGGTAGTGATGCCCTTTCTGCCGGGCGACAGCCTGCTGTTCGCGGCCGGGGCGCTGGCCGGTGTCGGCAGCCTGGATCCCCTGGTGCTCGGCGCCAGCCTGTTCGTGGCGGCGACGCTGGGCGACAGCTGCAATTACTACGTCGGCTCGCGCATCGGAGCGGCGGTCTATGCGCGGGATTCGCGCTGGATCCGCCGCGATCACCTCGATCGGGCGCGGGCATTTTTCGAACGCCACGGCGGCAAGTCGGTGCTGATCGCGCGCTTCGCGCCGTTTCTGCGCACCTTCGTGCCCTTCGTCGCCGGGGCGAGTCGCATGCCTTACGCGCGCTTCCTGATGTTCAATATTCTGGGCGCGCTGTTCTGGGTCGGCGGTTTTGTCGGCCTGGGCTATTTCTTCGGCAACCTGCCCGGCGTGAAGGAGCATTTCACCTGGGTGCTGCTGGGCATCATCGTGCTGAGCCTGCTGCCCGCGCTGGTGGCTTATCTGCAAGGGCGCCGCTCGGCCGCGGGTGGCGTGCCTCGCTGATGGCGCTGGCGCCGGGTTGAACCCGGCAGTATCCGCCCTACAATCGAGCCAGCGCCTCTACAACTCGAATCTCGACTGGAGAACAGGATGACCTTGCCCCTTGCGAACGACATGCGTTACGGCTGGATGACCAGCATGGACAGCGCCGCCCGTGTGCGCCAGGTGGTGGCGCTCGCCGAGCGCATCGGGCTCGATTCCCTCTGGGTGGGCGACCACATCGCCTTCGCGGTACCGATCATGGACCCGCTCCTGCAACTCGCCCAGGCGGCGGTTCTGAGCGACCGCCTGCTGCTGGGCACCTCGGTGTACCTGTTGCCGCTGCGCCACGCGGTCGCGGTGGCCAAGCAGGTGGCGACCCTGGATCGCCTGACCTCCGGCCGGTTGTTGTTCGGTGTCGGTGTCGGCGGTGAATTCCCCAACGAGTACGCCGCCTGCGGCGTGCCGGTCAAGGAGCGCGGCGCGCGCCTGTCCGAGGGGATCGAAGTCTTGCGCAAACTCTGGAGCGGCGCGCGCGTCAGCCACGCGGGCCGGTTCTACCCGTTCGAGAATGTGCAGATGCTGCCCGCGCCGCTGCAACCGGGTGGCCCGCCGATCTGGTGCGGCGGGCGCTCCGAGGCCGCCCTGGCGCGCGCGGGACGGCTCGCCGACGGCTATGTCTCCTACGTGGTGACGCCGGAGATGTTCGCCGGTTTTCTGCAAACCATCGAAAAAAGCGCCGCCGCCGCCAAACGTGCAATCGATCGCTTCGATACCGCGCACCTGCTGTTTTTCCGCATCGACAACAGTTTCGAGACCGCCTGGGACGTGGCCACGGAGCACCTCTCCGAGCGCTACGCCAGCGACTTCCGCGGCCCGGCGAAGAAGTATTGCGCGTTGGGGCGGCCCGAGGATGTCGCCGCGCGCATCAATGCCTTTCGCGAGGCCGGCGTGCGCCATCTGATCCTCGACGCGGTGAGCCCGCCGGGCGAACGTCAGGACCAGATCGAGCGTTTCGCCACCGAGGTTCTGCCGCTGCTGCGCTAGGCGCCTTGCGCTCCGCGTCGGGATGACCGTGCGCGGAGCGCGGGGTATAGTGCGGACGCCCGTTTTATAACAATGTCCTTCCCATAACCCAAAGCAAGAGGAGCTACCCATGATCGGTGTCATCGCAACCCTGAAAATCCAGGACGGCAAACAAGCCGGCTTTGAAGCGCTGATGAAAGAACTCACCGCCGCCGTGCGCGCCAATGAGCCCGCATGCACCTTCTATCAGTTGCACAAGACCGACGACCCCACCACCTATGTGATGCTGGAGCAGTACAAGAGCAAGGCGGATCTCGCCACGCACCGCGAAACTCCGCACTTCAAAACCCTGGGCGGCAAGCTGGGCCAGTTTCTCGCCGGCGCGCCGGGCATCCAGATCATGCCCGCGGTCGTTTGAGTCGAGACCCAGCCCGGCGGGC
>JACPPB010000042.1 GCA_016191205.1 Gammaproteobacteria bacterium | reverse complement strand
ATCCTCCGCGAGAGCCTTAATGCTCAACACGACTTCATTGAGTTTACTGGGGCATTCGCTGCCTAAATCAGACCACATGACATTCGTACACTCACGCAGCAAGTTGTGAGGTCTCCTCTTGTGGGGTTGCCGCCGCCCAAAGCGCCTGTACGGCGGCGGTCACTTCCGGAGTGTAGTAGAGGTCGGAGAGGGCATACGCCCACGGGCCATTGACGGCCAGATGCTGTTCGACGTCTCGCACCAGATGCCACATCCGCTTGCGCGTATGGTTGCGGGTACATTTATCATGGACATCGCCAAAGGCCCGCTCGATGGGGTTGGCTTTAGGGCAGTAGGTGGGTAGGTAGAGCAGCGCGAAGCGCGGATGAGCTGCCAGCCACGTCTGGACCTCCCCCGCGTAATGAATCTTGGAGTTGTCAACCACGACGGAGAGACAGGAAAACGCCGGAGCGGGGTATGCCCGGTCCAGCGTGGCCAGCCGGTCTAGGAACAGCCCCGTGGTTTTGCGATACCAGACACAGTGCGGGGTCGTGCCGGTTGCGATATCGAGCGCACCTGCCAAATAGCGCTTCTCGTTGGTGCCCGGCGTCGGCACCTCAACCTGCTCGCCTTTGGGCATCCATTGATAGCCCACCTTGGGCAGCAGGGCGATATCCAACTCGTCGGCAAAGAAGAGCGCCATGCCGGCCCGCAATTGCTCGAAGGCGTAGCGAATCCGCGCCAGTTTCTCGACCCGCTGGGGATCATCGTCTTTGGCGACCAGCTTGGCGCGTTTCCACTCCCACCCCAGCGCATGCAGCCACCGCCGCACCGTCTCGGCCGACACCACGACCCCCCGCCGGGCTCGCACCTCCAGGGCGACCGTGGCACAGCTCCAGCGGGTGCGACACCAACCGCAGGCCCGCGGCGCGGCCTTGAGGATCGCTAGCACCGAGCGTCTCAGGGCGGGCGAGAGCCCCGTCCGCCGCGCCAGGGGACTCCCCGCGCCTTCCTCCTCCAGCCACTCCGAGTCCCCGGCCCGGTATGCCCTCACCACGCGATAGACTGTGGAGCGCGAACAGAACAATACGGCAGCAATCTCGGAGGGTGTCCGACCGGCCGCACACAGCAAGAGCAGGTGCAGGGCCAACCAGTACCCGTACCGGGCCCGGCGTAACTCAGCCAGCATGCGGGCTTGCGCGGCAGGGGGAATTTCCACTATCGTCGTTCTCGGCACAGGAGGTCCTCGCTGCTTACTCAAATGGTCTCACAACTCTTGAT
>JACPPB010000041.1 GCA_016191205.1 Gammaproteobacteria bacterium | reverse complement strand
TGCGGCTCGTACAACCAATCGGCTTCCGCCGCGGTTCGCTTCCGCAGCAGGCTGGCGCGGTCCGTGCGCCGCAACACCAACCCCTCGATCCGTCCCAGCAGCTCCCCGTCCTCGTCGGCCAGCGTCAGATCGGCGGTGACTGCATCGCCGCCCGATCGCAGCCGCGCGCGGCACCAAAACCGGTGCGGCGCCGCCCTGCGCAATTCGAGGCGATCCACCTGGAATGGCACGTACAAATCGTCGGACTCCGTCCCCAGTGCGGCCGCGGCCACTTGCAGGCAAGCGTCCAGAAGGACTGGATGAATCGGCGCTGCCGGTGAATTCCCCGTCGCATCCGGCAACGTGATCAGACCTAGTGCCTCTTCCGGTCCGGCCCATACTTCATCGAGGCCGCGGAACGATGCGCCGAAGTGTATGCCGCGACGGTCGAGCGCGGCGTAGAGGTCATCCACATCCAGCGGATGCAGCGACTGTTGCCATTCCTCCAGGTTCGCGGCCTCGGCTGTCTCTACACTCGTGTGCTGGTAGTCGAGCAAGCCGCGCGCATGCAGGATCCACGGCCCGTCCGGAACGGGCGCGCTAAAAACTTGGAAGGGCCGTTCAATGCCATCCTTCCGCGGCGCCAGGACGACTTGCAGTTCGCACCGCCCTTGCCGCTCCAGCACGAGAGGCTCCGCCAGCAGCAGGCTGCGCAAACGGAACGCATCGCCGGCGGCCAGCGATAGAGCTGCGAAGAGCGCCCCCGGCGCGACTACCGCGTCGAAGATTTGGTGGCCGGCCAGATATGGTTGCGCCTCCAGGCTCAAGCTCTGGGTGTAGGTCACTTCGCCCGAGGCTGAGCTGTGCTTCACGCCAAGAAGCACATGGCCGCCCTCCGTTGCCGTCCGGGCGACGGGCTCAGCCCAATAACGCTGGCGCTGAAACGGATACGTGGGCAGCGAAAGCATGCGCCCGGGTGCCGAATTTTGCCAAGCCGGCCAATCCGGCATTATGCCCGATACGTAGCGCCGGCAGAGAATCTCAGGAGACGGCTGGCTTTCGTCCGGCGGAATGCCGACGTCCAGCCCGGCACGGCCCACGCCGCGGAATAAGCCGGGGGCGTCTTTACCGCCGGCGAGGGCGGTAAGCTGCATGCAGGCTTGCTCGATTGAGCTACAGAGCAGCGCGGCGCGGTGCTCAAAAAATGAACGTCCGGTGTTGGCCGTAAGACAGGCGCCGGCCAGGTCGGCCTCCGGGCGCTTCGACAGCCAGCGCGCGTAGCGCCCGGCTAAATCGCGCAACACGGGCTCACTGCGGGCCGAAAGCGTCAGAACGTGAATGGCGTTCGCCGATTCGGGCGATGAATCGGGCAATCGTTCGGCTGGGGGCGCGGGCGGAGCTTCCTCCAGCAGCACGTGCGCGTTGGTGCCGCTGAAGCCGAAAGAGCTAACGCCGGCGAGCCGCCTGCCGTTGCCACCGGGCCAGGCCGTTCGTTCCGTGGTAACCCGCACCGGCAGCCGATCCCAGGGGATTTGCGGATTAGGCTCGTGGAAATGCAGGTGCGCCGGGATCTCGCCATGACGCATGGACAGCACGACTTTGATGAGGCCGGCAATACCGGCGGCCGCTTCCAGGTGGCCGATGTTGGTCTTGACCGAACCGATCAACAGAGGTTGCTGGTTGGACCGGCCCTGGCCCAGGGCCGCGGCGAGGGCTTGCACTTCGATCGGATCGCCGAGCGCGGTCCCGGTCCCATGCGCCTCTACGTAGCCGACGTCGTGGGGCGAAGCGCCCGCTGCCGCGAGAGCGGCGCGGACTACGTCCTGCTGGGCGGGCCCGTTGGGAACGGTGAGACCGCTGCTGCGTCCGTCCTGATTGACGGCCGATCCGCGGATCAGCGCCAGAATGGAATCGCCGTCGCGGCGGGCGTCAGACAGGCGTTTGAGCAACACGATCCCGCAGCCTTCTCCGCGCACGAATCCGTTGGCGGCGGCGTCGAACGTTTTGCAATGTCCATCCGGCGCCAGCATGCGCGCCTTGCATTCGGAGATCGTCCCGGCCGGAACAAGGATGGCGTTGACGCCGCCGGCGAGGGCCAGCTCGCACTCACCCGTCCGCAGGCTCTGGCACGCCTGATGCACAGCCACCAAAGAAGAGGAACAGGCGGTGTCCAGGGCCAGGCAGGGACCTTCCAGTCCGAGCACATAACTCAACCGGCCCGCGGTAGCGCTGGTGACGGCGCCCACTGCCAGATAAGCGTCGATTGCTTCCGGCCCGCGGCTGGCAAGAAGCTGGCCGTAATCGCTCCCCATGATGCCGACGAACACGCCGGTGCGGGTACCGGAGAGGCGCTCGGGCACAATGCCGGCGTTTTCCAGAGTTTCCCAGGCGACTTCCAGCAGAAGCCGCTGCTGCGGATCCATGCTCACCGCTTCGCGGGGCGAGATGCCGAAAAACTCCGGATCGAACTGATCGATGCCATCCAGAAACGCCCCGTGCCGGGT